>CAJULU010000044.1:25770-37430 GCA_910587575.1 uncultured Dorea sp.
CTACCTGTGCCTCATTCACGTCTGCCACCAGAATATCCAGTTCCTTCTTCCCGGGAACAGCGCTCTCCGGCACAATGATCACCTCGTGCACACTGCTTGGAAGCATATAATAGTTCTCCTCAAGATAGGCTCCGATTCCCTCAAGCTGATTCTCATACAGGATTGCCGCCGCTCCATAACTGCGGATCCGGTTGCTCAGCACATACATGAATTCTTTTCCATCGTCTTCCCCGTTCTCACCGTCTTCCCCGTTCTCACTGTCTTCCCCGCCGATGACCGACAGTTCTTCTAACAGTGCACTCATGGTCCTGAACTCATAGGGAAGCAGTCTTCTGGTATTCCTGTGCGCCTCGCAGGCAACCTCCCTGGCCGTCACGTCCCACAGCTCCAGATGCCCGTCCCGGATCAGCAGGGACGCCATTCCGTAGGGATTCACTTCCAGCAGCACATAATAGATGACCGCCAGATCCAGATACTCTTCATAAGGCACCTCCTCAAGCAGTTCCTGGTTCGCCTCGCGGTTCACCAGATGATAGACGATCTTTCCCTTAATCTGCTGGTAATCCTTAAGGAATCCATTTTCAAAGGAATGCTGGAAACGTACCTCTCTGTACAGGTTCAGAATCTCTTGCGCAATGCGTTCCAGGGAAATGCCGCTCTGAAACCGCCGGTAGTATTCTTCCAGATAGATCGTGGGAAAGATGTTGACGTCCTCCTTTGCAATGGTCAGACCATGCCGCCTTGTTCCGTTATTCTTTACCGCCGAGTGGACGTATACCGAAAGATCCTCTGCAGCACACTCCTTCACCTTCATTTCTACCGCATGAACAAACTGAAAATAAGTCATTACTCTCCTTTCTTTCCTTGAATACCTGTTACTCTTTTTTGTGGATACCGGCAGGAACCCTGCCTCTGAAAAATAAGAAAATGATTGAAATATTATGGTAAACTTATTATAAAAAAGCCCTGCTGGGATTGCAAGGCTTTTCGTATGACATATTTCTTCTTTTTTCGACAGCACAACCTGTTAATTGTGCAGTACAAAAACTACGCTCTGGAAAGATACTGGCCTGTACGGGTATCAATCTTAATCTTCTCTCCCTGTTCCACGAACAGCGGAACCATAACCTGGGCGCCAGTCTCAACAATCGCCGGCTTCGTTGCGCCTGTTGCAGTGTTCCCCTTCACGCCCGGTTCGGACTCTGTAATCAGAAGTTCCACCGTGAATGGCGGTTCGATTGCAAACACCTTCCCCTGGTAAGACTTCATGGAAACCACTTCATTCTCTTTCACGAACTTCAAGGCATCTCCCACATCATCCGCTCCTACCGGTGTCTGTTCAAATGTCTCCATATCCATAAAGTAGTACAATCCTCCGTCATTATACAAATACTGCACTTCCTTTCTCTCAATAAACGCCTTTTTCAGAACGTCCTTGGACGGGTTAAACGTACGCTCTACCACGCCGCCGTTGATCACGTCTTTTAACTTTGTACGGACAAACGCAGAACCCTTTCCAGGTTTTACATGTAAGAACTCCAGACATTCATACACCTTCCCGTCAATCTCATAGGTCGTACCCTTCTCAATATAAGCATCTGCCATTCTATCATTCCTCCTTAGCCATATGTCTTTTCTCATTCTATAATAGATTCCGTCTTTTTTCAACCTTTTTTCTTTACAAACTTCTTCTCTTATAGAAATACAGCACAATCCGCTCCAGATAACGCTTGAGCACAATCTGGATTTCCTCTTTCGGGTGGATGGGTTTCACAAGGATATTGCCGATGCCGGCCCGCTTCGCCCCCCATACGTCCGTGAAAAGCTGGTCGCCGATGAACAGGGAATTACTCCGGTCTGTTCCCATGATCTCCATGGCCTTCACATAGTTCTTCGTGGAAGGCTTATGGGCATTACAGACATAATCCACCTGGATGTCCCTGTTAAACATCCGTACCCTTGGCTCCTGGTTGTTGGAGATCAGACAGCACTTAAAGCCGATGTTCTTCAGGCGTCCGAACAGGGCCAGCGCCCTGGCGTCAGCCGGTGCGCCGTGAGGCACCAGGGTGTTGTCAATATCAAAGATCAGCCCTCTGTAACCTTCTTCATATAATTGTTCAAAATCAATGACATATGTGGAAGCCACATACCTGTCGGGAAAAAACATATCAAACATTCTACTCTTCCATCTCCGTCAGACGCTGCACCAGTTCCTCGCACACTTCGAGCACCGTCTTGTTATCCGTGTTGATCACGATGTCTGCCGCCGCCTCGTATTTCTCACGCCGCTGCTCCATCAGTTCCGAGATTCCATTCACATTCTTCCTGCCATTCAGTACCGGACGGTCGTCACCGTCCTTCACCCGGTCAAAGATCGTCTCCGGGCTTGCGGTCAGAAGCACCACTCTTCCGTTCTTCTTCATCTCTGCCACATTACGCTCTCTTAAGGCCGCTCCGCCTCCACAGGAAATGACCGTGTTCTTCTGCGACTGCATCTCCACAAGAAGCCCGGTCTCCAGGTCACGGAAATATTCTTCTCCATAAGTGGCGAAAATGTCCGGAATACTCATCTGCTCCCGCTCTGCAATCACCTGATCCATCTCCACAATCTTCATGGCGAACATGGTGCTTAAGTAATCGGAAACTGTGCTCTTGCCTGCACCCATGAAGCCGATCAGAACAATATTATAATCAAAAAGCTTCCTTGCCTGGATCCTCTTGCTGTTCTTTAAGATACATCGGAAGACATCGAAAATCTCGTCTCTGTAGCTGTTGCCCGTAAGTTTTTCCTCAAGCCTTGCCTTCTGCTTCTCCTCCTGCTTAGGCTGGAGAATCGGCATTCCATACTCTTCCTTATATGACATAATCTTCTCTATCACAGAGTTGCGTTCCACCAGCGCATCAATAATCTTATCGTCACACAGTCCTAACTGTTCCCTGTATTTTTCCAAATCGTTCATCGCTTTTTCTCTCCTGTCTCTGCTGACTTTTATTACGGCACACCGCCGCAGGGTTCATTCAGATCATCGTCATATACCCGTGTATTATATCAGCAAACCTTTGGTTTCGCAAGAATTTTTTAAGAAATCCACAGACAGAAATCCATAGACAGAAAAATCCATAGACAGAATCTATCAACTCCGGCAGAAACAGGAATTTGTTTTCCCCTCCTTTCCATTTTATAATTTTTTATAGAAGAGATCCGTTCTTTACGGAAGGTAAAGTTAAGGATACATATCGTCATATACACAGAAAGAAACAAATGGAGGAAACCACAATGAAAAACAACTTTCCACACGTCTTTTCCCCGCTTTCATTAAGAGGCGTGACCTTGAAAAACCGGGTAGCCATGATGCCCATGGGCAGTGATTTTGCCGGACCCGGCGGTGAACTGACCGATGAACACATCAGGTATTACGAGTTACGCGCCCGGGGCGGCACAGGCCTTATTATTGTAGAAAATGTCTGTGTAAAATACCCCGAAGGCTCCAACGGGACCACCCAGCTCCGTCTGGATAAGGACTGCTATATTCCCAGGCTCTTTACCATGACGGAAGCCTGCCACCGCCACGGCGCATGTATGGGCGTCCAACTCAACCATGCCGGCGCCTCTGCCATGAGTTCCCGGACCGGCATGCAGCCGGTATCCTCTTCCACCCTGCCTTCCAGGCCGGGCGGCGAGATTCCCCGCCCCTTAAGCAGGGAAGAACTGGAAAGCATTGCCAGGGACTACGGCGCTGCCGCAAAACGGGCGGTCAATGCAGGCTTTGACCTGGTAGAAATCCATGCCGGACATTCTTACCTTATCAGCCAGTTCCTTTCGCCTACCATGAACGACCGTACCGATGAATTCGGCGGCTGCGCTGAAAACCGCACACGTTTCTGCCGCATGGTCATCGACCAGGTCAGAAAAGCAGTAGGTCCGAGAATTCCCATCTCTCTCCGCCTCAGCGTAGACGAGCTGGTCGAAGGAGGCAACACGGTGGAGGACTGTCTTGGTTATCTGGAATATCTCAATGACGAGATTGACCTGTTCGATGCCTCCGCTGCACTGAATCCCAGCATTCAGTATCAGATTGACACCAATTACCTGGCGGACGGATGGCGTTCTTATATGGCAAAGGCCGTCCGGGACAGATTCGGCAAACCAGCCGTCACCATGGGAAATATCCGCAATCCCCAGGTAGCGGAAGACATCCTGACAAGGGGCGATGCCGACATAATCGGAATGGGCCGGGGACTGATCGCAGACCCCGACTGGTGCAACAAGGCAGAATACGGCGATGTGCGCACCATAAGAAAATGTATCTCCTGTAACGTCGGATGCGCAGGCAACCGGATCGGCGGCAACAAGCCTCTGCGCTGTACCATCAATCCCGATCTGACCGACGGTGAGGCTTATAAGAAGAAAACCATTCAGAAGCCCTGCAGCGTAGTAGTGGTGGGCGCCGGAACCGCCGGCCTGGAAGCCGCATGCACGGCTGCCGAAGTGGGGTGTACCGTCACCCTTCTGGAAAAGAAGGATTACATCGGCGGACTCTCCGTAGAGATTTCAAAGATCCCTGCCAAGAAACGGCTGGCCGATTTCCCGGCATACCTTTCCTACCGGGCAGGTTCTCTTGAGAATCTCACGATTCATACAGGTGTAGAAACCACCGTTGACATGATCAGAGAATACCAGCCTGATATCGTAGTCAACGCCACAGGTTCCGTTCCTTTACTCCCTCCGATTGAAGGACTTCACGAGAACCTGAACAGCGGCGGCTCGGCCGTATATTCGATTCTCGATATGATTAAAAATATCGGGAATTACCCCGAAGATCTGACCGGCCGGAAAGTCGTCGTTGTAGGCGGGGGCGCCGTAGGGCTTGACGTGGTAGAATTCTTTGCGCCCCGGGGGGCAGAGACAACCATTATCGAAATGCTTCCCGCAATCGGCAACGGCCTGGACGCTTCTTCTGCTTCGAACATGAAAGAATGTATGGAGAAACATCAGGTAAGGCAGATGGTCAACACTGCCCTGATGAAAGTGAATCCGCATTCCTTTCTGGTAAAATATGACGGAAAAGAAGAAGAACTTCCCTTTGATTACGGCTTCGTCTGCCTTGGCATGAAAGCCTTTGCCCCGGTCTATTCCGCAATCGAGGAAGGTTTCGCCGGAGAAGATGTGGAAGTGCTGAATATCGGCGATTCTGTCCGTGCAAGACGGATTATTGACGGAACGGATGCCGGCCGGCACATGGTATTAAATACCCTGGAGCGGCTTGGTTATCTGTAAAAAAGATAAGATTTCCCTTTCAGCAGCGCTGGCAGATTTCCCTTCCTGGAAATCTGCCAGCGTTGTTCCTACGTCCTTCTTAAATTTCTTCCAAGCCTCCTCATCCTCCACGAAATACTTAGGACAGATCTTTCCGGTCACGTCATGGTGGCGGATAATGTCGTCCTCCTTCAGGTCGAATTTCATACACAGCCACGCACAGAGCTGCACCATGGACCGGTAGGTCTCATCATTGAATCTTCCCGTCTCGTCCGGGTGGCAGCACTCAATGGACACGGTGTCAATGTTGCGGTCATTGGAAGCGTATGCCACCTCCCAGGTAGGCACACACTGGATGATCTCCCCTTCCAGCCCGATAATGAAATTACTGCTTGCCTGGGTGGTATGGGTGTCCTTCAGGCCTTCGAAATAATTCCGGTTATCTATGGCCGACGCCCCCGGATTCGCCGTATAATGCATCACGATCCCCGTAATCCTGCTGGTGGGCTGGCCTGGCCTGGAATATGGATTCACCGTCAGCAGTTCCACGTCAATCTCCGGCTCCACCGCCTCGATCTTCTCTCCCTCCCGTTCCACATACTTTCCGGAAAGCCAGGCGGGTTTAAAGATCCTGATCAGCAGAAGAACCAGCAGAAGGATCACAAGAACCAGCAGCCCGGTCCACAGGCTGCGCTGAATCTTTCTCCTCTTCTGTATGTTGGTAATTTTTCTTCGGCTTCTTTTCTTTTTTTTCTTCATGTCTTTCTCCGTTTTGTATTCTGTTCCTATCATAACATATACTATTTATGTTTTCGTAAAAAATTCCTTAGAAATTTATGAAGAACTGTTTTGACATCCATTTCCCCAGAATACAGTCAGAAAGAGGCTGCCGGAAAACAGAACCCTTCCCGGCAGCCCCTTATAAGGGACGGGGTTATTTTAACTGAAACTGATAGACCGTTGTGGTATCATAAGCTTCCTGTGCCTTGATAACCGGACCTTCAAACTGCTCTTTATGTACTGCATCCGGGAAATACTGGGTCTCAAAACAGGCTCCCTGGCGTCTCCGGTAAATGACGCCTCCCTTTCCATTTTCCCGCTCAATAAAATTGCCCGTATAGAACTGCATTCCCGGAAGGTCGGTGAACACCTTCATCTCAATCCCGGACTGCCCGGAATACATGGAGGCGGCCTGACGGTATCCCTTTCCGCCGATCACCCAGTTATGGTCATAGCCCTGTCCGAAATCCAGCGCCTCATAATCCGCCTGAATCTCCCGGCCTATGGGTTTCGCCATACGGAAATCCATAGGCGTTCCCTCTACCGGAACCAGTTCGCCCGTAGGAACCGACTCTTCATCCGCCCTGGTAAATGCATCGGCACAGATCATGACCTCCTGGTCAAGAACCGGACCCGAGTCATGGCCGGACAGATTAAAATAACTGTGATTCGTAAGATTCAGCAGAGTATCCTTTCCAGGCACTGCATAATAGTGGATCTTCACCTCATTGTCTCTGGTGAGGGTGTAAGTCACATGGATGTCCACCTCTCCCGGAAATCCCTGGTCACCGTCAGAACTGTGAAGCCCAAGGCTTATATGGCTGTCATCCGCCTCCTCTACCTTCCACATCCGCTTATCATAGTAATCGGTTCCACCGTGGAGTGTATTCTGATTGTCGTTCTTCGTCAGCGTATAAGTCTTTCCATTCAGTTCAAATTCACCGCCTCCGATCCGGTTCGCCACTCTTCCTACCGTTGCCCCGAAATAAAGGGTTCCGCACTCGTATCCCCTCACGTCATCGTAGCCCAGAACCACGTCCTTAAGCTTTCCGTCCTTATCCGGGACCAGGACTTTTACCAGTATGGCGCCGTAATCAGTGACTGCAATCTCCATGCCGTTCTGATTCTTCATCGTATACAGTGCGGCCCGTTCTCCCTTTGCCGTTGTTCCAAAATCACTTCTCATGTTCTGACCCTTTCTCTATTCATCTATGAACCGTTGCTGCCTTCTACTCGTCAACACTGTAATTGGGCGCCTCTTTGGTAATATGTATGTCATGGGGATGACTCTCTTTTAAGGAAGCTGCAGAAATCTTCACAAACTTTCCGTTCTCCTTCAGTTCCTGTACGGTATGTGCGCCGCAGTATCCCATACCGGACCGCAGACCGCCCATTAACTGGAATACCGTATCCTCCACCGTCCCCTTGTAGGCCACGCGTCCTTCCACGCCTTCGGGAACCAGCTTCTTGGCATCCGACTGGAAATAACGGTCCTTACTTCCGTTCTCCATGGCAGCAATGGAACCCATGCCCCGGTACACTTTGTATTTTCTTCCCTGGAACAGTTCAAAGGTTCCCGGGCTCTCGTCACATCCGGCAAATATGCTTCCCATCATACACACGTTGGCTCCTGCCGCAATGGCCTTCGTCATATCTCCCGAATACTTGATGCCGCCGTCAGCGATGATCGGGATTCCATACTTGTCCGCTGCCTCATAGCAGTCCATGACCGCCGTAATCTGCGGAACACCGATTCCTGCCACAATACGGGTGGTACAGATGGAACCCGGTCCGATTCCTACCTTCACGGCATCCACACCGGCCTTGATCAGAGCCTCTGCCGCCTCGCCTGTTGCCACATTTCCGGCAATCACCTGGAGATCCGGGAACTTCGACTTCACCATATCCACCGTGCGGATCACGTTGGCAGAATGTCCGTGGGCAGAATCCATTACCACCACGTCCACCTTGGCGTTCACCAGCTCCTGTGCCCGTTCCAGACAATTTGCGGTAATTCCGATTGCAGCCCCGCACAGAAGCCGTCCCTGTGAATCCTTGGCAGACAGGGGATACTTAATCTGCTTCTCAATATCTTTAATTGTAATCAGACCTTTTAAATTGAAATCTTTATCTACGATCGGAAGCTTCTCCTTCCTTGCCCTGGCAAGAATGGTCTTGGCTTCCTCCAATGTAATCCCTTCACGGGCTGTGATCAGACCTTCGGAAGTCATGGACTCCTTGATCTTTTTAGAGAAATCTTCTTCGAATTTTAAATCACGGTTGGTAATAATGCCTACAAGCTTCCCGTTCTCTGTAACCGGGACACCGGAAATCCTGAACTTCCCCATCAGATTGTTGGCGTCTTCCAGCGTATTCTCCGGCGACAGATAGAATGGATCTGTAATGACTCCGTTCTCAGAACGCTTTACCTTGTCCACCTCTTCCGCCTGACTCTCAATGGACATATTCTTATGGATGATACCGATTCCCCCCTGGCGCGCAATGGCAATCGCCATACGATACTCTGTAACCGTATCCATCCCTGCGCTCATCATCGGTATGTTCAGCTTAATCTTCTTTGTCAGATAAGTTGAAAGGTCTACCTGATTAGGAACCACTTCTGAATAAGCCGGTACTAACAGAACGTCATCAAATGTAATGCCTTCTCCGATTATCTTTCCCATGATTATCTTTCCTCTCTTTCTCTTTGAATTCGTAATGCTGTCTCTATATATTAAATGCTATCATAACTAATTATGATAGCATTTGTCAACTGATTTTTTATACTTTTCCGAGACTTTTTTCAGACTTCTTATCATTCCCTTAACGTATCACCTTCCGGGGTGCAAGCATATAGAAACCTTCTATAATTGTTTCATTCGGCTCAAAAAGTACCTTCTTCGTCTCTCCCTGGCCGGACAGCACCAGTGCATACACCTTCCTCTGGCCTGTATGAGAACTGAAATCCAGCGTCCGTGCATTCCGGTACTGGCCAAGTTCTGCAGAATCAGCAGGAGCAAGAAGTTCCATATCTGCCACATTGGCGGAAAACAGGCTCTTTCTCTTTGCCTTGTTCATGATCTTGTCAATATCCAGTTCCCCGTTCAGGAACATATATTCATACTCCACGTTAAGCCGCCGGAACATGAATACGTCCAGTACAATCATAAGCAGCGGCAGGATCAGCCCCACCGGGTACATGAGAATAATCAGAAACGAGACAATCGTCGCCGAAACCAGTACCGCCTTGATCAGAATATCCTTCATATCTGTCTGCTTCTTTACCAGCTGTTCTGTATAAAAATCGTTCATCCTCTACTCCTCCGTAGTCTTTATTGGGCTGGCTTACGACTCCATACCCTGTATTGTGATTTCTATTGTATCATACCTTGCCGGACAGTGCAACCGTCCTGCCTGGGATGCAAAAGCGATACCAGGGAAAGCTCTTTTGACGAAAATGAAATCTGCACGGTAAGAGAAAAAGAGAACTCCCTTTTCCCAGGAGTTCTCAAAATCCGTCTTCCGGCTTACATCATACCCATTCCGCCGCCTGCACCTGCCGGCATTGGCGGAACCTCTTCCTTAATATTGGCAACAACGGATTCTGTTGTCAGCAGTGTGGAAGCTACGCTTGTAGCATTCTGCAGTGCACTCCTTGTCACCTTCGCCGGATCAAGGATTCCGCTCTCTACCATATCTACATACTGCTCTGTCAGCACGTCAAATCCTGCACCGGGAGCAGACTCTTTTACCTTGTTGATAATCACTGAACCTTCCAGTCCTGCATTGGCTGCAATGTGGAATAACGGGGATTCCAGCGCTTTGAGTACCACATTGGCGCCAGTCTTCTCATCTCCGCTTAAGCTTTCTGCCAGAGCCGCAACCTCTTTGGCTGCATGGATATATGCGGAACCGCCGCCTGCGATAATTCCTTCTTCTACTGCCGCTCTCGTGGCTGCAAGTGCATCTTCCATACGAAGCTTTGCTTCCTTCATCTCCGTCTCGGTTGCAGCGCCTACGCGGATAACCGCAACACCGCCTGCCAGTTTGGCAAGTCTCTCCTGCAGTTTCTCTCTGTCGAAATCAGAAGTCGTCTCTTCAATCTGCATCTTGATCTGTGCAACACGGTCAGAAATCTCCTTTTTGTCGCCCAGGCCGTCAACGATCACGGTATTCTCCTTCTGAATCTTTACAGACTTGGCACGTCCTAACTGCTCCATGGTTGTCTCTTTCAGATCCATTCCCAGCTCGTCAGACACTACCTGGCCGCCTGTCAGAATTGCGATATCCTTCAGCATCTCTTTCCTTCTGTCGCCATATCCAGGCGCCTTCACTGCCGCCACATTGAAGGTTCCACGCAGCTTGTTGACGATCAGAGTGGTAAGAGCCTCACCCTCTACGTCCTCGGCAATAATCAGAAGTCTTGCGCCGGACTGTACGATCTGCTCTAACAGAGGAAGAATATCCTGGATATTGGAAATCTTCTTATCGGTAATCAGAATATACGGATCTTCCAGAACTGCTTCCATCTTATCCATATCCGTAGCCATGTAGGCCGATACATATCCGCGGTCGAACTGCATACCTTCTACCAGGTCAAGTTCTGTCTTCATGGTCTTGGACTCTTCGATGGTAATCACACCGTCATTGGAAACCTTCTCCATGGCGTCCGCCACCATCTCGCCTACTCCGTCATCGCCCGCTGAGATTGCTGCAACTCTGGCAATCTGGTCTTTATCCTTTAACTTGCTGGACATCTTTGCGATTGCTTCCACTGCCGCATCCGTGGCCTTCTTCATACCCTTGCGCAGAATGATCGGGTTGGCGCCTGCCGCCAGGTTCTTCATTCCTTCATGCACCATAGCCTGTGCAAGAACGGTTGCCGTAGTCGTTCCATCGCCGGCAACGTCATTGGTCTTGGATGCAACTTCTTTGATCAGCTGTGCGCCCATATTCTCAAATGCATCCTCAAGTTCGATCTCTTTTGCAATCGTTACACCGTCGTTGGTAATCAGCGGTGCCCCGAAAGACTTATCCAGAACAACGTTGCGTCCCTTTGGTCCAAGTGTTACCCTTACTGTATCCGCCAGCTGATTTACTCCTGATTCCAGTGCGCTTCTGGCCTCTGCGCCGTATTTAATTTCCTTTGCCATGATTCATTACGCCTCCTATAATCTATGATGATTTTTATTACTTTACAAACTCTTCACTTAACGGACAAATCACTGCCTACTCACAGATTGCAAGAATATCATCCTGCTTCACGATGATATACTCTTCATCGTCAACCTCTACATTCGTTCCCGAGTATTTGGAATAAATTACCTTCTGACCCACTGACACATTCATCTTCACTTCTTTTCCATCTACGGTTCCGCCTGGCCCTACTGCAATGACCTCTGCCTGCTGAGGCTTTTCTTTGGACTGTCCGGGAATCACGATTCCTGACTTGGTGGTCTCTTCTGCAACCAACTGCTTTAATACAACTCTGTCTCCTAATGGTACTAACTTCATAATTTATGCCTCCTTTAATGATCTCTATTATTTGTTAGCACTCACAAAAAGAGAGTGCTAAAAAACTCTAGTAATAAAATAGCACTCTCTTCTGACTTTGTCAACACAC
>CAJULU010000045.1:0-29327 GCA_910587575.1 uncultured Dorea sp.
ACAGGGATATGCCGCTGGAATGGATATTCAGGATGGTAAATGCCAAACTAAGAGGACATTACCAGTATTATGGAGTGACAGATAACATGGAGGAAATATGCCTGTATCTGCACAATACAAAGATGTTGCTGTTTAAGTGGCTGAACCGCAGAAGCCAAAGAAGGAGCTATACATGGGAAGCTTACACCAAAGGACTATTGAGAACTTTTCCATTAATACAGCCACAAATGAGGACGGTTCGCACATACTGTATGTAAATGGCGCTTACCGTGGAGATACACCGATTGGGAAGTTAATGCATGACTTCTCCTGCACAGACGCAGCGGATATGTACTATGGGACACTGGCGGACAGGGTGAGATTTTTCAAAGAGAGCAAGGAGGGAATCGAGATTATGTGCCGTGCTATGGAAGATATGAGGAATCAGACATTGAAAGAAGGAATGATAAATGTTGCAAAGAAAATGCTGGAAGATGGAACAATAACGCTTGAAAAAATTGCGGAATTTGTTGGCCTTTCAGTTGATGAAGTGAGAAAATTGAAAACAGACCAGAATATGTAAATGGCACTAATGAGCCAGGAATCTAAAAAAAAGTTCCTGGCTCTATTTTTTTGCTCTGAAATATAAATTTTTTTGTGAATTTGATTAAAAAGTCCTTTGCAAAACGTCACTGGATTAACGCCAAACTCTTTTTTGTCTGTTTTTCTGTCAACATCACCCTGCACCGCTTTTTATAGCAGGCAATCCCATATTTCAAGATAGTTTCTACCCCATCATCTTCAAGGTCATCTTCATACTTTGTATATTCTATCTGATTCAAGGCTTCTTTACATGCCCCGTCCAGACATCCGTCATGGGCATATTTTACTTCTATGATAATCCCCATATCCCCGGTATCCGGTTCTGCAAGGATATCCGCATAGCCCTCTCCCATTTCCCGGTTGGAAGATAGTCCCCATCGTGTCTTCACTCCCAGAATTCCTAAGAGAATCCCGTGGTAAAAGTTCTCTTTCATATCTGTTTTTACTGCTGTATCCCGGATACTGATGGTCTTCCTTAAATATTCCGTAAATATCTTTTCCACACTTTCTGCATTCCCATTTTGCAGGGCATCACAGAAAAGGTTCAGCGTATCACCGTCTTCCCGGACATTCTCTTTAAAGGACTCCATGATCTGCCTCACAAAAATATCCCGGACTGCCAGATTGGGGATCGCCAGTTTCATCTGCCTGCCTTCCGCTTTCCCTCGCTGGGTCAGATACCCGGTGGTAAAGAGCAGGCTCCAGATATTATCAATAGACTGGTAAACTTCCGCATACGTGAGTTCTTGATGGATTTCCTTTGTAATGACTTCCCCTGCCACCAGACGCTCAATCTCCCGTTTGGTCGCAGCATTTGCCGACTCTTCTATAAACCGTTTCACCGCATCATTGCTGCTGGTGTTGATCCAATAATTTTCTGGCTGTACATAAGGCACGCTTCTAATCCTGTCGCAATGGTTCAGTACATCCCACGGACAGTACACTTCTACATTTCCAAACTGGTAACCATCATACCATCTCTTTACTTCCTCATAATGATCCGTTACGCCATAATACTCCAGAAGTCCTTTCACTTCTTTGTCTGTAAAACCGAAGTATTCATCAAACCGCTCATCTGCAATTGTCAGCACTTTCAAATTATTAAGCCCGGTAAAGATGCTCTCCTTTGAAATCCGAAGGCATCCGGTCAGCACCGCTAATTTCAGGCTGTTGTTCGTCTTCAGCGCCTCTCCAAGCAGGCTCCGGATCAGGGAGATCATCTGGTCATAGTATCCGTTCGCATGAGCCCTTGCCAATGGGACATCATATTCATCTATCAGCAGGATAACCTTGCTATTATGGTGCTTCTCTAACATTTCTGACAGTATCCTCAAACTGTCACAAAATGTTGCCTCGTCCATGCCGCTATCCAAAAGGCTCTGATATTCCAGTTTGTCACTTTCACTTAACGCATCGCTCTCCAGAAGATACTGCACTTCCCCCGCTGCCCGTCTGACAGCCCTGGCTCCCATCCGAAATGCCGTTTCATAATTAATGGCATCAATTCCTTTCAGGGAAATGGATACAACCGGATACTTTCCCATATATTCCTCGCAAAGCGCAGTTTCCTTTGAAATAGTCAATCCGTCGAAAATACGCTTATCCCCCTTCAGTGAGAAAAAGTGTTCCAGCATACTCATATTCAGCGTTTTCCCAAATCTCCTGGGACGGGTAAACAGATTCACTTCTCCCCAGTTATTAAGAAGATCCCTGATTAGCCCTGTTTTATCAATATAGTAAAAATCGTCAGAACGTACTGTTCTTGTTCTCTGCTTTAGGTTCAGCTCAGATATATTATAGCAACTAAGCGGCCGCTTTTCTATAGAATTCTTCCGTTTTCACGCTCCGCTGTTCTGCCCGTGCGATGCCAATCTTGTCAAGTGTTTGGTTAGAATGAGTAGAAGTATAAAAATTAGCTTATGCATAAAACCAGACGAAATTTATGAAGAATTTAGGAATATAAGAGAAGAATGGTTATGAGTACGTTTGAGAATACAGTTTCCATAATGAGAGTCTTACCGGAAACAGACTTAAATGAGTGGTTATCAAGTTGGCTTACAATTCCGTAAGCCAGTTCACCTTTGCTCTTCTCTGTTTTTCCTGGAATCTCTGCCTGTCAGATAATCGAGGGACACATCATAAAAATCAGCCAGTTTTATAAGCATTTCGATAGGAATGTAAATTTTCCCTAATTCATATTTAGAATAAGTGGTCTGTTTGATATTTAAGTAATCGGCCAGTTCTTTCTGCGTCTTGTCGTTATCTTCACGTAAATTGCGGATGTTTTCAAATACCATATATTAATCACCATACCTTTTCTCCATTATAGAAAGAATAAAATAGTTAATGATGAAATAGTCTTATCTCGACTATAATAATGTGGCAAATGTCGTCGTAACGTAGTAAAATAGTCGATATAACAAAAGGTTAAGTGGTTTCGCAATTAAAAATGTAAGGAGAAAATCAATGTTGAAAAGAAGCGAGTTAGGATTACTGACGATGGAGCTGGAGACAGAACCTTTGGAACCAGATGTGTACCGGTATGAGACGCAATGGGGTCTTTCTGTGGTCTACTATATATTTGACCCGGAACTGATGGAAAAGCTCATATTTGAGCCGGTTTATATGAGTCCGGCAGATGTAGAGTGCGAGGGAATGTCAGAAGAAGAAATCTTCCAGGCTGTCTTAGAGAGTACGGTTGCGATCATGAAGACGGAGATTATTCCGTTTTCCGAGTATTTCCGGGAATTTGAAGAGTTTTGCAATGATAAGAGCAAACTTCCTGTCATCAGAGGGATTGTGAAAGCGATGGAAGGAGCAAGTGAGGAGAAGAGGGTGTGGTGTGTGACAGGCTCTCTTAGGGAGCGCTGTGCATCCGGGGCGCTTTATCAGCCGCTGCTTCGGACGTTTTGTGAAACTCATGAATGTCCGGGAGTGCTGATCGGATTCAGTGATAATGATTTTGCATATTTAGGTAAGGATAACCCCCAGATGCTTTCCATGATGCCATCATTAGTGTATGAACTGAGTCATGTGACAGAAGAGGCTGAGGAACTTTCAGAGAAGAAGATCCTCAGGTATGACTATGAGACAGATACGCTGAGTGATATTACATTATAAGAAGATGATTTAATAATGCCCCGGAACTTTACACCTTTGATTTATTTTAGTATAATATGATTGGCAGGAAGGAACTGGTATTGTTACGGTTTCTTCGTATATATCCTTTGGATGCGCTAACTATGCCCTGCCGGCAGCCGGGATCTGCCCGGTCGTGTATCTGAAGAGAAAATATATGGAATGAGGAAATACTATGGCTAAGAAATCAAGAAAAGAACGCAAGCAGGCTGCGGCAAAGAAGAACATTGGAAAACAGAATATGACAGAACAGAATGTAGCGGTGCAGGCGGAAGTGGTCGAAACGAAGGTGGAGAGTGAGAAGATGGAAGCTGTTAAAGTGCAAACTCAGGAGGAAGAAGCTGTAAAGACGGCAGAAGAGGTTTCAGAAAGTGTCGTAGAAGAAGTGTCAGAATGCGGGAATGCGGCAGAGAAGACGTCTGAAGCCAAGGTGGCTTGCGAGGCAGGAAAGAAAGAGGAAGCCGAAGAGTCTTGTGAAGCCAGGGATGATAAGAAGGCAGAAACGTCCGGCGAAAGCGGAAAGAAAGCAGAGAAAGCCGAAGAGGCGGCGCAAAAAGAAGAAGCTGCGAAAGCCGAAGAGGCGGCGCAAAAAGAAGAAGCTGCGAAAGCCGAAGAGGCGGCACGAAAAGAAGAAGCTGCGAAAGCCGAAGAGGCAGCACGAAAAGAGGAAGCCGAGAAAGCGGAGGCCGAACAGGCGCTCAGAAGGGCTGAGAGGCGTGCCGTTTATGAGAAGAGGTTTGCGAGACATCACGATGAACTGAAGTGGCTCTACATGGAGTTATACGGAAATGGTTCGATGTTTGCAGAACTGTGCGATAATCTTTACCGTTTTTATGAAGAACGTAATGAGGATCTGAAAGAGATTGATCAGAACCGGGAGGCTCGTCCAGACTGGTATAAGCAGAATGATATGCTGGGAATGATGTTCTATATCGACAATTTTGCCGGAAACATGAAGGGCGTAGAGTCGAAACTTGATTATCTTGAGAAGAGCAATGTGAATTATATTCATCTGATGCCGTTCCTGGATACGGTGGAAGGGCGCTCTGACGGCGGTTATGCAGTGGCGGATTTCCGGAAGGTGCAGGAGAAGCTTGGAACGATGGAGGACTTAGAGAGTCTGACGGCGGCGTGTCATAAGAAGGATATTAATGTCTGCATGGATTTCGTCATGAACCATACGTCAGAAGATCATGAGTGGGCGAAGAAGGCAAGGCAGGGAATCGGCGAGTACATGAGCAGATATTTCTTCTTTGACAATTATTCGATTCCGGCTGAGTATGAGAAGACTGTTCCCCAGGTATTTCCGACAACGGCGCCGGGGAATTTTACATGGCTTCCAGATGCGGAACATTTTGTTATGACGTCATTTTATCCGTATCAGTGGGATCTGAATTATAAGAATCCAAGAGTATTTAACGAGATGATGTATAATTTCCTGTTCCTGGCTAACAAGGGAATTGATATTATCCGGATTGATGCGGTTCCTTATATATGGAAAGAACTGTATACACAGTGCAGGAATCTTCCGCAGGTACATACCATTGTCCGTATGATGCGGATGATTGGCGAGATTGTCTGCCCGAGTGTGCTGCTTCTTGGCGAGGTGGTAATGGAGCCGGAGAAGGTCGTTCCTTATTTTGGAACAGTAGAGAAGCCGGAATGCCACATGCTTTATAATGTGACGACCATGGCCACAACCTGGCATACCGTGGCAACAAGGGATGTAGGGCTTCTGCGGCAGCAGCTTGATATTGTCAACCGTCTGCCTAAGGAGTATGTATTCCTGAATTATCTGCGCTGTCATGATGATATCGGATGGGGGTTGGATTACGGTTCTCTTGCCAGGGAAGGAATCCGGGAGCGTCCGCATAAGCAGTATCTGAACGATTATTTCCAGG
Source organism: uncultured Dorea sp. (assembly GCA_910587575.1). GTDB lineage: Bacteria > Bacillota > Clostridia > Lachnospirales > Lachnospiraceae > Sporofaciens. The sequence goes on from CAJULU010000045.1 coordinate 5,622, forward strand.
GATATGTAGGCGAGAGTACCAGCCGGGGCGAGTTGTATAATGCGGATCCGGTTACAGGTGATGCAAGGTTCTGCGGTACGACTGCATCGATGTGCGGAATTGAGAAGGCTGGCTTTGAGCAGGATGCCGCAGCCATGGAAAGGGCAATCCAGAAGGATGTTATGCTTCATGCCTACATGTTTATGCAGTCGGGGATTCCGGTGCTTTACAGTGGGGATGAGATTGCCCAGGTAAATGATTATACTTATAAAGAAGATCCGCATAAGGCGGCAGATTCCCGTTATATCCACAGGGGAGCAATGAGGTGGGATTTAGCTGAGAATATTTCTGATCCAGATACAGTGGAAGGAAAGGTATTCCAGAAGCTGGGACAGTTGGAGAAGATCCGTAAGTCTGAGAAGGTCTTTGTGTCCAATGCAGATACCTGGACCATAGAGACCTGGGAGGCGGGCGTTCTGTGTATCGGAAGATATTTTGAAGGCGAGAAGCTGATCGGGCTGTTTAATTTCAGTGAATATGATAAGACGGCATGGATCAATGAAGAGGACGGCATGTACGTGGATCTGGTCTCTGGCAAGAAGATGGAAGCCAGAGGCGTGAATATTCCGGCTTTTGGATTCTATTATCTGAAAAAAGAGGATGAAGTCAAATAGAGATGAAGAGAAGAAAATGGAAGGGGATTGCCGCTCTGGCGGCAATCCTCTGGATATGTGCGGGAGTGTCTGCGTCTGCCGCCGAGGCAGGGGAAGGAGAGGCGCCCCCCGCAGAGGGGCAGGTGGAACTTACAGAGGAAGAGAAGCTTCAGCAGGAACTGGATGCGGTCTATGCAATGCCGGTTCAGTCCAATGAGACAGAGGGGTGGCCCCAGGGGCCGGGAACTTACGGTGAGGCGGCTGTCGTCATGGAAGTGGAGTCGGGAGCCATTCTGTATGCCAAGAACATTGATGAGCATCATTTTCCGGCAAGCATTACGAAGCTTTTGACGGCGCTGGTGGCGTTCGAGAACGGGGAATTTGCGGATCCGGTTGTATTTTCACATGAAAGCCTGGCGTTTCTGGAACCGGGAGACGCCTATATCGGAATGAAGGAAGGAAACCAGATTACCCTGGAACAGGCATTATATGCAACGCTTCTGGCCTCGGCAAATGAAGCGGCGTATGCGGTTGCTGAGAACGTGGGGAAGAATGCAGGGCATGATTATGCCTGGTTTCTGGAACAGATGAATGCACGGTGCAGGGAACTTGGAGGAGAGAATTCTAATTTTATGAATCCCCATGGACTGCATGATGACAACCATTATACATGTGCCAGAGATATGGCGCTGATCGGACGGGAGCTGTTTTCACATCCGGAGTTTTTTAATATTGTGCAGACAATGAATTACACGATTCCCGCATCTGAGACAACGGAGGAGCATATTTTCCAACAGAAGCATAAGATGCTGAAGGAGGGAAATGCGTATTACTACGAGTATGCCGTTGGCGGGAAGACGGGGTATACAGATCAGGCGCTGTCAACGCTGGTGACGATGGCGGATAACGGATCTATGCAGCTTGTATGCGTGGTGCTGAAGACGCATGGGGCCAATGTCTACCCGGATACCCGGAACCTGCTGGAATACGGGTTTGCCAATTTCCGTAAGGAACTTCCGGCTGCGAATGAGAAGTCAGAGGATGTGGCTCAGATCCTGGACGAGAAGAATATTGTGGTGCCTGCGGGCGCAGAGTTTAAGGATCTGGAGATGGAGATTGTGCCGGATGAGGATACGGCGGATGAAGGGCTGCTGGTTTACAGTTATAAGGGCAGTCCGGCAGGGTCTGTCCGGGCAGTGCTGAGTCAGTCATATCTGGACAAGCAGAAGGCGGCAGAAGAGCAGGAGAAGAAGAGTGCCAGGAAGGGCGATGAAGAAAGCGGGAAAGACAAGAAATCCGGGATGACTGTAAACCGGCAGATTCTGAAAAAGTGTTTCCTGGGCGCTGCCGGAGTCCTGTTCGTTGTCCTGTCGGCAGTGTTGGTGAAGCTGCTTCTTGACAGTAAGAGAAGGGGAAAGAAAAGGAAGAAAAAATAAAAAACTCTTGACGATGTCCGGTGTTTTGACTATAATAAAACCCACACAGAGAAAGCGTTGACGGAGACAGTAAGACATACCGGAAAGGTACAGCGAGCCGGGGATGGTGTAAGCCTGGTGCAAGTAAGGGATGTACGAATATCACTTCTGAGCTGCAGTTGTCGAAAGATGCTGTGCCTGTACAAGGACAGCGGGATTGAGTAGATGCTGACGGATTTCTCCCGTTACAGAGAAGACATATGTTGGTATGTTTAGGTGGTTTATAAGCGTGAGCGTCAGCTTCCGTCCTATTCTGGACGGAAGTTTTTTTTCGCCCGGGTATGCACATTTTTTATCAGGTATGCTGCAAAGGAGGATTGTATGTATAAGAAAGTTTCAACAGATCTGAATTTTGTTGACAGAGAGAAAGCGGTCGAGAAGTTCTGGAAAGAAAATCATATCTTTGAGAAGAGTATGAAGGAGCGTGAGGGCGGCGAACTCTATATGTTCTACGACGGCCCGCCGACTGCCAACGGCAAGCCCCACATCGGTCATGTACTGACCCGTGTCATTAAGGACATGATTCCCAGATACCGTACGATGAAGGGGTATGAGGTTCCGAGAAAGGCGGGGTGGGACACCCACGGCCTGCCGGTGGAACTGGAGGTTGAGAAAGCATTAGGACTTGACGGTAAGGAGCAGATCGAGGAGTATGGTCTGGAACCGTTTATCGACAAGTGTAAGGAAAGTGTCTGGAAATATAAGGGGATGTGGGAGGATTTCTCCAGTACGGTCGGTTTCTGGGCGGATATGGAGAATCCTTATGTCACTTACCACAATGAGTTTATCGAGTCTGAGTGGTGGGCATTAAAGCAGATCTGGGACAAGGGACTGCTTTACAAGGGATTTAAGATTGTGCCCTATTGTCCACGCTGCGGGACCCCACTTTCTGCGCAGGAGGTTGCTCAGGGGTATAAGGACGTGAAAGAACGTTCTGCCATCGTTCGGTTCAAGGCCAAGGGCGAGGATGCCTATATTCTGGCGTGGACCACAACGCCATGGACCCTTCCTTCTAACCTGGGACTCTGTGTGAATCCGACAGAGACATATGCGAAAGTAAAATGTATTGACGGATACACTTATTACATGGCAGAGGCGCTTCTGGATACGGTGCTTGGTTCTCTGGCGAAAGAGGGAGAGAAAGCATACGAGGTGCTGGAAACTTACCAGGGGAAGGATCTGGAGTACAAGGAATATGAGCCTCTTTACCAGTGTGCTGCAGACGGGATTGCGAATCAGCATAAGAAAGCCTTCTATGTAATCTGTGATAACTATGTCACGCTGACGGATGGTACCGGAGTGGTTCATACGGCGCCTGCTTTCGGTGAGGATGATGCAAGAGTCTGCCGTAAATATGATATGCCTTTCGTACAGCTGGTAGACGAGAAGGGAAATATGGCCGAGTCAACGCCATTTGCCGGACTTTTCGTGAAGAAAGCGGATCCGGAGGTCTTAAAGGATCTGGAAGCAAGGGAACTTCTCTTTGAGGCTCCTAATTTTGAGCATAGTTATCCTCATTGCTGGAGGTGTGATACTCCTCTGATCTACTATGCCCGTGAATCCTGGTTTATTAAGATGACGGACGTGAAAGAGAATCTGATCGCCAATAACAACACCATCAACTGGATCCCGGAGAGTATCGGCAAGGGACGTTTCGGAGACTGGCTTGAGAATGTCCAGGACTGGGGAATCAGCCGTAACCGTTACTGGGGAACCCCGTTAAATATCTGGGAATGTGAGTGCGGGCACCAGCATTCTGTCGGAAGTATTGCGGAATTAAAGGAAATGTCCGGTAACTGCCCGGATGAGATTGAGCTTCATCGTCCGTATATTGATGAAGTGACCATAAAGTGTCCGGTCTGCGGGAAGGAAATGCATCGTGTACCGGAAGTGATTGACTGCTGGTTCGATTCCGGGGCAATGCCTTTTGCCCAGCTCCACTATCCTTTTGACAATAAGGAATTGTTCGAGAAGCAGTTTCCGGCGGACTTTATCTCTGAGGCAGTGGACCAGACCCGGGGATGGTTCTATTCCCTGCTTGCGATCTCCACGCTGATCTTTAACAAGGCTCCTTACAAGAATGTGATTGTCCTTGGACATGTCCAGGATGAGAAGGGGCAGAAGATGAGCAAGTCCAAGGGAAATGCGGTGGATCCTTTCGAGGCTCTGGAAAAATACGGAGCAGATGCCATCCGCTGGTACTTCTATGTGAACAGTGCGCCATGGCTGCCCAACCGTTTCCACGGAAAGGCTGTGGTGGAGGGCCAGAGGAAGTTCATGGGAACCCTTTGGAACACCTATGCGTTTTTCGTGCTGTATGCCAATATTGACGGATTTGATGCAACGAAATATACATTAGAATATGATAAGTTATCGGTTATGGATAAGTGGCTGTTGTCTAAGCTTAACACGCTGATCAAGGATGTGGACAGCCATCTGGAGAATTACCGGATCCCCGAGACGGCAAGGGCGCTGCAGGAGTTCGTGGATGACATGAGCAACTGGTATGTGCGCAGAAGCCGGGAGCGTTTCTGGGCCAAGGGGATGGAGCAGGATAAGATTAATGCCTATATGACCCTTTACACGGCTCTGGTGGGAGTCAGCAAGGCGGCGGCTCCTATGATTCCGTTCATGACGGAGGATATTTACCAGAATCTGGTGAGAAGTGTGGATTCCGGCGTCCCGGAGAGTATTCATCTGTGTGATTTCCCTGTGGCAGACGAGACGTGTATTGATAAGGAACTGGAAGCGAACATGGAACAGGTGTTAAAGCTGGTGGTCATGGGACGTGCGTGCCGGAATACGGCAAATATCAAGAACCGTCAGCCGATCGGACAGATGTATGTAAAGGCGGATTTTGAACTTCCGGAATTCTATCAGAAGATTGTTGAAGAAGAACTGAATGTAAAATCTATGACATTTACACAAGAGGTACGCAATTTTACGACATATTCTTTCAAACCTCAACTAAAGACAGTAGGGCCAAAGTATGGTAAAATGTTAAATGGAATCAAGGCGAAGCTTGGTCAGCTTGACGGGAATGCTGCCATGGATGAGCTGAATGAGACGGGGGCCTTGAAATTAGATATTGACGGCCAGGAGGTTGTGCTGTTAAAAGAGGATCTGCTGATTGAGAGTGCGCAGATGGAAGGCTATGTATCTGAGGATGATAACGGTATCACGGTTGTGCTGGATACCAACCTTTCAGAAGAACTTCTGGAGGAAGGATTTGTGCGTGAGATTATCAGTAAGGTTCAGACCATGCGTAAGGAGGCCGGTTTCGAGGTGATGGATCAGATTGAGATCACCTATGAGGGAACGGAGAAAGCCGGGAAGGTCTTTGCCGCAAATGCAGGAACCATTGGAGAGGAGACTCTTGCACGGAAGGTTACGGAAGCAGCGCCGGCAGGATACGTGAAGGAATGGAAGATCAACGGTGAGAAGGTAACTCTTGGCGTGGAAAGAAAATAACAATACTTTTGGGGGGCGGGAATATCCTGTCCCCGGGGGAAAGGAAGAGGTAGGAAGCATGTATAATCCGAGATTTGAGAAAGAGGCATTTAAAAAAGAAGTCAAGCAGAATGTGAAGCATCTGTTTCGCAAGGAGATTGAAGAAGTTTCCCAGCAGGAACTGTACCAGGCAGTTTCCTATGCCGTGAAAGAGGAAATTATTGATAACTGGATTGCAACGCAGAAGCAGTACGAGAAGGATGATCCGAAGATTGTCTATTATATGTCTATGGAGTTTCTGATGGGAAGGGCTCTGGGAAATAATCTGATTAACATGACGGCATATACAGAAGTGAAAGAGGCTCTGGAAGAGATGGGAGTGAACTTGAATCTTCTGGAGGACGAGGAACCGGATCCGGCTCTTGGAAACGGCGGTCTGGGACGTCTGGCTGCATGTTTCCTGGATTCTCTGGCATCCCTTGGATATGCGGCATATGGCTGCGGAATCCGTTACCGTTACGGTATGTTTAAGCAGAAGATTGAGAACGGCTACCAGGTGGAGACGCCGGACAACTGGCTGGTGAACGGCAACCCCTTTGAATTGAGACGTCCGGAGTATGCGAAGGAAGTGCGTTTTGGCGGAAATATCCGTGTGGAATATGACGAGACGGGCAAGATCCATTTTGTACAGGAGAATTATGAGTCTGTGAAAGCGGTTCCCTACGATTATCCGATTGTCGGATACAATAACAATGTGGTCAACACTCTTAGGATCTGGGATGCGGAACCGATTGTTGACTTCCAGTTAGAGTCTTTCGACCGGGGAGACTATCATAAGGCGGTGGAGCAGCAGAATCTGGCGAAGAATATCGTGGAAGTGCTGTATCCCAATGACAATCATTACGCTGGTAAGGAACTGAGGCTGAAACAGCAGTATTTCTTCGTGTCTGCCAGCCTTCAGGCAGCTGTTGCAAAATATAAGAGATGTCATGATGATATTACGAAGCTGTATGAGAAGATGACCATTCAGATGAACGATACCCACCCGACGGTTGCGGTTGCGGAGTTGATGCGGATCCTGCTGGATGTGGAAGGCCTTGGATGGGACGAAGCATGGGAGATTACGCAGAAGACCTGTGCTTATACGAACCATACGATTATGGCAGAGGCATTGGAGAAATGGCCCATCGACCTGTTCTCAAGACTGCTGCCCCGTGTATATCAGATTGTGCAGGAGATTGACCGCAGATTCGTGGAACAGATCCGCAAGACTTATCCGGGCGATGAGAACAAAGTCAGAAAGATGGCGATCTTAAGGGACGGACAGGTGAAGATGGCGCATCTTGCGATTGTTGCCGGATACTCGGTCAATGGTGTGGCAAGGCTTCATACAGAGATTCTTAAGAATCAGGAACTGAAAGACTTCTACCAGTTGATGCCGGAGAAATTCAACAACAAGACCAACGGTATCACCCAGAGACGTTTCTTAATGCATGGGAATCCACGTCTGGCTGACTGGGTAACAGACAGGCTTGGCACCAAGGACTGGATTACAGACTTGTCTCTCATGTCCGGGCTTAAGAAATATGCAGACGACACAGAAGCTTTGAAAGAATTCATGGAGATCAAGTATAAGAATAAGGAATTCCTGGCAGCTTATATCAAGAAGCATAATGGAATCGAGGTTGATCCCAGATCTATTTTTGATGTACAGGTAAAGAGGCTGCATGAGTATAAGCGTCAGCTCCTGAATATTCTTCATGTGATGTATCTGTATAACCAGATTAAGGAACATCCGGAGAAGAACTTCTTCCCAAGAACCTTTATCTTTGGGGCAAAGGCATCGGCCGGATATATCCGTGCCAAGGAGATTATCAAGCTGATCAATTCTGTTGCAGACGTGGTAAATAACGACCGCAGCATCAACGGAAAGATTAAGGTGGTATTTATCGAGGATTACCGTGTGTCCAATGCGGAGTGGATTTTTGCGGCAGCAGATGTGAGCGAGCAGATTTCCACGGCTTCCAAGGAAGCATCCGGTACGGGTAATATGAAGTTTATGTTAAACGGCGCTCCTACCCTTGGAACCATGGATGGTGCAAATGTGGAGATTGTTGAGGAAGTGGGCATAGAGAATGCATTTATCTTTGGTCTGAGTTCGGATGAGGTCATTAACTACGAACAGAACGGCGGATACAATCCATGGGACGTTTATAACAATGACCAGGATGTGCGCAGGGTGGTAAACCAGCTGGTTGACGGAAGTTATGCCAACGGCAATACGGAGATGTACCGCGATCTCTACGATTCCCTTCTGACCACAAAGGGAGGAAACCGTGCGGATATGTACTTTATCCTGAAGGATTTCCGTGCATATGCAGAGGCCCAGGAGAAGGTAGAGGAGGCCTATCGTGATAAAGAAAGATGGGCGAAGATGGCGCTGCTGAACACGGCATGCTGCGGTAAATTCTCTTCTGACCGTACCATCCGGGAGTATGTTGAGGAGATCTGGAAACTGGATTCTGTAAAGATTGACGTGAAGGTAGAGGAATAGAATAAAAATACAGGTATAAAATGGTCTTCCCTCCCATACAGTGTATGGGAGGGTTTTTTATATGCAGCTGAAACTGAAAAAACTGGGATGCTACATCATGATTATCATTTTGCTGCCATATGTGATTACGGTATTCTTAAATGGGCCAGGCATTCCCTCTTATTCTCATGTGGATGATACCAGTGTGAAGGTGAAAAGCGGGGAACAGGAGATTGAGGTGCCGATTGAGGAATATTGTATCGGGATACTGGCAAAAGTAATCCCTGCATCCTACGAGAAGGAAGCATTGAAAGCGCAGGCTGTTCTGATCCGGACAGAAGCATACCGGAAGATCAAAGAGTCGGGAAAGGATACGGTGCTGGAAGAAGAGTTCTGGACTCAGAAGCAGATGGAGGATGCCTGGGGGAACAAGTATTCCAAGTATTACCGGAAGCTTGAGGAAGCCTGGCAGGAGACGGAAGGTATGGTGCTGCTTTACGGGGAAGAACTGGCGCTGACACCCTTCTTCCGTCTGAGTAACGGTTGTACCAGGGATGGAAAGGAGGTTTTAGGAAGCGAAGACTATCCGTATCTTAAGATTGTGGACTGCCCTTATGATATTGAGGACGAGAAGCAGATCCGTACGGTAATGGCGGAGGATATGGATGCGGAGGTCACGGCAACGGATACCGCCGGGTATGTGATGAGTGTGCGGGTCGGACAGGAGAATATCAGCGGAGAGGAATTTCGTAATAACTATGGCCTGGCTTCCGGATGTTTCACGCTGCAGCGTTACAACGGACAGATACGGATTACAACGAGAGGTGAGGGTCACGGACTGGGGATGAGCCAGTATTCTGCGAACCGGATGGCAAAGGAAGGAGGTACATACGAGTCTGTTTTACAATATTTTTTTGAAGGAACTGAGTTAAAAGAAGTGGCAGAAATATTGCTGGACGTAGAATAAGTCTATCACTATCTGGCAAAAATATAGTCAGAGGTGGTGATAAGATGAACAAGAAGCAAAGACCTTCACAAAAAAAGAAAGGTGCTGCCGTTGCGGCTGTGGTCTGTTTTGTAGCAGCGATTGCGTTAGTGGGAACATATACATTTAATGACTACAAACGGACGCAGGAAAAGGAACAGCTTGCGCTGGCGGAAGAGGAAGATGACACAAAAGACAAGAAAGAACCGGCGGAGGAAGCCAATAACCTTGTGATCAATAACAAGGAAAAGACGGAACCGGAAGAGAAACCGGAGGAACCGGCAGAAGAAGAACCGGCAGAGCAGACACAGAACAGTACGGATGTCCAGCAGACCGAGGGAAACAGCAGGGCGATTACATTTAACGAGAGCAGCAGGCTGCTGTGGCCGGTCAATGGCACCATTATTATGAGTTACAGTATGGACAAGACGGTGTATTTCCAGACATTAGACCAGTATAAGTACAATCCGGCGGTCGTGATCTCCGGAGCAGAGGGGGATCAGGTTCTCTGCGGTACTACAGGGGTTGTCAAATCGATTGATGTGACGGCTGAGACGGGTACTACGGTTAATGTGGATATCGGAAATGGTTACGAATTGTTCTATGGACAGCTGAAGGAGGTTCCGGTGAAAGTTGGGGACCTGGTAGAGGCAAAGAGTGTGCTGGGTTATGTAAGCCAGCCAACGAAATATTACAGTGTGGAAGGAAGCAATGTGTACTTCGAGATGCGCAAAGACGGACAGCCGATCAATCCGGTGGAGTACCTAGAGGAGTAGAAAACTGACCTGTGTCAGGACAGCCCGTATGGACATACAGAACCATGTGATGTCTGTGGGGGCTGTCTTTTTGTCTGGAAATAGTTGATTTTTTCTGAATAGGGAATATAATTTTGATATGCGGCATGATTTGTGAAGGATGAGAAGGTATGTGAAGCGGGGATGGAGATATTTTTATGAATTATACTTACATATTGCGGTGCAGGGACGGGACTTTCTATACGGGGTGGACCAATGACCTTAAAAAGCGTGTAAAGGCACATAACCTGGGGAAGGGGGCGAAGTATACGAAGCCCCGGCGCCCTGTGAAGCTGGTCTATTATGAGGAGTTTACGACCAGGGGTGAGGCTATGAAGCGGGAGTGTGCGATTAAGAGGATGGGGAGAAAAGAGAAAGAAGAGATGATCCGCAGGGCAAAAGCGGAGGAAAAACTGCAGTTATGCAGCAGACAATGACCTCAGCGTACAATACTCCTTCTTTTGTACGCTGAGGTCATATCCTTACGAAGGATGGCTTCGTAAGTCATCCAGTTGAAAGTATCATGGTTCAGAGCACGAACGCATACATTACGATAAAGTGGCATGCGCTTCCGCCCATGACGAAGAGATGGAAGATCTCATGGCTTCCGAAGTATCTGTGCCTGTTGTTGAACAATGGCAATTTCAGTGCATAGATGACTCCCCCTACCGTGTAGATGATACCGCCAGCCAGCAGCCATCCGAATGCGGCGGCAGACATGGAGTTCAATATCTGGGTAAAGGCCAGTACGCAGGTCCATCCCATTCCGATATAAAGGACAGAGGATACCCATCTTGGGCAGTATACCCAGAATGCTTTTATCAGGATGCCGATGAGGGCGATTCCCCATACGATACATAGGAGGAGAATCCCGGTCTTGCCGCCGAGTACCAGCAGGCAGATGGGGGTGTAGCTTCCTGCAATCAGGACGCTGATCATCATGTGGTCTGCCTTCTTCAAGATTGTATTTATCTTTTCCGAGCGGTTGAAGGTATGGTATGAGGTACTTGCCGCATAGAGCAGGATTAAGCTTGCGGCGTAGACCGCAATGGAGATTACATAAATCCTGCCGGGTTCATGGGCTGCTTTTATCAGCAGCGGTACGGCTGCAAAGATTGCCATTAACATTCCGATAAAATGTGTGATTGCACTTCCTGGGTCTTTGATATGTTCTTCGAGTGTATGTGACATATTATCACCTCCTGGTTTGATAAAACATGACACGTAGTTTTAGAAACTACATTGTGATGTATTTATATTATACCCAGTGAGGATAAATTGCAAGCATAATAATGAAATTTTTAATATTGTATGCAAGTATTACTGTGTGATTACAGGTACACGTACTTTCTCGGCTTCCATGCCGATTTCGCCCTCCACATAAAATATTAGTTCTTTTACGTTCTCATATTCAATGAATTGGGAGAAGGTTCCGGTTGCCTGATACTGTGTAAAATCATCATTTGTGTATTGTCCGTTGCCCCAGCTGGTAATGTGTTCCAATAGTGTGGCAGGGTGTTTCTGTTTCAAATTTTTATGCCCTCTACAAAAGTAACATTATATGGTAAAATAATGTTACTAAGGCAGGTGATTATCTTATGAAAGGGATTTCAGATATTTTTATGCAAAATAAGGCATTGCCGTCGTTGGATGGATGGCCAGCCGATATGATTACATCTTACAGCGGTTCCGACCGGAAAGAGGGCTTGATAAGCCCTGACGGGAAACGGTATCTTGTAAAATATGCAGAGGCGCATACCCGTGTAAATGATCTGGATACAAGTTATGTCAATAATGTCATATCGGAATATATGTCAAGTCATATTCTGGGTATCGCTGGTTTTGATGTACACAATACTTTTATCGGCACACGGAATCAGAATCTGCTGGTTGCCTGTGAAAATTTTACTTCCGGGCATCAGTTTTTGATTGAGTTTGGCCAGTATATGCGGAAACACTATGACTCGGGTGATATCGGGCGGGTGCCGGATATCCGGCAGATTGCATTTATTCTTCATAATGACCCCATACTGTGTGCCTATGGAGAGGAGTTGTGGGATATATATTGGGAGAGATTCATAGGAGATGCGCTGGTCGGGAATTTCGACCGCCATATGGGAAACTGGGGGTATATTACGGACACAAAAGAGGAAAGAGTGTATGCGTCGCCAATCTATGATAATGGGAGCACGCTGTTTCCGGCATTGTCCGAAAAGGCGATGAGGGAGGAAATATTGCCGTTTCAAAAGGAGATTATGAAGCGGACATTTTTATTTCCTAAGGCAGCGCTCACGGTAAATGGCTGTAAAGCGGGATATTATGATTTATTGTCTTCCGGGTATGAGCCTTCGGCAGTCCGGGCGGTTAAGAAGATGGTTCCGGGAATTCTGAATAGTATGCCTTGTATGAATGAATTTATTGATGGGCAGGGATTCCTGTCTGAAACCAGGAAGATATTTTATAAAACAATGTTAAAAACCAGGATGGAGTATATTCTAAAACCGGCATATGAGTCTTGTGTTTCCGGAAAGTATAATGCGGGTGCTTATGAAAGGCTGGAAAAAGGGATTGAATTTGGGGAGAAGGATTTTGAGTTGCTATATGATGAGAAGCGGCAGTGTGAGAGATGAAGCAGGCGTGATACTTTGCTGGACAGGCGTTGTGACAGATGCGATATATAGATAATGCAAATAAATACTGTTATATATTGATTATATCAATTTGAAGGAGCCAATGTATACTGTTATAATGATTGGAGAAGCTTATTTATATATTTAATTTGTCATTGCGAAGGAGGAAATTTATGAAAAAGAGACTGATCAGTATATTCCTTGCTGCGTCCATGGCTGCGTCTATGGCAGTTGGCTGCGGCGGTAAGGAGGATTCCGGCAGTGCGCCGTCTGACACGGACGGTACGGAGAGTGCGGATGAGGGAAATGCGGAAGGAAGCGGCGGGGGCAGTATTACCTTTATGGCTCCTGACTGGGCGATTCCTGCGGACGAGCAGTTGAAAGCATTTACCGATGAGACGGGGATTGAAGTCGTTGTGAATGAGGTCGGATGGGATGATATCCGTGATAAGCTGGTTACGGCGGCAGCAGGCGGACAGGCTGTGGCGGACGTTGTGGAAGTGGACTGGTCCTGGGTCGGCGAGTTTTATGCTGCGGACTGGCTGGAGCCTCTTGATGTGGCAGATGATGTGAAGGATGATATGCCTACATTGGAGACGTTTACCAAGGACGGGAAGGTACTTGCGGTTCCGTATGCCAATGATTACCGGCTGTCTTACTACAATACGAAGCAGTATGAGGATGCAGGGATCAGCGGGGAGCCTCAGACGTGGGACGAGGTATACCAGAACTGTAAGACACTGAAAGAGAAGGGAGTCTGTGACTATCCGTTCGCACTCCCGCTGAATGCAGAAGAGAAGACATCCACGTATCTGATGTGGCTTGCTTATACGATGAACGGTGTTGTATTTAATGAAGACGGGACTTTGAATAAGGATTCTGTACTGGCGGCTCTGAAATATGAAGAGAATCTGATTAAGGATGAGCTGGTGGATCCTGCGGATAAGACTTCTTCCGGTATGGATGCTTATAAGAGGATTCTGTCTGGATCTGCCAATTTCCTGACCGGGCCGACTTCTTTCGTATCCAAGAGTACCAATGAGGAGGATTGCAGTGTGATTGGCCAGATTACGCCGATCCTGGTTCCTGGCAAGGATGCAAAGGCGACTGTTACCATGGCGCTTCCTGAGGCTCTGGGTGTTACGAAGTTCTCTGAGAATAAAGAGGATGCGAAGAAATTCATTGAGTGGTACACTTCTGCCGAGATGCAGGAAAAGCTGAATGAGACGAATACGGCGATTCCGACCCGGAATTCTGTGTTAAAGAAGCTGATTGACGATGGTAAGATTCAGAATGCCGGCGCAATGATGGAAGAGGCAGAACTGATTGCTTCTCCGTTCCCGGATGGAATCCCGGCTTACTATGCTGAGATGAGCAATGCCATGTACAATGCAATCAATAAGATGGCGTTGGGAGAGATGTCCGCAGATGAGGCTTACGCAGAGATGGAGGCGAAGGTTGCCGAGCTTGCGGCAGAATAAGATGAAAAAGAAGATATTACCTTATCTTTTGCTGTCACCCATGATTTTAATCATGGGTGTATTAGTATTTTATCCGGTAATTGCCACATTTTCCTATAGTCTGAAGAAATGGAAGCTGACGGCGCCGGGGGATATCCGTATGGTGGGGCTGCGTAATTATGCGTCGATTCTGAAATCGGATTCTTTCTGGTATAGTTTCCGGAATACGCTGTTCATCCTTGCCGTGGTGGTGGTTCTGACGACTGTGCTTGGGTTTCTTGTGGCGTTGTTCCTGAATATTGAGGTAAAATGGCCGGGGGTCCTGCTGGCGGTCGCCATACTGCCATGGGCTCTCCCGCCCTATGTGAATGGGATTTTGTGGAAGTTCGTTTTTTCTTCCGGATATGGGTTCCTGAATAAAGTCTGTATTGGACTGGGACTTGTCAGTGAGCCGGTTGAGTGGCTGAGTTCCAGATGGTCGCTTCTTCTGGTCGTCTCTCTGGTTGTCACCTGGCGGAGTATTCCGTTCATGGCGTTGGTGTGCCTGGCGGGAAGGCAGTCCATTCCGGAGGGGATCTATGAGGCGGCTCGGATTGACGGCGGGAACAGGCGGAGTATTTTCCGGAGAATTACGCTGCCGCTGCTGCTGCCGTTTCTGGGAATTGGGATTACTTCTACTTCCGTTACTGCGATTAATGTGTTTGATGAGATCATTGCGTTGTCGGGGTACAGTGATCTGGGTAAGAATCTGCTGGTGGAAAGTTATCTGACCACATTTTCTTTTCTGGATTTTGGGAAGGGAAGTGCGGTTACTTATCTTGTGATGTTGTTTGCGGGAATTTTAGGGGTGTTCTACCTTAGAAATCTGAACAGGGAGGTAGAATACTGATGAAGGCTGGAAAGAAGATTGGTTATTTGCTGGCGTTGGCGGTGTTTCTGGTTCTGACGCTTGGGCCGTTTTTGTGGACCTTCGTGCTGTCTGTCACGCCGGAATATGCGATGATGGAGAAGAGTACGAGCCTGCTGCCTAATGTGGTCACATTTGATAATTACCGGGAGCTTCTGGCGCAGGGATCGAGGAAAGGGTCTGTTCTGATCATGGGAATCGAGAATGCGCTGAAGGCTGTAGGGGTCACGCTGGCTCTTGGGATTCCGATTGCGATGATGAGTGCGTACGCACTGAGCCGGATGGAATTCTTTGGAAGGCGTCTGATTAAGAATCTGCTGTTGATTACGATGGTGATTCCTGTCATGGCAACGATCATTCCGTTGTTCCGGCTGTTCGTGGCCAGGCAGTGGCTGGATGATGTGTTCTGGCTTTCTATGGTGTATGTCAGTTCCTACCTGCCCATGGTGACCTGGCTGATGTCCAATTATTTTGCGACGATACCGAAGGAACTGGAGGAAGCGGCGATGATTGACGGGTGTGGGAGAATGGCGTCCTTTTTGCGGATTATTGTGCCCACCTCCTATCCGATTATTCTGTCAGCGGCGTTGATCATGTTTTTGAATACGTGGAGCCAGTTCCAGATTCCGTTGATTCTGGCTTCTTCACTGGAAACGAAACCGGTTGCGATTGTGGTTTCGGAATTTATGACAAAGGATTCCGTACAGTATGGGCTTACGGCGGCGGCGGGGATCATTGCGGTGGTGCCGCCTGCGGTCACGGCGCTTTTGTTCCGTAAGTTTCTGATTTCCGGGATGATGGGAGGGTCAGTGAAAGGATAGGTGTCTGACAAGAAGGAAAAGGGGGATGTCTGGAAAATTTTCCGGCATCCCACTGGTATTCTATAGCACATCGTTGCTGTTTCCCGGATTCAGATAATTTCCCAAGACGTACACCTCCTATTGCCTGTAGATTCTGAAAATTTAAAGCTCCAGCTGCCTCATTTTTTGATTCGCTGTTTCGTACAAATAGACCTTGTTCGACAGGATCTCTGACGGATCGAATGTTCTATTCATCTGCTTGATCCGCATTAGTATATTTCGTGGTTGTATCGTGCCTTTTTTATGAAGTCTGGCTTCGCTGGTGCCCGTGAAAGCTATATAATAATCGTCTCCGAAAAGCTCTGCGATACGCTTCATTACTCCGGGATAAAACATGGCAATTGCGCCGTTTATCTGCGCTGTCGTTGTTACAGTCGGCACTGCATGCGGTGAAAGTGAAGTGATATCACTGTTCAGCGCCATAAACGCACCTCTGTGATAAGGTGGATTTTCTAAGTCCATTGGATTTAAGTATAAACGCGGCGGCGCCATGATGTATGTATTGCTCATTGCGCTCTCCCACACTTCTTCTTCATCGATGCCCCATGCCTGCATTGAGGTTTTAGGTACCTTAACAGACAATACATCATGTGTTTTTCCATCATTTTCATCACTTGCAAGAATATAGAGAACCAGCACCATATCGCCGATGCGCCTGTAAATATGATTTTTCAGTTCATATCGATGGTCGTTGAAATTCAGCGGACGGATAAAAAGCTTGTCTTTTAATAAGCCATACTCATTTTTTTCGATCAGATCTAAGATTCCCAGTTCCATGAATTTTCTGCTGGAGTCGAGCGAAGAAAGAATCTGTTCCCACACAGCCGCCCAGCTGCCTTTTTCATACTTCCGGTACAACTGTCCGCAGTCAAATCTGCACATCTGTTCTCTCTTGTCCTTATATTGGTACAGGATGATATAATCGCCAATTAGCACATCCGATTCTGTTTTGTGATACTTGATGTTTGTTTCACGTATAATAGAAAGATCCGACTCATCAGACGATGTGGCTCCATCCTCTAAGAAGACCATTTTGTTATAACCCAGCTCCTCTTTCTTTTCCTCAAGCTTTTTTTGCAGTCCGCTGATAAACTCCTTATATGCCATTTCCATAAAACGGATTCCTTTCTTTTTCTTTCAATAGTATACTCTGAAAAGTACATTAAACCGATATAATAAATTCTTCTTCATAATATGGAATTAGTGAATCATGTGTTAAAAACATTATTTCCGTAGCCGCAATCCCCGGCTTCACGATTGTCGCCGGGTTCACTCAAGGCTTTTAAACACTAATTTGCAATTTTCATAATTATCTTTATACATTCGTTACAATTTTTATTTTTATCTACGTTATAAATATGACATACGATTTTTTTCCCTTGCTTTAGTAATTTGCACACCTCTTTGCTATAGTAGCGTGGAATATATCCCAATACTTTTCCTGAAGTGTTCAAAAACTGTACCGCATTTTGATCATGAAAGTTTTCCGGTTCTTCACGTAAAAACACTTCATCTCCACGGGTTACTTTAATAGATCGATTGCACTCTTCACCATCACAATCTAAATAGTGTCGAACGCCCGCCATAAAAAAAATTCTGGTTACATTATTATCTAAACTTAATATTGGATCAATAAACTCAAGATTATCAATTGGAAGACGTCCTCCGCTTCTTTTCAGTAACATATAATCATCATATTCCTCCAAGCCGTATTTTTCCAAAATCTCTTGAATATTTTTTCTCTTTCTGTCTGGTAAACGGCTTTTAAAAATTGCGAAAAGTCTGTTATCTTTATATACTTTATTTAAGTCTGGAAAACAAAGCAAAGGTTTAAAGCCATCAGCAATAGCAGATTGCACTT
Organism: uncultured Dorea sp.; assembly: GCA_910587575.1. Lineage (GTDB taxonomy): Bacteria > Bacillota > Clostridia > Lachnospirales > Lachnospiraceae > Sporofaciens. The sequence continues at coordinate 23,209 of CAJULU010000045.1, forward strand.
CCTCACTATATTGGAATTCATATTGACCATTCTTTGTCAACTGACCAATAATATATTGTTTTCTGGTCTGTTCAGATTTCCAAATCAAATAAAGGTAGTCTTTCCCATCTTTGACTGACATGTTATTCCTCCTTTTCTTCATAAACTTTTCTCAGCAGTTGAACTTTTGATAAAATATATTTACCTATTAGATTTTTTCGTTGTTCGGTAAGCACCTCTTTATATTTATCTAATATATCATATACCATATCTTCTATCACAAGTGTCTCAATTTTTTTTTCTATTTTTATTGTTTGTTTATAATAATTCTTCTTAAGAAACTCAATCATTGCCAAATGTGTTGGCCGTTTCATATCATTACTTGTAATGCGTATTAATGATTTTGATTTCGTATCAACAAGTGATTTCCACAGAAGCTTATCCTTTCCTAAATAATCTTTAATTTTTGATTCTTTTACATAAGCACAAAGTGACGAACTGTTATCATACAGCGGACTTATACTGAGTTTTTCTCTTTCTAATATTAATGCCCAATTACTCTGATGCCTGTCAGTATTGCCAATCAGAAAATCAAAAACCAAAATTGGAAGAAAATCATTAAAAAGCCCCAATGGTTCCAAAACCGTTTTTATCATATCCAGTGAATACTTTTCTCCTGTTTCCACATCCAACAATAGTTCTTCATCAAAACCATGATACATTGAGCTAATACAATAAATTCCTTCAATTAATACAATCCCTTTGTGATCAACAATATTGTAACTGATGGATCCTTCTCTACCTTTATAAACTCCTATTTCAAATTTGGCACATGAAAGACCTACTAAACCTGCCAGATCACAGGCTATGCACTCTGAAACATGATCTGTTGTTGATGTGTCCTTTTTGAACTTAAACAACCCTATCTGTCCTGTATCCGGATTCGTAAGCCATAATTTTTCACTTCGGCCACTACCTTCGGCAGCTCCATCATATTCCATCCAAAAAGAAAAATCCTTCATCTGTTTTCCTCCGGCTCTCGGCATACCTATCTTATGCTTTGCTCTATACCATTTCCAAATCTCTACGATTATAAATCAAAACTTCTATATTCAATATCATACTATAATCCAGCCATTTTTTCTAGTATATTCCCCGTTACCTTTCCAGTACCTTACAAAAAACAACCGCCGTAGCCGCAATCACCGGCTACATCCATCTGCGGCCGGTGAGATCGTTTCCGGTCTGCTGGCACGCTCTCCTATAAAAATCATGTACAGCTCTGCTTCCGGCATATGGGCTTTCTTTACTCCCGGGTCGGCTTTGGCTAATCGGTCTGCCGGGTCAACTATGCCTTGTCAGCTATGGTTTTATTATACTGAGAAAATCTCCATTGTTCAAGACATAAAAAGAGAAGCCTCCGGCTGTAGTCACCAGACAGTTACTATTCACGACCTGGAAGGCCGCTCATAGCAACGGTTCGGGGAGACATTTAGAGTTTTGCTGCGCAAAAATCGCTCTTCACGCCTGAATCATGTTCGCACGGAATGCGCAGTTCAGCGCATCCCTGGCCCTTGAAAAATAACTAAGCGGAAGATGTTATATCCTCCGCTTCCCATCCATCATCTTACAATAAATCACCGCCACAACCGTGCTTACTGCCGTAGCAACAATCCCCGGCCCAACAATGGCCGCCGGGTTCACGCTTCCGTACTGGCTCCGGTACGGTTGTGTCAAGCTAAGACTAAAAAATTCCTTATCTTCCAGGAGGCTTATTTCTTTCTGCACTTGTCATTGGGCAGAAAGAGCCTAAATCTGTATACAGCAAACCCCTTATTGCAGAGTGACGCGTTTTATTGGATATTCTCTATAATTGCTATCAGCATTCCATTCAGCTATAGAAAGAACCTCTACTCGTTCTATCAATTTTTTACCTTTTCCTATATTATTTTGAAGAACAAAAGGCAATTCTGTTTTTAATCTGTCTCGCAGCCTTTTTCTGGTAGTCGCGTCTCCATTCGGATATTCAAGAATATATATATACTGAATGGGTTTATCTTTTTCTAACAATCTCAAATAATGTAGAGAGTCATAAAATTTTCGTGTTGCAATAGATATTTTCTTTTCTTCCATTGGATGAAATGCATTAGGATTCTCAGCATTTTCAATACATGCATTCTTATATTCTACCATAAGGATATGAGTAGCATTTTCGATCAAAAAATCAACGTCATTTATGTGTATTCCTGCGTTATGGTAATCTTCATGCATTTTATCGGTCGCCCATACGGCGGTTCTACAGTCAATACTGTATGCACCGTTTTCTTCTATAAATATATTTTCCATAGATTTTTCCTCATAACTCATACACTTCGTCAAGAAGATTATTATCTGCGATCATAATATGATTACGTTCAATATCTCCCATCCTATAAGCAGACTGACTGTATACTGCATCGTTATCGTCATCCATCCATGGCGCTGTCTTTTTCATTTTATCTGATAATGAGTTTTGACCTCTATATAGATTATGAAATACCACCTGTTCTTTCGATGTACGTCGTATTTCTAAATATTTTGCAAAATTATAACTGTGCGTCGCTACAAAAATCTGAGTTCCATTATTTTGTAATTCCAACAAAATATCTGCCACAAGAGGATACAATTCAGGATTTAAATTTGCTTCTGGTTCATCCCACAAAAAGATTGTTCCTTTTTCTAAAAGACCGTTTCGTATCAATTTCCAGAGCAGACCCAATTTGCGCAAGCCCTCTGCCTCTAATGAAAAATCCACTTTTCGGCCGTCTTTTTTTAACATATAGAAAGAATCATTTTCCAAAATAACCGTTCCGTCAATGACAGCGCTGATCTTATCAAGAATTTTATTCATAATGGCTGAAACTTCCCGTGTCTCCGGCAAAGAAGCATTTACAATAATATCTATCTGTGTTCCGTCAAAAGGCATATTATATTTTTGGTTCAGTGCAAGAAATCCCTTGGTATGAGACAACATTTCTGTTGTAGGAATAAATACAGACTGTATATCCAGCCCAAGCCATTGATCATAATTGAATATGCCTTTGTGCGAAAGACTGTCTTCAAAACTATGCGTACCATCTGACACTTTATAATAACAATAATCTTCTTTGTTTTCTGTATTCTTTAAATCATCACTGTCTTTCAGGCTGTTTGAAAAAAATTGTACCAGTTTTTTTGTTTTTCCCTGGTCCGTCCGTTTGATTGACCACTGTGTTGCCGCATAGATCATTTTTAGAATAGTGGTCTTTCCAACTCCGTTTTCACCAATCAGAACATTGATTCCTTCTCCAAATTCCATTTTGAACCCATCATTAAATGAATCGCCCTCCTTTATTTCCTTAATATTGGCATTCTTATTTCTCCAATGGCGCTTAAATACCATTACGTTCAAAATCTCAATTGTTTTAATAGCCATAGCATCACCTCCAGACAAATTTTATTTCATTTTCTATTCGTATTATACCCTGTTCCTGCATTTTTGTACACGATAAATCATGATAAAGGAATTTTGAAAATGCAAAAATATAGAAAACGGAGACCCTTCATGTCCTCTGCTTCACTTCCATCACCTTACAATACACCACTGCCGCCACAGTACTCACCGCCGTAGCCACAATTCCCGGCCCCACGATCGCTGTCGGATTCACGCTCCCATATTGTGACCGATACGGTTGTGTCAAGCTAAGACTAAAAAATTGTTCTCCTATCTGCCTAATCAGTTTCCATTATCATAACAGCATTCCGGCTCTTCACGAAAAAGCGATTCATCTTTTCTAGATACTAAGTATCGAAATTTATAATATCTTAGGCTGGTGAATAATAATATAAATATGCTTGTCTTTCATCTTTTCTTCATAACTGCTCTTAAAATTACAAGGGTTATCAATCAATTTTTCTTTATCATATATGAAAAAATAAATATTCTTAGCGCTATAATGTACCATATCTGCTTCTATTTCCTCGACCAGCTTCTTCAATACCATTCCTTTTCTCGTGCACTTTACTTCAATAGTATTTTTCGAATCCAACAAAATATCCGACCTGACTGTACCATATCCCGTATCCTCATTTACCTCTGCTCTTGCCATTGGATAGAGTGGTTTAAGATATGCATACAACAAATGTTGGACATCGTACTCATTTTTTATTCTTAATCCTTCTAACTGCTCTTTTTGAATCCCTCCTTTTTTATGAAGTCTCCTTTCGAAAAGATTTTCCAAAAAAAGATAAAAATTTCCCAGTACATCCAAAAGCAATCTGCCGTTTTCATTTACATTCATAATCTCATTCATGTACTCTATCACTCTCTTTTTGGCTTCAAGCATCTTTTCTTTTGTATCTTTATCAGAATATTCATTCGGGAGATAGTAGGCCCTTCTTTCCAAATCAATTAAATATTGCGAATCCATTCCTGTTCTTTTCATCTGCTCTTTTAAAGCGCTTATCGCGGCTTGAAATGACTGACTGTCCTTTGCGCACACCAATATTTCCATAGCTTGTTGTATACTACCGGAATTACTAAACATCTTTATTTCCGCCCCCTTCCCAGCGTAAATAGAACAAAAATAAAGGGTCTAAAATATACAATACTCCTTCCTTCCAATCAAGAACTTTGAATATATCCTCCCGGCCATCCAATAATTCTTGTAGCTTAACCAAACTTTCTTTTATAGCTTGCGGAGTAGGTTTTTTACAATCATCAGCAATCAAACAATAAATACGCTCTTTAACATCCTCAAATTCCAATTTCATAATAGGTGGATTTTCTGCAATGGATTTTACAATCAATTCATAAAGATCATAATCCTTCCCATTATCTGCTCGAAATCTGTTTCTGCTTTTTCCTCTCATGTTTGGCCCCTTTTGCATCAGGGATACCACATCACCATATTCAAAATTTGCAGTTGTATATCGATATGCAATATTCAAAATTTCCGGTTTTACACACCAGTCGTCTCTACCTGACATTTCCAAAATCGTACAGATATTTAAGCAGATGTACTGCATCAACTGCGGAGAAGATAAACTTTCTACCGCAATCTGTGTTGTAACATTATCCTCAATCTGTATGCTCAGTTTTTCAAATCCTACTTTTGCAATTTCTTTTAGATCATTTACTTCCCATGATTCCATATTGATCATGCTTAATCGTCCTGAAAGGTCTGCGTTCCTGCGAATTGCTTCATCTGCCCTGTGGGGCAAGGAAACAACAATTGCCTTAAATCCTCTTCGGATTGCATCTTTAAGTTGCTGTGCAATCTGCATCCGTTTCTCTTCCTGCGCGTAATGGAAATCATCGATAACCAAAACCAGATTTTCTTTTTTGTAGTATTCTATAATTTTATCTTTTGTCAAAGAATAGGTTTCTTTTTTCGAATATTTATCTCTGGTATCAGCAATCATTTTCTCTGAAGAAAACTCTCCCTCATAAGCCAAACCAACTTTTGCGGCAACCACTTTCCAAAAATCTGTCTCTAAACTAAAATCTGCTCCTGAGACTTCCACAATCTTTTCAAATCCTATAACCTTTTCACATAAAATCGTTTTTCCCATTTTAGAAGGGCCTACCAAAGAAGTCAAAAAGCCAGACACCTTTATTGCCTGCATTAAACGAAATTCATATGGCAGATCTGAAACTGCAGATTTACGTGATATATAAGTATATTCAGGAAATGCACCTGGTCTGAACACATCTTCCGCCTTTAATCCCATCATCAGTTTCTCCTTTTCCATTTTTATTTATTATACCACTTATATATTATAATTAAACCTTTTTTATCCAATTTAATACATTTTTATTAGTTTTATACACTATAAATCATTTTTATCACAAAAACGGAGAGCCTCACACTCTCCGCTTCCCATCCATCATCTTACAATACACCACTGCTACAATTGTGCTTACCGCCGTCGCAGCAATCCCCGGCCCCACGACTGCCGCCGGGTTCACTGATCCGTACTGGCTCCGGTACGCGATCACATTCACCGGGATCAGCTGCAGCGACGAAATATTTAATATCAAAAACGTACACATCTCGTTGCTTGCAATCCCCCGTTTCCTCACCGTCCCGGGCATCCTCCCCGCCCTTCTGTCTTCCTCT
>CAJULU010000045.1:29456-35255 GCA_910587575.1 uncultured Dorea sp.
ATGGCCTGCAGGGAGGTTCGGAAAAAGAAACCGGATAAGAGGACGGATCTTTCTGGAAGCGCTCTCAATAATTCCGGCTTTTGATGCGATTTCCATAAGTCCTACCCAGAATGCCATAACTCCCATCATGGTAATGCATAAAGCTACAGCTTCCTTAGAAGAATCTAGTGCGGCATTTGTGATATCAGGCATCTTCCCCGTAAATGAGGCGAATATGATTCCGATCACGATCATTCCAGCCCATAGATAATTCAGCATGAATCGTTCACTCCTTGTTGCCTTCTCGAATTAAGATATGCGGGTGACCGGAAGTATATTCAGTGCCTGAGGGGAATTCTGGGGCGGCTTTCGGCACTTTTATCTTTCTCGTTTTCAAGCTGCCTACATACGGTTATAACCATAGTGGTGAAACAAGCTGTTCCCCCGATAAAGTTTGAGATCGGTTCTGCTAAAAACACACCCACAGTGCCAGACCCGGCAACTGTTGGGAGGAAGAGAGTGAGCGGAATCACGATGATTGCTTTGCGAAGCAAGGAGAAAAAGACGGCATGCTTTGCTTTGCCGAGAGCAACGAAAGCGGACTGTCCGGAAAACTGCAGCGCCATCATAAAGATTCCGAAAAAGTACAGATGCATAGCGGGTATTCCTTCTCTCAGCAGATCCGGTTCGCTGCTGAACAGACGGATGATAAAGTGCGGAAAAAAGAAAATAAATGCCCATGTTATAAATGTAAATATGATAGCGAAGACAGTAGTAAGCTTTATGGCGGATTTTACCCGGTCGTATTTTTTCGCGCCGTAGTTAAAGCTGATCACAGGCTGCGCGCCGTTAGAAAGTCCCGTCACCGGGATAGTTGTAATCTCCCGGACGGAATTGATAACTGTCATGATTCCTACATACAGGTCGCCGCCGTAGCGCTGCAGAGTAGCATTGCATATAATCTGTACCGCCCCATTGGTAATGGCCATAACAAATCCAGAGAGGCCGAGTGCAGTAATCTCTTTTATGAGTGCCGGCTGCAATGCGGAGGTCTTTGCGGTCAGTCTGATCAGTGCGTCCTTGCCAGTCAGAAAGCGAAGTACCCACAGGGCAGAGATTCCCTGAGAGATGATCGTTGCGATCGCGGCACCCCTGATGCCCATGTCAAATACAAAGATAAACAGAGGATCGAAAATCAGATTCAGTACGGCGCCGATAGAGACTGTGAGCATTCCGGTCACTCCGAACCCCTGTGCATTGATAAAATTGTTCATGCCAAGGCTGATCATAACAAACAAAGTGCCCAGAAGGTACAGGGATATATAAGCGCTGGCATAAGGATATGTCACGTCGCTTGCACCGAACAGGTACAAAAGAGGTTTTTTAAATATATAACAGCCAACGGAAAGAATCATTCCGGATAAGAGAAGCATGGAAAAAGAATTTCCCATGATCTGTCCGGCTTTCTCAGGCTCATTTGCACCTCTTGCAATTGAAAAGAGAGGCGCGCCGCCCATGCCGAACAGGTTGGCAAATGCAGTGATGATAGTAATGACAGGCAAAGCCAGACCGATGCCAGTCAGCGCATCAGTAGATGTATGAGGAATATGGCCAATGTAAATACGGTCTACGACATTGTACAGCACATTGATGAGCTGCGCTAAAGTCATGGGAATTGCAAGCCGGAGAATATTGACACAGACACTTCCCTGACTAAAGTCTTTTCCCTGTTTTGCAGAATGCCTCATAAATTTATCACCTTCTCATTTGAAATTTAGTCTGATGTCAAAAGTATTCCGCTTGTGTAGCCGGAAAGTTTTCTGACGCTTTCATCATAATATACAGTATAGGTGTTTCATGAATTATTTTCAATGCACAAACGTATAATGGAAAATAGATTTCATGAGGAAATGAGGCGGTTTCGTGAAAATGCTGCTGTACATTGCAGACCTTATCGTGCCACTTGTAATTTTTCTGATCGTGGGGTACGGAGTACTAATGAAGGTAGATGTATATGATACATTTATAAAGGGAGCAAAAAGCGGATTTTTTACTGTGATCAAAATCATGCCTACACTGATCGGGCTTATGGTGGCAGTGGGGATTTTGAGAGCTTCCGGGTTTCTGGATTTTTTATCGGAGCTTATAAGCGGATTTACAGAGTATGTTGGATTCCCGGGAGAACTGGTCCCTCTTACTGTAGTAAAAATGTTCTCGTCTTCCGCGGCAACAGGGCTGCTCCTTGACGCCTATAAGGAGTATGGGACGGATTCTTATATCGGTCTGGTAGCATCGATCAGTATGTCGTGTACAGAGACAATATTTTATACGATGAGCGTTTATTTTATGACGGCCAAGGTAACGAAGACGAGATATACGCTGACGGGAGCGCTGCTTGCCACATTTGCAGGACTGGTTGCAAGCGCAATACTTGCGGGGGCAATGTAAATCCATGAAAAGGCTGTGGAAACAAAATTCCATAGCCTTTTTCAAAATTATCTTCAGTTGCATAGATTTAGGGAAAAATTTCTTTTAATCAAGCTGTTGCCGCAGTATCTTAAAGGGGGCAGGACCGGTCTCAAGAACGATTCTGTGAAAACGCTGCTGGGTGAACCGATTGCCCCATTCTTCGATTGCATATTTTTTCAGCTCAAGAAATTCCAGATAACCGATATAGTATTTGAGATAATTAGCCGGATCAGAAACGATCAGGTCATAGACTTCACTGATGGCCTGCGAGTCTGTAATACCATAATCCCGAAAAAAGGATACAGTGTCTGATAGTGACCATCCGTCATAATGGATTCCCATATCAGCCAGAGCATAAAGCCCCAGCATGATAGAACCATTTTTCTGCATGATAGTTGCCTCGGCCTTTGGGATGGGGGCATAATAATAGCTTAGCATCTCACAATAAGTTGCCCATCCTTCTGTATATCCGCCGTATCCAAGCAGACAGCGGACGGGATCCGGATTTTGGTTCATGTAATATACATTTTGATAGAGATGTCCGGGATACCCTTCATGTGCAAGAGTCGTGAACAGGGACAGATCATCTGGAATATGTCCTGCATTAATATAGATAACATTGGACTGTGCGTTATCAAGGGCAGGAATCATGTAGAATGCCGGACTCAAATATTCCTCCAGAGATTTTTGGACATATTTTACCTGCACATCAACAGCAGGGAGTTTTGGAAAATCGTCCTTCATCTTATCCTCCAGCGTATTTAAAATAGACACTGGATTAGAATCTTCAAGTATTGCACCCTGAGAGGAAAAAAGGTCAGAGGTGTGTGAGTCCGCATCCTCGGCGGAAAGGTTGGAAGCGCCGAGCTGCGCCAGAGCGGTCTGCATAGCACCTAAATCTTCCATGATCTGCCGCCTTGCCAGTTCCTGAAGCTTCGGAATGCTGCGCTCAGAGCCTGTTTCGCTGCCAGCCAGCAGCTCGTAATACTGCCGGCCTCCCGGAAACTCGCATAAACCGCCGGAGGTCTTGTCAGCCGCACAGTCGTCGCGGAGCGCGTCAAGTCCATTGATTAACTGTTTATAGGCCGGGAAGATGTATTTTTGGATGTACTTATCATTGGTCTTGACATATTTTCCGCGATTAAACGACTTTTTCTCTTTTTCGGACAAGCCTTTTTCCAGTTCGTTGAGCCGTTCTTCAAACGAAGTGTACAGGTAATTGTCCTTGCGAAGTTTTACAAAGGCACGGCATTCTTCCATAAGATCATCCAGTGCGTTTTCAGACATGAACAGGCCCTTTTCAGATCTTGCCTGTTCAAATTCAAGTATAGAGTCAAAATAATCAGGAACTTTCTTCAGCAGTTTCAGATATGTATTAATATCAGAGGTATCATAAAATTGATATTCTGATAAAATGACCGGGAGCTGTGACTGGGTGCCGGTAAGTGGTGAGAGGGGTTCTTCATATAAGGAGTAGGGGGCAAGCTCGAAGGCCGTTGTGTAATAATCTTCAAGGACATCGTAAGTCAGTTTGTTTTCAGACGATAAACGTCTTCGGTCATAGGATTTCAAAAGCGCAAGTGCGTTTTCGATAGCGGCACAGACTGAGCCTGTATCAGAGGTGCAGGAACCGATGGATACAGGAGTATCGGTAATGCCGTAGGCAGCAGGGTTTTTCAAAGTGTAATGGAGAGAAATCGTATTGCCGGAAACCTCCTGGCAGAAAAGGTTGTGGGTATATTCCTCGAACTGCTGGTTTTCATTTTTGTAAAAATGATGCATTCCGAGAATTGTAGTGAATAGCGTCGCGGCAAATATGGCGGCGATGATCGCAGACCGCTTATTAGAAGTAGAGATAGACATACCTAAGCCTCAAAAGGTTTTTAATATTTATATGCGGCAGCAAAGATGTTAATGATTTTAGATGATTTAATTTTTGCGTTTCCCTTGACATCCTGAGGGTTCATATGCTACCATTCTCAATATCTATTATAAAGGAAACGCAGTGAGGAAGAGAGTACGCATTTTGAAGACTTTACAGAGAAGTCCCGAATCCTTGAAGGCGGCGAAGGTCAGTATTCATTATGTAATGATGGAGTCAGGCTGCCGTGTCCGGGAGGCTGCTGAGAGGGATGAGAGGGAGATATGCGGAAGATGGCTTCTGAGCGGTGCGGTGAGCAGACGGAGGGATCATAAGGATTATGGGCGATTGATACTTCAGATGTAAGCCGTAATGGGACCGCCCTTTACAGCGGTAGGGTGTCAGAAAGAGGCACCTGGTGAGATTCCTGCCGTGAGGCAGCGGATAAATGGAAGTGGTAACACGGGTATGCTCGTCTTCCCTGATTTTCGTAAGAAAGTCGGGGGAGTTTTTTTGTGATACAGGTAATTTCGTCTCCTGTATCATAAAAGTGTATATTTAAAAAGAAAAGAGAGGTAAGGAACATGGAGAAGAAAAAGTTTTATCAGATATATCAGAACTAGAAAAAGAAATAAATGTTTTTCCAGACTGGAACAGATGAACACGGACAGAAAATTGAGCTTAAAGCTCAGGAGGCCGGCGTCACGCCGAAGGAGTATGTGGATAACGTGGCGGGGCAGGTGAAGGATATCTGGAATATGATGAATTCCTCCCACGATAAATTCATCCGTACTACGGATGAGGACCATGAGAAACAGGTACAAAAGATCTTTAAGAAATTATATGATCAGGGAGATATCTACAAAGGCTCCTACGAGGGACTTTACTGTACGCCCTGCGAATCTTTCTGGACAGAATCCCAGCTTGTGGATGGAAAGTGTCCGGATTGCGGACGTGAGGTGAAGCCTGCCAAGGAGGAGGCTTACTTCTTTAAGATGAGCAAATATGCGGACCGCCTTATCGAGCATATCAACACCCATCCGGAGTTTATCCAGCCGGTGTCCCGGAAAAATGAGATGATGAACAATTTCCTTCTTCCGGGTCTGCAGGACCTGTGCGTGTCCAGAACTTCTTTCAAGTGGGGAATCCCGGTTGATTTTGATGACAGGCATGTAGTATATGTATGGCTGGATGCGCTGACCAACTATATTACTGGTATCGGTTATGATGCAGAGGGTGAGAGCACGGAGCAGTTTAAGAAGAACTGGCCGGCACAACTTCATCTGATTGGAAAGGATATTATTCGTTTCCATACGATTTACTGGCCGATTTTTTTGATGGCGCTTGATCTGCCGCTGCCGAAGCAGATCTTCGGACATCCATGGCTTCTTCAGGGCGAAGGGAAGATGAGTAAGTCTAAGGGAAATGTGCTTTACGCAGATGAACTTGTGGATTTCTTTGGCGTGGATGCGGTGCGTTATTTTGTATTG
>CAJULU010000045.1:35318-36358 GCA_910587575.1 uncultured Dorea sp.
AATTCTGAGCTTGCCAATACGCTGGGAAATCTTGTGAACAGAACCATTTCCATGACGAATAAATATTTCGGCGGCACAGTGATGGATAAGGGCGCGGCCTTAAATGATGAGGACGTAGCGGTTGACGCTGACCTTAAGGCAGTTGTGGAGCGCACACCTCCGATTGTAGAAAAGAAAATGGATGAACTGCGTGTGGCAGATGCGATTACAGAGATCTTCAACCTGTTTAAACGATGCAACAAATATATTGACGAGACGATGCCATGGGCGCTTGCGAAAGAGGAAGAGAAAAAAGACCGTCTTGAGACCGTGCTTTACAATCTCCTTGAGAGTATCAAGTCCGGTGCAAGGCAGTTAGCGCCGTTTATGCCGGAGACTTCGGAGAAGATTCTGGCGCAGCTTGGCGACGGAAAAGTAACGGAAAAACCGGAGATATTATTTGCAAGGCTGGATATGGAGGAAGTGCTTAAGAAAGTGGAAGAACTGCATCCGCCGGTGGAAGAATCCGAAGATGCGGCGGGAAGCGATGGGGCATCGGGAGAGGATGCGGTGATTGATATCGAGGCAAAGCCGGAGATTACCTTTGAGGAATTTGGGAAGATGCAGTTTCAGGTGGGCGAGATCATTGCCTGCGAGGAAGTGAAGAAGTCGAGGAAACTGCTTTGCTCTCAGGTGAAGATCGGCAGCCAAGTAAAGCAGATCGTGTCAGGGATCAAGGCGCACTATACGCCGGAAGAGATGGTGGGTAAGAAGGTAATGGTGCTTGTGAACTTATGCTTTTGTGCGCGGAAGACGCTGACGGGAATCTGGCGCTTGTGACGCCGGAGAAGGAGATGCCGGCAGGGGCGGAGATCTGTTAAGCAGGAATAATTAGGAAAGGAAGATATAATTTATGAAAAAAATTAGAATCGGTATCGTAGGATATGGCAATATCGGGCGCGGCGTCGAGCAGGCGATCGTCCGCAATGAGGATATGGAGTTAAAAGCTGTTTTCACCAGAAGAGATCCGGCGGCAGTGGCGATAAAGACGGAAGGTGCAG
>CAJULU010000045.1:36368-36772 GCA_910587575.1 uncultured Dorea sp.
ACGACATGCTTTCGATGAAGGATGAGATTGACGTGATGGTGCTTTGCGGTGGTTCCGCTACAGACCTTCCGGCTATCGGGCCGGAGGTTGCGGCGAACTTTAATACGATCGATAGCTTTGATACTCATGCGAAGATTCCGGAGTATTTTGCAAATGTGGACAAGGAGGCGAAGGCCGGCGGTAATGTGAGCATTATCTCAGTGGGCTGGGATCCCGGGATGTTCTCTTTGAACCGCCTGTACGCGGAGTCTATTCTGGCGCAGGGCAGCACGTATACATTCTGGGGCAAGGGCGTGAGCCAAGGCCATTCTGATGCCATCCGCCGCATTGACGGGGTGAAGAACGCCATCCAGTATACAGTCCCCATTGAGGAGGCGGTAGGCAAAGTAAGGAGCGGCAGCGAA
>CAJULU010000046.1:0-19668 GCA_910587575.1 uncultured Dorea sp.
TCTAATGGAGCCTATTTTTTTGACTCCAGTTTTTCATAGGCTACTTTACACTACCATCCGCCAAGATAGTCAAAAGCATTCTGATACAGCGTCACCGCATCCCCCTCGAAACACACCACATCAAAACGGCAGGCCAGGCCGGACAGGCCGCGGCTTGCGACATAGAAAAGGGCGCACTTAGAGATTACCTGCTGCTTCTTCCGGTCCACCGCTTCCGCCGGATGGCCGTTTTTGTCATCTGAACGGTATTTCACCTCACAGAAAACAAGGTACTCTGCGTCCCTTGCAACAATGTCGATCTCACCCATCCTGCAGCGGAAATTATATTCCAGAATCTCATAACCCTTTTCCGTCAGGTACGCTCCTGCCATGCGCTCATACCTGGCGCCGGTTTTTCTCTTATTCTCCGTCATAGAACGCCACCTGCCTGCATAGTCTTTCACACATATTTCCCGATAAAGGTCATCCGGTGTATGGGGGACGGCCCATGCTCTCTCAGTCCTGCAATATGGGCTTTCGTGCCGTAACCTTTGTTACTGGCAAAATCATACCCGGGAATCACCTTGTCGTATTCCTCCATCAGACGGTCCCTTGTCACCTTGGCAATAATGCTTGCAGCAGCAACCGACACGCTTTTTTCATCTCCCTTGATGATGGGAACCTGGAAAATGTCTACATCCGGAATCGTGACCGCATCATTAAGCAGCACGTCCGGCCGCACTCCCAGGTTCTCAACCGCCATACGCATCGCTTCATAGGTTGCCTTTAGAATATTGATCTCGTCAATCCTGGACGGGCTTACCATGCCGATTCCTGTTGCAGCCGCCTTCTCCATAATCTCATCGTACAGGGCTTCCCGCTTCTTTGGGGAAAGCTGCTTGGAATCATTCACCCACAGAATCTCACAGTCCGAAGGCAAAATCACCGCCCCTGCCACGACCGGTCCCGCAAGCGGCCCCCTGCCCACTTCATCAATTCCGCAGACTGCTCCGTACCCCTGGTACTCTCTCTCATAGGTACGCATGACCTCAAGCCTTGCCCTCTCCCTGGCAAGTTTCTCCTCCTGCTTCCTTCGCTTCTCCTCTTCCCGCTTATTCATGCCGGATCACTCCCAGTTTGTCAAAAGGATAGATCCGTACCCAGGCCTTCCCGATCAGATGCTCCCGTTTCAGCACTCCGACGCTTGGGTCACGGCTGTCGGAACTGTGATTGCGGTTATCTCCAAGCACGAAATATTCATCTTCTCCCAGTTCAATGGGTTCTGCCGCAATTCCAGGCGAATCCATCACCTCTGCGCCGTATACGTCACTGGAAAGCTGTTCGCCGTCCACGTAAACATATCCGTCCGCCACCTGGACCGTCTCTCCCGGCAGGCCGATGATCCGCTTGATATAGAATGTATTCTCCTCATGCTGATAGGGAAATACAATAATGTCAAAACGCTTCGGCTCCTGGAAACGATATGACAGCTTATCCACGATCAGATTATCCCCGTCACTTAAGGTCGTCTCCATTGAGGAACCGCTGACCCGCGTCCTCTGCCCGACAAAAGTGATAATCAGGTACGTCAGTCCGATGATAATAAGTATATAAACGAGCCATCCTCCCAGTTCTCTGAGAATGCTCCTCTCTTCTTCCTGCCTTGCCATTACTTTATCTCCTTCTTCCATCATATTTCCTAAGGATATTCCAGAGTCAGCCGCCCGATCCTTCCGTTGCGGAAATCATCCAGCAGAAGGGCTGCCGCTTTATCCGTATCCAGTTCATTTCCCCGCAGAAGACAATGCCTGCTTTCTGCAATCCCTGCAAGCATCCGGTATGGATCCACAGACGCCTGTCCGTCTGCACTGATATTCCCTGTCCGATCCATATGATCTGTATTGACAGCCTCATCTGCATCGATCCGGTATTTTTCTTCGAGTATGCCGGGATAATGTATGTCCAGCGCCCGGATCAGTTCTGCTGCCAGCTCTTCTGTATTCAGAATCTCATCCTTTATAGAGCCGATCAAAGCCATCCTGAGCCCCACCTGCTGGTCTTCAAACTTGGGCCACAGGATCCCCGGGGTGTCCAGAAGTTCCACCTGTTTATTGAGCCGGATCCACTGCTTCCCCTTGGTGACTCCCGGCTTATTGCCCGTCTTCGTACAGGCCCTGCCCGCCAGTGAATTGATAAAGGTAGATTTGCCCACATTGGGAATCCCTACCACCATCGCCCGTACAGGACGGTTCAGAATCCCCCTCTTCCTGTCTCTTTCTATCTTCTCCTTACACGCCTCCTGGATTACCCCATGAACCGGCTTCATACCGCTGTTTTTCCTGGAATTCACCTTGGCCGCCAGAAAGCCTCTTTCCTTGAAATACTCTTCCCAGGCATCATTCCACCGCTCCTCTGCAAGATCTGCCTTGTTCAGCAGAACCAGCCTCGCCTTGTTCTTCCCCAGTTCATCTATATCCGGATTCCGGCTGCTTAAGGGAATCCTCGCATCCACAAGCTCAATCACCAGGTCAACCAGCTTCATATTCTCCTGCATCATCCGTTTTGCCTTCGTCATATGGCCCGGATACCATTGAAAATGCATACTTCCTACTCCTTATGTTTAATCCATCCAAAATGATCCCCGAAGGAAATGACAAACCATGCCTTGCCGTAAATATACTCCCGTTTCACATTGCCTACATCCGCATTCCGGCTGTCCTCACTGCTGGCACGGTTATCCCCCAGGACAAAATACTCATCCCCCGCAAGCTTCACCTTCTCCGTAACGATTCCCACGTCATCAATGTCCGTGGTCTCATAACCTTCCTCTAACTTCTCCCCGTCAATATAGACCCGGTTCTCCATAATCTCTACCGTCTCTCCCGGCAGGCCGATGATCCGTTTCGTATAATAATGGACATTCTCATTTCCCTTCGGCTTAAATATGATAATGTCACCCCGCTTCGGAGTCGTGGCATTATAAATGATCCGGTTTACCAGAACCACGTCCCCGTTGCCAAGAACCGGCTTCATGGAATCCCCCACGGTGCTGACCTGCTGTCCGAAATACCAGACACACACAAACGCCAGAAGGCATGCCACCCCTGTCTTAAAGGCCCACATTCCGATAGCGGCCAGTTTCTTAAGGTCAATGTGGAATCCGACTTTCTTTCTTCTGATTCTTTTAAAAAAACGTCTCTTCCGTCTGCGTCTCATGAACTCCCCTTATATCAGAAAAAGGACAATATACGCTATGTACTTGTCCTTTTTAACCCGTCTCTTATTTTACTAACTCTTTTACCTTCGCCCTCTTGCCGACACGGTCTCTTAAGTAGAACAGTTTCGCCCTTCTTACCTTACCTCTTCTGACAACTTCAACCTTTTCAACGTTCGGTGAATGAAGCGGCCATGTCTTCTCAACGCCCACACCGTTAGAATTCTTTCTTACGGTAAATGTGGCTCTTGATCCGCCGCCCTGTTTCTTAAGGACTGTTCCCTCAAACACCTGGATTCTCTCGCGGTTTCCCTCTTTGATCTTGCCGTATACCTTAACGGTATCTCCTACGTGGAACTCAGGCGCATTCTCTTTCAGCTGCTCTTCTTCAATCTTCTTAATAATATCGTTCATCGTGTGACCTCCTTATATTCTGGATGTTCTTAATACGTTCGTACCAGAGGACCATCTCTCTTCTTCACAACGTGTTACATTTTACCACATTCGCCGTCTCTTGACAAGAGTTTTCTTTCGATTTCCGTCAACCGGGCTTTTTCAAGCAGATCCGGACGAAGCTTCGCCGTGCGCAGAACGGACTGTTCCCTGCGCCACTTTTCAATATTCGCATGATGCCCCGACAGAAGGACCTCCGGAACACGCCTGCCATGCCAGACTTCCGGCCTGGAATACTGAGGGTACTCAAGCAGATTACCCTGGAAACTCTCGGACTCTGCGGACACATCATTGTGAAGGACACCGGGCACAAGCCGGGAAATGGCATCCACCATAATCATGGCCGGCAGTTCTCCTCCTGTGAGGATGTAGTCCCCGATCGACACATAGTCCGTTACAATCTCCTCCAGAACACGCTCGTCAATTCCTTCGTAATGGCCGCAGAGGAAGATCAGATCCTCTTCTTCCGCCAGTTCCTCTGCCATTCCCTGGCTGAAAGTCTTTCCCTGGGGAGAAAGGAAAATCACCCGGGGCTTTCCTGTTTTTTCCTCTCCGGCCCGGGAATGATCCCGTTCTTCCGATGAATCCGCCCGGCCTGGGGCTGCACGGTCCACAATCATATCCCCGACAGCCTTATATGCCTGGTACACCGGCTCCGCCTGCATTAACATTCCCGCACCGCCGCCATAGGGATAATCGTCTACGCTGTTATGCTTATTAAATGCATAATCCCGGATATTGACCGTTTCCACAGACAGAAGTCCTTTTGCCATGGCTCTTCCAATGATGCTGATATCCAGTCCCTGTCTCACCATTTCGGGGAACAATGTCATAATATAAAAATGCATCTCTTTGCTCCTATCTGTTCTTCCATCACATCAGACCGTCCATCACATGGATTTTCATCTGTCTGCCAGGAATATCCACCTCTAAGATACAGTCCTTGATTGCAGGGACAAGAACATCCCCTGCTGTATTATGAGCGATCACATATACATCATTTGCCCCGGTCTGCATTACGTCCTTAAGGATTCCGAAATCCTCTCCCCGGTCCGTGACCACCTGCATTCCGATCATATCTGCAATATAATATTCATCTTCTTCAAGAGGAACCGCATTACCACGTTCCACCAGAAGGGGACAGCGCTTATACCGTTCCACTTCATTAATGTTATCATATCCCTTAAATTTCAGAATGACAAACTGTTTGAAAAACTTTACATTCTCAATCTCTAAGTCCAGGGTCTCTTTCCCGGTATCAAGCAGTACCTGTTTCAGATCCTTAAACCGTGCGGCATCATCCGTTGTAGGAAATACCTTCACTTCTCCCCGGATACCATGTGTCTGGGTAATCACTCCGACCTGCAGTAAATCTTCCATAATAAATAATTCTCCCCCTGTACCCATCCGTTTACACCCACATACCAGTATAATCATCTCTTCACATATCGGCATACAGGTATGAATAAGGACAGACCGCAATATCCTGCGTCTGTCCCCGGATGAATGGGTATCCGTTATTTAGTCTAAAATATCAACGATAACCTTCTTATCCTCTTTTGCGGCTGCCGCTTTCACAACCGAGCGAATCGCTTTGGCGATGCGGCCCTGCTTCCCGATCACCTTTCCCATATCGGAATCAGCAACATGTACTTCCAGAACCGTTGTCTTTTTCTCTTCTCTCTCGTTCACGACCACGCTGTCCGGGTCATCAACCAAAGCTTTCGTAATGACTTCAACCAACTCTTTCATAAATCAAGCACCTCAATAACCTGGATTTCACCGTAAAGGCCTATTTCTCAATTCCTGCTATCTTAAAGATCTTGCTTACAACTTCTGTCGGCTGTGCGCCGTTGTTCAGCCATTTCTTAGCTGCTTCCTCGTCAACCTTGATCGCACTCGGATCACAGTTCGGGTCATAAGTGCCAATCTCATCAATAAACTTACCATCTCTCGGGGATCTTGAATCAGCTACGATAATTCTATAAAAAGGAGCCTTTTTCTGTCCCATTCTTCTTAACCTGATCTTTACTGCCATTTTAATTCTACCTCCATAAAATATAAAATTCTTACGAAAAATCTGCCCTCTGCAGTTTCCCGTCTGTTGTGTATTTATATAATGCGCCATGCGCAGTTATATCATTCCATATGATGACTGGCAGGGTATTTTCCCGCCTTAGAACGGCATCCGGAATTTTCCTTTCCTTCCGCCTTTACCCATCATCTTCATAAGCTTCTTCATCTCAGTGAACTGCTTCACCATCCGGTTGACCTCGCTGATGTCAACGCCAGCGCCTCTGGCGACCCGGTGTTTCCTTGAGGGATTCAGAAGATCCGGATTTCTTCTCTCTTCCGGCGTCATGGAATAGATCATGGCTTCCATTCTTGCCATGCCCTTCTCCGCCTGGGCCGTCTGTTCATCATCAATGCCCTTCATCCTGCCCATGCCGCCAAGTCCCGGCAGCATGTTCAGAATACTGCCAAGTCCGCCCATGTTCTTCATCTGGCTGATGCTTTCCAGATAATCGTCAAAATCGAACTGGTTCTTCTTCATCTTCTGAGCCATCTGCTTTGCTTTCTCTTCATCAATCTCGGCCTCTGCCTTCTCGATCAATGTCAGCACGTCGCCCATTCCCAGAATACGGGAGGCCATACGGTCGGGATAGAACTGCTCCAGGTCAGACAGCTTCTCGCCCATACCTACATACAGAATTGGCTTGCCCGTAACGGCTTTGACAGACAGCGCCGCACCGCCCCTGGTATCTCCGTCCAGCTTGGTGACAATCACTCCGTCAATTCCTGCCTTCTCGTGAAACTCCTTCGCCACGTTCACGGCATCCTGCCCCGTCATGGCGTCAATGACCAGGATCGTCTGGTGCACCGTCACAGCATTCTTGATATCCTTCAGTTCTTCCATCATGTCTTCATCAATATGAAGACGGCCTGCGGTATCCAGGATCACAAGGTTATTTCCATTCTTCCGGGCATGTTCGAGAGCCGCCTTTGCAATGTCCGCCGGCTTATGGTTCTCTCCCATAGAGAACACTTCCACGCCCTGCTTCTCTCCATTCACCTGT
Organism: uncultured Dorea sp.; assembly: GCA_910587575.1. GTDB lineage: Bacteria > Bacillota > Clostridia > Lachnospirales > Lachnospiraceae > Sporofaciens. Next base: position 6,724 of record CAJULU010000046.1, read on the forward strand.
AACTGCTTAATGGCCGCCGGCCTGTACACGTCACAGGCAACGAGAAGGGGTTTCTTTCCCTTCAGCTTATACTTGCCTGCCAGCTTCGCAGTGGTCGTGGTCTTACCGGCTCCCTGAAGACCTGCCATCATGATAACCGTAACCGCACTTCCCGGCTGAAGCTGAATCTCCGTGGTCTCGGATCCCATCAGCTTAATCAGTTCTTCATTCACAATCTTGATGACCATCTGTCCGGGATTCAGCCCGTTCATGACATCCTGCCCGACCGCCCGTTCCTGGACGTTCCTGATGAAGTCCTTCACCACTTTGAAGTTCACGTCAGCCGCAAGAAGCGCCCGTTTGATCTCCTTCAGAGCCTCTTTCACGTCATCTTCCGTGAGACGCCCTTTGCTCCTCAGATTCTTAAATATATTCTGAAGTTTCTCTGTCAGACTGTCAAATGCCATACTACAACTCCTCTATTATCTCACCGGAAATTCTCCGGATGCTCTGAATCAGTTCTTCTGCATTCTCTTCCCGGTAATCATCCAGAAGCCGGTCTATTCTCTCTACCTTTTCTTTTACCGCCAGAAACCTGTCAATCAGATGCAGCTTCTCCTCGTATCCTCTCAGAGTCTGATTACACCTTCTGATCAGATCATGGACCCCCTGGCGGCTGATGCCCGCTTCCTGGGCTATCTCCCCAAGAGACAGATCGTCTGCCACGAACCGCTCATAGATCTCCTTCTGGTGTTCCGTCAGCAGTTCACCATAAAAATCAAACAGCAATGACTGTTCCAGAATCTTGTTCACTTTCATCACCTGTGCTATCATACAACAAAAGGAAACAGGTGTCAAGTATTTTTTCTTGACACCTGTTTTCATAACGCCGCTTTTTCATTCCGGCATTTCTTCAAGCAGCCGGTCAGTCCTGAGACATCCCCATCCAAGCCCCGCCCCTTCCTCTCTGTATTCACAGGATTGCCGGAACCTAAGCTTCACATCCACGTTCTGCGCCTCCGGGAATTTAGACAAAAAAAGAGCCACAGCCCCGGATACCACAGGCGTTGCCATGGATGTGCCGCTCTTTCTCACATATGGGATCTTCGTCCTGAAATACCGGCTGTTACAGGAAGATACCTGATATCCGGGAGCCGTCACTTCCGGTTTGACGATACAATGATCGGTGGGGCCGACTCCGGAACAGCCGTTTTTCATCCCCGGCTCATCCAGCGAACCTACCGTAATCACCTTCCGGCTGTTGCCGGGAACCGCAATGCTGCCCGCAGCAGGTCCACGGTTTCCTGCTGACACCACCACCGTAATTCCCAGATCCCACAGCATTTCCACGGCTTCGATCAGTTCCTGTTCCTTCTTTCCCTCCAGTCCCTTCTTTGCCCCCACAGACACGTTGGCAACCCGGATTCCATAACGCTTGTAATTGTCCTTAAGCCACAGGATTCCCTCAAGTATCTGCTCCACGCTTCCCTCTCCTCTGGCATCCAATACCTTGACGATCACAAGGGAGGCCCCCGGAGCCATTCCGCTGTACTCTCCTTTGGACAGACGTCCGTCCCCTGCAAGGATTCCCCCCACATGGGTGCCGTGCCCGCTGTCATCGTACATCCCCTGGCGGTGGCCGATGCAATCATAGAATGCAAGAATCCTGCCCTTAAGATCCGGATGCCTGGCCATCCCGGTGTCTAAAACAGCAGCCGCAATATTTTGTCCCCTGATCCCCCCATTCATCGTGTCATCACAATAATAATGAATCTGCCGTTTCACTTTATTCATCGAAAAATACCCTTTTTATTCAGCATATTCTTGTTTCCCCCCATTCGATACCTCTAAAAATGTCTTTAATCTTAATTTCGATACTGGAAATCCTTGTCATTTAATCCAGAATCAGCTATAATTTTCTAAAGACAGGAGGCCAAAAATATGGATAAAAAAGCAATGTATAAACTCACTTACGGACTCTTTATTCTGACGGCAAAGGAAGGAGAGAAAGACAATGGCTGTATCGTGAACACCGTGACACAGGTAACCACAGAGCCAAACCGGATTACGGTGGCGGTGAATAAGAAGAATTACACCCATGACATGATTCAGCGGACGGGAACCTTCAACGTTTCCGTTCTGACGGAGAATTCCAGGTTTGAAACTTATCAGCACTGGGGATTCCAAAGCGGAGCCGAAACGGACAAGATGGAAGGGATTACATTCCAGCGGGCCAGGAACGGGATTGTGTATATCGAAGACCAGTGCAATGCGTATATCTCCGCAAAGGTGATCTCTGCCACGGACCTGGGGACTCACACCCTGTTTCTGGCGGACGTGACGGATGCCAGGACACTTGCGGATGAGGAGTCGGTAACTTATAGTTATTATCAGAAGAATATCAAGACGGCGCCGAAGACGGAGGGAAAGAAAGGATTTGTCTGCACGGTCTGCGGGTATATCTATGAAGGGGATACGCTGCCGGAGGATTTCGTGTGTCCGCTTTGTAAGCATCCGGCCAGTGATTTTAAGAGATTGTAAAAGATTGCATCAAACTGAAAAATACCGTGTGGATATTGATGGAAGTCAGATTCATTGATATCCACACAATAAAAGATTTTTTATTCAGGTTTGCCAAATAAAATGTGTAAGTATTCTCTCTATAATTCTCATTGAGCCATAACCATCTGTGATCTTTTTCATTTTTATTGAAATCCTCACACGTTCATTATAATTTTTTGCAAGTTTAACTGCCTCTTCCAATAACTTTCCTGCCAGTTCCTCTGGTGAAACCTGTCGTATATCTCCACAGTTTTTTAACACACCATGACTCTCAAATCCTTTTGCACCAGGTATCTGATTATCAGCAAGTATATACGTGACGCCTGGTGTCTGCGTAGCACACAATTCATAAAGGGTGGAGCCTGCCGCACTGATTGCAATATCGCAGGACTGCATCAGCCGGCTCATATCCGAAACATTATAATGCAGCACAATGCACGGAATATCTTGTGTCATTCCTTCAATTATCTTTTTATCATCATTCATTTTCCCTACAACAAAATGAAAATAAACCTTAGGATTCTGCCCTGTGTCCCTATACTCTTTTATTTTTTCAATCATTCTTAAGCTCATATGTTCTGGATCAGATCCGCCTGTAGAAATCAATATGTTTTGTACATCTCTTTTCAGCACTCTGTTCTGGATGTTGCAAAATTCAGTGCGTAACGGCGCAAATTCAGGGCCAAGAAATAATTGCGGGATCTTTCTGTTTTCTTCTTTATAAAGTCTTTCATATTCCGTTCTCATTTCCGGCCCATAGATATTATAATTTACCAATATATCGCAAGGGTACGCAAAGGCAGCAACATCATCTATATAAACCAGAAGACATCTGATTTCCCGGCATAACCGATACAGAGATTCCAGATAATCACAGGTTACATAATAAGAGTCTATAAACAGGACTTTCGGATGATAAAAAGAAAGCAGTTTTTTTATTCTCTTTAATTCGTATGACAGATCTGTAGCATCTGTCTGAAGAATCTCATGCCCATGTCCATGCCCGGTTATGACGTCTTCAAAGTCTGCATCTGCCGTAATAAACAGACATCTCTTTCCTGCTTCCACTGCCGCATCTGCAATAGCAAGACAACGCATGATATGACCGGAACCGATATCCGGATTCCCATCTGCACGAAAAACAATCACTCTGCTTCCCCCTCCTTTTACACAATTACTTCCCTTAATAGTTCAAAGGCTTCGGCTATCTCCATTCCCACGTTCGATCCTCTGTATTCTCCCAACGCTCTGAGGGCTTTCGGACTTCTTGGGTGGGGATACTCTGCCCTTTCCGTCTCATAGCAGTTCAATCCCCTTATCTTGGCTTCTAAAGTAGCAGTCACGTCAAAAAAAACATTCGGGCAGAATGGTTCATCGTATCTGTAGTTCCACTCTGTAGAGGACGGTGTCTCAAACGCATAGATACGTTCCACCCGGACGTTTCCCACCGGCCTGCAGGCCGTCAGAACCGCCTCGCATGTTCTCTGATGGTCAATGTTCAAGTCTCCGTGATGATGCGTAAAAACTGTATCCGGATGGTATTTCTCTATAAAACCACTAACCACTTTTATAATATCCAGCAAGTCCACTTCATCCATCCGGTTATCCGGGAAATCGCAGAATTCAATCCCTGCATACCCTACCTCACGGGCTGCCTCACGGGCTGCTTTTCGTAACTTTTCAAGATCTGACTGTTCTGTATCTTCCCTTCTTACGCCCCGGGATGTCAGACCTTCCGCAAGAATCACCGCACGGGCACATACTCCCTCGTTCACAAGCCTTTGCACAGTGCCGCCCACTCCCAGCAATTCGTCATCCGGATGGGCCGCAATAACCAATACCTTTTTCATTTTTCATCCCACTCTCTTTCTTCCAATTACATCTTTTCCCGCTTTAATTCCTTAACCAGAGATATGCAGGCTCCTATCATAATAAACATAAATGGAAATGCCGCTGCAATAGAGATTGTCTGCAACGGTTTCAGTCCCCCTGCAATCAGCAGGCCAATGGAAAGTCCCGACTGTACAAGTCCCCATACTATTTTTTTCACAGACGGCGGATTCCTCTCTCCGTCAGAGGAGAGCATTGCCAGTACAAAAGTTCCGGAATCAGCCGATGTGATAAAAAAAGTACATAATAAAACAATCACAAGAACTGACAAAATGGTTCCCAGGGGATAATGCCCAAACACCGTAAATAATCCCGATTCCGGAACTGCCGCAACCTGCCGTAATTCTTCCGCAGACAACTCCCCGCTGTTCCCCAGATGCAGTCCCATTGTTCCAAATATTGCAAACCAGACCACGGAAGCAATTGTCGGCGCCCCCACAACCCCCAGCACGAATTCCCTGATTGTCCTGCCTTTTGATATTCTGGCAATAAAGATACCTACAAAGGGCGCCCATGCAATCCACCAGGCCCAGTAAAAGACTCTCCACGCTTTTACCCAGGATGAATCTCCGTAAGCAGAGATGGCAAGGCTGTCCTTAAAAAATCCCCCTATGTATCCTCCCATCCCGTTGACCAGATTGTCAAGCATCTCGACCTTCGGCCCGACCATCACAACCGCAGCCATAAGTATCACTGCAAGAAAAATATTAAAATCTGAAAGGCGCTTTACTCCCTTGTCAATCCCCGAAAGGGCAGACCACATAAAAACTGCCGTTACAATCACAATAATACCGATCTGGACTGGCAGCGTGTCCGGCAGTCCAAACATCGTATGCAGCCCGTTGCTGATCTGGAGAACTCCAAGCCCCAGAGATGTAACAATCCCCGCCACACTGGCAAAAGCAGCCAGAATGTCAGCCGTTTTTCCGATCCATCCTTTTATTCTCTTCTGGCCGGCCAGCCCTTCCAGTGTGGAACTCATTAATCCCGGCCTTCCCTTTCTATATTGAAAATATGCCAGCGCTAATCCAACAACCGCATAATTCGCCCACGGATGGATTCCCCAATGCATAAAAGAAGCTCTGACTGCAAATTCTGCAGCTTCAGCAGAGCCTGCTTCGATTCCCGTCATGGGATTCATAAAATGGGAAACGGGTTCTGATATCCCAAAGAAAACCAGACCAACTCCCATACCGGCACAAAACAGCATGGCGAACCAGGAAAAAGTACTGTATTCTGGTTCTGAATCATCCGGCCCTAATCTTAAATTCCCGTATTTTGTACAGGCGATTCCTACTATAAACAGAACAAAGAACAGCATTACCGCCAGATACATCCATGCAAAATTCTCTGTAATACATAAAAACAGGTAATTGGAAAAATCACCGAACTGCTGATTAAAACAGATCGCAAAAAATGTAAGCGCCAATGATATGATTAAAGAAACACGAAACACAATATTGTACTTTTTATTCTGACCCACCATATATCTCTCCAATCTACTTATACGTTATTTCTGGCTAACTGAACTTCCTCCAATTATTTACCATCGCTTTAAAAGGTTCCGGATCCTCTGCGTCAAGATAAAAAGGGACATCTGTCGTCTTAAAATCAATCAGCCACTGTGCCAGGCTGACCCGGGCTCCCTCCACACGTATCCCGTAATCAATCGGTTCTGTCATAGCAGTAAATTTTTCTGGAAACGGCTTATTCCATTCCTGATTAATCTCACCAGTAAGCATTGCTTTACACCATAACACCGGAATCGGCATATCTACAAAAGTGGCTATATAATTCCACGTAGAATTCCTAAAATTTACTTCACTAAAATAGAGCGTATCATCCTGGTCAATGATAAACTCAGCAGAAAATATTCCCTCAAATCCTATTTCAGCAAAAAGGGCTTCCAGTGATTCCAGAATCTCTTTATCTTTGAAATTAAATGCTGTCATGTATGGACTGTAGTAGCCGCGGATCAGATAATTATAATTCGTCCCCATAGGTATAAAACTCTTTCGTCCCTGATCTATGGTAAAACCGTCCAGACAAAGTTCATTCTTCTTTTCAATAAACTTCTGGATAAGCACCCTGGAACAGGTAATCTTTTCAAATGCTTCCCTCAGTTCCTCTTCTGATTCACAGATAAATACGTTTTTCTTCCATTCGGCTTCCGTAGGAGACATTGCTTTTGTAATCACCGGATATTCCAGATTTTCAGGAACCACACCCCGGTCTGCAGCAATCGTAGGAAGAACTTTCAGTCCGTGCTTTTGGGCAATTTCCAGGATTTTTTTCTTATCCATATATTCCGTGACACGTCCGTCAGCACCTGCATTGTACATAATGAATTTGTCTTTTAATTCCGAATAATGACGATCAAGGATACCCTGGACATCATCGTCCGTAGTAAGTACAAACGGCGGCAGCGGCAGTGCTCCATACTCTTTCAAAAGAACATCATAGCCCTGTTCCACTGTGTCGACATAATGAACTGTCTGCAGATACCTGCTTTTAGAAGATGCCACACCTCTTCCCTTAATGGCGATATAGACCGGACTAATTCCAGATCTCCCCAATGTCCTTATTAACCCCAATGGATTATAATGTTCCATACCGAACACAATTACCAGATGCCCTTTTAACATAAATCTGTCTCTCCTTTCATTCAAATCAGTTCATTAATCACTCTGCTTTACCGCAGTTTCAGAGCCTTATGTGCATGCTGAATATATTCCTCAACCTGTAAATCCCAACTCCAGTTTTCAAAGGCTTGTCTGATACACTCAAAATCGCTTTCTCTATGGTAAGTCCCCTCGCCAACGCATTTTTTCCGCATGGAGTTCCAATACTCAAATTGCAGAAACACCTTCTTAAACAAGGACTTTACGGCTCTGTCCAATTGCTCGTAACTGGTTCTCAGTGTTGCTGGTTTTTCCAATCCTACTAATTCCTGTGCAATTACATCTCCCGTATCCAGCCCTTTATCTATATAATGAATCGTCACTCCCCGCGGAGTTCCTTCTAACAAATTCCATAGATTCGGTGATGTCCCTCTGTCAAAAGGAAGATATGAATTATGAAGATTGACAATATTACCATTAAACGCATCTATGATATCCTTTTGTATTATAAATGGATATGTATAACTTATCCCAAGATCAAACTGATTCCTTCTGCACCACTGGACATTCAGGCGCTCCGTTGTTAAAATTGTTTCATGTCCCTGCTCCCTAAGCCACCGAAATAATTCCAAAGCACATTTATTATTATACATACATAAAATCTTCATAAGGCCATCACCTGTATTTTCCTATAAACCAATAGAAACCAGAGGTCAGGAATTAACCCCCCCCCAATTTATTTTTATAATATCCCGGCTTTATAACGGCCGGATTCCCTACAATCAGAGAATATGGCGGATATACTCCGCACCTGACTATTGTTCCCGCACCTATGACACTGTGATGTCCGATATGCACACCGCCGCCGATATAGCTCTGCGTACCAATATATACATGATTTTCAATGACAATATCCCGCTTTTCGACTTCATTTGCCAGCCCTATGCAGCGTTTGTGAGAGTCCGAACAGTTAATTGATACAAAAGAGGCAATATCACAATGATCACCAATAATAACCCTTGCCCCTTTTGCATATATCTCAGACATACCTCCAATATAGACATTCTCTCCAATCTCTGGCTCTCCTCCGATCCACACAAGGGGATGGAATCTGTTTTCCGGAATGTCTGTTAATTCAGTAAAGCTTTTCTGGAACTCTTCTCTCGTCATCAATATCCTCCCATGCTAATTTTGTGCCGCACAAAATATCCCGTTTTGCCTTCTTTCCCATGATCTCTTCCCAATGCACAGCCCCTATGCCATCCCCCGGCCTGAGCAACACAAGGTTTTCATCTGTAAATATATCACCTGTTCCGATGTCTCTCGCTGCCGTAACGCTTCTATGCATCACATACCGCTGCTTTTCTTCTGCCGGTGTCGGCTTCAGCCTGGGACTCCCCAGCATTGCAGCCGCCGTCCGTATTCCGTCTGCCCACGATTTCAGTTCAGCAGGATCCGCAGAAAACCAGTGATCCGGTCCCGGAAGATTATGATCCAGTGTAAAATGCTTTTCAAATACCTTTGCCCCCATTGCCGCTGCTACGATTGCTGCCGTATTTCCCTGTGTATGATCCGAAAAGCCAGGGACTGCCTCTGGAAATTTTTCAGAAAGGGTCAGCAGTTTTCTTGCATTGACATCCTGGGGCGGCGTCGGGTACTCCGACGTGCACAGCATTAAACAGACAGGATGCCCTTCCAGAACCCGGAGCGTCCTCAATGCAGCCCTGATCTCGTCTTCAGTGGCCATACCGCATGAAACAATCATGGGCACCCCATACTTCTCATACTTACCAAGCAGAGGAATATTCACAAAATCATCAGATCCCACCTTCACGGCATCAACCCCGATCTGCAGAAGGAATTCCATACCTTCGATTCCGGAAACTGTAGAAAGAAATGTGATCTTTTGCTCATCACAGAACCTTTTCAGTTCTTTCCATTCTTCTTCTGAAAATTCCGTACGTTTAAACATCTCATATTGCGGCTCCGTAACCTCAACGCCCTGGGACTGGTATGTATACAGTTCCGTTTTATCCTGGATAAACTCCTCTGTACGGAATGTCTGGAACTTTATGGCGTCCACTCCCGCCTCTTTTGCCGTAAGAACCATCTCCCTGGCAAGATTTATGTCTCCATTATGATTGATTCCTGCTTCTGCTATCATAAACGGAGCAGAGTTCTTTCCAATTATTTTTCCATCAATTTTCATTTTCTTCCTCATAATCTTTGTTTTACATTTTTATTGATTTCATAAAACTCTGGATTTTTTTCCATCACATTTATGATATCTCTCAAAGTACATTCTTTAGAATCTAATTGAGAAGCAACTGCACGAACCAGCTGCCAGTCTTCTTCTGTATCTAATGTAAATCTATACTTTCCCATATCTATGTCTGTTTCATAATAACAGACATTACCATGATCATAAAAGTATGGCGTTACATGTTCATGCTCATATGAAGTTGCAGCTTTCAGGAACGCTTTCTCCAGATTCTTAAAAGAAAAAACTTCTGTTCCCAGTCCTAAAGGCACAGTCGGACCGCTGGTCACGAGATCATAATCATTCTGCATATATATTCCGATTTCACTTTCTACAATATCCGGGTCAATAAACATATTGTCAGAACAAACCCGCGCAATCTCTGTGATTCCATACTTTTTTGCTGCATTATAGTACCTTGCCAACACATCCTCATCATCTCCGCGAAAAACAAGCGCTCCGTACTTCCTGCTTTCTTTAACGATCACATCATCAACAGGCAATATACTGGTTGCAACAATAATTTCATCAGAATTCTTCACTTTTTTTAAGCGTAAAATAACATGTCCCAATACAGAAATATCATTTACGGTTTTCAGTACTTTTCCCGGCAGTCTGGTGGAACCCATGTGTGCCTGAATAATTAACCCGACTTTTTTTACCATGCCGTCCATCCTCCATCTACAGCTATATTTTGTCCATTTACATATTTACTTGAGTCTGAGGCAAGAAATACAATAATTCCTTTTAACTCTTCTGGTTCACCAATTCTCTTAAGCGGCACTTTATTTTCCAGATTTCGGATAAAACGCTCCTTTCTGCAGGTTTCTTTATCTGGAAAAGAGCCTGGTGAAACCGCATTCGACCGGATTCCCTTTTCTCCGTATACGCAGGCTATATATTTTGTAAACTGAATCACAGCCGCCTTTCCCGCCCCATAATTCGCCGGATTATTTTGTCCGCTGTCTCCATATATACCCATGTCCGGAGACACCATGCCATACATTGAGGCGATATTAATAATATTTCCCGAATTCTGCTGTATCATATATGGAATCACTGCTTTTGTCACCCTAAAAACACTATTTATAGTTCCGTCTATTCCCTGATTCCACTCTTCTTCTTCGTAATCTTCTATTTTATGGACAGGCCCTATATAATACGCATTATTGATCAATACATCTATTTTCTCTGTTTTTTCTTTAATCCTTTTAAATGTATCCTTTACTATCTGAATATCAGATATATCAAAAGGATAACTTTCACAAACACGAAGATGATATCTGGCTTTTAATTCATCTGCTTTATCCCGGTTTTTTTCGCTGTTATGTCCCAGAATAAACAGATCGGCTCCATATGAAGCTAACGCTTCGCTCATGGCGCTTCCCAGATATCCGGCGCCGCCTGTAATAACAATTGTTTTCCCATGCAGATCAAACAAATTATCTGTATACACTCTATACCTCCCACATTCCCGGATTTAGGATTTCTTCACTTAGTTCATCTGCCAGGCCAGTCAGAGCCTCCCGGCATTCTTTGAATTTATATGCCTTTTTGATGATTTCTATATTTTCGGATAACTGACCAGCCGTATCCACGCCAAACACAACCTTGTCAATATTTTCATTGGTATAAGCAAAAAGCAGTGCCGCTTCTGTTGCCGAATAGCCATACTGATGTACTATCTTTCTGTATTTTTCAATATAATGTCCTGCCTTTTTAAGCTTCTCAGGAATACGATCTGGTTCCATTAAAATGAGCCCCTGCAAAAAGGAACTTCTTGCAAATACTTTGATTCCTTTTTCCCTTGTCAATTTCCAGAAATGGCTCTTGTCCAGACGCTGGTCAAACACATTATATGGCACCTGTATATAATCTACCAGTCCATCTGCAGCGATCCGTACTGCATCCCGGGGGGCATAAACAGAAACACCGATATGATTTACAAGGCCTTGTCTTTTTAATTCCAACAATTCCGCTACATACAATTTATTATAGTACTTTGACGCATCATGGAGTAACAATCCGTCAATCTGTGTCTGTCCCAGCCTTTCCAGTGATTTTTTTACTTCACTTCTTAATTCCGAATATACTTTCACATCTGATTTTGTAATGACATGCATATCGTCATTGTTTAAAATCCCCGATTTTCCGATCAGGCTCTCAGCTTCTCCATACGCACCAGCTGTGTCCAGATAAGTAATTCCCTGCCTGCGGGCTGTCTCTAAGATCTGATATCCTTCATTCACTGTCGGCTGTCTCTTTATCTGATTGTTAATTCCATACCTCATTCCCAGTTGTACAGTACCTAAACAGAGTTTCATTCGTTCATATCCTTTCTGTTTTCTTATTCTGATATCTTAGAATAATTTGCACAGAGTTTCCTGACCGCATGGATCACATCTTCTACATCCTGATCTGTCATTTTAGGAAAAAGCGGAATACTTATAATACTTTCGTAAATTTTTTCAGCATTTGGGCACAGCCCTTTCTGATACCCCAGCTTCTGATAATATGGGAACCAGTAAACCGGCACATAATGAATCTGGCATTGTACATTTTCCGCAGCCATTGCATCAAAGAACTGGCGTCTTGTACAGGTCAGATGATCAGGATTTAACCGGATCAGATACAAATGTCTGCATGTGTCTGACTCCGGAATCTCTTTCTGAATTCTAAGTTCAGGAAGTAACCGGAAAGCATGATCGTATTTTTTTACAATATTTTTTCTTCTTTCTATAAAAAAATCTAATTTTTTCAGCTGACTGAGCAGCAGCGCAGCCTGGAAATCCGTCATCCGGTAATTGTATCCCAGAGAAATCTGTTCATAATACCAGGAACCTTCATGAGGCAGATCTTCCATGAATTCTTCCTCATGTGTGATTCCATGCGTATGTGCAAGAATCAGCCTCTCATACAGTCTCTGGTCATTGGTCGTAACTGCCCCGCCCTCTCCGCATGTAATGGTTTTCACCGGATGAAACGAAAAGCAGGTCATATCCGCCAGACTCCCCACTTCCTTTCCCTCATACTTTGTTCCGATGGAATGAGCCGCATCTTCGATAAAGATCAGATTATGCCTGTCGCATATTTCTCTGATCTCCTTTATCCGAACTGCCTGTCCGGTGAAGTCCACCGCTACCACTGCTTTTGTATTCTCTGTTATGTGCGCCTCTATGCTCTGCGGATCTATATTATATGTTTCCAGGTCTATATCGGCAAACACAGGACTGGCTCCGCAGTATCTGATACAGTTCGCACTGGCCGCAAATGTCAGCGGAGTCGTGATTACCTCGTCTCCCGGCCCGATCCCCGCCGCAATGCATGCACAATGCAATGCAGCCGTACCATTAGAAACAGCTACTGCATATTTTGCACCTGTACGGACTGCAAGTTTTCTTTCCAGCTCTGTTACTTCAGGCCCGCATGTGATAAAATCGCCTGTCAGTACTTTACACACCTCTCTGACATCCTCCTCATCAATCCATTGCCGGCCATAATATATTTTCTGATCCCGAACCGGTGTGCCTCCATTCATTGCCAGTCTGTCCATAACACATTTCACTCCTCTTAATGCTGATCCAGGTCTGTCCTGATCTTTTTCTTTAAATCATTTACTCCCAGCCATTCTGT
>CAJULU010000046.1:19692-29215 GCA_910587575.1 uncultured Dorea sp.
CCGGAACTATACTCAAATTCTGCCTTTACCAGTTCCCCGCCAGGAATCACGTCCTTTTCTCCCCACCAGTTATAATGCGGGTATACAATAAAGTGCTTTTCATACTCGTATGTATAGAGGGAATCTTCCCTTGTCACCATTATTTCATGAAGCTTTTCCCCCTCCCGGATCCCTACTTCCGGCATATTGCATCCCGGCAGCATAGCCTGTGCAAGGTCAGTGATTTTAAAAGACGGAATCTTTGATATAAATGTCTCGCCGCCTCTGGATTCCTCTAATGCCTTAATTACAAGTTCTACTCCCTGCTCCAGGCTGATCCAGAAGCGTGTCATCCTATAGTCTGTAATCGGAAGTTCTGTACCACCCTGCTCGATAATACTCTGAAAAAATGGTATCACGCTTCCTCTGCTTCCTGCCACATTCCCATACCTGACGACCGCAAATTTCGTTCCGTCAAAACCGCCATATGCATTTGCCGCACAAAACAGTTTATCTGAAACTAATTTGGTTCCCCCATATAGATTCACCGGATTCACGGCTTTGTCCGTAGACAATGCTATGACCTTTTTCACTTTCTTTTCCAGCGATGCATTAATCACATTCATCGCACCGTTAATATTTGTTTTTATGGCCTCGTTTGGATTATATTCACACGCCGGAACCTGTTTTAAAGCGGCGGCATGAATCACATAATCCACATCTTTCATAGCCATTTTCAGACGGCTCTCATCACGGACGTCACCTATAAAATACCTTAACCGGTCTCTGTATTCCCTGTATTCCTGATCCATTACAAACTGTTTGTACTCGTCCCGGGAATAAATAATAATCTTCTTTGGTGAATAATGTTTTAAAACATAATCTACAAAGTGGTGTCCAAAAGATCCTGTGCCTCCAGTTACTAAAATTGTTTTATCGTTCAGCATTTTGTATAACCTCCTGAATACATTGCTATTTTTTATTTGCATGGGCAGTCCTGCATATCAACAAGTTTAACCAGTTCTGAAATGGTTTTGGGCTTCTTAATATTATCTATTCTTTCCAGAAGCCGGGTTACAACTATTTCATCATCTAATCTGATAAGCTCTTTTAATGCGGAGAACTCTTGTATATAACATAAAAATATGATTTGTATATCTTTATTAATTAAAGCAGCGTTAACTCCGCCGCTGGACTCAAACGTGATCATGCAGCTTATATGAAAAAGAAATGTCATACACTCCAGAGGTAATACGCCGTAATCATTATTCAATATAACGATATCCGGATATTGCTCACATAAAAAATCATATTTTTCTGCACTTTCTCTTGGGTGCGGCTTTATATAGACTTTCCTTTTTGAAGACAGAATGCGAAAAAGTGAAAGCAATAACTCCCGCTCTGTTTTTACAGAAAATTCATCCAAAGGCTGACCTGCATAAAGAATCGGAATATCAGATATTTTCTGAGAATTACGGAATCTCAGAAGTTCAGAAAACCAGACCGATTCGTGCCGGTTAAAAATGTCTGCATACACAAACTGATTGATACAGCCTGTGAAATCCGGATGTGACTCCTTAAATAAATCCGGGAATCCCACATCCGCATGATTGATTTTTTCATTTTTCCCAAATGGATCAAAATAAGAAAAATATTCACCTATTCCTTCTTCAATCATTGTCACTTTATACTTTGAATATTTCAGCAGTTTTCTGGTTATGGATTCCTTTTCATTAAAAAAATATACATCCGTTTCCTTCCTTATCACTCTCCCCAGGTATGAGAAATTAAATAAATAATCATATTTCACTTTAACGTATACCTTTTCCCGGAAGGAATATACTGGTAATCTTAAAATCTTAAATCTTTCCGCCTTTGAAAAATCTAAATCCCGGATTCTTCCTTTACAAACCACAATGACTGAAATCCCGCATTCAGAAAGTCTCTTTGCATACATACATGCAATATACAACTGAGAAGCAGTCAGACTTATGATGATTGCATTTCGGCTCTTTGCTTTACTTCTCTTTTTTGACATATTCCCATTCCTGTACCTGTATATTGATCAATATTTTTTGTTATCATTCTCCAGAACATCCAGAACCCTCAGCCTTACTGCAAAATCCGATATCATCGACAGATCAAACCCTTTTCTTTTAATGTCGGGTCTTAGTTCGATTTCCATCTTTTTTAATTGAGAAGAATTTTTTATGTAATTCATAAAAAAAGTAAACATTTCATCACTCTTAAGATTTTCGGGAAATATTATCTTTTCAATGTACTTCAGATATATTTTATCATATAGTAATGTATCCATCACATATGGCTTAAGCCATGATAAAAATGCGTGGGTTTTCGTTCTCTTTAAAATCTTCTGTTTCTTATCGTATGTCATATAATGATTATGAGAAAAGACTGGTATCTTTAATAAATCTGGATCCCATTTTTCTATCAGTAAACATCTTAAGCGGCTTCCTTCTTTAAAATGATGGGGGATCTGATTGATAATATCCCAGATCTGCCTGCAATACATCAATGGATAACTATAATAGTATGCATTAAAATAATTACTTAACATACATCCCATATCTATCTTTGCATAATTAAAAATATATTCCGCCTCTTCTTTTGATAATCTATTGATATCCCTGTTTTTTAAAGACTGTTGGATATCTTCGAGAATAATTTCAGAAATATGATTTTCTACTATTACCCTATGGAACAGACCGGATCTTAAAAAGGTAGATTGGATTAGTTTCCGAACAGAATATGGGTCTTGATATGAGGACTCTATGGTACTTAATTCTTTCAGAAGGTCTGCACCATGTCCCAGTTCTATTTCATCAACTTTTCCCGCCAGCTGATCAGCCATTGACAGCCATTTTGTATTATGACCATATACCGTAACATATTCTCCATATTTATCACATTCTTCTGAATCAAGCGTATTTAATGATTCTTCAAATCCTTCACTCACATCAAATATCCTGGAAGACAGCGCAAGCATTTCAGCCACTTTTCTGTTCGTTTCTATGTCAGATTCTGTACCATTCGTGATGCAGTCCGATCCATTCCAGTAACCGAGACAGACGTCATTCTTTAAAAATCTGTCTAATGCCAGAATCAGCCTGGAATCTGCACCTCCGGTTAAATACAATAATTTCCGGGATGACAATTGCGACAGCTTTCCTGCACAATTTTCAAGTTCTTTTCCTAATGTGTCAACCACTTCCTCTAACTCTGTAAAATGATATCTTCTGGTATTTACTCTGCACTTTTTGCATACCATTTTACCATCTGATAAAATCTCAAGATATTCGTCTTCTTTTAAACGGAAAATATTCTTATATGGAGTCCGGTTTTCTGATAATCCCTGAACTGCCAGAACCAGTTTAAAAATATCCTTATCAAGTTCCTGCTTCACACATTTCTGAATGTGATAATATGTATTTGTAATTAAATACTCTCCGTCCTTATTGTAATAGTAAAGGGCATATGTATGTGTTTCATCAACGAAAATCACGGTTCTGTCTTTCACTTTCAGCACAACAGCATACGTTCCAAGTAATTCCCTCCTTAGTTCTGGAATATCCATGTTACATTTTATTCCGTCATTGTATAAATTTTTTAAAGCCTCTGAACCTGTCATTCCCCTGTAAACCCAGGTCCCGGCTCCGATCACCGCATCTTCTCCATTTCTATAAGAATTGCAATGATCTACATACATTTTTTTATAGGAAGTAATATTTTCCATATGCATCGATTCTTCAAATTGATACTTTTTAAATAACTTTCTAAGTAATTCTCCCCATTCCCGGTTATTGGTAACCAGTAATTTCCCCATTCCTCTTTCCTCCAGATCAGTTTCTAAAATCAAACCAAGGCATTTTATAGATCTTTCCTGCCAGAATCCATGTCAGAATAAAGCTGATGACATTAACTGACAGAGTTGCCTGTGCCGCTCCGATCGAACCATTCTTATGAATCAAGATGTAGTTCAAAATAATATTTGATGCAATCACAGTAATTGTAACAAGATTATATATCTTAATTCTTTTCATAAAATATATATAATTTACGACCATCATGTGCATCCCGGTAAACGCATATCCTAAAGACAGCCATATAATGTAAGAAACAGATTCAACATATTTCCCGCCGACAATATAATTTAATACGAATCCAATCATGACTGACCAGAAAAGTGCAATGATTATAATAGCCAGAAAATAAAAGTATGTAAATTTTACCAGCTTTCTTTTATCTTCTTCTTTATTTTCTGCTAACTTCCTGTAAAGCCAGGGAACATATGCCATATTAAAGGCCTGGGCCAGAAATAAGACAGGAAGTGAAAACTGATTCCCTACCGAATATAATCCCGTCTCAGACAGGCTTTTCATATTTGTAATGAAAAGCCTGTCCATATAATTAAGGATTGTTCCCTTCAAAGCTGTAGGAATCATTGGTATTCCATAGTTTGCCACCTGGTCTGTAATATACTTTTTCTGGATCTGCGGTACGATTCCGATAATCTTCAGCGTTAAGCAGATTCCAACCAGAGACGCTGCAGATTTTGAGATAAGAATTGCATATACCCGCCCCTTTAAAGACAGACCAGCGATCACAACAAGAAAAATACTCAGACCCAGGTTAAAGAGTGTTTCACCATTCCTGTAAAGTGCATATACTTTCACATGTTGATTAAATTGCAGTACAGAAAGGGCAATATTGATTAATACGTCAAAACAAGCTAATATTACAACACACCATAACAGGTCGTAAGGTATCCCCGAATATCCGCTTATGAATTCTGAAAATTTTAATACAATCAGAGAAACGGTCATTGTTGCCGCTGACACAACCACATAACAATTAAATAAATATTTTTTATTTTCATATGTCTGGTTGTCTGCCAGTTTTCTTTCAAGCGCAGATGATGCGCTCATGCCGGTAAATGGTATTAAAACTGACACCGTTGCATTTATCATAGACAGAATTCCATATTCTTCCGTATCCAGATATCTGGTAAGTATAGGAAGCAGGAGTATTGCAATTCCAGAATTGATAAATGTTGAAATCACATATACGAAAGTTGACTTAACTAAACTGTTTTTCCATATTTTTGATATTTCTGTCATAAATGTTCAGCCCATTCTGTAATTTGTCAGATCGAGTTCCATATGTACTCACACTGATACATATTTCCACCATATATAATTTAATAATAAAACTGGAACTATAGTATGGGTGCAGCATAAAATACAGGTATGCGATAATCAAAGTCACCATAATTGCCGGAAAACATCTGCTTTCCCTTTTTAAACTGAATATTAATTCAATAAAAACGTAGGTTTCTATTATTAAAACTATGATTCCGAAAGTACCATAAATCATCAGAACTTCCATAATAAAATTATGTGCTTCGCTTAAAATTCCATATTTTAAGCCGTACATATTATCTCCGAATCCAAATAGTCTTTCAAAGCCTGTTGCCTGGATCCATTTGTCAAAAGCCTGTTCCAGAATCCGGAATCTGCTATAATCCAGACGACTAAGCAATACCATATAGCGGTTACGAATCTGATCGTTTCGTACAGCCGCAAGTATGACAGCGATTACAATTACTGCTGTTATTTTCTTATTCCGTCTGATCATCCCGTAAATCTGACTGAATCCATTTAGTTTTAATTTGCTGAAAATATAAAATATTGCGCATATAAGCAGACTGACTCTGAAGGTTGTTGCATTATATGTAAGAAATATGAAAATAAGAGAAGCAAAATACAGGATTTTATATATCATCCATTTCTTTTCTTTCAGTCTCAATATATGCGGAGCCAGCATTAAACTCAGACATCCGCATGAATTAATTCCCGGAAATTCTATAAATGAATGACCCCAGAACTGGTCTGTGATCAATCCACTGCGGATACAGCATGCCATAACATTAAAAAAAACTGAATAAATTACAAGCAGATTTATTAACCCTTTTTTATACGAAGGACTTGTAAACAGTATACATAAAGGAATTCCGCAAAGGCATTTTGTCAGTCCGACAATTCTCCAGCTTACATCCGGGTACAGATGTTTTATCTGAATCGTCATTAACAAAATATACAAGAATATGATAAAAATCAAAATTTTTCTGTATTCATTTTCCCTGATCAGGCGTCTGTTTCTGAACAAAAGAATAGAAAGTGTAATGCAAAAAAGTAATTCACCTGCCGCACCTTTTAATACACATGATAAAATTAATACTGATAAAAGGATATTATCAATGTGAATGTATATCATCTGATCTCCCATATCCTTCCTGCAGATTTTTTGAATTCTTACTTTGTCGCTTCAAGATAATACTCCATTATTTCTTTTTCATTAATATCAAACTTCCTGGCACAAAAACATATCTTATGATCTATCGCATTTTTATCGTTCTCATGAATTGTAACCGGATGATTCATCGTCCCGAATGTCTTTCCCATATTCACGTACATCAATGCATTTCTGACTTTATCCTTATACTTTGAATTCATGATAATTGTATGAAAAAACATTAAATCCGAGGCCAGGCTGTTTTCCCAGAACCTGATATATTCCGGATGTGAATCCAGATAATGGCAGATATACCGGATCACTTCGTAAGGAGCAATAAACCAGGTAGTTCCCCAATACATCCGCACATGTCTCAGTTTTATCTTATTGGGATATAGTACGATTCCAAATCTGCATAATAATTGCATAGCTATTCTGACAAATCTATATGGATGCCAGTCTTCCCGTACCATCAGCCGTCCTGACCACCTTACCCTGTATCTGGCTGATTCCCTGTCCCGGTCTGTTATCTCTGAAAAAATATCTATAAAAATATTTTCCGGGTATTGGGCCAGATATTCATACAGTCCTTTTTTTACCAGAAGATCCTGGCCGGAACCATAATAAATGTGTGTATACGCTTTTTCTGATCCAACAATCTGCCTCATGAGTTCAATCGCAGCAGCAACAATCTCAAAACTTCCCCATCTGATATCATATCTGCAGAATAAATGAACCCGTTCATCTTTTATAATCTTATCTTCTATCTTCCGATTTTTTTTATCGATATGGACATAGACGTCACAATCGCCATAATCAAGTAATTGTTGTATAAACATATTTGCCTGCTCTGGTAAATGATGTACCAGGAGAATGTATGCAATCTTTATTTTCATAAGTATATTACCTTATCCTCTCTTTTCCTTCATTTATCAGTCTTCCGTCTGATACAGGCCATCCACATTTTTGATCCATACGCTATTCATCCCAAGCTGCTTTGCGGCCTGAAAATCTTTTACCGGGTTATCCCCCACATAAGCGATCTGTCCATAAGGTATACGCCATCGGTTCTGCATAATCCGAAATGATATATCATTCGGTTTCCTGAATTGTCTGCCTCCAAGTTCGTCTGTAATAATGATGTCGTCTATAAGATCCGCAAGCCCTAATGCGGCAATCTTATTCCGCTGTCCTTCAGGCCGTCCATCTGTAATCATTCCGATCTTTATATTACGGCTTTTCAGTCCGGTAATGACCTCCTTCACTCCATGATAAAGGTTAATCTTCGGCTTATGGGATCTGTATATTTCCAGACATTGCTCCTTCAGTTCTTCTTTTCCGATATGCCGCAAAAATTCGTCGATTGCACACACACCATTCTCAAAATAGAACCAGAGTTTTTCCTCAGCCTCTTCATTTCCTAAAAATTCTGCAACAGCCTGATAACCGCTTCTCACATACTCCTTTTCGGAATATAACGTATCATCAAGATCAAAAATCACTCCTTTTATCCAATAAGGAAAACCCTTCCTGGCAAAATCCGGCCACCCTCCGGCCACGGACACCGCAGCGTTCTCTCTATGTATCCCTTCATTCACACATACGCTCTGGTCATAACGGCTATATATTGCCCCATCAGAATAGTCCATATTACCGCTCACTTCTTCGCCGCTCAAAAGTTTTAGTATCGTCTCTGCGCTTCTGGCTCCTGCTTTCATACTTAAAGGAGCTCCGCCGCCGAATCTCGGGTTAATTTCAATATAATAATCCTCTTTCGGTTTCTCATTGCGGATCATCTGAACCGTTAAAGGCCCGCACGGTCTGAATGCATCAATCAGAAGCTTCATATCCATGATTATTTTCGGATCCATACAGATCCTTGTCTTAAGAACTTCTCCCGCTCTCACAGCAATCCGCTCCCGCGGTACAATACTGACAGGGCGCCCATGAAAATCACAGAAAATATCTATCGTAAATTCTCTGCCAGAAATAAATGGCTGTACAATATAATTGCCAATCTGTTCTGCATAGTATGAAAGTTCTGATTCATTTTCCACTTTAAAAGCATTCACACTGCTGCTTCCGTCTTTAGGCTTTATAAACGCAGGAAAACTGCTTTTATATTCTTTCCAGTCATCAACCGTCATGGGTGAGTTCAGCCCACACTCAGTAAAAAAACGTGACGTCTGGCTTTTATCCCGGCAGATCCGAATCTTGTCCAATGAACTCACCATCACTTTTGTCCCTGCTGCCCCTATCTTCTCCTTATTTTCAGAAAGAGCCAGAAGATCCGTATCAATCGTTGGAATCACCAGATCTATTCCATCCTTTTCACATATCTTCAAAAGTTCCGGAATATAGTTCTCATCCCGCATTTTGCAGATGATCCTTGGAAAATCACAATATGCCAGAGCCGGAGCCGTGTCATCTGCATCTGCCCCATAGATTTTTAACTGCTTATCCAGGCACAACGCAGCCTGGCGAAAAGCCTGGATAAGTTCAACCCTGCGTCCTGCCCCGGTAAATAAAATATGTAATTCTTTCATCCTTTACTCCTTAACGATCTGTTCCCGGATTACCATAAAGGCTTCCGCATACTTTTTGCAGATTGTACTCCCCCTGTATTTCGCCAGGGCTTCTATCGCTTCCAGAGAACGGGGATGCGGATATTTACATAACTGGCTGAAATGACATTCCATGGCTTTCAGTTTCAGTTGGATTACATCCGTTATATCACAGTAAACATTAGGTACAAACGCATGATCAACAGAAGGAATATTCCACTCTGTTTCCGACAATGTTTCATAAGCATATATTGCACAAAGTTCCGGCATTGACACCGGCCTGAGCGCAACCATAGCTGAATCGGCAACCATCCTGTGATCGATATGCATATCACCCTTGTGCGGAAGAAATACCACATCCGGCTCTAATTCATTCATTGCTTTTAAAAAAGCGGCATTCAGTTCTGCCGTCCTCATTTCTCTCAGCCCGACTACGGGAAGATCCATAAAATATGTCTTTGCTCCTATTAATTCATGGGAAGCAATCGCTTCTTTTTTCTGTTGCCGAACCATTTCATCATGCAGATCCCCGGCAGTCACTTCACATACGACTACTTCGTGGCCTTCCCTGGCATATCTGGCCATGGTGCCACCGACGCCCAGTATCTCATCATCATTGTGCGGTGCAATCACTACTACTCGCATAGTATCCAGTCCTTTCCAGTCTG
>CAJULU010000046.1:29225-36507 GCA_910587575.1 uncultured Dorea sp.
GCAAAAAGTTTTACTCCATCTACATTCTCATAGTCAGTGATTCTAAGCAGACCATCTCTGCAGACGACATCTATATGGGTATCCGTGATCTTTGCAATCTGTCCATTCATTCCGATGTACTTCCGGTTCTCCAATATCTCGGCTCTCCAGATAATAAACCGGTGTCTTCCGTCATACATGCCAAAAGCCCCGGGAAACGGATGAGACACCGCCCTTATCAGCCTATGTATGTCACAGACTGACTGGTTCCAGTCTATCAGACCGTCTTGTGGAGTACGGCGCAAAAGATATGTCGCTTCGTCTTCCTGCTGTTTCTGCGGTTCTAATTTCCCGTCCATGATCTGGGTAAGAACTCTGTATGCCATTCTTCCTATTGCTGCATCAATCTTTTTTACCACATCTTCAGCATAATCTGTATCTTCAATAACGTACTCTTCCTGCCCAAGTATATCGCCGCTGTCGATTCCCTCGTCAATATAAAACAGCGTACATTTTGTCCGGTGCACTCCCAGAAGAACCTGCCATACGTTCGCCGCCCTGCCCCGCATCCTGGGAAGCGGCGTAGGGTGAAAACCAATCACACCGGTTTTTGCAGAATCAATAATCTCTTTTTTCACTAACTGCGAAAGCCCAATCACAAATATGTAATCCGGGTTGATTTCTTTTATGAATTCAACATGTTCTTTATCATTAATTCTTTGGAATTTCCGATATGGGATACCATGTTCTGCCGCTATTTTATGTATGGGCTGATAACCCGATACGTCCCGGGCACTCTCCTCATCTAAAGAAAACACAAATGTAACAGGAAATCCCACTTCTACCATTGTTTCCAACATTGCCTTGCTGGATCCCACAGATCCGATCAGTATCGATTTCATTTTTCCTCCAAAATGCCCATGAATTCACTGTTTGTTGCTTCTCCGTCTTCGTTAATTCCTTCTCGTTTTAAGACTATGGATATCGTCCAGAATATAATCTTCAGATCAAGAAGAAATGATATATGCTCCACATACTCAAGATCCAGTTCAAACTTCTTATCCCATCCGGCACTGTTTCTTACACGGGACATGGCAAGCCCGGTTAATCCGGGGCGGACCTCATGTCTTCTGTGCTGTTCCGGTGTATATCTGTCAAGATATCGTACAAGCAAAGGCCTCGGTCCGATTAACGACATATCTCCCTTTATAACATTGACAAGTTCTGGCAGTTCATCAATTGATGTAGAACGCAGGACTTTGCCAAACCTGGTAAGCCTCTCCCCATCCGGCAGAAGATTTCCGTTCTCGTCTCTCTTATCACTCATGGTCCTGAATTTATAAAGTCTGAATATTTTTTCATGAAGTCCTGGACGATCCTGCTGAAACAGTATGGGTTTCCCCAGATTCAGACGGACCAAGAGCGCCGTGATCACCAGTACCGGAGAGAATACAATTAGTGCGGCCGCTGCCAGAACAATATCTAACAGACGTTTTATATATTGTCTGTATATTCCGTTTCTATTGTTTATTTTTCTCATCATCTGAAACATCTGTGAATGATATCTATAATTTTATCCTGCTGTTCTTTTGTCATCTTGTAATCAGATGGCAGGCAGAGCCCCCGGCTGAAAATATCTGTTCCGACATTTTCATCTGTTTTCGCCCTGCAAACCCCTGACGCTGTGACAAACTCATGGTTTCGATAAACAGGCTGCATATGCATTGGCTTCCAGACCGGCCTTCCCTCTGCTTGAAAATATGCCAGAGCCTCCAGAATCTCCGTAGGGGAAGATTTCCCAGGGGATGTCTTCCACAATGCTTCCCTTTCTCCCCGGATCTGAGGCGCCATTGCCTCCTGGTCTATCATCATTGCCGTCAGCCAGTAATTCGGCTCACTGTTATTTTTGTCAAAAGGATTCACACTCACCGGAAGATCAGCAAATCCCTCTTTGTATCGTTCATATATATTTTTCTTCTGCCTGATATGTTCTTCCAGATAGGGGAGCTGTCCACGGATCACCCCGGCAATGACATTACTCATACGGTAGTTATAGCCGATCTGTTCATGCTGATACCAGGGTGCCTCTTCCCTGCTCTGCGTAGACCACTTGCGGCATTGATCTGCATCTTCCAGACGATCCGTCAATAACATTCCTCCGGAACTTCCGGTAATAATCTTATTTCCATTGAAACTCACCCCATTAAAGTCTCCAAAGCTTCCGGTCTGAATCCCCTTATAGGAAGCCCCAAGGCTTTCTGCCGCATCTTCCACCATAAATGCTCCATGCCTTTTACAGATCTCAGTCAGTTCTTTCATCTTCCCAGGCACACCATACAAATGCACAAACACGACTAATTTTACATCCGGATGGATCTGGAACGCATTTTCCAAAGCCTCTGGATCCATGTTCCAGGTATCGTATTCCGAATCAATAAAAACCGGCTCCCCACCTTCATAGACAATAGGATTCACCGTTGCATCAAATGTCATATCCGAACAGAAAACACGTTTCCCGAACAGCGCTCCGCCGCTTCCCATTCCCGAAGGCGTACATATCCCCGTGGAAGTGTGGTAGATATGCTCTGCCGCTAATTTCACTGCAAGATGGAGCGCTGCCGTTCCGGAACTCAATGCAACCCCATATTTCACGCCAGTCTTCTCAGCCATCATTTCCTCGATTTTATTGATATTTGCCCCCACCGTACTCATCCAGTTTGTGTCATATGCCTCCTGCATATATTTCCATTCTTCTCCATGCATGGTCGGGGAAGACAGCCATACTTTTTCCTTAAAAGGCTGCATACCCGCAAATCTGGAATCATCCTTAAAATTGTACATTTTATTTCTGCTCCTGTATTCCTGATAACCTCTTTATTCAGTAATCTTTTCCACCATTTCAACCCCCAGGTACACCACCGGCCTGCTCCCCATAAATTCCATCTCAACCTCTGCAATCCGCTTATGCAGATTCACTTTCCGAATCTGCCCTTCCAGATTCTTAAGGGGGCCTGACAAGATTCTGATCCGTTTTCCCTCTTCCATCACAATCCGTGAAATCTCCACTTCCAGGTTCCCATCATCCTCCATTCCTTTTCGCAGTTTCTCGATCATCCGGATATCCGTATCTGACAGCGGTGTAAAATATTCCCCGCATCTCCCAAGAATCCTGGTCAATGCGGGAATTCCTTTCACTTCTTCATATAATGCCTGCGGCTGATCCGTAATCATGAATACATAGCCTGGAAATAATCTTTCTGTTACCTCATGCCATGCCCCCTGGAATTTCTTTCTAAGCCTGCGCATGGGAATGATACACTTTTCCAGAACTCCATCGGAAACGGCCTGTTCGATCAGAAAAGCCGTCCTTTTTTCCTGTCCCGAAACGACCTGCATTACATACCACATCTAACACCACGCCTCTCTTGAAACCCGTTGTCCGCACAATGCATAGCTTCGCCATCCATGCCCGTACATTTACAGCCACAGTTATCCCTTCTCTATATCTGCCATTCGCAAACCCAGGTGCCAGTGCTTCAAGGGCCGCTCCTGATATCCTGTCAATACATCTTCTCCGTTATCTCCAGACCTGCAGAAATAAAACAGAGCTCCTCCATTCGATCCTGCCAGTCAAGACGGACCTTGGCCAGCCTCTTATGCCGGTCAATCCTGCAGATCATACTTTCCCTGCCTCTCAGCGGGCCTTCCGTAATCTTCGGCACGCCCTTACGGATAACCCCTCTGGACATTTCCAGATGATGTTCCTCTCCACAAAGCCCTTTCAGGAAATTTTCTTCCGCCTCGCCAAGCCGGATCAGACGGTTCTCCTGTCCGTCAATCCCACTGCATTGTCCAAGTTCCTTACACAGCAGCTTCTCATTTCCGTTTTCCAGAAATACAGACCCCGGAAACAAAATCTGCCGTTCCAGATGCCAGACCCCCTCATACTTCCGCATGCGGTCATATGTCAGTATGAAAATTCCCGAAAGCGCCTCTGAGGACAGATTTTTTCTGCATATTGTTAATATTTTCTGTTCCTCCTGCTTTTTACAGGTCAGTAAATGCCAGATTTCAATCCCTTCTTTCGTTGAGTAGGATACTCTGCGAAAATTTCCCGTCTGCATTTCACAAATATAAACGAAATATTTGCAATATAGTCAGATTATAAAAGCAATTATCCTGTAATACACAGACTATATTTTTGCTTTTCTTTCGTGATTTTGCACCAAATTTTTACAAAAGGAAATTAAGTATTGATTTATTACTCTTCGATGGTTATAATAGATATGCTGTTTAAAGCAGAAAATCGCAGAGTATCCTACTCTGCGATTTTTTTTGCCGCAAAACCTGTCATCAGGATCATCCTTATGCTATACTGATGGCATACATCAATATATAATTCCATAAAGCAACGAGGTGTAACCGCCATGAAAATATTTAACACAAACGCTGTCTGTCGTCCGAAAGAACACTATATGGTCGATATCACCAGTAAGCTGGAGCAGATCAAGGCCATGATTGATGCCGGCCAGTATTTCACTATAAACCGGGCGAGGCAGTACGGCAAGACAACGACACTAAGAAGATTAAAAGAATCCTTAAAAGATGAATATCTGGTCATCAGTCTGGATTTTCAACGATTAGATGCCGCCAAATTCCAGGATGGCAATATCTTCTCACTGGCATTCGGCAGATATTTCTTACAAACACTGAACCGTTCCTATCCCTGTCAGACCAATCCGGAAATCGCTGGTCTGACAGAACCTTTGGAAGCAGCTCTCAGGACAGCAGGCAGGGAATTTTCATTGTACGAATTGTTTGAACAACTAAATAATCTGTGTGAACATTCCTCTCATCCGGTTGTCCTCATCATTGATGAGACTGACACAGCTTCCGGCAATCAGATCTTCCTGGATTTTCTTGCCCAGCTGCGCAACTGCTATATCGACAGGGATGAGATCCCCACATTTCAGTCCGTGATTCTTTCCGGAGTCTATGACATTAAGAATTTAAAACACAGATTCGCAAAAGACCAGACGCCTGCCGCCAACAGCCCCTGGAACATTGCTGCAGATTTTATGGTAGATATGAGTTTTTCGAAACAGGAAATCGCAGGAATGCTTGAAGACTATGAAACCGATCATGATACGGGTATGGATTCCCAGGCGCTTGCCGGACTCATCCATGATTATACATCCGGATATCCTTTTCTTGTCTCCCGGATCTGCAAACTTATGGATGAGCGTATCTGCGGCACCGAAAGATTTCTTTCCATGCATGATACATGGACCCGTGAAGGCGTTACGGAAGCCGTGAAGATTCTGTTGAACGAAAAGAATACCTTATTCGAATCTCTGACAGGAAAATTAGAAGCATATCCCGGGTTAAAGAAGATTATTTATGCGATCTTATTCCGCGGCGAAAGTATGGGATATAATCCCGATGACCGATCCATTGACATTGCTGTGATGTTCGGTTTCATTAAAATAACAAATGAAAGCATATCCATTGCAAACCGGATTTTTGAAACCCGTCTGTATAATTATTTTCTCACCACAGACAAGCTTATTGGTGATCAGATCTACCAGACGGCCTTACAGAACAAAAATCAGTTTATTCAGAACGGACATCTGAATATGCGGTTGGTTCTGGAAAAATTCGTAATTCATTTTCATGATGTATATGGTGACAGTGATAAGAAATTCTATGAAGAAGACGGCAGAAGATACTTTCTTCTGTATCTCAGACCAATCATTAACGGAACCGGCAATTATTATATAGAAGCACAGACCCGGAATATGGACAGGACAGATGTCATTGTTGATTACATGGGCGAACAGTTTGTCATCGAATTGAAGCTCTGGAGAGGAAACGCATATCATATGAGGGGCGAAGCACAGCTTACGGAATACCTGGACTATTATCATCTGGATACTGGCTATATGCTGAGTTTTAACTTTAATAAAAAGAAACAGACCGGCGTACAGGAAATCTCTCTGGGAAACAGAACGCTGGTGGAAGCAGTCGTCTGAACTGCCTCCACCAGCGTATGTTTTCTAATACCGGTTATGCACATCCTCTGCAAAACACATCAGATCCTTCACCTCAATTACCTTCCCTTCATAGATCAGCACATTCTCCGTTGCCGCCCGGGTATCCCCGAATCCATATCCGATACGTGATCAGTATTTCCAGATATGGTCACTGAGCCCGTTTCGCTCCATTGGTGCAGGCAGTGCATCGATATCTGTGTTAAATTTAGATCTTAACCGAAACAAATACCCGATATGAGGTATCCGTTTTTTTATCATCTTATAATTTACTAATTTCTTCCAGTGTCAAATCTGTAGCTTTTACGATTTGATCATGAGGCATGTTCATTTTTAAAAGATTCCGGGCAATTTCAATATCTCTTGTCCTTCCGTCCCCTTTCACACCCTATCCGTTTGGAAAAGGCTCTTTTGTTGCGCTTTCCAATCAGCTTTTTAAGAAAACTAAAAGGCGCAAAAAAAGCCCGCCCACAAAAAATGCGGACAGGCAAAAAGGCACTGAAAAACTTATTAAGATGATTAGACAGTTCATACTTATGGGCGTAATTTCCCCCGGTGGTGGACGTGCTTTTTTTAATGTGTCAATGACCGTCGGATTTTGTCGATACGGTTTGTGCTTCATGGCGGCTACCTCCTTTTAGCCGCCGCTTTTGACAATGATACCGCGTCATTCCTTGAGAAGATAAAAAGAAACGGCGGCTTTGATTTTCCCAAAGCCGCCGTTTAATGATAGGCGTGTGAAAAGACCTCTGCTTGACGACGGCTTTTTTTCTTTTGCCGTCGTCCGGCAGATTTATATAAAACTTCCAATATTTTATTGGACATCAATTCTTTTGCTGTTGCGGTTAAATCCACTCAAAATAAAAATTGTAAGAGTTATGCAAAGAAGCAGTATAACTAAACTGATTGCCTTATTTCCGATCGTTGCTTTATAATATCCAGAAAGATTGAAAACCGCAGTAATAGGATAAGCTATTTTCAGAATTTCGGACATACTTGCAAACAGTCCGGCAAAGGAATAAATTTCAGCAAATACCAATGCCAGCCAATACCCTTTTTTCATGCGGGCTACTAATGCTACAATCGGTGAAATAGCAAAAAATACGCCAATACCATTTACAAAATAGGTAAAAAGGAATCCCCACACTGTTTGAATAGATAATGTTCCGAAGTGCATTATGGCTTCAACTGCAAAAGTGATTACAAACAGCAGAAGATAAATCAAAATACTGAAAACCATTGCAACGATCATT
>CAJULU010000047.1:0-13689 GCA_910587575.1 uncultured Dorea sp.
TTTACAACGTCTTCAACCAGGAATTCGCCGTCTGCAGTCCGAATCACCCCTGTATCAGCCTCCTGGCCGCCGCTGGCGGCATAGAAAGGAGTCTTCTCTACAAAGACCGTGCCTTTCTGACCGTCCGAAAGCGCATCCACCAGTTCCGTATCCGTTGTCAGTACCGTCACTCTGGAAGTAAAGGACAGATGGTCATATCCGACGAATTCTGTGGTAACACCCGGGTCTATGGACTCATAGACCGTTACGTCTGCCCCCATATAATTCGTAACTTCCCGTGCTTCCCGAGCCGTCTTTCTCTGAACCTCCATGGCCCTGCAGAATCCTTCTTCATCCACGGACATTCCCTTTTCTTCCAGGATCTCCTTCGTCAGATCCAGCGGGAATCCATAGGTATCATAAAGCCGGAACGCACTGGTTCCCTCAAGCGTCCTGACACCCTTTGCTTCCATCTCTTTTTCCATATTCGAAAGAATGGACAGCCCCTGGTCAATGGTCTTGTTAAACTGCTCTTCTTCCTTTGCCACGACCTTGAAGATAAACTCTCTCTTCTCATCCAGTTCCGGGTATCCGTCCTTCGAACCTTCAATTACCGTGCCTGCAAGCTTTACCAGGAATTCGCCCGGAATGTCCAGAAGCCTTCCATGGCGGCAGGCGCGGCGGAGCAGACGGCGCAGCACATAGCCTCTTCCCTCGTTGGACGGCATGATTCCGTCTGAAATCATAAATGTCACAGAACGGATATGATCTGTAATCACACGGATGGAGACATCTGCGGCCGCATCTTTCCCGTATTCCACCCCGGCAAGGTCACAGACATGGCTTCTCAATTCCTTGATGGTGTCAATATCGAACATAGAGTCCACATCCTGGACGATACAGGCAAGACGTTCCAGCCCCATACCGGTATCAATGTTCTTCTGTTCCAACTCTGTATAGTGGTTATTGCCGTCATTATCGAACTGGGTAAATACATT
The DNA here is from genome assembly GCA_910587575.1 of uncultured Dorea sp. Taxonomy (GTDB): domain Bacteria; phylum Bacillota; class Clostridia; order Lachnospirales; family Lachnospiraceae; genus Sporofaciens. The sequence goes on from CAJULU010000047.1 coordinate 978, forward strand.
GTTCCAGATCTCCATATAACGGTCACATTCACAGCCCACCGTACAGTCCGGCTTCCCGCATCCATACTTCTCTCCCCGGTCATAATACACCTCGGAACAGGGGCCGCAGGGACCTGACCCGTGCTCCCAGAAGTTGTCTTCCTTTCCAAAGCGGAAGATTCTCTCCGGTGCAATGCCGATCTCCTTATTCCAGATCTCCCACGCCTCATCATCCTCAAGATACACCGACGGATACAGCCTGTCCGGGTCAAGTCCCACCACTTCCGTCAGAAATTCCCAGGTCCAGTGAATGGCTTCCCGCTTAAAATAATCCCCAAAGGAGAAGTTGCCCAGCATCTCAAAAAACGTGCCGTGACGCGCCGTCTTTCCCACATTCTCAATATCTCCGGTACGGATACACTTCTGGCAGGTGGCAACCCGGCGCTTCGGCGGAATCTCCTGTCCGGTAAAATATGGCTTCAGCGGCGCCATGCCCGAATTGATCAGCAGCAGACTCTTGTCATTGTGCGGCACCAGCGAAAAACTCTTCATTTTCAGATGATCCTTACTCTCAAAGAAGTCAAGAAACATCTTTCTTAATTCATTTACTCCGTATTTCTGCATGATATCCTCCTGTTTTCCTTCTATCTCTCATCAAAAATAATACAGCCCTTGTACCCTAAAATATTATAAAGAGAAGCAGGCGGTTTGTCAATGTTCCACCTGCTTCTCTTCTTTTATTCAGGACTCTGCCAAAGCTTTCTCAAAAGCCTCCAGCATCTTGTCACGTTCCAACGGCTTATAGACAAATGCTTTCACGCCAATGTCATCTGCCTCATTAATCGTGTCATCATATGCCAGTGAGGATACCATGACAATCTTTGCAAACGGGTAATCCTTCAAAATCGCCCCGGCCGTCTCCAGGCCGTCAATCCCCGGCATGATAATATCCATTGTCACCAAATCCGGATCCACTTCACCGTAACGTTCAATCGCCTCTTCCCCATCCCTGCAGTAAGCTACAATCTCATAATCCGTGTCAGCCAGCAGCTTTTGCATCTGCATTTCAATTACCCGGGAATCATCCACTACCATGAGTCGTTTTCCCATAAGATGCCTCCTTCTCAACGCTTATTATCAATGTTACATTCCTATGTCACGAACCAGACGTCAGTCCTCCGGTGCCAGATAAGTAATCTCCGCATTCTCATTCCCATCGCTGGTGTATCGGAGTTCAAAATGTTCGTCATGCCCTTCTGGTATATAACGCCCATAATGAAACGATGGAATTCCGAATCTGGATGCAACCTTTGTCACCTGATACAACCGTGACGCAATCTGTCCGCATAACATATTAAAATACTCTTTTGAAAAATCTTCCACATCCTGATGTGTGATCTCTTCTTCCTGCATCATATACTTTGTCAGCCGGGTAAACAGGGAAGCTTCCGCACACAAAGACACGCTTGTGCGAAATCCCCTGTCAAATGCTGCATATACTGTATATATCTCACCCTTTGGTTCGCTCTCGCCCTGCTGCAGCGAAATTCCGGCCGCCTGTTTTGTCACGCCGCGGGTGATCTGATCAAAAATCTCTTTTAATCCCTCCTGGGGTACTACAGTATCCAAGTAAATCCCCCTTTCGTATAGTACAGGAGCTACATCATACAGATTTCTCCGTCAACCAGCCGCGCATTCACCAAGCTGGTCTCCTTTGCCAGCGGCTTGGTCAGTTCCCCGATGGTAAGCACCATTCCTGGATAGGCAATGTCGCAGATCAGTCTGCAGCCGCCCTGCTCTTCCATCTTCTGCTGAATCTTCTTTAACTCTTTGTCAAACTGGTTGACCTTCATCCGGCCGATGGAAAGATCCAGCCTGAGTTTGCCTATGCGCTGGTTCCTTTTCGGACTGTCTGGCTGACGTTCAAGCCTTTCAAGCTCAGCTTCCTGCTTTTTAATGTTCAGTAACAGGGACTCCTTCTCGAAATCCGCAAAAGGCTGTCCCCCCAAAAATACTGAGGTAACGCTTTCTGATTTTGAACCCACAATCTTACAGGTGATGCCCTGTGCCGCCCGGACACGCCCGCCGATGATGGTGCCTCTTCCGCTGCGGACGCTTACCTCGCCGTCACAGTATACATCACAGTTCACGATACAGTCTGTCTGCAGATTTCCCCGGCAGTGCACAGTACAGTTCTCCAGATACTTGGCATAGACATCATGATGAGCCCGGATCATTGCTCGGGAATCGCCCAGGATTCCCTTGGAAACAACCAAATCTCCTCCGGCCTCAATCTCGGCAGCCTCCACAACGCCGTCAATGGTAATATCGCCAATCGTACGGACAGAGAAACCGCTGCTCACATCGCCATGAATATGTACGTCACCTACGAAATTAATATTTCCGGTGGAAAAATCCACATTGCCGCCAATCTCCAGCACAGACTTGACAAGGAAGCTACGGCCGCTGAATTCCACGCGTCCTGCCTTCACCGCCAGAAGCTGCATACCGTCCTCACTGGCTTCTGTATTACGTCCCTTCGGAAGAACCGGCATCTTTCCTTCTTTGCACGGAATCTCTTCATCCAGTACGTTCCTTCCCGGAATACCTTCCACCGGCGGTATGATCTGACAGATCGGCTGACCCTTCTCCACATTCTGAACCAGATTCAGGTTAAAATAGTCTACCCGGCCATGTTCGTCCGCCTCATACTTCTTCTTCACGGTCCGCTTAAAGAAGTCTTCAATATATCCGTCCTTCCCGTGAACGACCTCTCTGCCCTGAGCAATCAGAAACAGATGGAAATACCGGTCCTTGGCATTCGGCAGTGAATCCAGCAGTTCTTTATCCAGGCCATAGGAAACACCGCTTTCCTTCAGAATGGAAGCGAGCATCTCCAGATCCAGTTCTTTTCCCTCCCCTATGGGCGGAAATACCACAAGCCATGCGGCAAGCTGGTTGGCAGTAACATATATGAGAGGCAGTGCATCCAACTGAAACGGCGGAGTCTCTTCCACTTCTTCTTCCTCATCCTCGTCATCATCTTCAGACGGCGGCTTCGGTTCCGGCTCTTTGGGAATCTGCGATAAACGGTCAGCAGCTACTGCTGTGATCGCCTTGCGCAGACGCGACAACTCTTTTTCAAGTTCTTCGTCCGGCGAATCCCCGCCATATTCCAGACGCAGACGAGGGAGTGGTACATAGCCAACCTGTTCCTTCCACTTCTCATATAACTGGATAAATGGATGCTCCCCGGACAGTACCAGCTGCGTTTTATCCGGTTTAGGCTGGAAATCTGGTAATGGCATCTGATCATCCTTCAGCGTCCCATCCATCATGGAATGTCCGTTCTCTTCTTCTTGAGATTCTTCCCTGTTGGATCCCCCGCCTTTGAAACCAAACAAACGCCCCCAAAAACCACTCTTAAATTCCATACTTCTCCACCTCCCTTAACAATATCTGTCAGGCAGACCCCGCCCCGCCAGAACCGAAGACGCTCTGGATGGCGGAATGCCCGGACAAATAAAATGTTCTAAACTGACATACTGCTACAATTTCTATTATACCCTCGTTAGTGCCCTGTTGACAAGAGGAAATTGTCACAATTGTCTAATAATCTACTTTAATTCGATCTCTTCCAGTTCCTTTGGCGGAAGTTTCTTCGTAGAACCTGCTACCAGCTCCTGAACCTTTTTCTTCGCCTTCTCTACCTGGAGATTGGTGCCCGCTCCGGCGACACATCCGCCCGGACAGCCCATTCCCTCAATCAGGCAGCCGTTCATGCGGCCTACCTTGGCGAGGGAAAGAATCTTCTTACATTCCGCAAGACCTTCCGCATGGGCAATCTTTACTTCCACACCCGGATAATATTCCTTGACACAGTTCTTGATGGCATCCGCCACACCGCCTGCATAGGCGTATCCCCGTCCTGCCCCGGTGGCATTATGGAAGGATGATTCCGCCTCGTACTGGGTGAGATCAATCTCTTTTGCATCAAACATCGCCTGCAGTTCTTCAAAGGTAATAACAAAGTCCACGTCACTTCTGACCGTCCTTCGCATGGCCTCCAGCTTCTTGGCCGCACATGGTCCGATGAACACCACCTTTGCATTGGGATGCTCTTTCTTAATGGTACGCGCCGTGGCAACCATGGGGGTCAGCTCCTGGGACACCTGGTCTACAAGATCCGGGAAATACTTCTTTGCAAGCATCGCCCAGGACGGACAGCAGGAAGTCAGAAGGAAGGGGAGTTCCCCGGTAGTCACTTTGTTCACATAATGGTGTGCCTCCGCAATGGCTCCGATATCCGCTCCCAGCGCAACCTCATAGAACTCAGAGAATCCAAGTTCCTGGAGTGCGGCTTTCAGATTCCTCGGAGTGATATTGTCGCCGAACTGCCCTGCAAATGCCGGCGCAATCTCGGCAATGATCTGATCTCCCTCCGACAGCGCCCTTGCAAGCTGGAAGATCTGTGATTTATCGGAAATGGCGCCGAAGGGACAGCTGACCATACACATCCCGCAGGAAACACATTTTTCATTATTGATGACCGCACGGCCGTGCCTGTCTGTCTCAATCGCTCCCACTCCGCAGGCTTTGGCACAGGGACGTTCCTTTTTGGAAATGGCGTCATACGGGCAGGCAGCCTTGCATTTCCCGCACTTGATACATTTTTCCTGATCAATGTAAGACTTTCCGTTCACCATGGAAATGGCGCCCTTGGGGCATACCTCCATACAGGGATGTGCCAGGCAGCCCTTACAGGCATTGCTCACCTCGAATCCCTTCTCCTCACATCCTGCACAGGCAGACGGGATTACCTGCATAAGCGGCGGTTCATAATACTTATCCGAAATATTGCTGGCCTCCACACCTTTGGTCAGATGCACAGGCTTGTTCTCCGGCCTAAGGGAAAGCCCCATGGCAAGCCTTAACCGTTCTCTCACAACGGCCCGTGCCCGGTAAACACTGTCCCGGTACTTCATGGTATCTTCATTCACAATTTTGTACGGAATCTCTTCCATATCATCCAGCAGAGTGTCGGCATCCGCTTTAAATCCAAGCTTTGCCACCTCCTCAAATACGGTTCTTCTGATTTTTCTGACTGTGGTATCCAATCCTCTTATCATACAGACAGTTCCTCCTAAATATGTAAATTTGTTGTTACCTTTCTACCTGTTACTATACTGGATTGTTAAATAATTGTCAACCAGTTGAAATGTTCAATATTCAATACAATTTACAGCAGGAAAATATGATGCTTCTTACAGGTTTTCCGCATCTCCTCCGGCCAGAGGCTTGCCTGGACTTCTCCCACGTGGGCCCGGTCCAGAAGAAGCATGCACAGCCTGGACTGTCCGATTCCGCCGCCGATGGTACAGGGGAGTTCTCCGTTTAACAGCATCCGGTGATAGGGGAGGTTCCTGCGCTCCTCACATCCTGCCTTCCTTAACTGTTCTTCCAGAGACTGTTCATCCACACGGATGCCCATGCTGGAGATTTCCAGAGCACATTGCAGGTGCTCGAACCAGAACAGGATGTCTCCGTTGAGCTGCCAGTCGTCATAGTCCGGCGCCCGTCCGTCATGAGGCGCTCCGCCCGCCAGTTTATCTCCAATCTTCATCACGAATACACAGCCGTATTCTTTCGTGATCAGGTTCTCCCTCTCCTTAGGCGTCCTGTCCGGATAACGGTCCTCTAACTCCTGGGAAGTGATAAAGGTCACATCCCCCGGAAGCTTCTTGGCGGCATCCGGATATTTATACCAGACTTCATGCTGCATATGCTTGATAATTTTGAAAATGGTGCGCACAGTCTCCTTCAGTGTCTCTTCCGTCCGCTCTTCTCTGGTAATGACCTTCTCCCAGTCCCACTGATCCACATAACAGGAATGAAGGTTGTCAAGTTCCTCATCCCGGCGGATTGCATTCATATTCGTATACAGCCCCTCTCCCGGCCGGAAACCATACTCATGCAGCGCCATCCGTTTCCACTTGGCAAGAGAATGTACCACCTCAATGGTCTCATCAGGGATTCCGGCGATCGTAAACTGTACCGGACGTTCCACCCCATTCAGATCATCGTTGAGACCGCTCTTCTTCTCCACGAACAGCGGGGCGGAAATCCTTTCTAAGTTCATCTCTTTTCCGAATTCTTTCTGGAATGTATCACGGATATACTTGATTGCTTCCTGGGTTTCGCGGACACTAAGCCGCGGATCATAATGTTCCGGCAATATCAAAGACATATTTTTCATCCTTTCATTCATTTATTTCATCCTATTATGATTCTTCGGCAAATATTCTCTGGGCATAATATACAGACTGCATCGCATCTTTTCCGTAGAAGTCGGCTCCGATCAGATCCGCATATTCCTGGTTCAGCACCGCCCCGCCCACCATAACCTTACAGTCTGGCTTCTCTTTTCTCAGAAGCTTTATGGTCTCCTCCATACTCACCACCGTGGTGGTCATCAGTGCGCTTAAGCCTGCCAGCCTTACGTCTTCTTTGACGGCACATGCTGCAATCGTCTCCGGCAGAACGTCTTTTCCCAGATCAATCACGTCAAAACCGTAATTTTCGAGCAGTACCTTGACAATATTTTTGCCGATATCGTGAATATCTCCTTTCACCGTTGCAAGGATAATCTTGTGTTTCTTCTGCGCTTCCCCGCCCATATCCGCCAGAGAATCCTTCAGCACGGCAAAAGCGATCTTTGCAGCATCCGCACTCATAAGAAGCTGGGGCAGAAAAACGGTTCCTTTCTCAAATCCTTTCCCCACCTCATCCAGCGCAGGAATCAGATACTGGTTGATGATTTCAAGAGGCTCTGCCTTTTTCAGAAGTTCCAGGGACTGGTGATGCGCCTCTTCTTTTAATCCCTTTTCGATGGCCTCTCTTAAGGTAAGATCCTGGATTTTCCCAGGTCCTGGCAAAGTGTCCTCCGTCTGTGCTCCGTATTTCTGAATATAGGATTCACAATTCCGGTCGTAGTTCATCAGCGCACAGAACGAATCATAGGAATGCATCATTTCCTTTGAGGAGGGGTTCACAATTCCGGCGCTCAGCCCGTTTAGCAATGCCATGGTAAAGAAATTCCCATTGATCACCGGCCGGCAGGGAAGGCCGAAGGAAATATTGGAAACTCCCAGCACCGTGCACACACCATAGGTTTCCCGTACCTTTTTCAATGCTTCTAAGGTAGTCTTCGCTCCTTCCGGTTCCGAACTGATGGTCATGGCAAGCACATCCACCACGATATCTTTCTTTGCAATCCCGTATTTCGCTGCCTCCTCTATGATCTTTCCGGCAATCCGGCATCTTCCCATGGGGGTTTCCGGTATTCCCTCTTCATCAATGGTCAGCGCAACCACGACTCCTCCATATTTCTGCACCAGCGGAAAGACCGCATCCATGGACTCCTTTTTGCCATTCACGGAATTGATCATGGGCTTGCCGTTATAGATCCGCATGGCACGCTCCATGGCTGAGATATTCACGGTGTCAATCTGCAGCGGCAGGCTGGTGACACTCTGAAGTTCCGTCACCGCCTCCTGCATCACAGATACCTCGTCAATATCCGGCAGCCCTACATTGACATCCAGGATGTGCGCCCCCAGGTCCTGCTGTGTGACACCTTCCCTCAGAATATAGTCCATGTCATGATCCTTTAAAGCCTGTTTCAACTTCTTCTTGCCTGTGGGATTGATCCGTTCACCGATGATCACAGGTCTCTGATTCAGCGCCACCGCCTGCCCGTAGGACGAGACAATGGTATCCTCTTTTGGCACAGGCGGATGCAGGTTTCTCCTTCCCGCCGTTCTGATCATGGCACGGATATGATCCGGCGTTGTCCCGCAGCAGCCGCCGATGGCGCTTACCCCAAGCTTCAGAATCTCTTCCATGGTCTCTGCAAATTCCTCTGGCCCTACGTCATAGTATACCTCTTCCTCCCTCTGCTTCGGCAGTCCTGCATTGGGTTTTACAATCACAGGGACTGAAGCACAGGCCATGATTTCCTTCAGAACGGGGAGCATCTGCCTCGGGCCCAGGCCGCAGTTCAGCCCCAGGGCATCCACCCGGAGTCCTTCCAGCATTGCCACCACCGCCGGGACGTCTCCGCCTGTCAGCAGCTTCCCTTTCCCGTCAAAAATCATGGTAACAGTGACCGGAAGATTCGTGTTCTCCTTTGCAGCCAGAATGGCAGCCTTCACTTCATAAGTATCACTCATGGTCTCGATATGGATGAAATCTGCCCCTGCCGCCTCGCCGCAGCACATCACTTCCCTGAACGCCTGATAGGCCTCTTCAAATCCCAGATCTCCCATTGGCCTTAACAGCTTACCGGTAGGGCCTACATCCAGGGCAATATACGTCTGTCTATTGTCATGTACGCCAAGTAAGGCTGCCTTCTTCGCATTTGCGACGGCTGCGTTGACAATCTCTTTTAAATGATATTGAGAATCGTGGAATTTTAAGGCATTTGCGCCAAAAGTGTTGGTCAAGACAATATCACAGCCGGCTTCAAAATACTGGCGGTGGATATCAATGATCTCGTCTTTATGGGTCAGATTCCAGGTTTCGGGGAGTTCGCCGGGACTTAAGCCTTTGGACTGGAGGAGGGTGCCCATTCCTCCGTCAAAATACAGCAGTTCTTTTCCTAAACGTGTTCGTATCATAAGGTTGCTCCTTTTTCATCATATGCGCCGGAAGGTACAGTCGGTTTTCCCGCAGGATCCGCACCCCTGTACCTGACAGGGAAGCCGGACATTACTTAAACCAATGACTGCCGTCACGGATTTTGTGGGGGTCAGCATATTTCCATCCGTCATAGACAGGCCGATCTTTTTCGCTGCATCCAGCATACGCAGGATCTGTTCCTGGTGGCGAATGGAAAAATCACCATATCCGGGACTAAACCTCGGCCTTAAGTAACAGCCTTCTTTTTCCTGCTCCCGGCGCAGTTCTTCCTGGCGCTCATCCAGGTATTCTTCCAGCATGGCGGCTGCACAGGCCTGCAGGATCACCACCCTTGCCATGTCCGTAAGCGCATACCGGCGCAGAAGTGCATCTACCCCCACTCCCATAGTTGCGCCCAGCAGAACTGCCCTGTTACAGCCTTTCAGATTTTTCTTCAGATTCCTGCTTTTGATTTTCAGCGTTCCGATTGACAGACAGTCTGTGTCCTCAGAAAACACGTCAAAAATGCGATAAATGATCCGCATGCCTGCAACCTGTTCCAATTCCCGAAAAGAACTGGAGATCAATGCAAGCGTACGTCCATCTATCGCATGGTTTCCGTATCCCAGGTAACGAACTGCCTCTTTTGTTCTTACGTCCATACGTTTTCCTTCTTATGAATCATACAGCTACAATTTCTGACAGGTTCTTCATGATTGCACCGGCAACCTCCGGCTTATTCATGGAATATACGTGAATATGGTTCACGCCGTTCGCAATCAGATCTATGATCTGGTCGGTGGCGTATGCGATTCCCGCCTGCTGCATCGCAGCCGGATTCTCTCCGAAACGGTCTACAATCGCCCGGAACCGTTCTGGAAGGATGGTGCCGGACAGACCCCCGATCCTCTCAATCTGCTTCTTATTCGTAACCGGCATAATCCCCGGAAGCACAGGGACCGTAATTCCTTTCTCACGAATCCGGTAAAGGAAGTTATAGAGGATGTTATTGTCGAAAAACATCTGGGTCGTCAGAAAATCCACTCCGCAGTCCACCTTGTGTTTCAGATTGCGGATATCGTCCTTCTTATGTTCCGTCTCCACATGCCCCTCCGGATAGCAGGCCGCGCCAATACAGAAGTCGCCCTGTTTCCTGATGTCCTCAATCAGTTCACTGGCATAGCGGTAATGGCTTGGCAGCGGGAATTCGATCTCTGCGGGAATATCTCCCCGCAGCGCTAATATGTTCTCAATCTGATTCTCCTTCAGCTGGTCTATGACCCTGTGTACCTCCTCTTTAGTGGAAGATACACAGGTAAGGTGCGCTAAACTTGTCACACCAAAATCATCCTTAATCTGCGTGGCAATGCTGACGGTATTTTTGCTGGTACCGCCGCCTGCACCGTATGTTACGCTGATAAAAGAAGGTTTCAGCGCCGCAATCTTCTTTGTTGCACTCAGCACACTTTCGTATCCCGCATCCGTCTTGGGCGGAAATACTTCGAATGAGATATGCGGCATCTCATTCTTCAATATGTCTCGAATCTTCATGTCATGATCCCTTCTATTCTGACTTTATCCTAAGCAGTCCATCTGATCTGCTGCTACATATTGTCGTACAGTTCCTCATATTGCTTCGCAGAATTCCCCCAGGAGAAGTCCTGGCTCATGGCGCGTTCCACCATCTTGTTCCAGTCACGCTTTCTGTCATAGTAAATCCGCTCTGCATAACGGACGGTTGCCATCATCTCATGGGCATTATAATTCGTAAAGCTGAATCCCGTACCGGTCTTCTCATATTCATTGTAAGGCTCTACCGTATCCTTCAATCCTCCGGTCTCTCTGACGATTGGAAGCGTACCGTATCTTAAACTCATGAGCTGGCTCAGTCCGCAGGGCTCGAACAGGGACGGCATAAGGAACGCATCACAGGAAGCATAAATCCGGTGGGACAATGGATCGGAATAATAGATATTCGCAGATACCTTCCCCTGATACTTCCATTCAAAATGCCGGAACATGTTCTCATACTTCTCCTCGCCGGTTCCAAGCACAACAATCTGAATGGCATCCTGGCACAGCTCGTCCATCACATAGGCAACCAGATCAAATCCTTTCTGATCCGTCAGTCTGGACACGATTCCGATCATCATGGTGTGCGAATCCTGGTTCAGATTCAGTTCTTTCTGCAGCGCCAGCTTATTCTTCACCTTTTCCTTACGGAAATTGTCGATATCGTAATTCTTCTCAATATGCGGATCCGTGGCCGGATTATAATCATCATAGTCAATACCATTCACAATACCGGACAGGCAGTTCGCCTTGGCATTCATCAGCCCGTCAAGCTTCTCGCCGTAGAACGGCATCTTAATCTCCTCTGCATAGGAATTACTTACCGTGGTCACCCTGTCCGCATAAACGATACCGCCCTTTAAGTAGTTGGCATCCTTATAAGCCTCCAGCTTGTCCGGCACGAAGTAATACTGGGGAAGACCCGTGATGTCACGCACCCGCTTCGTATCCCAGGTCCCCTGGAACTTCAGGTTATGTATGGTCATAATTGTCTTGATCCCCCGGTAATACTCTGTCCCGAACCGGAAATTATCAAGATAGATGGGAATCAGACCTGTCTGCCAGTCATGGCAGTGAATGATATCCGGACGGAAGTCGATGACAGGCAGCGCACTTAAGACCGCCTTGGAGAAGAAGGCAAACTTTTCGATATCGGCATACATGTCCCCATATGGTGCAAATCCATTGAAGTAATATTCATTATCAATGAAATAGAACATAATTCCTTCATATTCATATGTCAGTACGCCCACATACTGCTTTCTCCAGTTCAGATCCATATAAAAATGTGTATGATAGGCAAGCTTCTCTTTCCATTCTTCCTTCATGCACATATATTTCGGCAGCATAACGCGGACGTCATATTTCTCCTTATCAAAATATTTTGGCAGAGAACCGACTACGTCTGCAAGCCCTCCTGTCTTGATAAATGGCACACATTCTGATGCTGCAAATAGTATTTTCTTCATACTCTTTTCCTCCAAACCTCACATATATACTTCTATTATACCCTACTTTTGCCCAGAAGAAAAGTATTTATCTGTTTTTATATTCTAATCTTATGGTATCTGCAATCAGTGCAATGAATTCTGAGTTGGTAGGCTTCCCTTTTCCGTTGCTTACCGTGTACCCAAAAAGGTCATCTAAAGTATCCAGTTTTCCTCTGCTCCACGCCACTTCTATGGCATGACGGATGGCACGTTCCACCCGGCTTGCCGTTGTCTGGTGTTTTTTCGCCACGGTGGGGTACAGAACCTTTGTGATGGCGTTCAGCACATCCATATCCTCCACCGCCATGATGATGGCATCCCTGAGATAGTGGTAGCCTTTGATATGGGCAGGGATTCCGATCTCATGGATCATATCCGTCACCCGCCCCTCCAGGTTCGGCTCAGAACGGCCTTCCATTACCGCACCCGCCGGAACCTGGGGCTTTAGTTCATGCCGGATTACCTGGTTGGCATGTTTGATCCTGTTGAGCACCATCTCATTGTTAAATGGCTTCATGATGTAATAGCTTGCACCTTTCTTGAAGGCATCTTCCGTGATCCTTTCCTGTCCTACTGCAGTTACCACAATAAAATCAGGATGCTTCTTCAGTCCCTGGTCATTGCTGACCATCTCCATGACACTTAAGCCGTCCATCTTTGGCATGATCAGGTCCAGCAGAACAACGTCCGGCTGTTTCTCTTTAATCAGATGATACATGTCCTCCCCGTTGTTCGCCTTTCCTACTAACTTTAATTCCTCGTCATTGCTTATGATTTCGCCAAGCAGATCCAGAATTCTTTCATTGTCGTCGGCTATAGCCACGTTTATCTCTCTCATTTTTCGCAATGCCTCCTTTTCCCTACACCAAAACCTGTCGAGTTTGATTATAAAGTCTGGTACAAAGAAAAACAAGAAATTATTAGCTTAATAAGAAATAATAAATTTTTTGAAAGTCAATATGGAAAACTAAACCTAGTTGCATTGAATTTAA
>CAJULU010000047.1:13699-35686 GCA_910587575.1 uncultured Dorea sp.
GAAATTGCTGTCGTAAAATTCGGGCTCTTATCGACATCTTTTTTACAATTCGACATTATTCATCATATTTTCTATAAATATTCCGTAGCCCTTCGTAGCGTCATGGACGAATACATGAGTGACGGCGCCAATCAGTTTCCCGTTCTGGATAATCGGGCTTCCGCTCATTCCCTGCACGATTCCGCCGGTCACGGAAAGCAGCCTGTCATCCGTCACTTCAATCACGATTCCCTTATTCACCTCACTGGTATTTTTGTCGATTTTTGTAACACGAATCTCATAATCCTTCACCGTTCCCTCCACAGCACAGCGTATGACGGCAGGTCCTTCCACAATCTCCTCTTTTACTGCCGTCTCAATCGGCGTCTGATCTGCAAAAAGGGCGTCAATCCGGTCAATCGTACCAAAGATTCCACAGTCTGTATTCAGGGTAATACTTCCCAGCACATTATAATTGTTGTAGACGATGATTCCTTCCATCCCGCCGGGAGTACCGTCCTGCCCTTTCTGAATATCCCGGATGCTGGTCTCGTAAACGGTCCCGGCATGGATATCCAGCAGAGTATTGGTGTCCACGTCGTGAATCCCGTGTCCCAGGGCGCCGAACTGACTGTTGGTGTTCAGAAACGTTACCGTGCCCAGCCCCTGGGCATTGTCCCGTACCCAGATTCCAAGCTTGCACTCCCTTGCATTCTGACGCACCGGCTTCATGCGGATGTTCATATACTGATCAGCCCTGCGCACCCGTAAAATCACGTCCTCGTCCCCTAAGTCCTTTACCGTTTCTACCAGTTCGGATTTGTCATGAATCGTCTGTTCGTTTAAAGCAACAATGTAGTCTCCTGCTTTCACAAGATTTGCCGCAGGCTCATAATCCATACCGTCTTCTGCCGTGATGGCATCCGTCCCCAGCACCATGACCCCTTCTGTCTCTAAGTAGATTCCGATAGGCATGCCGCCCGGAATCACCATATTCTCCGAAGAAGTTGCGGCATTCACCTCTGCCTCAAGCATGTTCTTCTGATATTCGATCAGATAATAGCCGCCGCCTACAGCGATCAGAAACGTCACGATCATAATCAGGATTCTTCGATACCAGTATTTTCTCATCTTCATAAACCTCGACTTTCACATTAAGATTTCTTCCTTATTATGTGACAGTTACCGGAAATTTACTCAGATTTTTTATTTCTGCTTCGGCTGATAAATTTCTGACCCGACCGCTCCTAAAACGATGATGACTGCTCCTGCCATCTGCAGCAGCGTCAGATGTTCATGAAAGACTACAAAACCCACCAGAGTGCCTACGACAACCTCCAGGGCAGAAAGAATACTGGTGGTGGTGGCTTCTACATACTGCGTGGATTTCACACAGGCCACATTGGCAACCATGGTACACAGAATCCCGATACCGAACAGATTCCAGAGCAGCTCGCCTATGGGCGTATTTCCCATATGGGCAGAAACCGCATGAAAATCCATACCGGACATCAGAATCAGAGCGGCGCCTAAGAATCCGTACACCAGCAGCGTATCTCTCTCATAATCTTTTGCAAAGTATTTGGGAAGCAGAATCTGCAGCGCAACTCCCACGCCGTTGATGATCCCGGCCAGAATGCCGATCCCATCCAGCTTCAGATCCCCGCTGCCAGTCAGATCGGCAACCAGTACCGCTCCGGCCAGGCAGATGAAAATCGTGACAACCTTACTTTTCTGCAGCTTTTCCCGAAACAGGAATCTTCCCAGAACCGCAACCCAGATGGGGCTCATGAACATGAGCACAGTCGCAACGCCCACCGGAATTCTGGACACTGCCACACTATAGCTGACAAAGCTGATACTGTATGCCACTGCGCCGTAAACGAGGCAGATTACGATTCCCTTAAGGTCAATCTTCAATACCCCGGGATTCGTAAAAAGTAAAAACAGAAAGTAAGCCGCTCCTGCCAGAGCGCACCGGAAAAAGGAAATCTCAAGACTGGTAAACTGATATTGCGACAGGTCTCTTACAAAGATACCCATTATCCCCCACATCACGGCAGTGATCACAGCCAGCGCAATTCCTTTCGTACGATTATTCATGATCCATTTCCCCGTTTTCGTATATAATCTGATTCTCTTTTATGGTCATTACTACCCGGATGTCTGCCAGCTCTTCTTCTGGCACTTTCAGCGGATTTCTGTCAAGGACCACAAAATCTGCAAGTTTATTGCTTTCGATACTCCCTTTTTCCGTCTCCTCAGAATACTGGTATGCCCCATGGATGGTAATGGCTTTCAGCGCATCCAATACAGAAATCTTCTGGTTTTCTCCAATGATTTTTCCTGTCTTTGATCTGCGGTTCACTGCACTCCACACCGTACGCATCATATCCGGCGGAATCACAGGGGTATCCTGATGAAACGTATATTTCATTCCATAATCAACGGCATCCTTTACCGGCGAGATCTGGCTTCCTCTCTGAAGCCCGAAATTCTTAAGGTGAATGTCTCCCCAGTAATACGTGTGTGCCACAAAGAAACTGGGGATCATCCCAATCTCTGCCATTCTGCGTAGCTGGTCTTTTCGGACAAGCTGTGCATGTACCATGACCGCCCGGTGCAGATCTTTTTCCTTTCTCTCATTCAGTACCTTTTCAAACCGGGCAATATACTGCTCTGCCGCCGCATCTCCGTTGCAGTGTGCCAGAAGCTGCTGTTTCTTATCTAATGCCAGCCCAATGTATTTCTCAAGTTCCCCGTCTGTATAAACCGGATAGCCGCAATAGCCGGCGTCCCCTTCATACGGCGCAGTCATCCACGCAGTCTTTCCCTGGGGTGAGCCGTCCAAGAAAATCTTATACCCGCCCAGTTTGAAACGACCGCAATAGCGGTTCGCATATGCCGGTTCCTCTTCCGGAAGCTCTGCCGCTGTCGTGATATCCGCATATCCTGCCACATCCAGTTTCAGCCTTCCGGTTTCAGAAGCGTACTTTAATAATTGGAATAAGGGCTTTCCCACCATCCCATCCTGAACCGTGGTGATGCCGTACCCTGCATACATCCTCTGGGCCTCACAGATCAGATCCAGTAATTCTTCCGTTGAAGGCATGGGCAGTTTTGACTGGAATTCCAGAAACGCCTTTTCTTCCATATAACCGTCCGGGATCCGGCTTTCTCCTTCCCTTCCATATCTTCCTCCCGGACAGTCGGCAGTGCGCTCGTCAATCTGCTGAAGCATAAGCCCCATGCTGTTGGCCACTCCCATATGAGACGATGCGTGAATTATTACAACCGGATTTGTACGGCTGATCTCATCCAGAACAGATCTGTCCGGATGCCGTCTTTCATCGAGAAAATTCTGGTCATAATTACAGCCCATAATCCAGGCATCCTTTGAGAGATTCCGTTTCTTTGCGAAATCCTTCATAGCCTCCACAATCTGGGCAAAATTGCTGCAGGAAGACAGATCGCACTGGGTCATTGCATTTGCAGCCCCCACAAAATGGGAATGTGCATCCACAAAACCAGGGAGCATGGTATTGCCCTGCAGATCTATGACCTGATCCGTATCGGTTTTCAGTTTCATGACCTGATCTGCATTTCCTACCTCCCGGATGCGTCCGTCTTCCACACAGACCGCTTCCGCATATAAGGCAGATTCCTTCATGGTGATAATCGTTCCGTTATAATAAAATGTTTTCATGGTCTTCCCTCCCGACTCTTTATGCAAAATCAGAGCAGATATAACAGATCTTATATCTACTCTGACTGATTGTGTGCACAGCATCAGATCTGCTGCGTCTGTCTTGCTAATTCTTTCATCTCCACGGCGCTTTTTAACACGGTATCCGTAATCTTCGCACCGCCCAGGATTCTTGCCAGTTCCGTTACGGACTCCTGTTCATCCAGTTTCCGGATTTCCGTTCTTGTCTCCCCCTTACGGGTGGCTTTCTCAATCATAAAATGATGATCCGCCATGGCCGCAATCTGCGCCAGATGGGTAATACAGATTACCTGATGCTCCCGGCCGATCAGCGCCATCTTCTCGGATACCTTCTGTGCAGTCCTGCCGCTGATCCCCACATCAATCTCGTCAAAGATCAGAGTCTCGATCTCATCACGCTTCGCCATCACGGCTTTGATGGCCAGCATGATACGTGACAGTTCCCCGCCGGAGGCCACATTTGCCAGGGGCTTTAAAGGCTGCCCGGGATTCAGGGATATCATAAATTCTACCTCGTCTATCCCCTCTGCCGTATAATCCCTGGTCCCGGCAAACTGTATTGCGAACTGCACATTCTCGAAGTTCAGATCCCGCAGCCCGTCCTCAATCGCCTGCTCCAGAACCTTTGCCTGTTTTTTCCTGAGGACAGACAGCGCCTTCCCATGCTTTTTCACTTTCTCCTCAAGGGAAGCCATTCTCTGCCGAAGTTCCTCCATATACTGGTCGTAATCCTCTAAGATCTCAATCCGTTTCTCCTGCTGTTCACAGTATTCCAGAATCTTCTCAATGGAGCCGCCATACTTTGTCTTGAGATGGTTGATTTCATTGAGACGGCTTTCCGTCTCCCGGAAATCTTCCTCCGAAAACTCACATTCACTTCCATATGCGGCAAGCTCCCGGTTAAAATCATTCAACAGACTGTCAATCTCCACCAGCTGGTCATACAGTCCCGAAGCCGTATCATCATACTGTGCAATGCCAGAAATGGCATGGATAGCCCGGCTTAAATTCTCGCTTGCGTTCTCATTGCCTTCGCTGGTATACAGATAGGCCTCGTTCACACATTCCGCAATCTCCTTGCTGTTGGACATCCTGCGGTAGAGTACCTCCAGGTCTTCATCCTCCCCTGGTTTTAAATCCGTCTCCCGGATCTCCTCTGCCTCGAACTTAAGAAGAGACAGTTCCCTGGTGCGCTGGGTCTCATCCGAAGAAGATTCCTTCAGTTCTTTCTCACAGGCTTTAAATTCCCGGTACGCCTCACGCATCTTTTTCTTCTCCCCGTAAACCGTCTCCCGGGCAAACGAATCAACAATGCCCAGATGATTCTTCTTATACAGCAGTGACTGGTGCTCATGCTGTCCATGGATATCGATTAAAATCTGCGCCGCCTCTTTCAGCAGACCAGCCTGCACGGTCTCACCATTGATACGGCTTACACTTCTCCCAGGCATCAGCCGCCTGCTTAAAAGAACGGTTCCCTCCTCCGGATAAATGTCCAGTTCTTTCAATCTGCCCGCCTGCTGCTCATTTTCCACCAGAAATGTCAGCTCCACCAGACCATAATCCGCTCCCTGTCTTAAGATATCCTTTGAATACCTTCCTCCCAGGGCAAGATTCACAGAACCCAGGATAATTGATTTCCCTGCGCCCGTCTCTCCCGTCAGTATATTCAGTCCGTCCTCAAATTCCACCTCAATCTCATCAATCAATGCCAGATTCTTTACATGTAAATTCTGTAACATACCGCCTCCTATAAGACAATCCTGCCAATCTTATCCATCACCTTTGCCGTGTCCTCCACAGTACGGATGGCGCACATGATCGTGTCGTCTCCGGCGATGCTCCCCACAACCTCGCCCCATTTCATGGCATCAATGGCTGCGCACACCGCCATGGCCATTCCCGACACCGTCTTAATGACAAGAATATTCTGCGCCATGTCCATTGATACAAATCCATCCTTGAGCACCCGGATATATTTCTCATTCAGAAAACTCTCGTTCTGATGGATCACATATCTCTGCTTTCCGTTCTCCCCCGGAATCTTCGTAAGCTTCAGATCCCGGATATCCCTGGAGACAGTGGCCTGTGTCACGTTAAATCCTTCCCGATGCAGATAGTCCGCCAGCTCCTCCTGGGTCTCGATATGGTTCTTATGGATCAGTTCAATGATCTTCGCATGTCTGTTCCCTTTCATGATGTCAATTTCCTTTCATCTTCCCTCGTAATGTTTCCAAAAAACTGACCTTGCTCAGCTTTATCATCGTCGTGGAGGCATCGGACCTGCGTACCATCACCTTGTCTCCCGTCTTCAGCGAAACCGTATCCGCTCCGTCAAAGGCCACATACACTTCCTCCCGGGAACCATTACGTCCCGGGCCGATCTCAATCACAATCTCATCCTCAGAAGACAGAATAATACTCCTGGAGTTCAGCGCATGAGAACAGATCGGCGTGACAACGATCAGCTCTGCCGTGGGCTCCACAATCGGGCCGCCTGCCGAAAGGTTGTAAGCAGTGGAACCTGTGGGCGTGGAAAGCACTACGCCGTCAGCCTCATAGTCATTCAGAAGTTCCCCGTTGACGTAAAGCCGGAAATGTATAATATGAAGTTCCCCCTTCCGGGATACCACGATATCGTTCAGGGACACATCCGTCCTGCCGTCCTCAAAAATTCCTTTCAGCATCATCCGCCGTTCCAGAGCATAATCACCGGAGATAAGCTGCCCGACGGCCATCTCAATTCCGCTCACCTCTACCTCGGTGAGATATCCCAGCGTCCCCATATTAACGCCAAGAATCGGAATGTCCTGCTCCCAGAACAGTCTGGCCACCTCGATCAGACTTCCGTCTCCTCCGATCACAATTGCACAGTCCACATCCTTCGGGACAGAAGATCTGATAATCTTTTTCTTCTCGTCTTTCTGACATATAATGCAGACCTTTCCCGCCGCCCGAAGCAGTTCTACGACCTGTCCGGTCACGGTCTTCCCCGTATCCTTTCCGTCATTCGTAACAATTAAAAATCTGTCCATCATATCATTTACCGTTCCTTTGCCAGCGTGTCAAATGCCAGATCCGTTACCTGCCGGATGTTCACATTCTCCGCAATGCGGCCCTGTCCCTCACATTTTTCAAGACACACCAGATATTCAATATTCCCTTCCGGCCCCCGGATAGGCGAAAAGTCCAGATCCAGGACGTCGAACCCCGTACCTGTGGCGTATCCGAGTACCGCCTCAATCACTTCCACATGGGTACTCTTCTCACGCACAACGCCCTTCTTCCCCACCTTTGCGCGCCCGGCCTCAAACTGAGGCTTAATCAGCGCCACCACCCTTCCCTGACTGCACAGGTATCGGTGAATAGCCGGAAGCACCTTGGAAAGAGAGATAAAAGAGACGTCCACAGAAGAGAATTCCACCGGTTCCCCGATATCCTCCGGCATCACATAGCGGATATTGGTCTTCTCCATGCAGACGACCCGTTCATCCTGGCGAAGCTTCCAGTCCAGCTGTCCTCTTCCTACATCAACAGCATAGACCTTCCTGGCTCCGTTCTGAAGCATACAGTCCGTAAATCCGCCCGTGGAAGCGCCTACGTCTGTACACACCTTTCCCTTCACATCCACATCAAAATTCTCAAGCGCCTTCTCAAGTTTCAGACCTCCCCGGCTCACATAGGGAAGGGTATGCCCCCGCACCTCAATGTCACACTCCTCCGGGAAGGCCGCCCCCGCTTTGTCTTCCCGCTGTCCGTCCACAAAGACGCTTCCTGACATGATAATCGCTTTCGCCTTTTCTCTGGAAGGGGCAAGATTCCTTCTGACCAGCAATAGATCTAATCGTTCCTTCATAGCCATTCTTCTCCGTCTGTGATTCTGCCATAAGCCCGGATAATCTTCTCCGTCATCGTCTCCACATCAATTCCGGTCTCCCTGCGAAGAGCATCAATGCTTCCATGTTCCACGTAGTCATCCGGAAGAGCCAGAGGCAGCACCTGGACCTTCAATCCTTTCCTGCTGACACATTCCATCACATGCTCCCCGAATCCTCCGGTCTGCACGTTCTCCTCCACCGTTGCCAGAAGCAGATGGTCCTGGCATAACCTTTCCACCATCTCTTCATCTATTGGCTTCACGAACCTGGCGTTGACCAGGGTACAGCAGTATCCCTGTCTTTTCAGTTCCTCCCGGACCTGTGAAGCCGCCTCAAACATATGCCCCACACTGACAATGGCAATCTCCGACTCCTGGAAGATCATCTCACTTCTGCCGTAAACCACAGGAGCACGGTATTCCCCGTATCCGTCATAAGCCTCTCCCCTGGGATAACGCAGGGCTACTGGTCCCTGGCAGGAAAGGGCCGACCGGAGCATATCCGCCAGTTCCCACTTATTCTTCGGGGACATGACCGTCATATTGGGGATACTGCTCAGATAGGACAGATCAAAGATTCCCTGGTGCGTCTCCCCGTCGCTTCCCACCAGTCCGGCCCTGTCTACCGCAAACACCACCGGAAGGTTCTGAAGAGCCACGTCATGGATCATCTGGTCATACGCCCGCTGCAGAAAGGACGAATACACCGCAAATACCGGACGCACGCCGCCAGCCGCCAGCCCGGCCGCAAATGTGACCCCATGGGCTTCCGCAATTCCCACGTCAAAGAAACGGTCCGGGTAGAGCTTACGGAATCTGGAAAGCCCTGTTCCGTCTGCCATGGCCGCCGTAATCGCCACAATCTCAGGATGGTTTCTCGCTTCATCGCAGAGTACCTTGCCAAATATGTCCGTATAACTGTCCTTCTTCTTCGCAGTCTCCGGCTCTCCCGTCTCAATCTGAAACGGTCCGATACCATGGAACTTGTCCGGATGCTTCTCAGCCGGCTCATATCCCTTTCCCTTCTCGGTGATGACATGGAGCAGAACAGGCCCGTCCATCCTGCGTGCCTCCCGGAGGGCACGGCACAGAACCGGGATATTGTGACCCGGAATGGGTCCCAGATAGGTAAGCCCCATATCCTCAAAGAACATTCCAGGCACTACGAGCTGCTTGATACTGCTCTTGGTCTTCCGCATCTTGCGGATCATGGAATCTCCGACCACGGGAACCTTGTTAAGGGCAGCAGTGACCCCTTTCTTAAGACCGGTATAGAAGTCCGCCGTACGAAGTCCTGCCAGATATTTGGACATACCGCCCACATTCTCCGAAATCGACATATTATTATCATTCAGAACGATGATAAAATTCGTTTCAAGGGCAGAAGCATTATTCAGCGCCTCATATGCCATTCCCCCGGTCAGTGAACCATCCCCGATCACAGAGACCACGCCGTAATCCTCCCCCCTTAAATCCCTTGCCTGCACATATCCCAGTCCCGCAGAGATCGACGTAGAACTGTGGCCTGTATCAAACGCATCACATGCGCTTTCCTTTCTCTTCGGAAAACCGCTCATTCCCCCGTATTTGCGCAGTTCATCAAAGCCTTCCTTCCGCCCGGTAAGAAGCTTATGGGTATAAGACTGATGACCCACATCCCAGATAATCTTATCGTTCGGCAGATCGAAGACCAGGTGCATCGCCATCGTAAGCTCCACGACACCCAGGTTGGAGGCAAGATGTCCCCCGCTTTTACTGATCTTCTCAATGAGAAACTCCCGGATCTCCTCTGCCAGCAGTTCCAGTTCTCCGGTATTAAGGGCCTTGATATCGTTTTCCTTTTGTATCCTCTCTAACATCGTCCGTCCCCTCTCTATCTGTCCCTGTGGATCAGTTGAAGTAACAGCTGCTCAAGAAATGCGTTCTCTCCAGACAGTTCATGCAGAAGCCGGATTGCCTGGTCTGACAGCCGCTCCACTTCCTTTTCTGCCTCTGGAATCCCCATCAGGGTAACATAGGTTGTCTTCTCATTCTTCTCATCGCTGTGGATGGGCTTCCCCAGAGTCTCACTGGTACTGGTCACGTCCAGGATGTCATCCCTGATCTGGAACGCCACCCCTACATCCCCCGCAATCTTCTCTACTTTACGCACCTCTTCCTCTGATGCGCCGCCAAGAACCGCCCCGATCATCATGGCTGCCTCGATCAGCGCCCCTGTTTTAAGCCGGTAGATGGTATCCAGCACCTTGCGGGAAACCTCATGCCCGGTCTCTTTCACATCAATGACCTGTCCGCCGATCATCCCGTAGATTCCTGCCTTTTCCCCAAGGACCGTCAGCGCCCTGCCTATGGCAAGACTGTCCTCGGGATCGGTTACAAACGCTTTAAAAGCCGTCTCAAACGCATAATTTAACAGGGCATCCCCTGCCAGAATTCCCATATCCTCTCCATAAACCACGTGGGTGGTCTTCCGCCCCCGCCGGTATTCATCATTATCCATAGCCGGCAGGTCATCGTGAACCAGGGAGTAGGTATGTATCATCTCAATGGCTGCCATGAAAGGACGCAGCGCCTTCGCCGTTCCCTTATACAGATGGAACGTCTCCTGCATGAGCATGGGGCGCAGCCGTTTGCCGCCTGCCAGCAGGCTGTATCCCATGGCCTCCATAATTATGCTCTGACAACCTCTCTGCTTCGGAAGGTATTCCGTAAGAATCCCTTCAATCTTCTGTACTTTCTGCTTCATCTGAATCTGAAAATCACTGTCAGAATTCATGTGTCCCACCCTCTTCATCTAATATCAGCATCTTCTTTTCTACTTCGTCAATCCGCTCACTGCACTTCTTCAATGCATCCATTCCCTTGTGATACAGCCGGAAAGAATCCTCCAGGGATATGTCCTCTGCCTCCATCTCCTGTATCACGGATTCCAGTTTCGTAAACAATTCCTCCAGGCTTTCTTCTTTCTCTTTTTCTGTCTGCTTGGCCATATGCCCTACCTGCCTCTCTTCCTGATTTCCCTGCCTTATCCTTACCGGACAGAGTCCGTGCGCCTCTCGGGATAACCGGTGGTTTCTTCCACCTGTGCCCGGATTATGCCGTCCGTCACATAGACAGACAAACGTTCTCCTGCCTGTATCTGTCCGATCCGCTTAATCACGGTCTTATCTGCGCTTTCCACATAAGAATACCCCTGGTTCAGTTTCTGTATGGGCGAAAGCCCTTTCATTGCCTCCATGCAGATCGCAAGCCTGTGCCGGCTGTCCCGGAGTCTGTCTTCCATCCGCTTACGAAGCGCTTCTTCCAGATCCGCTAAACGCTGCTGCTGTTCCTGCAGTTTATAACGGGGATGCAGATACTGGAACCTCGTCTGGTATTCCTTAAGCCTCATCCGGCTCATGGCCGTCTTCTGGGTCAGCAGCCGGGTAATTCTGAGTCTGCAGTCCTCAAGAGCCATCCGGGTCTGGCGGTAATCATAGACCGCAAGTTCCGCCGCCGCCGAAGGCGTGGGCGCCCGCAGATCGGCCACATAGTCCGCAATGGTGGTATCCGTCTCATGGCCTACGGCAGAAATCACGGGAATCCGGCAGTCAAAGATCGCCCTTGCGACCTCTTCCTCATTAAACGCCCACAGATCCTCGATGGAACCGCCGCCCCTGCCCACAATCAGCACATCCACCCCCGTCTTCTCAAGCATCCGGATCCCACGTACAATACTCTCCTTCGCTCCTTCCCCCTGGACCTGCGCCGGGTACAGAATCAGCTGGACATAAGGATTCCTGCGGGCGGCAATATTCATAATGTCGCGCACGGCAGCTCCGGTGGGCGCCGTCACAATCCCCACCCTGCTTACATATGCCGGAATGGGTTTCTTATATTCCGGTGCAAACATTCCCATCTCTTCCAGTTCCTTCTTCAGCATCTGGAACCGTTCATAAAGAACGCCGTCCCCGTCCAGACGGACCTCTCTGACATAGAGCTGGTAGACACCGCTCCGCTCATATACATTCACCCCGCCAAAGGCCACCACCTGCCGGCCGTCACACAGACGAAAAGAGAGCCCGCCCCGCTGCCCGGCAAACATCACACAGGCAATCGTTCCAGACTCATCCTTTAACGAAAAATATATATGCCCTGAAGTGTGGTATTTACAATTAGACACTTCTCCTTCTACATAAATACGGCCAAGCATATAATCCTGGGTGAACATATTTTTTATATATGAATTTACCTGTTTTACGGTATAGATACTCTGCGCCATAAATCTCCTCCACAAAGGAGCCCTGCAGGTACGACAGACCTGTCACCGGCAGGTTCCCCTTTTTGCTCCACTGTATGAATCAGACTGCCAGCTTTGCAAGCACGGCATTGACAAAGGCCGGACCCTCATCGCTGCTGTACTTCTTCGCAAGCTCCACCGCCTCATCAATGGCCACGCCCACCGGCACCTCGTCATCCCACTTCATCTCATATACGGCAAGACGGAGAATCGACAGATCCACCTTGTTCATACGGGTGGTCTTCCACCCTGTGGTATGGGTATTCAGCAGGGCATCAATCTCCGCAGTCTTTTCGGCAACCTTCCGGGCCTTGCTGCGGATATAGTCAAGATCCTTCTCCCTCGGATTCTCAAGCTGCTCAAAGTAAAGCCCCAGCTGCTCCGGCAGTTCTTCCGGCAGGCGAAATTCTATTCCGAACACCATCTTAAAAATATGTTCCCTTAACTCTGACCTCTTCACTTATGCTTCCTCCGGCATATCCACTCCGGCAACACGAATATTAACGTCAGCTACCTCAAGACCTGTCATATTCTCAATGGCTGCCTTTACCTTCTCCTGGACTCTCTGGGTAGTGTCTTTGATGCTGTATCCATAGTTCAGATTCAGCACCAGGGAAACGGTCACGATTCCGTCCAGCACATCCACCTTCACACCCTTTGACAGAGACTTCATCCCGAACTTGCTGACTAATTCCCTTGTTGCATTCCCGGTCATGGAGGAAACGCCTTCTACCTCCATGGCCGCAAGACCGGCAATAATTGCAACCACTTCGTCCGCAATCTTCACTTCTCCCAGATTCTCATCCGTCTGTATGGTATATGTGTTACGCTCTTCTTTGCTCATAATAAGAAACCTCCTGTTCTAGTATACACTTCTTATCATTATATCAAATTATCAGTACTTTGCAAAGTAGGGCTTTGAAATTTCCCTACTTTTATCATGATCTGCCGGACCGCTGGACGTATGCCGCACCGGCGGCGCCCTATCTTCCGAATTCGGACAGTACCAGCCCTTCATTTCGTTCCATGGTCATACGGATACTCCAGTCATTTACAAAGAGTAACAGCGGCCTTCCCTTTAAATCCTTGACTTTCTTCATGTCTGACGTTCCCGTCAGCTTATCTAATTCAGTCTCTGTATTCTCAATCCAGCGGATATATTCATAGGGCAGACTGTCGAGACGGATATCAACGTTATATTCGTTCTCCAGACGGTATTTCAGTACATCAAACTGTAGGACGCCCACAACGCCTACGATGATTTCTTCCATCCCCGTATTGAACTCCTGGAAAATCTGGATAGCGCCTTCCTGGGCAATCTGCTGAATTCCCTTCACGAACTGCTTCCGCTTCATAGTGTCCATCTGCCGCACTCTGGCGAAATGCTCCGGCGCAAAGGTAGGTATTCCCTCATAGGCAAAACGTTTCGCAGAAGTGGTCAGCGTGTCGCCGATCGAGAAGATTCCGGGGTCAAACACGCCGATAATATCACCGCCGTAGGCCTTCTCGATCATCTTCCGTTCGCTTGCCATCATCTGCTGGGGCTGTGAGAGCCGTACCTTCCTGCCGCCCTGGATATGGTACACGTCCATCCCCGCTTCAAACTCACCGGAACAGATCCGCATGAAGGCAATCCGGTCCCTGTGCGCCTTGTTCATATTTGCCTGGATCTTGAACACAAAAGCAGAAAAGTCTTTCTCTTCCATCGGGTCTACCTCTCCCTGGTCAGAAGTCCGGGGAAGCGGGGACGTGGTCATGGCAAGAAAATGCCGGAGAAACGTCTCTACACCGAAGTTGGTAAGCGCAGAACCGAAGAATACAGGAGAAAGTTCTCCCTTGCTGACAAGCTCCTGATCAAACCTGGCTCCTGCCCCGTCCTGCAATTCAATCTCTTCCTTTAGTTGTCCGAGCTGCCCGTCCGTCACCCAGTCATGAATCCCGGAATCATCAATCGCAATCTTGCGGACTTCCCCCTGGGTCGTTCCTTTCCGGGTATCCGAAAACAGTTCCACTTTCTTCGTATTACGGTCATAGACTCCCTTAAATTCCTTGCCGGAGCCGATGGGCCAGTTCACCGGACAGGTAGCAATCCCCAGTTCATTCTCAATATCGTCCAGAAGTTCGAACGTATCCATGGCCTCCCGGTCCATCTTATTGATAAATGTAAAGATCGGGATATGGCGCATGGTACACACTTTAAATAATTTCCGTGTCTGGGCCTCAACACCCTTGGACGCATCGATCACCATCACAGCGGAATCTGCCGCCATCAGCGTCCGGTAGGTGTCTTCCGAGAAATCCTGGTGTCCCGGCGTATCCAGGATATTGATGCAGTAGCCGCCGTAATTGAACTGCAATACCGAGGATGTAACCGAGATACCTCTCTCCTTCTCAATCTCCATCCAGTCCGACACTGCATGGCGGGCGGTCGCCTTGCCCTTGACACTGCCGGCCAGATTGATAGCGCCCCCATATAACAGAAACTTCTCCGTCAGCGTTGTCTTTCCGGCATCCGGATGGGAAATAATGGCGAACGTGCGCCGTTTTTTTATCTCGTTCTTTATTTCATCTGCGATCTGTGACATCATTTAGAAACACTCCTAAGATATAGTATAGCCGCTTTTTTGCGCTGGTAAACAGTATAGCATACCTTATCAGACAGTGCAACTATCCATCCGGCTTATGGGTTCAAAAATGTCAAAATAACGTAATTTTTTCTTAATATATTGTACGACAGATCATTGAGAATCATCTATACTGTTATCATATTCACCTTGATTAATCAGATACCGAAAGGCACAGAATTCATTATTTTCAAAAAAAGAGACAGGAGGTGTTTTATGAACACAGCACTGACAGAATCATCTGCTTTTTACCGCAACATTTTTCGGCTGGCGCTTCCTATTGTATTTCAGAACCTGATTACCACTGCCGTCGGTTCCGCTGACGTCATCATGCTTGGATGGGTAAGCCAGAACGCCCTTTCTGCCGGTTCCCTGGCGAGCCAGATCATGTTCATTCTGAATCTGGTCTACTCAGGCATCTCCTCCGGAATCGGTATGCTGGCGGCACAGTACTGGGGGAAGAAGGATACAGACACCATCGAAGAGATCATGGGCATCGGCATGAAACTCTCCATCCTTGTGTCTTTCCTCTTTTTTGTGCTGGCCTGCTTCTTTCCAAGGCTTCTGATGCTCATTTTTACATCGGAAGAGGAATTAATCTGCACAGGCGCCCCTTATCTGCGTATCGTGGGAATCTCCTACCTGTTTATGAGTATTTCCCAGGTATACCTGTGTACCATGCGCTCCATTGAACGGGTGGTGTTCGCCACTCTTACCAACGGGTCTGCCCTGGGACTGAACATCGTTCTGAACGCCCTGTTCATCTTCGGATGGTTCGGACTTCCCAAGATGGGAATCCTTGGCGTAGCCCTTGCCACTACCACGGCCCGCCTGGTGGAACTGATCATTTGCCTGTGGGATGCATGCCGCTTCCGGACCATCCGTTTCCGCCCGTCGCTGCTGCTTCGGCACAACAAGCTGCTGGCAAAGGACTTCTTCCATTATTCTCTTCCGGCGTTCGGGAACGAGGTTTCCTGGGGTGTGGCCTTCTCTATGTACTCTGTCATCATGGGGCATCTGGGAAATGATATTGTGGCGGCAAATGCTGTTGCCGTGGTAGCCAAAAACCTGGGAACCGTCGTCTGCTTCGGAATTGCCAACGCTGGCACGATCCTCCTTGGGAAAGCCATCGGGGCCGGACAGATGGAAAGCGTAAAAGAAGATGCCTCCCGTTTCTGTAAGGTCACGTTCCTAAGTGGAATCGCAGGCGGAATTCTGATCTTCCTTCTGCGTCCGCTTTTCATGAACATGGCCGACCTGTCACAAGCGGCACAGGGATATCTGCGGATCATGCTGTATATCAATATGTATTCCGTACTCGGGCAGGCAATGAATACCACCGTGATCTGCGGAATTTTCCGTTCCGGAGGGGATTCGCGCTGGGGATTTATCTGCGACTTTATCGATATGTGGTTCTTTGCAGTACCACTGGGATTTCTCAGCGCATTTGTGTTAAAACTTCCTCCGATGTGGGTTTACTTTCTGATCTATCTGGATGAATTCGTGAAACTGCCCTTTGTGTACAGGCATTATAAGAGTTATCAGTGGCTTAAGAATATTACCAGAGATTTTAAGTGTAACTAAGATCTGCGATTCATGCCCTTAAGGCGGCATTTGTTATTCTCCTAACAGGGGTCTGTCTGGAAACATTGTTTCCGGACAGACCCCTGTCTGACGTATATCTGAACAACTGACGGATCCTGCGGGATACCGGTCTGACAGCCGGAACCATCAATAATGAACAATCACCGGTACTCCGACCTCAATTAAATTATATAACTCCGCCGCTTTGTCCAGAGGCATATTCACACATCCATGGGAACCGACGCTCTGATTCAGGGAGCCGCCGAACGCCCTCTGCCAGGTAGCATCATGAAAACCGACCCCCTGCCAGGTAATCCGCATCCAGTAGCTGACCGGCGTCTCATATTCCGGTTTTCCGGTTGCCGGATTCGTCTCCCCAACCAGAACCTTATCAAGCTTCTTCTCTAAGATACTGTACACGCCCTCCGGCGTAACCCGGGAAGGAGTAGGCAGCCCGGTCACCACATCCGACTCAAGCGCCACGGAACCATCGATCACGTACCACATGTGCTGCGCACTTAAGTCTACCTCTGCATAAGTGCTTCCCCAGTCCGGCATGGAATGTGACGCCGCAGTCCCGCTGTTATAATACTGAGGTTCCTTGGCAATGACTTCCTGGTTGTTCAGCGCATTCATAATGGTCTGAAACTCCGTATCTTCATCAATTGACCAGCCATAAGTCCCTCCGGTCACAGTTGCACTCCTTCCAGACGGCGTGGTAAACGTCCTGGTGGTTCCCACCGTGTCATACTGGTTCCCGAACTGTTCCAGCCACCCTCTGACGGCATTTTCATCTACGATTACGTTCATATCCCCGTCTACGGACAGCCAGGTAGAAATCACCGACTGGTCAATTACCACAGGGACGTCCATGTTGTAAGTAATGCTCGCCTTACAATACCCGTTCATCTTGTCACAGGCCTGCTTTACCTCTTCCGACTCTGAGGTAAACCTTGGAGCCTCATAACATCCCTGTTCCTTCAGATCCATCTCCGGGGAAAGCTGCATGACTGAGGCAACCACCTTCTCCTTCATGGACTCCGGCGTCACGGCGATTCCATAAGCTTCCGGGGTGATGACAAACTGGCTGCCGTCATATGTGGGTGCGGCAGACTGGGCAGGCGTCTGCCCTGCCTGTATGATGCCAAGAGAATTGATCTTTTCCATAAGCTTCCCGTCATCGTAAGACACATCAAACGTAATCTCGGCCTTATTTTTATCAAAAAACGCTTTCGGCCACGTAAATGCATCCTGTTCTTCCAGAACACGTTCAATCTCTCCGTTCTCTTTATAAGACATAAGAATCTCATCACTTCGGATGCTCTCTTCCCCTCCGTTAATATCTTTCAGAACCAGGCTGTATTCCTCTACCTTCTCTTTAAAAAACTGCTCTGCCTCTGATACGCTCTGGCCGGAAAAACTATAACCATTAATCTCCGTATTCATCAAAAAATGACGGGTAAAGAAAATAGAAACCCCGATATAGGCCAGTGCAATAGCAATCATACTTCCTCCGGCTATGTACATACCGATCTCCATACCCTTCTTTTTTCTTTTCTTTCGTCTTCCCATGCTGTACCCTCTTTCGTCTTTTCATTACAATTTCCTATTGATTATATCATCTCTTCCCTTTCTTTTTCAATTCCATTTGCATAATTGGTAAAAAAAATCCATCTGTGCACCGAAGATAACAGATACACAGATGGAAAATCATCCCTTTTTCCTTAAAAATCCGCCTCCACATTCCGCCGGAAGCTCACATAAGTCGTGATAAAATACAGCCCGTAAATCCCGAAGAACAACAGAAACGTCAGTCCGAAGTAATCAATCACCGCCGAGTGGATGCCCGTATAGAAGATAAATTTCCCGCTCATGAACACGGACACGCTTCCGCCTATGACACAGGCAAGGAACACGGGACACAGATAATAGCAGACAAGCTGTTTCAATATCACCATCCCAATCTCCCGCCGGTTCATCCCCAGTTTCTGAAGAACGCCGTAGCGGAACCGGTATCTGGCAGAATCACTGAGCTGATGGACAGACAGCACCGTCAATGCCACACACAGGAACACAAGCCCGATATAAAAGCAGGGAAAGATCAGCGTAGACAGCATATACTTCGTCTCCGGAATCAGATTATCCCGCACCATATTCGTCAGCGACATCACCACAATCGTATCCGAACCGCAGCAGGAATTTCTGGACATCAGCCGATGTCCCTCGGAATCGTCTTCCTCCTCGTCCTCATACTCCGGTTCTGTCAGGTCATCCAGCCTCTTTCCCAGCCCCATCGGCGCTTCCCCTTCAATATCCACGGCCATCTCGGCATAATAAGGCGTAAGGGAGGAAACCGCCCCGTCCGGCACAACAATCACATAATCTCCTCCGTTATGTCCGTCCTGGGAAAAGGACTCAGAATAAAACCCTGCAAAATCAAGCTCCCCGTTGTCTCCTTCTATCTGAATATCATCCGGCATCCCTTCCACTTCCCCCCGGATCCGTTCTTTAATATGAATGAGATACTCCTGCTCAGAAAGCCGGACCTGGGAAAGCCCAAGCATCCTGCGCAGATGATTATAGTCTGTCAGCTTCATATAAGTATCATATCTGCAGTAAAAGGCGTGGTCTTCCAGACCCTTTTCTATTTTCTTACGATCGGGGCTGCCGTCTTTCTTCTGATACATCGTCCCAAAGACTTTTAAATGGCTGCTCAGCCATACATTTACCTGATCCGCCCGCTCAGCCCCTTCTTCCTGATTTTTCTCCGGAACCAACGCATAGATCTGATACCGTAAGACATCCAGCACCCGGGCCTCTTCTTCGATCACTTCCATCTCATCTGCGAAATCGTCCTTCACATCATCACTGTTGACCTGCACGTCAAAGGGGAATTTCGTCTCAAGCAGTTTATTCTGGTAATCACTGAACATCAGCGCAATCGTACATCCCAGAAAGGCGATGGTAAATAATGCTGTCAGCGTCCCCATGGTAAAGCTCATGGTCTTAATCTTCGAGGAAAACTGTCTCAGAAGGAACAGATTCTCTCCCTGGAAGACTCCGTTCCCTCGTCTCCTCACATAGCACACCAGCCAGGATGAGAGTCCGGTATAGAACAGATAGATTACCAGCACAATTCCTATGAGAAAGAAGAGCACATCGCCCATATCCTGGATCCCGCCGGAAAAGATGAAGACGGCAAAGACCAGGAGAAACAGAAGCGCCGCCGGGAACAGCCATTTCTTCAGCTGCTCATGGGATTCCCGGATTTCCTCATTCTTCTTCCGGGCTTCCATCAGATCCCGGATATTCATCTTCCGGAATCTCCTGCCGCTGCGTAAAAGGGCCAGGAGATAACACCCTGCATAGCAGCCTGCCGTCATCAGAATACAGGATCCGTTGAATTCCATATGGATATCATATTGCATCTGGATCATGCTGTAGAGAATGGCCATGATTACCTGCTGCACAAGGACGCCCAGCGCCATTCCGATGAAAAAGGCTCCTGTTCCAAGCAGGGCATTTTCCCGGATATACAGACGGGCAATCTCCTTCTTCTGCATGCCGATCAGAAGGTAGATCCCGAACTCCTGGCTCCGTTTCTCGAGCATAAACCGGACCATATAATTGATCAGCCAGGCAACGATCAGTACGATAAAAAAGGTGGCAAGCCCCACCAGAGCGATCATGATTCCAGCTATATCGAACATTTCTCCGATATCTTCGGTAAAGATCAGACTGTTGAAAGCGAACATCAGAGCCGTCACAAAGGTCATAGTGAGAAAGTACACCAGGTAATCTCTGGCAGAACGCCTGACATTGCGGAACGCAAGTTTGCTGAACATGGTTTTATTCACCTCCTGTCAGGGCAAGCACATCCAGAATCTCATTCAGAAATTCCCGCCTGTCCTTTGAGCCCCGCAGCAGTTCATGGAAAATCCGGCCGTCCTTCAAGAACAGGATCCGGCTGCAGTAGCTGGCGGAAAACGCATCATGGGTTACCATCAGAATGGTGGCATTCCATTTCCGGTTCATGTCAGTAAATGTCTCAAGCAGTGTCTGGGCAGACCGGGAATCCAATGCCCCGGTAGGCTCATCCGCCAGAATCAGACGGGGACGGTTCACCAGGGCTCTGGCACAGGCACACCGCTGCTTCTGCCCGCCCGACACCTGGTAGGGAAACTGGTCCCGCACGTCTTCGATGCAAAGAAGTCTTAAGATCTCGTCACATTTTTGCTGGATTTCCTTCTTTCCCTCTTTGCGCAGAGCCATGGCAAGGATAATGTTTTCTTCGATGGTCAGTGTGTCCAGAAGATTATAGTCCTGGAACACAAAGCCCAGATTCGCCTTTCGGAATCTGGCAAGATCATTTTCATTCATTTCCGCAATGTCCGTATCCCCGTACCAGATGTGACCTGCCGTGGCCCGGTCGATGGTGGACAACAGATTCAGCAAAGTGGTCTTCCCGGAGCCGGAGGCCCCCATCACTCCCATGAACTCTCCCTGGGCCACAGTAAAACTGACCCGGTCAATGGCCTTGGTTACATTCGAGGCATTGCCATAATATTTTTCAACATCACATACCCGGATATAGTCCTTCATGTATAGTCTCTCCCTTCTGTCGTGAATGCTTCCGGAATTTTTTCCTGTCAGTCTTATCTTACCAGAAACGAACGGTCGGTAGTATCGGTTTTTCTTGCAGTTATCTTACAGTTTTGAAAGATTGCCGGGGTTCCTTTGTTTGACCTTGTAAGTGTATTGTACACCCATTATGAGTGCATTTTTCCAAATAGATATACACTCATCTTGGGTGTATAGTAATTTCAACACGAAAACAATGTGGTAAAGGCGGTGAAAAGATGGTACAAGATATGACTGAAAAAGAACTAATCACAACAATGATTGACAAATATACCGATTTGCAGTGCATAAAAAAAGCAAATGGTGACTATGAAAACTCGGAGCTTGACTATCAACTAAAGGTTATCAAAAATAAGTTATCTGCTTTTGGTATTCCGACCAAAGAATATGAAATGTAACAAGTCCAGACATTGGATGAACTCAGAAAGCAATATAAGGACTTGCTAAAGAAGTATCACCCAGATAACGGCGGTTCAGAAGAGGCTGCCAAGGCAGGGATGAGTGGTTTATATGAAAAAAAGAGTCTGACAGATTTATTTATGCGGTCTGACAGGCTCTGATTTTTTGTTCTATATAATGGCTTTATTTTGCGTTTTAAGCCTCTCCTCCAACTCACTAATCTTCCTCATAATCTCCTTAAAAATTCTCTCCTTCAGCAAATCCATCCTATCACATTCCATTTCACACTCTCCCCTGACATCCATCATAAAATCCGGATTACCCCGAAAGAACCTCTCCCGCTCTTCCTCAGTAAGATTTATCGTGTATTCCTCATAAAAATCCAAAACGTCACCCATAAAAAAATCAAAGAATCTCTGCAACTGTTCCGCTGACATACATATTTCACTTGGTTTTGGCACATTATATTTCAATATCGCTATCCTCATCCTACATTAATTTATCCTCTTCTAAAGATTTTAGAGTTTATAACTCTAATTGTCAATAGCGTTTATGACTCTAAGATACAATGTTTCAGAGGTGAGACTATGGACTACAAAGAGCGTATCCGTGCTTTACGTGAAGATAACGATTTTACTCAAACTAAAATATCAGATATCTTAAATATCGGTCAGCGGACTTATGCAGACTACGAATATGGCAAAACCCGTATTCCTGTTGATTCTTTGATTAAACTTGCCAGATTCTATGATGTGGATATGAATTATATTTCTGGTATAAGCAACAAGCGAAATAAGTTTCCCGTGGAATAATACCATGCTTCAGAGGTCATTTTGTGTAAGTCAATATCTAAATAGACTCATATTATCAAGAGAAG
>CAJULU010000048.1 GCA_910587575.1 uncultured Dorea sp.
TATTTGCCGCCCAGTTCCTCAAATAATATATTTGCCATTTTCTGTTACCTCCAGAGAAAATATTCACTCCACATTCTTGTGTCTATTGTCTTAAACAAAATTTTGAGTTTTCTCCTTATCTGGTTTCATTCATTGGTGATTTATTAATACAAAGTATCACTCCGAAAGTAGTTGATGAATACTATCAGCCCCTTAAAAAAGCAAAATCAGTGGTGAAAAGAAATATGAAACCAAGATCTGAGTATGTAACATCTGGTGTTATTAACAGTATCCACAAAGTTTTAAGGTGTGCTTTTGATCAAGCTGTAAAATGGGAGATAATCTCAAGGAATCCTTTTCCAATGGCTAATCGTCCAAAGACCAGTTACAAGAAAAGAGAGATTTGGGATGCTGAAATGATTCGTACTGCTCTGGATGGCTGCAAAGAACCAAAATTATATATAGCCATGAATCTGGCATTTGCATGTTCTTTGCGTTTGGGTGAGATCATTGGCCTTCAGTGGGACAATGTTCACATCTCAGATACTGATATAGCTGCTGACGATGCACATGTAATTATTATGCAGGAACTTTCAAGAGTATCCAAGGATGCAAGACAGTTTATGGATGAAAAAGATATTATTCAGGTCTTTCCTTCTATGATGAATGGAACCAGCACCAATTTGATCTTAAAAACCCCTAAAACAGTTGCCTATATTTTGAGAAAGTGGAAAGAAGAACAGGAAGAGGTAAAATCGTTCTTTGGCGATGAATATTACGACTATAACCTGGTCGTTGCTTTACCCAATGGCAGACCATGCGAATCCAGGGTTATAGAGAAGGAATTTAATAAGTTAAAAGAAAAACTCAATCTTCCCAATGTCGTTTTTCATTCTCTCAGACATTCAAGCACGACTTACAAATTGAAATTAAACAAAGGGGATATTAAAGCAACACAGGGCGATACCGGACATGCACAGATTGATATGATTACAGATGTATATGCACATATTCTTGATGAAGATCGAAAGGTCAATGCCCAAAGGTTTGAAGAGGCTTTTTATGCTAATTGTGATCTGCGGAAAATCACTCCACCTAGAGAAAAGAAATTGGCGCCAGAGGTTACAAATATTGTACAACTGCTACAGGACTCCCCTGAATTAACATCTATGCTGAGTAATTTAATTGCACAAGCTGGAGCAAAGGCGAATTGAATTATCAAGATTACCTTATTAGCAGGATATTCACTTAATATGCATTTAGAATTTTTACAATTTGAACTATGCATATGTAATTTTGAAAAAGAGAAAGTGCCGGAAATCCTTGATTTCCAGCACTCTTAGCGTCCCTGAGACGATTTGAACGTCCGACCCTTCGCTTAGGAGGCGAATGCTCTATCCCCTGAGCTACAGAGACACTTTGTATATTATAACAGTTTATTCAACTGATATAACCTCTTTATTCAATTTTGGTGGACGACCTCCGAGTACTTAGGAGGCGGTTGCTCTATCCAACTGATCAATAGCGACAGATATTAAATATATCTCATCTATTATTTTTTTATTATACTTCACCACTAATTAAATGTCAAATCTTTTACGCAACTTCCTTCTTTAAATCCGCATTTTCTTATTCCAAGATATCAATCCGGCCGTTTAATTGCCCAATCTCCTTAGCAGATGTTTTCTCCACATAATCAAGGCATGCCATAATTTATCCTCAACATAAAACCGATGTTCTGAACTAATTGTCAACAGAACATCAGTTTTTCTCCCCAATATGCTA
The DNA here is from genome assembly GCA_910587575.1 of uncultured Dorea sp. GTDB lineage: Bacteria > Bacillota > Clostridia > Lachnospirales > Lachnospiraceae > Sporofaciens. Next base: position 1,765 of record CAJULU010000048.1, read on the forward strand.
CTTTTTCAGATATACATCTGCATAATTGACCCCCAGAGCAAGAGCTGTTGCATGATCATTCACATAGATATCAATATGATTCTCCTTAATCGCCCCGCCGCAATCCTCTGCCGTAAACACATGCCCTCCTATGATTACCTGGGTTCCATAAGGAATCACCCTGGGATCAACAGCAATTGTCCTGCCTTCCACAACCGGTGCTCCAGTGGCAGTAATTCCGGTCTCAACATCACAGCAAAGTTCACAGGCACAGTAATAAGTCAGCTTAAATGTACCAAGATTCTTTCCATACATATCCTCTGTGGCGTTCACTTCCCCAATCCCGCCGCCTGCATATTCATTGTCCGTCAATACTCTGGTAGCCCAGACAGCATTTTCTTTACTCACGTCAGCCTGTACAATCCCTGTATCTGTACTCATGGCTTCAATTGTTTTACCATCTCCGGCGTACATAACGACATGGTAAACTCTTCCATTCTTAGCATAGAAAATCAGATCTCCCGGTAAAGCATCCTCTACCGGAATTTTCGTTCCATACTGTGCCTGGTCTTGTGACACACGCGGCAGATCATAACCATATTGTTTATAGACACTTTGCACAAATCCAGAACAGTCTGCTCCTTCTGTCAGGCTGGTTCCACCCCAGACATATTGATTTCCTACAAACTGAGCGGCAAATTCAACCATGGATCTGCGTATCTCTCCGCTTGGAACCCCGGATTTCGTAGAAGTCAGTGTATAATAACATGCCTTATTTTCTTCCGGCTTAATAATCTCTTCTGCCTGTGAAAAATGATCTTCCTCTTCCTTCTGAATCTGTTCGTCAACTTCCTCTCCATACCTTATAGAATCGTTTTTAACAAATCCTCTTACGTTTCCAGATTCCACATAAACCCAGTCTTCGCCCTCATCCTCAAGTATGTAGCACAGACCGCCTTCCGGAATAATACCAGTCACCCGGCTTGTTTCATCCTTCTCTTCCATCACTTCCACGGCTTCCTTTTCGGTAAGAGCATACTTTTTCTCTACGACTGTCTGACTTACGGTTGCTCTCAGATATGTAAATGCTTCATTATCCTTCCACGAAAGCTGTTCACGGGCCATCGGCGCTGTTCCTTCAATTCCAGTATATTCCTGTTCCAGCTTTTCAGCTTTTTCTTTTGCTTTCTTCTGATATGCCTCCAACTGTGGGTTTGCCTCTTCACCTGTTATAATCTCTTCTGAGCGGACAAATCCACGGACTCTTCCAGATTCAACATATAGCCATCCGTTTGCCTCTTCCTTCAGTATATACAACAGACCATTTTTTCTCAGTTTTCCAACTGCTCTGATACTTTCTTCTTCCTCATCTTCTGATACGACGGATTCCCGGATAATCAGATTTTCTTTAGCAAAGGCATACTTTCTCGCTACCGTCCAGAAACGATGGTCTTCTACAAGTTTCGGAAGTTTTACCAGCTTCTGATCTATAACAAGGGAGGCATTCTTAATCCTTTCCGCTGAAATCTGCTCGGGCTGAAACTGCTTTACATCTTCAATCAGACTTCCCACATTCCCACCCGTCCCTGACTTCGGATCCAGTGGCCAGGATGGCTTTACATCATCAGTCTGTCCCGGCTTTTCCGGTACAACCGGCGCATTGGGAATAGATGGTTTTTCTGGTTTTGCAGGCTCTTGAGGCTGATTGGGATTCTCTGCATCTCCACTGTTATTTACATCTCCGGACTGATCTGGATTCTCCATATCCCCACCGCCATTTACATCTCCCGACTGATCTGGATTCTCTGCATCTCCACTATTATTCCCGGGCTGATCTGGATTCTCTGCATCTCCATTATGATCTGAATCATCTGGATTTTCTGATTCTCCAGGATTATCAGTGTTTTCTTCCCCATCTCCATTTTCTGAACTGCCTGGATTTTCTGATTGTACCGGATTCTGTGTACTCTCCGAACCTTCAGATGAATCTGAACTTCCCGGATGATTCATATCTTCCGGACTGCCTGGATTTTCTGCTGTCAATGTCCCGTCTGGCTGGCCGGTACTTTCCATCTCTTCGGATCCATCCGGATTTCCTGCTGTTTCACCTGAATTCGTAATTTTTCCTTCCTCTGACGCCGCCTGCAGATTCCCAGATCCTCCATCTGTTAAAACAGCGGATGTCTCAGATTCAACAGGAACTGCAGGAACCACTACCTGCTGTACGTCATCTCCATCGGTGTGTTCTGCCGATGTATGATACATCTTCGCATCCATTGTTTTCGAATTTCTGATTGAAGGCGCAGATGTAACCACATTCGCAGCCATAATTCCAGCCACTCCTGCGGCACACATTTTCTTTATGATTCTTTTCTGTCTATTCAAACATGATCTCTTCTTTCCATCTATTTGTCATCTATCTGAAACTTATTTCTTCTCCATAAGCCTTATAACCTAGCCTATATTTTAGAACATTTTATTGATAAAATCAATATCCCTTTTCTTTCCATATATTTACACCTGATGGCACCTCAATGCATATCTCCGTGATACATGCCCTGCGGGCGGGTGGACTTCGTCCATTAAGGTATACCCAGGGGTACACCGTGATGCATGCCCTGCGGGCGGGTGGACTTCGTCCATTAAGGTATACCCAGGGGTACACCGTGATGCATGCCCTGCGGGCGGGTGGACTTCGTCCATTAAGGTATAAGAAAGAGAAGGGCATAAAGCCTTATATTATATCATCGGCTTTATACCCTGTTTTCTAAATCCCTTTTCAGAAATTAATTCTTCCCTGCAGCCACATATTCCCTTTAAATCTTCTTCCCACTGCCGGATCTCCAATTACGTTCTTAACCGGCACACAAATATCGAACATCAGTTCATTTACATCCAGCCGCATCACATAGATCTCTTCTCTTGAATACTCATTAGTAATTCTCTGCAATTCCAGTATCTCTCCCATAATCGAGTAGTGATCGCACTCAATTCCATAAGGCATGATATAGGTATCGACAATACTAAATACATCTTCACTGATCAGACGCTGTGATACTTTTGAATATGTATCAATATCGTCCATCGTCAGACTTTCAATGGCAGCCGGATCTCCCGTTCTTGCCGCACTGACAAGCATCATACGATTCTGAACTTCTTCTTTCTGCCGCTTTTCCTGCTCTTTATCCTTCAATACTGGAAGCAGAATGGTTCCTCCGTTACACAATCCTGATAAAGTAACGGACTTATATTTTACAGAACTTTTCGCCTTCTGCTGTTCTTTCAGTAATTCTACCGTATTCTGAAGATGAAAAATCAGATTAATCCCTACCTTAACATCCTCGCATATCCCGGCATAAGCTTCCCTGTCCATTCTTCTTTCTATATAGACATCTGCATGGCTGGTAATTCCGGTTCCCAGAAAAAATGGATAGTAATAGTTTTTTTCAAATTCCTCATGAATATCCCTGTCACCGAGCATTGATATTCCAATTCCGGCCCCATACTCTTTCTGATATTCACATATATCCATTTCTTCATCCTGAGCAATCAGATCATGCTGTGTAAATGAAGTTCTCACCTGAGTTAAGATTTTTTTCAGTTCTCTTTTGTTATTAATTTTGCCAAATCCGATGGCATTCATATATTGATGCATATTATTTTCCTTATAAATGCAATTTTTTTCATTGTTTGTGCCGCTTATTTCTTAGGTATAAGAGTTTCTGCACCGCCCATGTATGGCCTTAAAACCTCTGGAATACGGACCGTTCCATCTTCCTGCAGATTATTTTCCAAAAATGCGATTAACATTCTCGGCGGAGCAGCAACTGTATTATTGAGCGTATGAGCAAAATATTTTCCATCTGTTCCTTTTACTCGGATTCCAAGTCTTCTCGCCTGAGCATCTCCCAGATTAGAACAGCTTCCTACCTCAAAATATTTTTTCTGTCTTGGAGACCATGCCTCTACATCGCAGGATTTTACCTTCAGATCTGCAAGATCTCCAGAACAACATTCCAGAGTGCGAACCGGAATATCCATGGAACGGAAAAGATCTACCGTGTTCTGCCACAGATTATCATACCACTTCATACTTTCCTCTGGTTTACATACCACAATCATCTCCTGCTTTTCAAACTGATGAATTCTGTAGACACCTCTCTCCTCGATTCCATGAGCGCCTTTCTCCTTGCGGAAACATGGAGAATAACTGGTCAGAGTCTGCGGAAGTTCTTCTTCTGTCAACATCTTTCCAATGAATTTTCCAATCATGGAATGTTCGCTGGTTCCGATCAGATAGAGATCTTCTCCTTCAATCTTATACATCATGGCGTCCATCTCGGCAAAACTCATAACACCTGTTACAACATTGCTTCTGATCATAAAAGGAGGAATACAGTATGTGAATCCTCTTCCGATCATAAAATCACGGGCATAAGACAGCACTGCCGAATGCAGTCTTGCAATATCTCCCATCAGATAATAAAATCCGTTTCCGGCAACTTCCCCTGCACTCTCCAGATCAATTCCATGGAAGCTGCTCATAATATCCGTGTGGTATGGAATCTCAAAGTCCGGAACTACAGGATCTCCATATTTCTGTATTTCAACATTTTCGCTGTCATCTTTTCCAATCGGTACAGAAGGATCAATGATGTTAGGAATCGTCATCATAATTTTCTTAATCTTTGCCTCTACCTCTTTTTCTTCTGCGGACAGACTTTCTACTCTTTCTGCATTCTGCTGTACCTTTTTCTTTAATTCTTCTGCCTCTTCTCTCTTTCCCTGCGCCATACACGCTCCAATCTGTTTGGAGATTGTATTACGTTCTGCGCGAAGCCCTTCTACTTCCTGCTTTATATCTCTATTCCTCTGATCTAATTCTAATACATCGTCCACCAGAGGTAATTTCTCATCCTGGAATTTTTTCTTTATATTCTCCCTTACCACATCTGGATTCATTCTTACAAACTTAATATCTAACATTTCATTTTCCTCCTCATAATTTTTTAGTATTATTTTTTGACGTCCTTAACATCCATCTCATAATTTTCAAAAATTGCCTTGTCCAGTGCTTCTGCTTCTTCCTCGGCTAATTCCACGTAACTCTCACCTTTTATGATTTCTTTTATATAAGTATAACATCCTTCCCTGCTGTGCATCGCATTCATGATCCATCCGTTGTTATTCTTATCTAACATGGCAATTGCAAAACTAAGCTTTCCACCCATCTCGTTAAAAGCATCATATTTTACAATACCTGTCTTCTGAAATCCTTTTTCATATTTTTTCATCAGATCTTTAATATCAGATCTGTTCTGCTTTGTAATCTTAAGAATAGAATCAACTTCACCAAATTTTTCTTTCAGACTCTCTTCAAGAGTTTTCCCATTTCTTCCTTTCATAAACGTATTATAACTACTTTGCAGTTTATTATATTTTACAGTAAGGTTTACATATAAAACAAACAGTACAACAATCAAAATTAAAAGGAATAAAAGTATGAATGCCGGATCTATTCCTAATGTAACCAGTATCTTACTCTCCATATATTATTCTTCCCTTCGTATACTCATAATCATATCGAACATTCGTTCCAGCTCTTTATCTGAATAATACTCTATCTCTATCCTGCCTTTTCCATTTCCTTTGGATGAGATATTCACTTTTGTTCCCATCACCTCTTTCATCTTTTCTTCAATATCCTTATAAATAAATGGATTTTCTGTTTCTTTTTTCTTTTTCGGTTTCTTTGGGTTTTTAATATCCTTAATTAATTTTTCGGTTTCTCTTACACTCAGCTTTTCATCAAAAATCTTATTGGCAAGTATGTACTGTTGTTCTTTGCTATCGACCGCAAGTAAAGCTCTGGCATGTCCCATTGAAATCATGTCGTCTATAATCATCTGCTGGACTTTCTCATTCAGCTTTAGCAGCCTCATGGAATTTGTAACAGCCGTCCTGCTTTTTGATACTCTTTCGGCAACTTCATCCTGTCTTAGATTAAATTCTTCCAGAAGCCTCTTGAATGCCATGGCTTCCTCAATAGGATTCAGATTCTCACGCTGGATGTTCTCAATCAGCCCGATCTCAACAATTTCCTGATCCGAATATTCCTTAATAATGACCGGTACTTCTTTGAGTCCGGCAATCTTGGCTGCTCTCCATCTTCTCTCTCCAGCTATAATCTCGTAATAATCTTTTTTTCTTTTTACCAGTAACGGCTGTAAAATACCATACTGTTTAATGGAATCCGCCAGCTCTAACAGACCATCTTCTTCGAATTTCTTCCGCGGCTGTTCTCTATTGGGTTCTACCATATTTATTTTTAATGTCTGTTCTTTGGAATTTTCATCTGACTCTGATTCATTCTTCGATAGTATTTCTGTTTCTGTAGTAGATTTTGACCCCCTATTATCAGGAATCAGACTGTCCAGTCCTTTTCCCAGTCCTTTTTTCTTTACCGCCATTTATATCCTCCCCTTATGATTCCCTGCTTATCACTTCTTCGGCAAGTCTCATATAACTCTCTGCTCCTGACGATCTTGGATCATATTGATTAATCGGAGTCCCATAACTGGGCGCCTCTGCAAGCCTTATATTTCTCGGAATAATCGTCTTATAAATATTCTGTTCCAGATTTTCTTTTACGTTTTCCACTACCTGTAAAGATAAATTGGTCCTTGCATCATACATTGTAAATACTACGCCTTCTATCTCCAATACCGGATTTAATCTGTCTTTCACCAGTTCCACAGTATGTATCAGCTGGCTCAGACCTTCCAGTGCGTAATACTCACACTGGATAGGAACCAGTACGGAATCCGCAGTTGTCATGGCATTTACCGTAAGGAGACTTAATGACGGTGGGCAGTCAATAATTACATAATCGTAGTTATCTCTTACCTTCTGAATCGCATTTTTTACTACAAACTCCTTGCTTTCTACATCAATCATTTCGATTTCAACTGCTGAAAGATCCACATTTGAAGGAAGTATATCCAGATTTTCGATCGTATCTTTATGAATCACTTCCTCCACATCAGCTTCACCGATTATCATATCATAAATAGTTCCCTCTATTGTATTTTTATCTAAACCAAGTCCACTTGACAAATTTCCCTGTGGATCCATATCAATAGCAAGAACTTTTCGACCCTTTTCAGCAAGAGATGCTGACAGATTAATCGCAGTAGTTGTTTTGCCAACGCCGCCCTTTTGGTTGGCAATTGCTATAATTCTTCCCATCTATAATCACCTTTCTTTTTCATTGAAAATAGTATAACACTTTTCTTTCTACATATCTAGCAAATGTTTTATTTATAAACTATATTTTATGTTTTATATAAATGTTTCACGTGAAACATATGATTTTTGGTTATTGTTTTTCGGTTGATAATATTTTTTGACTAAAAATGAAAATTTTACCACTTACAAAATGTTTCACGTGAAACATTTTGTAAACAGCCATATACCTAAAATGTGACTTTTTTATGTAGATTACGATTTTATTACAATTTTCTTCACATAACATTTACCTTTTATATGCTTGTATCCACCTTTTTAATTAAATCATCATTCAAATGGCATAAATCTGCATGTTTGTTCTGTCGTTTAATTATTATGTAAATAAACTTATCAAAGAAAGTTTTTTAGCTTTCATATTAAAAGTATATTTTTCATGTTATCCTTATCAATACATGATTTATATTCAAAATGACATCTTACAGCAAGCATTGGAATAAAAAGAAATAATATAACTAATGATAAACGTCAACCGTAACAACAAAATACCCCAAAAATATCATTTTACATTTTAAATCATTCAATAAAAATTTACATCAAAACAAAATCCTTTTATAACATGAAATCAATTTTATATAAATTAAAATTATCCAGCATAATTCACCCATATACAATCTTTTCCTGTTTACCTTTATGATATATATCCTACATTGTAATTTTGAATCATTAAACAAAGGACTTTATTGAAAAATTTAACTTCTTTATATTTTAAAAAATCCAACATCTAAAACTAATACAATATTCTTTTAATAAAGGAAATGTTTCACGTGAAACATTTCCTTCCAACAGCAGTCATATATATTATTTTTTGTTTCTATTGTTTCTAAAAACATTAAAAATTTACTACATAAAATTCATTATTTAAATGCAATAATGCTAGTACACCGAAAAACAAGTTCCTAGTCATATGACGCAGGGATGATCTTTCATATGTAAGACAGAGGAATAAGGCATAGTGGGCGCTATGCTGATTGACGGTGCTGTGCCAGCGACATACGTTTAGTGCAGACCAAAACGGAGTGTAGGCCAACGACACAGATGGAAAATCAAGCAAGTTATATGGCTGGTCACTTATTATTCGGTGTACTAGGATTCCCCTATCTACAATTACTTCTTATGAAAAATGTATAAAAATCAAAGTAATTTCATTGATAAATCACTGAAACACTTTTTTCATTATTATTACGACAATTTTTTAAATGGATTTTGACTCCAGTAACATGTAATATACACAGAACATTTACTATATACACACTTTATATTTAAAAGCATTTTTAATTTCATTTACAAAAAACGACATAGGTACAGTTTTCTTTAATTAATATTGATGAATAATTGTATATATAAAACACTCACTATAATTTATATCTTTCATGTAATTAAGTATTATCTAATAAAATGCACTCAAGATAAAAATAAAATTCATATTTCGACATATCAGAACATTTCGTCCAATAATGCATATCCAGCAGACACATCATAATAAATGTCCGCTGGATAGATAGACTGGACTCTGTCCAGTAAGGTATAACCAAGGGTACACCGTGATGCATGCCCTAACAAGCGGGTGGACTCCGTCTATTAAGGTATATCAAAGTGTGCGTCCGTTAGGGCATGCATCACGATGTGCCCCTTTTTGTATACCTTACTAAACAAAATCCATCTGCATAGAGGGTATACATCAAGCTATTTTCTAAGTATACCTTACCGATAGGAATCCACCCGCCCGGATAGCATACATCACAATATACCTTTAAGTATATCTAATCTGCAAAGTCCACCCACCTATCAGAACATCTATCATGGTGTGCTCTGTATGCTTACCAGACAGAATTCACTAACCTCACAAAGTATGCATCATCGTGTATTCTCTGATTATACATTGCCAAACAGATTCACTGACCTATATAATAGAAACCACAGCATCCTCATAGATATACCTAAATACAATTCGACCAAACAATTTCAATTATATTTTATATTATTTCCGTCAATTGATACTTCAATATTTATAGTTACAATTTCAATTGATATTTCAATATTCAAAGTTACTATTTCAATTATATTTTAAATCAATACATACAAATATTTTTTCTATTATGCTATAAAACAATTTTACTCCCATATTTTACATATACAGCAGCAATTCAAACACTACATTATATTTTGCATTCATACTTTAAAAAATTTTATTATAAATACCCTGCAGGTTTAGAAAACAATCCACAACCCCATTTTCATTTTAATATAACAATATTATTTCTAATTTTCTATAAACAAAATGTTTCACGTGAAACATTTACTTCAATCCAAATCTATAGTATAATAAATTAAACGTAATATTCATCTTATTATGGAAGGAAGTGCTCGCATGAATTGGAAAAAGAAACTCTTAAGTCTTACCACATTGGCAGGTTTTACTACACTTATAATTCATATCATTAATAAGTTTATTTATTTCTCTGCAACTATGGACAACTTGTTGTCCAACACATCCGGTTCTTATTATAACTGGAAATTCGGAAAAATCTATTATAAAAAAACAGGTTCCGGCCATCCGCTTCTCTTACTTCATGATTTAGACACTTACAGTTCCGGCCACGAATGGAATAAAGTTTTAAAAGATCTTTCTAAAACGAATACAGTCTATCGTGTTGATCTGTTAGGATGCGGAAGATCTGATAAACCCAACATCACATATACGAATTATCTTTATGTACAATTAATCAACGACTTTATCAAACAGGTTATTGGAGAAGAAACAGATATTCTTGCCACTGGAGAATCCGGTGCATTTGCCATTGCAGCCTGTCATAATCAAAATGCAGTAATTCGCAAACTGATACTTGTCAATCCGCCCGATATAGAAAAACTATCAAAGATTCCCGATAAACGAAGTAAACTATTTATCAGCATACTACAACTTCCTGTCATCGGCACTTTCATATATAATATACTCACCGGAAGAGACAATACATACAGACTTTTTAATGAACATTACTTTTACAATTCCGATCTCATTGACCACGATTTAATCAGCACTTACTATGAGACGGCCCACATGGACACTGGTTCTAAATATTTATTTGCAAGTATCTATGGACACTATACCACCATAAATCTGAAGCACTGCCTTAAATCAATTACAAATAGCATATACTTTATCACAGGCGGTGAAAAAGAAAATAACAGTGAAATTGCAGACATTTACCATGAACTTATGCCATCCATAGAAATTGAAACAATAAATGAAGCCAGACAGCTTCCTCAATTAGAAAAGCCATGTGAATTTATGAATAGAGTAAATATTTTTTTAGAAGATGAATATTAGAAAATGAATATTAGAAAATGAAAAGGGGCAGTCGGAAATATTAATACACTGATTTTCCAACTGTCCCTCTTCTATCTGATTGGCTCCTTTGCAGGAGTTCCTGATTTTCTCGGATATTTTTTTGCCGTATCTTTTATTTTTTTTATCTTCACAAATGCTCTGTTAATATCCGTTCCCGGAAGCTGAAATTTTACAACTTCTTCAATCTGTCCCCCCAGCACGCAAACCGCCTTTTCTGATTCTGATATTTCCTCATCAATATTTCCTGATTTATAGGAAATAAATAAACCACCTTTTTTTACATATGGAAGACAGTATTCCGAGAGCGTGGCAAGATTGGCGACCGCCCTTGATACACACAGTTCAAACTGCGCCCTGTAGTTCTCTTTTCTTGCAAAATCCTCAGCCCTTCCATGTATCGTATGAATCCCCTTAAGACCTAACTCTTCAATTACATGATCCAGGAATCTGATTCTCTTATTCAGAGAATCCAGCAATATCACTTCACTATTAGGAAATACGATCTTTAACGGGATTCCAGGAAAACCGGCTCCCGTTCCTACGTCAAGTATCTTCCCAACACCATTCAGATCCAGAATCTTTACGATAGAAAGGCTGTCCACGAAATGTTTCTCCACAATCTCCTCATACTCTGTAATTCCCGTAAGATTCATTACTTTATTCCATTCAACAAGCAGCTCATAAAATCTATAAAACTGCTTTAACTGACGCTCATCCAATTCAACATGAATTTCTCGCATCTTTTCTTCTATTAAACGAACCATATATACACCACACAATCCAGAATTATTTTTCAGATCTTAAATCTGCTTTTCATTTCCCATATAAACCAGCAGTACAGATATATCTGCAGGAGATACTCCCGATATCCGTGATGCCTGTCCGACAGAAACCGGCCGGTACTCTTTCAGCTTCTGAACCGCCTCTATCCGGAGACTCTTAATCAGATCATAATCAATATCCTCTGGTATCTTCTTATTCTCTAATCTTTTAAACTGATCAACCTGTCTCTTCTGCCTGCTGATATATCCTTCGTATTTGATAAATATGTCTACCTGATCTATCACGTCTTCTCTTAACTCATCTGGAATTTCAGGCCGTTTCGCATCAATCTCACTCAAAGCCCGATAAGACAACTCCGGACGACGAATCAGTTCGGCAAGAGAAGAACCAGATCCTAAAGGCGTGCTTCCATAGTCCTTCAGCAGATTCTGAACTTTTTCCGATGTACCAACATTTGTATGTTTCACTCTCTCTATCTCAGATTGTATCCATTCTTCTTTTTTCAAAAGCTTTTCATACCGTTCTCTCGATATAAGTCCGATTTCGTACCCGATTCTCGTCAGTCTCTGATCTGCATTATCCTGACGCAGTAACAGACGATACTCTGCCCTGGAAGTCATCATCCGATAAGGCTCATGACTCTCCTTTGTCACAAGATCATCAATCAGCACTCCGATATAAGCTGCAGACCGGTCTAAGATGACAGCATCCTTCCCCTGGATTTTCCTCGCCGCATTAATTCCTGCCATTAATCCCTGTGCCGCCGCCTCCTCATATCCAGAACTTCCGTTAAACTGACCGCAGCTGAACAATCCTTCTATATTACGAAATTCCAGAGATGGTTTTAACTGTCTCGCATCAATACAGTCATATTCAATCGCATATGCATTTCTTACGATCTTCACATTCTCCAGACCAGGTACGGTCCGGTACATTGCATACTGAACATCTTCCGGCAGAGAACTTGACATTCCGCCGATATACATTTCATTCGTTTCCAGCCCCTCCGGCTCTATAAACACTTGATGCCTGTCCTTGTCTGCAAATTTTACTACCTTATCTTCAATAGAAGGACAATATCTTGGCCCCGTTCCTTCTATCATACCAGAAAATAGAGGAGAACGGTCCAGATTCCTGCGTATAATATCATGCGTCTTCTGATTGGTATAAGTCAGCCAGCAGGACGCCTGGTCAATCTGAACCTTCTCCGGATCGGTAGTGAAAGAAAACGGAACCACCTTTTCATCTCCGCACTGTTCTTCCATCTTACTGAAATCCACACTGTTCTTATCAATTCTCGCAGGTGTCCCCGTCTTAAAACGGTACATCACTACTCCAAGTTCCTTCAGCGAGTCTGTAAGGTGATTCGCTGCCTGCAATCCATTTGGACCAGTATAGGTACTGACTTCCCCGTAAATACAACGTGCACGAAGATAGGTTCCTGTACATAGAATCACCGCTTTACAGGGATAAACCGCTCCGGAAAAAGTCTGTACCCCCGTCACCCTTCCTTCTTCCGACAGTATTCTGACTACCTCCATCTGCTTAATTTCCAGATTCTCCTGTCTTTCCAGAACCTGCCTCATAGTACGGCTGTAATTCGCTTTATCTGCCTGCGCACGGAGTGAATGAACCGCCGGCCCCTTTGACTTATTAAGCATCTTCGACTGAATAAAAGTCTGGTCAATCACCTTCCCCATCTCTCCTCCAAGAGCATCTACCTCCCTCACAAGATGGCCTTTGGAACTCCCCCCGATATTCGGATTACAGGGCATAAGAGCAATACTGTCCACACTTACGGTAAACACGATAGTTCGGAATCCAAGCCTCGCAGCAGCAAGCGCCGCCTCACAACCTGCATGTCCTGCTCCGACCACAACCACATCATATCCATCCTCATTTATCCATACAGAATTTTCCATTTCAACTCCTCTTATCAGAAATTCATTTTATTTTCCCATGCAGAATTTACTAAATATCTCATTCACCAGATCCTCACCAACGGATTCTCCTGTGATTCTTCCAAGAGATTCATAGGCATCTAACAGATCAATGGAATAAAAATCTTCCGGCATACCGGAATGAATGCTCTCCATCACCCTCTCCAATGCAGAAAACGCATCCTGAAGAGCAGTTTTATGACGTACGTTGGTAATATAAATCTCATCATTAAATGAAAGATTTCCTTCATAAAATAGAGATTTTAACGTTTCTTCCAGAACATCTATTCCCATTTTTTCCTTTACAGATACATTTAATACTGGTATTGTAAACTCCATTATTTCTTTAGAAGCAAAAATTGAAGGATCACTTGCAAAATATTTATTTTTGACATCTTCCTCTTTTACAACCACATCAAGATCTGATTTATTTAATAATATCACCGATTTTTTCCCTTGTATAATATGGAAGATCTTCTGGTCATTCTCATCCAGTGGCATCGACGCATCTATCACATACAGAATCAGATCTGCCTGTTCTGCATAATCCTGTGCACGTTCTACCCCGATTTTTTCCACCAGATCCTCCGTATCACGGATTCCGGCAGTATCAGTCACATTCAGCGAGATTCCCTTCAGATTTATATGCTCTTCAAGAATATCTCTGGTTGTTCCCGCAATCTCTGTCACGATTGCCCTCTCCTCACCCAGAAGTGCATTCAGAAGTGATGATTTTCCAGCATTCGGTTTCCCCAGAATTACGGTTCTGATTCCTTCTCTTATCATCCTTCCGCTATCATAGGTTTCTATCAGGCCATGAATCTGATTCATCATCTTTTCCACTGCTTTCCCCAGTTTTTCCCCGTACCCGTCCACATTAATGTGCTCGGGATCATCCAGTGCGGATTCAATAAATGCCGTATGATAAATGATTTCATTTCTTAATTCACAGATTTTATTTCTGATATTTCCTCTTAAATGATTCATTGAACTCTGCAGCGCATACTGATTCCGGGAAGATATCAGATCCCCCACTGCTTCTGCCTGTGACAGGTCCATCTTTCCGTTCAGAAAAGCCCGCTTTGTAAATTCCCCCGGTTCTGCCGGCCTTGCTCCATTTTCAATCAAAAGTTCCAGAATCCTTTTTACAACATATACGCCTCCATGACAGTCAATCTCTACCGTATCCTCCCCCGTATAGCTGCGGGGTCCTTGCATCAGCATAACAAGAACTTCATCAATCCTGTCATTCTTGTCCATAATATATCCATAATGAATGGTATGCGTCTGCTGTTCTGAAAGCCTCTTCTCCTTTTTTCCCCGGTAGACTCTGTCCGCAATGGCAAATGCATCCGGACCGCTCATTCTCACGATTCCGATTCCGGCATCGCTCATGGCCGTAGCGATTGCTGCGATCGTAGTATTATGCAGATCTTCCATGATTCCCTCCTGGTATGAAAAAATAGGGGTCCGTTACACCCCTATCTTTACTCATTCTATCTATTACGTACCAGAGTGACAACCACTCTTCTATAAGGCTCTTCACCCTCGCTATGTGTGGAAACTGCCGGATCCGACTGTAATGCAGAGTGAATGATTCTTCTCTCATAAGGATTCATGGGCTCTAACGGCACAGTTCTCCTGCTTCTCTTCACCTTGCTGGCTATATTTCTGGCAAGATTCTCAAGAGTCTCTTTTCTTCTTCTGCGGTAATCCTCGGTATCAAGCTTCACACGCACATACCCGTCCTGCATCTTATTGGCAACCCTGTTGGTCAGATACTGAAGAGAATCCAGAGTCTGTCCCCTCTTTCCAATCAAGATTCCCATATTGTTTCCTTCCATATCTATGGAAAGCGCTCCTTCTTCATCCACCACCGATGTAATCTTCACATCCCCCATATCCATGGCTGTCAGTACGTCACGTACAAACTTCTCACATGCCTCTATTGTGCGATCCTCGACTTTTGCAAGCGGTTCCTCTTTTCTCTCTGGTATATCCGTTACAGGCTGCTCTTTTACCGGCGTTTTTTTCTTCTGTTCCTTTTTTGCCGAATCTTTCTTACCATGCTCCTTCTTCGGTGATTCTTTCCTGCCGCTTTCCTTTCTGGATCCTTCTTTTTCCTTCCGGTATTCCTTTTTCTCCTCTCTCTTTACAGGCTCCTTAACCAGAGAAATATCTACCTTGGGAAGTTCTATTTCCGGCTCTTCTTCCTTCACTTCCTCTTTCCTGCGCGCTTTAATAACCGCCTGTTTCATTCCGATTCCAAGGAATCCGGCACTTCCCTTTTCTATTACCTGATAATCTAACTGATCACTCGTCACTCCTAACTGAATTAATGCTTCCGTAATTGCATCATCCAGAGTCTTTGCTGTAACTGTAATAAATTCCACGAATAACGCCCCCTAATTATTTTCATTGAACTTTTTAACCATATTCGCTTTTGCCGCAAGGCTTCCTTCCCTGGCATTCTCTGCATGTGACCTTGCCTGTTCTATTCTTTTTTCTCTTTCCTTCTCACTCATTCCCGAAACATTCCTGCTGGCTGAATCCTTAATACTTCTTGTATTCGTCTGTGCCATGGCATTGATCTTCTCTGCCTTCTCACTGCGCTTCTCACGCTTCCTCGCAGCTTTTTCCTTATTCTTCTCAACCAGTTCTTCCACGGAAATCTTAGCCAGATGTTTGTTGATAATTACCTGCTGGACGATTCTGACCACCGCACTGAATACCCAGTAGATTCCGATACCTGTCGGAAGCGAAAATACCATAAATACAGAAAAAAGAGGCATTGTCACATTCATGGTATTCATGGTACTTGCCATCGGATTATCTTTGTCCATCTGTGTACCGGAGATCGCCTGAGAAATCTTAACGCTTAAGTATTGTGTAAGACCTGACAGTACAGGAATCAGAATGGCCGTAATAATAATCACAGCCGGCGCCATACCATAGGAACCGCTGTTTCTGATCATCGTGATCGGCGAAACCGCCATATCCGGGATTGTAAGAAACTGATTTACGCTTGCCGGAGCATCCTTGATTGCCGGAACATAAGTCTGCATATCGTAAATAACCGGATACAAAGCCAGAAGCAGCGGCATCTGAATCAGAAAAGGAAGACATCCGCCCATCATAGAGGTTCCATACTTATCATATACCTGCTGGATCTCCTCCTGCTGTTTCATCATAGAAGCCTGGTCTTTTTTGTTCTTATACTTCTTCTGGATTGCCTGAACCTCCGGATTCGTCACGGCAGACAATTTCTGCATCCTCTGCTGGCTGATGGTCATCGGTAACATCAGGGTATATACGAAAATCGTATATAAGATAATGGATAACCCTACCAGACCGTTATCGCTCGGCAGAGCATTATCCAGTATTGTATAGATAAAGTTCATGACTTTACCCAGTAACCAGCAAATCTGGCCAATAATCGGCCAGTTGGCTGCTGTCAATAAACTAAATGTCATACTCATTCCTCCAATGTATTCTATTATTTAACCCAGATTCCTTAAAGGAACAGGATTACTTTTCCAAATTACAGAATCTTCCGGCTGCTGTTCCATATCCTGCTCAGGGTACAGGGTCATACCCTCCCCTGGCAAACGGATTACAGCGCAGTATCCGCCACACCGCCAGAGCCGTTCCCTTTAACGCACCATACTTCTCGATTGCCTCAATGGCATACTGAGAGCAGGTCGGATAATAGATGCAGGACGAATATCCCTTCAGAGCCGAAAGATATTTCCGATAAAATCTGATACAACCTAACAGAATTTTCTTCATCATACGTCCTCCCTGTCCAGAATGGCGTGAAGACGTCCCAGATGGAGCATGGCGCTGTTAATCTCATGATAATTCTTTCCCTTTGCACCTGCTCTGGCTATTACAACAATATCCAGCCCGCACCGGTATCTTTCCTCGTGCAGCCTGTAGCTTTCTCTGATCAATCTCGTCAGTCTGTGTCTTACGATGCTGTTTCCCACTTTCTTACTTACAGATATTCCCAGCCGGTTCCTGCCGTACCCGTTCTCCAGCACATACATTACCAGATACCTGTTCGCACAGGATGTCCCTTTTCCATAGACGTTCCGGAAATCCTCATTCTTCTTCAATGACTCGGAATACTTCATTGACCGATTCTCCTGATCTTTTCAATAATTCCTTTACTTCTTCACCCAGATTCGATTATCCCATTTTTATAGAAGAAAAGGCCACATATATGCGGCCTACGCTGATAATCTTTTTCTTCCTTTTGCTCTTCTGTTAGCAAGAACTCTTCTTCCGCCTTTTGTGCTCATCCTGGATCTGAATCCATGCACTTTAGCCCTCTGTCTCTTCTTTGGCTGGAATGTCATTTTCATAGATATCCACCTCCTTATATACTAAGGGAAATCCCCTACAAATTTTCCTAAGACATCAGCCTTGATTATATAGAAAAAATGCCTCTGAGTCAAGCTATTCCTGGATTTTTCTAAATTTATTTATCCACAAATTGTGGATAACATTTCAAATTTCTGTGGAAAAGCCGTGGAAATAAATATTTTAACCCTTGTTTTCCTTGAAAATTACAATTTTACACTGTGAATTACGTTTTCCACATTGATTTGAGATTGCTTAATTTCCCTTTTTGATGTAAAATAATTAAGATAGCAAAACTGGGGTTATCATGTATATTTGGATACGAATACCATCCGAAAAGGTATTTTAGAGAGAGTAGGGGTTTACTGTAATGGATATTGTGAATGAAAAATGGCCGGAAATTATCGAACATCTAAGGGTAGAGCATGAACTGTCCAACGTCTCGTTTACCACCTGGATCCAGCCGCTGAAGGTATATGAGATTATTGGCAATACCGTGTTCATACTGGTGAATATGAATGCAAGCGTAGAATATATTGAAAAAAAATATCTTCTCCCTCTGAAAGTATGTATTTCTGAAATTACAGGGATTGATTATGAAGTCGTATTTGTATCTGAGGATGATTCCAGAATCAGCGAGATTCAGAGTATGTCTTTAGATGCAAGCCATAAAAAACGGACCAGAACCGCCAGTGAGAAGGCAGGACTGAATCCAAAGTACACCTTTGACACATTTGTAGTGGGAGGGAACAATAACTTTGCACATGCGGCCTCCCTTGCAGTGGCAGAATCACCGGGCGAGGTATATAACCCATTATTCCTGTATGGAGACGTAGGACTTGGAAAAACCCATCTGATGCATTCAATCGCACATTTTATTCTGAATAAGAACCCGAAGAAAAAGGTTCTGTACGTTACCAGCGAGACATTTACCAATGAACTGATTGAAGCGCTTAAGAAAGGTAAGACTGCGGACAATGAGTCTGCCATGGCTCAGTTCCGTGACAAATACCGCAACAATGACGTCCTGCTGATTGATGATATTCAGTTCATTATCGGAAAGGAAAGTACACAGGAAGAATTCTTTCATACGTTTAACCATCTGCACACTTCCGGCAAGCAGATCATCATCTCCAGCGATAAACCTCCAAAGGATATCGAGACACTGGAGGCAAGACTTCGTACCCGGTTCGAATGGGGGCTGATTGCAGATATTTCTGCACCGGACTATGAGACACGTATGGCAATCCTTCGCAGGAAGATTGAACTGGACCATCTGGACAGATATCATATTCCGGAAGAAGTGCTGACTTACATTGCCGAGAATATCAAATCCAACATCCGGGAACTGGAAGGTTCACTCAATAAACTGATCGCCCTCTATAAACTGAACAACCCGGAGAAGATTGATATCCCGCTGGCCGCCGAAGCCTTGAAAGATATTATTTCTTCTTATAATAACAGAGTAGTGACACCGGAACTGATTCTTGACATTGTTTCTGACCATTTTAATATTACTATCGCTGACCTAAAAGGAAATAAGCGAAGCGCAGCCATATCGGTTCCAAGGCAGATCTGTATGTATCTGATGCGGACTCTGACCGAGACGCCGCTTCAGGCGATCGGGATCATACTTGGCGGAAAAGACCATTCTACAGTCAAGTATGGCGTAGAAAAGATTGAGAAAGGCATTGTGAAGGATGAGACACTTCATAATACCATCAGTATTATTATGAAAAAGATTAATCCGGCTTAATGTGAATAACATTGTGGACAACTTCGGGATAACGTGGAAAAACATCTGGAAAACTGTTTTCAAAGAAACAAAAAAGTTTTTTTAGAAAAGTTTTCACCACAACATCCACAGTCTGTCTCACCGCAATCCACACAGTTATGATTGCCGGAAACACTGTTAAATCCTGGGGTGGAAGTGGTTTTCCACTTTTCCACATCCCCTAATAAGAAGGAGACGGAAATTTCTGATAGATAGATACATCCGTCTGCGCCCGAAAGGAGTTTTACACATATGAAGATTATCTGCAGCAAAGCAAATCTTTCAAAAGGAGTCAGCATAGTATCCAAGGCTGTCCCCTCTAAGACTACGATGCCTATACTGGAGTGCATCCTGATTGACGCTACGAATGATATTATCCGGTTAACAGCCAATGATATGGAACTTGGAATACAGACGGACATTGAAGGAGAGATTGTGGAAAGAGGCATGATTGCCATTGATGCAAAGATCTTTTCCGAGATTGTACGCAAACTTCCGGACAACGAGATCAGAATCGAGACGAATGAGAATTTACAGATGATGATTACCTGTGAGAAAGCGAAGTTTGACCTGTCTGGAAAACCGGGAGAGGAATTTTCCTATCTTCCTGTTGTTGAGAAAGATGAATCTATAGAAATATCTCAGTTTACTTTGAAAGAAGTAATACGACAGACCATTTTTTCTATTGCAGATACGGAGAGCAACAAATTAATGACGGGAGAATTATTTGAGATCCGCAGCAATGTGCTGAGGGTGATTTCTCTTGACGGCCACCGTATCTCAATCCGCAGGATTGAATTAGGGGATGAAGTGAGTGATAAGAAACTGATTGTTCCAGGCAAGACACTGATCGAAGTCAGCAAGATTCTGTCCGGAGAGGCTGAGAGCATGGTTTCCATCTCTTATACCAGTAATCATATTGTATTCGAGTTCGACAATACGGTGGTTGTGTCAAGGCTGATCGAAGGGGAATATTTCAAGATTGACCAGATGCTGTCTAATGATTACGAGACAAAGGTAAGAATCAATAAAAGAGAGTTACTGAACTGTATTGACAGGGCGACGCTTCTGGTAAAGGAAGGGGATAAGAAGCCGATCATCATCAATATCGGGGATGAGGTGATGGAACTTCGGATCAAGTCGCAGATTGGTTCCATGAATGAGGAGATCTTTATCAGTAAAGAAGGAAAGGATCTTCTGATTGGTTTTAATCCTAAGTTTCTGATTGACGCTCT
The DNA here is from genome assembly GCA_910587575.1 of uncultured Dorea sp. GTDB lineage: Bacteria > Bacillota > Clostridia > Lachnospirales > Lachnospiraceae > Sporofaciens. The sequence continues at coordinate 22,498 of CAJULU010000048.1, forward strand.
GCGTGTCATTGAGGACGAAGAGGTGACGTTGTATCTGATGAATGCAAAGGCGCCTTGTTTTATCAAGGATGATGAGGAAAGTTATATTTATCTGATTCTGCCAGTGAATTTTAATGCGGCTGTTTAGAGAGGAACAGGAAATGGATGTTATCAGACTGAGAGATGAGTACATTAAGCTCGGGCAGGCGCTGAAGGCCGCCGGGCTGGCCGGATCCGGGGCAGAGGCCAAGGAAGTTATTTCTGAAGGGGCTGTCAGAGTGAACGGGGAGACGGAGACCAGAAGAGGACGCAAATTATATGCCGGGGATGTGATCACTTTTAACGGGGAAGAAGTGAAAATTGAAGATTAAGTCTTTAAAGTTAAAGAATTACAGGAACTATGATCTTTTAAAACTTGATTTTGATGATGCAGCCAATATATTCTATGGGGATAATGCACAGGGCAAAACGAATATTCTGGAGGCAGTCTATCTTTCCGGAACCACAAAGTCCCACCGGGGGGCCAGAGAACGGGAACTGATCCGTTTTGGGCGGGATGAGTCACATATTGAGGCGGTTGTGGAAAAAAACGGTATGGAATACCAGCTTGATATGCATTTGAAAAAAAATGGATCCAAAGGGATTGCCATTAACAAGATGCCGATCCGTAAGGCAAGTGAATTATTCGGCATCGTAAATCTCGTGTTTTTCTCTCCGGAGGACCTGAATATCATTAAGAACGGGCCTTCTGAGAGGAGACGTTTTCTTGACATGGAGTTATCTCAGCTTGACAAGGTATATCTCAGCGATCTTTCCAGTTATAACAGGATTGTGAATCAGAGGAATCATCTTCTGAAGGATATGCGCACGGAGAACGACAGTCATCTGTTGGATACGCTGGAGATCTGGGATATGCAGCTGATTCAGTATGGGAATAAAATTATTGAGAGAAGAGCGGAATTTATACGGGAGATCAATGATATCATCGATTCGATACATCGAAAGCTGACTGGTGGACGGGAAGAGATTCAGGTCATCTATGAACCCAGCAACGGGAGTCTTACGTTAGAACAAGCATTATCGAAAAACAGAGAAAGAGATATACGCATAAAGAGTACATCGGTGGGGCCTCACAGGGACGATATCTGCTTTATGGCGGGAGATCTGGATATCAGGCGTTTCGGATCCCAGGGCCAGCAGAGGACTGCCGCACTTTCCATGAAACTGTCTGAGATTGAACTGGTAAAACGCTCTGCAAGGGATACACCTGTTTTATTACTTGACGATGTTTTGTCTGAACTTGATAAACATAGGCAAAACTATCTGTTAGACAGTATTAATGATATACAGACGCTTATTACCTGTACAGGGGTAGAGGATTTTGTGAATCATCGTTTCTCTATAAACAAAGTGTTCCATGTCCATGACGGGCAGGTGACGAATGAAAACTAGGAGGAGAAGAATGAGTACAGAGAAGGTACAGCATGAGTATGGTGCAGATGAGATTCAGATATTGGAAGGGCTTGAGGCAGTAAGAAAACGTCCGGGCATGTATATCGGGAGTACGTCATCGCGCGGGCTTCACCACCTTGTATATGAGATTGTGGATAATTCCGTGGATGAAGCGCTGGCGGGTTTCTGTGATACGATACTTGTAACCGTTAATAAGGATAACTCGGTGACAGTTCAGGATAACGGAAGAGGTATTCCGGTGGGCATTAACCATAAGGCAGGGCTTCCGGCAGTTGAGGTGGTATTTACCGTGCTTCATGCCGGCGGAAAGTTCGGCGGCGGGGGATACAAGGTGTCCGGCGGTCTTCATGGAGTGGGGGCATCCGTAGTAAATGCCCTGTCCAACTGGCTGGAGGTTGAGATCTGCCATGAAGGAAAAGTGTATAAGCAGCGTTATGAGCGTGGAAAAGTCGTGGAAAAACTCCGGGTCATTGGGGAATGTGAGCCGGAAAAGAGCGGGACGAAGGTTGTGTTTCTACCGGACAACACGATTTTTGAAGATACGGTATTTGATTTTGACGTGCTGAAACAGCGCTTCCGTGAGATGGCATTTCTGACCCGGGGACTTAAGATTGTGCTCAGAGATGACAGGCCAGAGGAAGGTGCGGTTGAAAAGAAATTTCATTATGAGGGCGGTATCAAGGAATTCGTTGCTTATCTGAACCGGAGCAAGACGGCTCTTTATGAGGATATTATCTATTGCGAGGGGATGGTCAATCAGGTATCGGTCGAGGTAGCCATGCAGCACAACGATTCTTACAGTGACAATACTTATGGATTTGTGAATAATATCACTACGCCGGAGGGCGGAACCCACGTGGTGGGATTCCGTAATGCACTGACGAAGACGTTTAATGACTATGCGAGAAAAAATAAGCTGCTGAAAGACAGTGAACAGAATCTGTCCGGGGAGGATATCCGGGAAGGGCTGACTGCGATTATCAGCGTTAAGATTGAGGATCCCCAGTTTGAAGGTCAGACCAAACAGAAGCTGGGCAACAGCGAGGCCAGGGGAGCGGTCGACAGTGTGGTAAGTAAGCAGCTTGAAATCTACCTGGAGCAGAATCCCACCGTGGCAAAGCTTACGGTGGAAAAGTCGGTCATGGCACAGCGGGCCAGGGAGGCTGCGAGGAAGGCAAGAGAACTGACCAGGAGGAAGTCGGCTCTGGACGGAATGTCTCTGCCGGGGAAACTGGCGGACTGTTCTGATAAGGATCCGACGAAGTGTGAGATCTATATTGTTGAGGGAGATTCTGCCGGAGGTTCTGCGAAGACGGCAAGAGACCGGGCTACCCAGGCAATCCTTCCTCTTCGGGGAAAGATTCTTAATGTGGAGAAAGCCAGGCTTGACCGGATTTACGGAAATGCGGAGATCAAGGCAATGATTACGGCATTTGGCACAGGGATCCATGACGATTTTGACATTTCGAAACTTCGTTATCACAAGATAATTATCATGACGGATGCCGATGTGGACGGAGCTCATATCAGTACCTTATTGCTGACGTTCCTGTATCGTTTTATGCCTGATCTGATCAAGGAAGGATATGTGTATCTGGCACAGCCGCCCCTTTATAAACTGGAGAAGAATAAGAAGGTGTGGTATGCATACAGTGATGAAGAACTGGATGGAATACTGAAGGATGTGGGGCGTGACGGAAACAACAAGATTCAGCGTTACAAGGGTCTCGGAGAGATGGATGCAGAACAGCTGTGGGAGACGACCATGGATCCGGAACACAGGATTCTTCTCAAAGTTACGATGGATGAGGAGACGACATCAGAACTTGATCTTACTTTTACGACTCTGATGGGAGACAAGGTTGAGCCAAGACGTGAATTTATCGAAGAGAATGCGAAGTATGTAAAGAATCTGGACGTATAGATAAGGAGCAGTGACTATGGAAGATAATATTTTTGATAAAGTTCATGAAGTGGATCTGAAAAAAACGATGGAAAACTCCTATATCGACTACGCCATGAGTGTGATCGCATCACGCGCGCTGCCGGATGTAAGGGACGGTCTGAAGCCGGTGCAGAGAAGAATTCTTTACTCCATGATTGAACTGAACAACGGGCCGGATAAGCCGCATAGGAAATGTGCCCGTATTGTCGGTGATACCATGGGTAAATATCATCCTCACGGAGACAGTTCCATCTATGGCGCACTGGTGAATATGGCCCAGGAGTGGTCCACCCGTTATCCGCTGGTGGACGGTCATGGGAATTTTGGATCCGTGGACGGGGACGGCGCTGCAGCCATGCGTTATACGGAGGCCAGGCTGAGTAAGATTTCTATGGAACTGACGGCTGATATCAACAAGAATACGGTTGATTTCGTTCCTAACTTTGATGAGACGGAGAAAGAGCCTACTGTGCTGCCGGCAAGATTTCCGAATCTGCTGGTGAACGGAACATCGGGGATTGCGGTTGGCATGGCCACCAACATCCCGCCTCATAATCTGTGCGAAGTCATTAATGCGGTGGTAAAGATCATTGACAATCAGATTGAGGACAAGGCAGAGACATCCATTGAAGAGATTCTTCAGATTATCAAGGGGCCGGATTTTCCAACAGGAGGTATGATACTTGGTACCCGGGGAATCGAGGAGGCATACCGCACGGGGAGAGGAAAGATCCGTGTCCGTGCGGTTACGGATATTGAATCTAGGCCTAATGGAAAGAGCCGGATTGTGGTGACCGAGCTTCCATACATGGTGAATAAGGCCAGGCTGATTGAGAAGATTGCGGAGCTTGTAAAGGATAAGAAGATTGACGGAATTACGGAACTGAGCGACCAGTCCAGCCGTGAAGGGATGCGGGTGGTCATTGAACTTCGCAGGGATGTGAATGCCAATGTCATTCTGAATCAGTTATATAAGCATACCCAGCTCCAGGATACCTTTGGCGTGATCATGCTGGCTCTGATCCATAATCAGCCGAAAGTCATGAATCTGTTGGAAATGCTGAATCATTATCTGCGTCACCAGGAAGAAGTTGTGACCAGGCGTACACAGTATGAGTTGAATAAAGCCGAAGAGAGAGCACATATTTTAGAAGGACTGCTGATTGCACTTGATAATATTGATGAAGTAATCCGCATTATCAGAGGATCACAGACGGTACAGGCTGCCAAGTCGGAACTGATGGAACGGTTCGGGCTGACGGATGTCCAGGCGCAGGCCATTGTGGACATGAGGCTGCGTGCTCTGACAGGTCTGGAGAGAGAGAAGCTTGAGAAGGAATATAACGAGCTGATGGAACAGATCGGCCGGCTGAAGGCCATTCTGGCGGATAGAAAGTTGTTGCTTGGCGTGATCAGAGAAGAGATTATTATCATACGGGATAAATATGGTGATGACAGGCGTACGTCCATCGGGTTCGATGAATTTGACATCTCTATGGAAGATCTGATTCCGAAGGAGGATGTAGTCATTACTCTGACAAAGTTAGGATACATTAAACGTATGTCCAATGATACCTTTAAGTCCCAGAACCGGGGCGGTAAGGGCATCAAGGGGATGCAGACGTTAGAAGAGGATTATGTGGAAGAACTGTTTATGACGCATACCCACCATTACATTATGTTCTTTACCAATACCGGACGGGTGTACCGGATGAAGGGTTATGAGATTCCAGAGGCAAGCCGTACTTCCAGGGGGACGGCGATTGTGAATCTTCTGCAGCTGATGCCGGGAGAGAAGATCAGCGCCGTGATTCCGATTGATGAGTACAGAGACGGGGAATATCTGTTCATGGCGACGAAGAAAGGTCTTGTGAAAAAGACGCCTATTAAGGAGTATGCATTTGTGCGCAAGACAGGACTTGCAGCAATTACGCTCCGGGAAGAGGACGAACTGATTGAGGTGAAGTATACCAACAGTGATCAGGAGGTATTCCTTGTGACCAGGTTTGGACAGTGTATCCGTTTTGATGAGAAGGACGTCCGGGCTACTGGAAGGAATTCCATGGGGGTCCGGGGAATGAACCTGTCTGACCGGGATGAAGTGATTGGTATGCAGTTAAGTTCCCAGGGCAGCGAACTTCTGATCGTGTCTGAAAAGGGAATGGGAAAACGTACCCCGATTGGTGAATTTACCTGTCAGAACCGGGGCGGCAAGGGAATCAAATGCTATAAGATCATGGAGAAGACGGGAAATGTAGTAGGAGTAAAGGCTGTCAATGATGATGATGAGATTATGATCATTAATACAGAGGGAATCGTGATCCGTATGAAATGTTCCGGTATCTCTGTGCTTGGACGTGTTACTTCCGGGGTGAAGCTGATCAATCTGAAGGAAGGGGACATTGTGGCAAGCATCGCTAAGGTAAGGAAGGGCGATGAGGATGAAGAAAGCATGGAAAAGAATGACGGCGATATAGAGGAAGGAGATAATTAAGCCTTTACATGTAAATTACTTATTGATATAATGAAATTATCAGCTAAACGTTATTTTTCAGAAAGCAGGTGAGGAGAATGACAGGTAAAGAGATTGTGAATTTAATCAGACAGCTTAGGTTGAATGGTATGAGTGACACAAAGATTCTTGACTTAATTGAATATATCGAGACTCATGATCCGAAGGAGCAGTCAGAAGATAAATAAGTAAGAAAAGGGATGCCGGCCAACGGCATCCCTTTTCTTAAAGTTCTCTTATAATGATCTCTGCTACTTTTTCAACTGTGGCGGTTACAAACCGGGTACACTGTGCTTTTCGTTCCGGTGAATCTTTCTCCATCCCTCTGGTAAGCACACGGCAGCATGTCCCGCCGCAAGTCTCCTTAAAATAATCATGAAGTTCGTTGGTAAGTTCAAAACATCTTCCGATCTTCGGGTCGCCGGGGGTTGTGCGTCCGAAGAAATATCCGATACACATGGTTCCGCCGGCCAACGCTCCGCAGATACATCCGCCTCCACCAAGCCCCCAGGGAAAACCGGAACTCATGGCAATTGCGTCATCGGACATATCCAGATCGAAGTTCTTACGGATGGCATAGATTACGGACTCGGAGCATGCAAAGCCCTGGTGGAAGATATCGACGGCATCCTGCTTAAGCTGCTCCATATTAATATTTTTATTCATATTGATTTCTCCTGTTTCTTTCGTTATTCTTTGATTTTGTCAAGTTCTGACAGATTCACTCCTAAGCTGGAAAGAGTTACTTTTAATTCAATGTATCTGTCATGCATGGAGTCATATGTGTCTGGATCCTTATCTTTTACTGATATCATCCATCTTTGTAATCTGGAAAATTCGCTGACTGAATCCTTAATGATATCTGCTCCGGATGGCATATTCTCACCTCTCTTCAAAAATGCCGTTTATAATGATAGTTATATTATATCAGTAAGATTGGATTGTGTAAAGAATAAGTATGCCGTTATATCTAAATAAATTATTGAAAATCAATAAAATAATATTGATATTCGATAAAAAACGTGATATAGTAATCAAAAGAATAAGGAGAGAGGATGTGAGTGATCTATGAATGAACGGCTGATCCGGTTTACGAAGCTTGTGCTTGACGTCATGTTTTACAGCGGATGGATTGTTTTCTTTACCCTTCCGTTAAGTTTAAAGTTTCTTGGGAAATATTATTCTGGCATAATTAACGAGTATTTCCTGTTTATGCTTGCCGTCTTCGGAGCATCGGGGATCTTCGGGATTCTGATCATCCGGCAGCTTCGAAGGATGATGAAGACCGTTATACAGGAGTCCTGTTTTGTCTATGACAATGTGAGAAGCCTGAACACAATGGCAGTTCTGAGCCTGTGTATCACCGTAATGTTTTTCATTAAACTATGTGTTCTTCCCACACCCGCAACAGGTGTGATTGTTCTTGTATTCTTTATAGCATCTCTGTTTTGTGAGGTACTGGCTCATGTATTTGAAAAGGCAGTGAATTATAAGGAAGAGAACGATCTGACGATATAGGGGGTGAGGCTTTGGGAATTAAGATTCATATTGATGTGATGATGGCGCAAAGGAAGATCGGACTTACGGAACTGGCGGGAAGGATTGATCTGACTCCTGCGAATCTTTCAATCTTAAAGAATAATAAGGCGAAGGCTGTGAGATTTTCCACATTGGAAGCAATCTGCCGGGAACTGGAATGCCAGCCGGGGGATATTATCGAGTATCAGCCTGAGGAGCAGAACCAGAAAGAATGATGGAGGTGTGATTTCATGAAAGAAAATATGTTAATAGTAAAGATCCGTGACAACTATAAATATTTTGGAGGATTCAGCCTGGTTTATGGTCTGATCTTTACTTTTTGCCTTTATAAGAATATATCGGGGATTACATTCCCTGTCTGCGTGGGAGCAACGATTCTGTTTGCTGTACTGTTTATGAAGAAGATTCAATACCGTATTATGAAGAATTCGCTTCCTTATCTGATCGGGATGGGGCTCCTGGGCCTTTCATCAGCGTATACGACTTCTTCCTTTATGCACATTTTTAACATTACCGGTATCCTGCTGTTATTTATGGTGTTCATGATCCATCAGTTTTATAATGATACGGTATGGGATTTTCCGGCATATTTCCAGCGTATCTTTATTCTCATGGGAACAACGATACAGTCTGTGCCTTATCCTTACTGGCATGGGGGATGGTTTTTCAGTAAAAACAAGAATGTGGGAAAAAATAATACTTTGATTGCCATAGTGACAGGATTGATTGTAGCGTTGGGAATCTTATGTGTGACGCTGCCGCTTCTGCTGAGTTCTGATATTATGTTTTCAAAGCTGTTTGGAGAGATTCTGAGTTATATTAATTTCTCTACGATATTCTGGATAAGTTTTACATTTATTCTGGGTTTTACTCTGCCATATGCTTTTTTTACCGCTCTCTGCCGGTATAATTTTCCAGAAGGAAGAGAACGTAAAATGAAGTTTTTTGATCCTGTAATCGGAATTACTTTTACAAGTATCGTCAGCCTGATCTATCTGGTATACTGTGCGATACAGATTATGTATCTGTTCCTGGGGATCCGGGCGGGGCTTCCGGAATATGTAACATATGCAGAGTATGCGAGAGGCGGTTTCTGGGAATTACTGTTTGTCAGTATCATTAATTTTATCATAATACTGCTGTGTATGTATCTGTTCCGGGAAAATATCGTCTTGAAAATTGTTCTTACAATCATGTGCGGATGTACCTTTGTGATGATCGGTTCCTCGGCATATAGAATGAAAATGTATGTCGATGAATATAATCTTACATTTCTGAGGATTCTTGTACTGTGGTTTCTGATTGTTCTGGCATTGATTATAATTGGTATGGTTGTGAACATCTATAAGAAAAAATTTCCGCTGTTTCATTATATCATTGTGGTGATTTCTGTGATGTATATCGGCTTTTCATTTTCAAGGCCGGATGTGATGATCGCAAAATATGATATTGAACAATGGAAGAATACAGACAGGCAGGATTTCTTTTATCTGATGTATGAGACAATGTCCATTGATGGGGCCGCAGAGATCGCAAAGGTTGATCTGGATGATCCGGAATGGAAAGAAGTTCAGAATGAATATCTGAAGCAGAGTATGTATAATTATTTTCTTTATATTTCACAGGAAAATGAAGATATTTATTTTAGAAAGGCAAATTATTCCAGAATCCGGGCGAAGATGGCAGCGGACCGGTTTATTGAAGAACACCAGGATTATAACCGTGATAAAAACCGGATGTGATGGATCATAGGTATGGTTTTCTAAAAAAATAAAGCTGGTAAATTTCCGTATATATGGTAAAATGGGAAGGAAATAGTAAGCAGTGATAAGGAGTATTGAGGACGTATGAAAAGAATACTGTATATGGTGCTGCGCAATATCCTTCTGGTTCCATTTATGTGGATCAGACTGTGCTATCATGCATCACATGTTGAGAAATATACGGAAGAACAGCATTATAAGATGTTGAAATTCATTGTACGACGTGCGAACAAGGGCGGTAACGTAACGATTAAGATATATGGGCAGGAGAATATCCCCACAGAGAGCGGTTTTATGTTTTTTCCCAACCATCAGGGGTTATATGATGTGCTGGCAATTGTGGCGGCATGCCCGAAGCCTTTTTCCGTTGTTGCAAAACAGGAGGTTGCGCACATACAGTTCCTGAAGCAGGTTTTTGCCTGTATGAAAGCCTATATGCTGGACCGGGATGATGTAAGGCAGGCAATGAAAGTAATTGCAAATGTTTCAAAAGAGGTAATGGAAGGAAGAAATTATATTATATTTGCTGAGGGGACGCGCTCAAAGAATGGGAATGAGGTGCAGGAATTCAAAGGTGGAAGTTTCAAGGCAGCTACCAGGGCGAAATGTCCGATTGTTCCGGTGGCTCTGATTGACGCATTCAAACCTTTTGATACGAATAGTATCAGTCCGGTTACAGTGCAGGTTCATTTTCTGAAGCCCTTATATTATGAGGAATATAAAGATATGAAGACTACAGAGATTGCTGCTCTGGTTAAGGGGCGGGTGCAGAAGACGATTCAGAAATATAGCTGACGGATGAAAAAGAGATGTGGAGAAAAGATAAGGTTTCTTCACATCTCTTTTTATGATAGAAAGGTTATTCTGCCAGTTTAAACTGTGAAACCAGCTTTTTAAGAAGGTCAGCCTGGCTTGACAGTTCCTCGCTCGATGCGGCCGATTCTTCTGCAGTAGCGGAATTGGTCTGTACAACGCTGGAAATCTGATCAATGCCTATGGTTACCTGTGCAATGGAGTCGGATTGTTCTTCTGTGGCATCAGAGATTAATGTCATCTCTTCTAATACCTTCTGTGCGCTCAGAATGACGTCATGAAGTGCCTTGTTCGTATCATTGGAGAGCTGTGTGCCTTGTGCAACTGCGCTGACCGTATCATCAATCAGTGTGGCCGTACTTTTGGAAGCTTCCTGGGAGCGTGTAGCCAGACTTCGTACCTCGTCTGCAACTACGGCGAATCCTTTTCCGGCTTCTCCGGCCCTTGCGGCCTCCACTGCGGCATTCAGCGCCAGAATATTCGTCTGGAAAGCAATGTCTTCAATCGCCTTGATTACCTTGTGGATTTCATGGGATTTTTCTTCAATTGCCCGCATGGCATCCAGCATATGATTCATATATGAAGAGCATACTTCAATCTGGTCATGTGTATACTGGTTCTCCTGCTTTGCTATCTTTGCATGTTCTGCGGTGTTTGCAACCTGATTGGATATCTCATTAAAGGATGCCGCCAGTTCTTCTACGGAAGATGCCTGTTCCGTTGTACCCTGGGCAAGCGCCTGGGCGCTGTTGGAAACCTGCTGGCCGCCGGAATCTACCTCTCCGGCCGCATGATTGATTTCGGATAAGGTATTGCTCATATTGCCGCGTAAGCGGGAAATGGAATCATGGATGGCAATATAATCGCCTTGATAGGAATCGTTCGCTGTGCTGTGAATATTAAAATTACCATTCGCCATTTCTGTAAGGCATATGGTAATATCTTTGATGATAACACGGATGTTTTCTGTCATCTTACGGATACTGTCTGCCAGTTGGCCCAGTTCATCGTGGCTGGTATATGAAACAGATACATGCAGATTACCTTTTGACATCTCATCTGCGGCGTCTTCAATCTCTTTGAGAGGTCTGACAAAACTGTTGGTAATCTTTACTGCAATCAGAATTGACAATACAATTGCTGTAAGAAGAATTGCAATAATGACAATCAGAGAAATATTCGTCTGTCTGCTAAGCTGGGTTGACTGGGTATTCCCTGCTGCGGATTTGTCAGAAAGCAGGGTGCTGATCTGCTGGCTTAATTCCTTTGCCAGAGGAGCTGCGTTGGCACCGAAATAATCGGTTGCTTCTTCAGAGGAGCGGTCACTGATACGGATTGTCTCGTCACGGGCTTCAGAGTAGCTGTCCATCAGGCTCTGAAGATCGGCACAGAATTCCTTATCGGCTTTCAGAGTGCAGGAATCCGTCAGCTCTTCCAGATCTTCGGCTATATTGCTGACGGAAGTTTCTAATTCATCTTTTAACTCTGCACGTCTGGCAGGATCTGTCTCCTGTATCAGATAAAGCACGGTTGTTCTGTGTGCCTGGAAATCCATACCAAGCTTTCCGATATCGCCCTGCAGAAATCCGTAATCCGTCAAGGCGGTTCCATAAGTACTGTCCAGATGCTTCAGCAGAAACATGCTGACGATTCCGGCAAGACTGGAAATCAGTACGGCCAGCAGAAATGACAATAACAACTTACTGCCGATTTTCATTTTCTTCATTACTACTCCCCCATCCTTTTTGTAATATGTGTAAAGATTTATTATTAATATACTAAGAATATCATAAAAGTGCTCTGATATCTAGTTATAATAGTAAAAAAAATATAAAAATGGTAAAAATGATTGACATAGCAAGTTAAGTCTAGTATAATCATCTCGTTCGGAGAAATACTCAAGAGGCTGAAGAGGCGCCCCTGCTAAGGGTGTAGGTCGGGTGACCGGCGCGAGGGTTCAAATCCCTCTTTCTCCGCTTTATAATCTTTATAATATAAGGCTGTCAGGAATTCCTGATAGTCTTTTTATTATTAGTAGTTAAATTGTGTGGAATGGTTCGGAAAATTAATGTGAAAGATTCATGGGCGTAAATCATTTTGGCGGAGAGCAGGCTTTTGATTTTCAACACACCGATGTTGCTAAGCTGATTCAGCTTGTAATCTCCCCCCTGTAATCAGATTCTTCATTGAACAGACATAAGTACAGAAAAAATTGACGAAAAAATGTGAAAAAAGGGTTGACACTAAAAATAAAAGGTGATAATATTAATAACCGTCGCAGGTATGTGATGGAAAAATTTTCAAAGCAACGAAAGAAAGTTTTGAAAATATCATAAAAAAGTTGTTGACAAGCAAAAGAATATATGTTAAACTAACATAGCTGTCGCAAGAAAGATAACAACAAAGAACCTTGATAATTAAACAATAGACAACAACCTTGAAAATTTCTTGAGAGAAATTTTGGAACGTGATATTGGATGAAGAGGATTACTTCTATTAGTTGGCTATTATGCTGATCGGTGGAAAATTTCTTTTAAAGTTCAATATCAACCTTATCAACAGTAATAACGGGAAAAGAAAAGCAAGCATTTTTCTTGACCTTGATTAAACTTGATTATTAAAGGATGCTTCGACAGTTCTAAGCTCGTGGGGAACCTCGCTAAGAACTGCGAAGCGTCTAAACGCTAAGGTTTGTGGAAAACCAAACCTAAGCTTTTTAGACGAGAGTTTGATCCTGGCTCAGGATGAACGCTGGCGGCGTGCCTAACACATGCAAGTCGAGCGAAGCACTTTGATTTGATTCTTCGGATGAAGATTTTTGTGACTGAGCGGCGGACGGGTGAGTAACGCGTGGGCAACCTGCCTTACACAGGGGGATAACAGTCAGAAATGACTGCTAATACCGCATAAGACCGCAGGACCGCATGGTCCGGTGGTAAAAACTCCGGTGGTGTAAGATGGGCCCGCGTCTGATTAGGTGGTTGGCGGGGTAACGGCCCACCAAGCCGACGATCAGTAGCCGACCTGAGAGGGTGACCGGCCACATTGGGACTGAGACACGGCCCAGACTCCTACGGGAGGCAGCAGT
>CAJULU010000049.1:0-1361 GCA_910587575.1 uncultured Dorea sp.
TTTCCCCGTAAAATGGGAGGTTTTTTTATGAAAATTTTTTAAGCGTCAAAGCTGTATCTGATTGCCCGCAATATAAAATCCGAGGGCTATGGATAAACGGTATCGTTTCCATAACCCTCGCCAAAGCAATGCACTGCATCCATCTGCTCACTATTGGAATAAATGACACGCAGCAAAATGTCCCTGTTCTATCTCCTTTAATTCCGGTGTCTGTGTCTGACATTTTTCCGTTGCAGACTTGCACCTGCTTGCGAACCGGCAGCCCGGCCCGCAGTTGATCGGGCTTCCCACCTCCCCCTCCAGCGGGAGTACCACCTTACTGTTTTCCTTTTCCGGATCCGGTATGGGAATCGCACTTAAAAGCGCCTTTGTATACGGGTGCCGGGGATTGGCATACAATTCATTACTGGAGGCCAGTTCCACAATATGCCCCATATACATCACACCCACCCTGTCAGAAATATGCTTCACCATCGACAGATCATGGGCAATAAACAGATAGGTGAGCTTAAGTTCCCTCTGAAGCCTGATCAGAAGGTTGACCACCTGCGCCTGAATGGAAACATCCAGCGCAGAGATCGGCTCGTCACAGACAATAAACTCCGGGTCAACCGCCAGCGCTCTCGCAATCCCAATCCTCTGTCTCTGTCCCCCGGAAAATTCATGGGGAAATCTTGACGCATGCTCCTTATTGAGCCCTACCAGCTGCAGAAGCTCATAGATCCTCTCTCTTCTTTCCTCCGTCTTCTGATACAGACCGAAATTCTCCATTCCCTCCGCAATGATACTCTCCACCGTCATACGGGGATCCAGAGATGCATAGGGATCCTGGAATATCATCTGCGCCCGCTTTTTAAACCAGATCTGATCATTCTTCTTTAAATTCGTTACATTCTTTCCTTCATACTCGATTTCTCCTTCTGTAACAGGATATAACCCGAGTATGGTTCGTCCGCATGTGGTTTTTCCGCAGCCGGACTCCCCCACCAGTCCCAGTGTTTCCCCTTTGAAAATATCAAACGAAACTCCGTCCACGGCTTTTAACACACCTTTATTTCTGATATTAAAATATTTCTTCATGTCCTTCACATGAACCAGTACGTCCTGCTTCCCGTTACTCATTTTCCAACACCCTCCTTATATCCTCTGTCCCCAGCACTTTCTTTGCCATGGGATGGTGCAGCCAGCAGGCCGCCTTATGTGTTTCGGACACGTAGGTAAAATCAGGAGACTGTTCTTTGCAGATTCCCATACAATATCTGCATCTGCTTGCAAAACCGCATCCCTTTGGAGGCATAATAAGGTCCGGCGGAGTTCCCGGAATAATCTGAAGTTCTGATTTATTTTCGTTTTCCATATTG
>CAJULU010000049.1:1371-15622 GCA_910587575.1 uncultured Dorea sp.
TGTGATGGGCCTGCCGGTGTGCCGGCTGGCCCGGCTGCTGACCGGGTTCGGGGTGGACGCCCTGGCTCTGGCGGCCCAGAAGGAGCATGGATTGTGAAAAATTTCCTCCACTTTCCCGGATTCCACCACACAGCCCGCATACATAACCGTAATGTACTCTGCCATACCCGCCACAACGCCAAGATCATGGGTAATCATGACAATGGCCGTATTGTTATTCTTCTGAATCTCCTTAAGAAGCTTCATAATCTGAGCCTGGATCGTCACATCCAGCGCTGTCGTAGGCTCATCGGCAATCATAAGCTTCGGGTTGCATGCCAATGCGATCGCAATCACCACCCGCTGCCGCATTCCGCCGGAAAACTCATAAGGGTACTGATTGAGCCGGTCCTCTGGATTGGGGATATTTACCTGCCGTAAAAGCTCGATTGCACGCTCCCTTGCCTCCTGTTTACTGATTTTATTATGCAGCAGAATACTCTCCATGATCTGTTTTCCCACCTTCATCGTGGGATTTAAGGATGTCATGGGATCCTGAAAAATCATTGCCGCATCCTTTCCCCTAAAATTTCTCCACTCCTTCTCTGTATAATCAAGAATATTTTTCCCCTCGAACAGAATCCGGCTTTCCTTTTTGACCTCTCCCGGCGGCTCGGCAATCAGCCCCAGCACCGCCTTAGAGGTGACTGTTTTTCCTGAACCAGATTCCCCCACAATCGCAATACATTCTCCCGCATTCACCTTAAGGGAGACTCCCCGCACAGCCTGTACCTCTCCTGCGTATGTATGAAAAGAAACCTTCAGATTTTCAATATCTAATAAATACTCACTCATCCTGATACCTCCTGTTACTGGCGCAGCTTTGGATCAAACGCATCACGAAGCCCGTCACCCAGAAGATTGAACGCAAGCATCGTAACGGAAATTGCCAAAGCCGGGAAAATCAGCTCATGTGGATAATAAGTCATCTGCTGCTGTCCAAGAGCCGCCATTGCTCCCCAGCTTGTAAGAGGCGGCTGGATTCCCATACCAAGAAAGCTTAAAAACGCTTCCGAAAAGATGAACCCCGGAATGGAAAACGTCGTATTAATAATGATAATACTAAGCGTGTTTGGAATCAGATGTCTGGTAATGATCCGAAACGGCGGAGTTCCCAGAACCCTTGCCGCCATCACATATTCACTTTCTTTCAGTTCAATAATCTCACCCCTGACAAGCCTCGCAAGTCCGGTCCAGCTTGTCATACAAAGGGCAATCATAAGAGAAGTCATACCCTTCCCAAGAAATACCGAAACAATAATCACGACTACCATATACGGTATGCCCACAATAATTTCCAGTATCCGCATCATCACGTCATCCACAATTCCGCCGCAGAATCCGCTGATCCCTCCGTATAAAGTTCCGACAACTAAAGAAACCAGCGCCCCCACAATTCCGATGGTCAGAGACACTCTTCCTCCAACCCAGATTCTTGCGAAAATATCCCGTCCCAGGTCGTCCAGACCGAAAATATGCTCTGCCGTAGGCCCCTGATTGGTCATCGCAATATTCTGCTCATTATATGGATGGGGATAAATATACGGTGCGAAAATACACATCAAAATCATAAAAATGAGGAAAAAAAGGCTCAGCATTGCGACCTTATTCTTTTTCAGCCTTCTCACTGCATCCTGCCAGTAGGAAATGCTTGGGCGCACCAGGGTTTCAGAACTCTGCTCATCCACGCCAAGCCTCTGAAACATATCCTCCGTCATACTTTTATTTAACTCTGCCATTCCCGCACCTCCTAGTTCCCATCTATAATGCTTTTACGCACCCTTGGATCCACCACTGCATACAAGATATCCATTCCCACCATACAGATAATAAAGATCATGGAGAAAAATAATGTTGTAGCAAGAATCATAGGATAATCCCGTCCATTTACACTGTCAACATAATAGCGTCCAAGCCCTGGAATCGAAAATATTCTTTCAATGACAAAGGAGCCGGTCACGATTGCCGCAATCTGCGGAGCTACAATCGAAATAATCGGCGTAATCGCATTACGCATGACATGGCGCCAGACAATCTGAAATCTGGAGCAGCCCTTTGATTTTGCCAGAAGGATATAGTCAGCGCCAAGCACATCCAGCACCGAAGAACGCATAAACCTGGAATACGTTGCGATGCCGCTGATTGCCGCCGCCATTGTAGGAAGCGCCGTATACCGGAAGATTTCAGACAGCCCCATTCCCTCCGTCACCCATCCGATAATCGGAAAGATACCGCCTGCCGCATACTTCTGCAGCAGCGCCGCAAACACAAAGCTTGGAATCGATACCCCAAGAATCGCAATAAAAATCGTAACAAAGTCCACCCATTTTCCTCTGTTAAACGCTGCAAGAATTCCCAGAACCAGCCCCAGAATCAGGCTGACCGCCACTGCCTGCAGGCCCAGCTGCAGGGAGGCCGGAAACCGCTCCTTAATCGCCTGATTAGCCGTCAGCCCCGGCGTCATATAAGATTCACCCATATTTCCGTGAATCAGATTCTTCAAATAAATCACATATTGTTCTGAAAGAGGTTTATCTAAGCCCCATTTTGCCTCCAGGTTTTTCTGCACTGCCTCCGGCAGCACCTTTGCAGATGCCTGTGTCGGATCTCCCGGCATGGAATACATGAGGAAAAAGGTGACTGTCAGGATAATCCATAACGTAACAATCATGTAAATAATTTTTTTCAAAATATATTTTACCATTCTTAGCTCCTGTCCATTTGTCCTCTTTGAAATACAGCGGGAGATAAAAACCTCCCGCTAATATCTATTCAACATATGCGTCTCTGAATTCAATTGCCGGTCCGCCTGCTCCGTTTATATAAAGTCCTTTCAGACCTTTGGATACAAGTACATTACTGTATATATAGGTTACCGGAGAAATACCGCATTTTTCTACCGTAAGAATCTCTTCGGCACGGGCGAACTTCTCTGCGCGGACTTTGTGATCCTGCTCTGTCTTACATGCTTCCACAAGCTCGTCATACTCAGAGTCAGAGAAGAATGCCGGATTGTTTCCGTCTCCCGTCATGTAGCACTGCATAAATGTCATCGGATCGTTATAATCTGCTCCCCAGCCTGTCTCGCATACCTGGTAAAGTCCTTTTGATACCTGGTTATTAAATGCAGAATTGTCAGAAGCAGTCTCGATATTTACCTTTACGCCAAGGTTCTTCTGCCACTGGTCCTGATAATACTCGGCGGCAACCTTGGTCTCATTGTCGGAGTTCTTCTGAAGGAAGGTAATCTCCAAAGTCTCTCCTTCTTTGCCGATTTCCTTAAGCCCCTCCTCAAGAAGCTTCTTTGCATCCTGGCTTAAAAGTTCGTCCATAGGTCCTTCATACAGATCCCGGAAGATGTCTTCTCCGATTGCAGTTCCCGGAGGAATCTCCCCGTCTGCCGCTTTGTTTTTCTTTAATACCTGCTCTGCATATGCGTCCCTGTCAAATGCAACCGCAAACGCCTTACGGATCTTTTCATTGGTAAATACGCCGTTTGGATCTGTGTTGTTAAAACAGATATAGGCATTTCTTGGCTGAGGCCCTGAAATCAGCTGGATTTCACCCGCATCTACCTCTTTCTGTTTCAGTTTCACATATTCCGCACTCGCATTTCTAAGCACGTCTATCTGACCCTGATCCAGCAACTGCTGTCTTGTATTCTCATCCTGTGCAAGCACCATCTCAATCTCGTCCAGCTTAATATTCTCGGCATCCCAGTAGTTAGGGTTCTTCTTAAGAACAACCTTGGAGCCTCTGGTCCATTCGGTAATGTAGAACGGGCCGCACTGCGACAGTTCTTCTGCTGTTGCACCATAGGAAGAATTCTTCTCCCCCTCTGTCTTGGCCTCCGGAACCGGAGTCACGTTTGAGAATGTGAGCAGCTGCGGGAAATACGGCAGACTCTCTACCAGAGTAATCTCTAAAGTCTTATCGTCCACGGCCTTTGCGCCCACGTCCTCTTTGGAACCCTTTCCTGTGTTAAAGTCCTCACCGCCCTTAATGCAATAGAAGATACCTGCGTTATGGCAGTTTACCTCCGGGTCGAAAATCCTGCGGATGGAATTCACATAATCCTGTGCCTTCACATCTTCGCCGTCTGCATACTGGTTGTCTCTTAAGTGAAACGTATAGACAAGCCCATCCTCTGAAATGTCATAGCTTTCTGCACCTGCCTCTGTCAAGACTCCGTCAATCAGACGAAGCAGTGTTTCCTGGGATTCCAGAACAATCGCATTCTTCTGCTCGTCATCTGCCCGTCCCGGATCCATCGTATCCGGATCCGTAAGCATGACCGTGCTTACCTTGGCCCCGTCTGTGCTGCCTCCTTCAGACTGATCGTCTCCTCCTTCGGATGGCTGTTCTGAATTACCGCCGCCGCACGCTGCCAGTGAAAATACCATCACTGCCGACAACATTGCTGCCAGAATTCTCTTTTTCATAATGTTACCTCTCTTTCTTTTTATTTTTCATTGTGCTTATGCACAAAGAATGCATGTTTAAAGCTCCACCGGTTTTCCGCCTGCCAGACGTGATTCCTCCGCAGCCAGCGCAATAATATGGCTCTGAATGGATACATCAATTCCGGTCTTTAATTGATCCTCATCCGCTCCTTGCCGGACTGCCTCAAGAAAGTCGTGGATCAGCCGGTTATCCCCGCCTGCATGCCCGCTCATATCACCCTGCACCGTAGAAAAAGTCTCCGGTTCCTTCCCGAATTCCTCTATCGTTACCTTATTGTCAGCAAGATCTCCGTATATGTCGCCCCTGGTGCCGCAGATATGAATCGACCTTCCGCCTCTCCCTGTGAAGGCAGTCATCTGAAAGTCCACCGTAATACCGCCCTCAAATTCCATGTTCACGACCTGATGATCCACCACGTCATTGTCACAGGCATACACACAGCGTCCGTAAGGCCCCTCTTTCAATGCCTCATAAACCCCCTCTTCCGTCAGGTTACCAGGCGACACCACACAGACCGGCCATGCCTCGTCACCGGTTCTCTGATCCTTGATCACTTCCCGGATACCGGTCCTTTTATTGGTCACATAGATTTTTTCTGCGTCATAAGGACAACCCTCTTTTGCCCTGCAGCCCTCAAGGCAGCGCTTCGCCGCTCCCTTGGGCGCCATTTCCGGCCTGAACAGATACAGCCCGCCGTAAGAAGAGACCCTTTTACACTTCCTTCCAAGGAGCCATACAAAAATATCACAGTCATGGCAGCATTTGGCCAGAATCATCGGGCTTGTCTCCTCCTTACGCCTCCAGTTGCCTCTGACAAAACTGTGGGCCTGGTGCCAGTAGGTCACCTTTTCCATGGCCTGCATAGACACCACCTCACCGATTCTTCCCGAATCAATCAGTTCCTTCACCTTTGTATAAAACGGTGTATACCGAAGCACATGCCCCACTGCCACAATCCGGTTATACGCATGCGCCGCCTCCTGAAGCCTCATACACTCCTCAAGAGACGGAGAGATGGGTTTTTCACAGATCACATGGTACCCCAGCTTAATTGCCTCCACGGCCTGGGCCACATGCTGTCTGTCCTGGGTGGCAATCACAAGCACATCCGCAAGCTTCGGCTGCTTTAAGAGATCTTCCGCCGTCTCAAAGCAGTTCTCTTCCTCAAGATGATACCGCTTCCTTGCGGCCTCCCGCTTTCCCTTCACCGGATCCGCCACTGCGGTCACCTTCATCTCGTCAGGCCTTACAGACTCATAATTTCCATAAACATCATTCCCGCGGTTTCCCAGTCCCGCAATTGCGCATGTAATGATTTTATTCATCATCTTCCTCCTTAATCATTCTTAAAATAAAGATCCTCGACTGATAATCTCCCTGCCTTGTAGTATCGGGGCGTATTCCAGAAGCATAATCAGAAATA
Source organism: uncultured Dorea sp. (assembly GCA_910587575.1). Classification (GTDB taxonomy): domain Bacteria; phylum Bacillota; class Clostridia; order Lachnospirales; family Lachnospiraceae; genus Sporofaciens. The sequence continues at coordinate 7,298 of CAJULU010000049.1, forward strand.
ACCATTCCTGTATACATCAGCTCATCTCCGTAATAACTTCCCTCTCTTCCCTCAATACAGTATCTGGCGCCCTCTTGAAGACCTTTTAATCTTAATCTCTGATACGGTGCATTGGCCGGCTGTCGTATCCTGTAATAAGCGGCTAAAATAATCCTTTTATCCTCAGAAACGACCATCCACGCTGCCTCGTCCCCTTCAAAAGGACTTAAGAGGCGGTAAAATACTCCTTCTGCAATCAGACTTCTGTACATTTTATAAAATGCAATCTGCTCTTTTATCTCCTGCTTTTCCTCTATACTGAGCGTATTCAGATCCATCTCATATCCAAAGCATCCAAAATACGCCACATCCGCCCGGGTCTTAAGGGGCGTATTCCGAAAGGTCTGATGGTTCGGCACGGCCGATACATGACAGCCCATAGAGCTTAAGGGATAGACGACCGAGGTCCCGTACTGAATACGGATACGCTCGATGGCATCCGTATTGTCCGACGTCCAGCACTGGGGAGCATAATAGAGCATTCCCGGGTCAAATCTCGCTCCGCCGCTGGCACAGGATTCAAAAAGAATCTCCGGGAATTCCTCCTCAAGCCTTTCGTACAGCCGGTATACTCCAAGTACATATTGGTGGAACAGCTTCCCCTGCGCCTCTGGCTCACAGTTCTGAGAGAAGGCTTCCGAAATACTTCTGTTCATATCCCATTTAATATAAGAAACCTCTGCATCCTTAAGCACCGAAACGATCCTGTCTCCGATTCCTTCTACCACCTCTTCCTTGGAAAAATCCAGCACATACTGATTTCTTCCGTGGCACATCTGACGGTAGGGAACCCGGATCAGCCATTCTGGATGTTTCCGGTACAGTTCACTGTCCTTGCTGATCATCTCCGGCTCAATCCACAGTCCGAACTTCATGCCAAGCTTCCCGATCTTCTGTGCAAGCCCCTGAATTCCGCCTGGCAGCTTCTCCAGGTTGGGATACCAGTCGCCAAGAGATGAGGTATCGTCATCCCGCCTGCCAAACCATCCGTCATCAAGAACCAGCATTTCCACACCCAGGTCCTTTGCCGTTTCTGCAATTTCCAGAATTTTATCTTCCGTAAAATCCATGAAAACCGCCTCCCAGCTGTTGATCACTACCGGACGGGCCATATCCCTCCATTTTCCTCTTGCCAGTCTCTTTCTGTAAAGCTTATGGTAGACCTGGCTCATTCCGTTTAAGCCGTCCTGCGAATATACGAGAACCGCCTCCGGAGTCTGAAAACTTTCTCCCCTCCTCAAAGTCCATGCAAATCCCTCTGGATGAATCCCTGCCATTACCCTTGCCACTCCGAATGTATCCACATTCACCTGGCCGATAAAATTACCGCTGTATACCAGGCTTACGCCTGTCACTTCTCCGGTATGTTCGGTTGTCTCATGCCTTTTCAGGGCAAAAAACGGATTAAACTGATGGCTGCTGTGCCCGCGCATACTGTATACCGCCTGTACTCCCTCATGCAGAGGATGGATTTTTATGTACCGCTCCCGTGCCCACGCTCCCGTCAGAGTCACCATATCGTAATCCGCATCCGGCAGGTCAAGGCAAAGACTCATGGCATTTTTCAGTACAACCGGCTCTTCTCCTTCCTGTCTGAAAAAGGCATTCCGGCAGATTACCGGAAACTCCCGGAAAATCGTATAGGACAAGGTCAGTTTCGTACCCGTCACACTCTCCTTAAGAAAAATCTCCAGGGTTTCCGCCTCGTCTTCCACCTCTGCATACACTGCCGGCAGGCCGGACAGTTTCTTTTTCCCGTTAAAAATACGGTATCCGTCATAGACAAACTCTGACACCCTGCTTCCGTCTGTCTGCCAAAGCTCATAGGCCGGATATCTCATATCCCCTCTCCCGTAAGAAGGATATTCCTGCCTTAAATATTCCATGGAAAACTGGCGGTTTCCCTCAAACGCACATGGCGCCATATCCTTTATCCCATACTCGATCAGATGCTGAAAACTGTCTGAATCATGAATCCTCTTACCGTAATAAATCTGGCCAGGATGCCCGTTTTCCAAAATTCCTAAAATATAGCTGATATCCTGATTGTATAAATGAAACTCTTTTGTCCTCTCATGAAATACGATCCCCATAATCCGCCCTCTTTTTATCCTTTATATTTTCTCAAGCCCCTGTTCCAGATCCCGGATCAACAGTCCGGCTCCCTCAAGCCCGCAGTGAATTCTTATGATACCGCTGGATCCCCGCATAGTTCTGGATACTTCTTCACTCTGCCTTGCATACGGCATCATGACAAGACTCTCAAATCCCCCCCAGGAAACACCTATCTTAAATATACGAAGTTCCTGGCAGAACCTCTTTGCATCCTCCAGACTGCCGTCTATCTCAAAGCTTAAAAGCCCTGTGCTTCCTGACTGCTGTCTTTCAATCAGCTCACGCTGGGGATGTGACTTTAATCCTGTATAATACACCTTTTTCACCTTCGGGTGATTTTCCAGATATGCGGCTGCTTTTCCTGCCACTCTTTCATGCTCCTTTACTCTCACCTCCAGGGTTCTCAGTCCCCTCAGGATAAGCCATCCCTCCATCGGTCCGATAATACTTCCCAGCTGTTCCCTTAAGATCCGTATTTCCTCCCCGAGTGCCGGCTCCTTAACCGTAAGAACCCCGCCGATCAGATCACTGTGCCCGCCCATATATTTGGAAGTGGTATGCATCACATAATCAGCCCCCAGTGCAAGCGGTTTCTGATAGATGGGAGTACAGAAGGTGTTGTCAATATAGACCCTTGCCCCCCTGCTTTTTGCAAGTTCACTGACTCCTCTGATATCCTGCACCGAAAAAACAACAGAAGAAGGACTTTCCAGAACTACAAGCTGCGTATCATCCCGGAAGGCCTCACGGAATTCCTCCACCGTATCGCCATCCACAAAGGTCGTTTCAATATTCATATGCTCCCTTAAGTAACCCAGGAGAAAATTCTTAAGCGGCCCATAGGCATTGCGGATACAGATCACATGTCCTCCCACTTTACAGGAAGCAAGCACTGCAGCGGCAGCCGCGCTCATTCCGGAGGAAAACACATAGCTGACACAGCCTTCCTCCAGCGCCGCAATCTTCTCTTCAAGAATCCGTACCGTCGGATTCTGCACTCTTCCGTAACAATACGTGTGCTTATCTGTTTTGTCGCTGTCATAGTAATCATCAATAGTGTCAAATACATGCAGAGAATTCATAAATACAGGCGGTACAATCGCATTGTAATAGCGCTCATATTCCTCCCCCCAATGTTCCAGAATCAGTCCTGTGTCCATAGCCGTCTCCTCCTATATGCTATAATCTATATGCTATAATATAGCTTTGAATAAAAACATAATTTATTCTTTTCTCAACTGGCGCACAATCTCCTTGTAAACAGAGTCCAGAAGCTTGTGATTGATTCTCTGGGCTTTCTTTTCATTCCTCTCACGCAGTGCATAATACAACTCACCATGATAAGGCATACTGGCCTTGAACGGTTCCTTCATGTCTAACGGGAACTGCCAGAGTCTGTCCGTATATTCATTCAGCAGCAGAAGCAGCTTATAAAACACTTCATTATGGCACATCTTATAAATCTTGTCATGAAAAGCCTTGTCCTCCGCAGTATCCTGCTCACCGGCATCAATCTTCTTTATAAGGGCAGCCAGGCTTCTGCCCAGATCATCCAGTTCTTCCTCTGTGGCCGTCCGGATAATCATATGTATCAGCTCGTTCTCCATCGCCCTTCTTGCTTCCAGCACTTCCAGAAGCTTTTCTTTTTCTAAAGTAAAACCCAGCAAAGCCTCTACAGACTGCTTTTCCTGTTCCCCGGATCCTACATAGATCCCTTTTCCGTTCTTGACCTCTACAATCCTGTCTGCCTCCAACGTCTTAAATGCTTCTCTTAAGGCTGTCCGGCTGACCTGCATCATCTCAATAAATTCCCCCTGGGACGGAAGGCGGTCGCCTTCTTTTAATCCATGCTCTTCAATATAAGACTGAATATATTTAATTATCTCGGATTGCAGAGAAATTCTCTTTATTGGCGCTGTCATATGAACTCCTGTCCTGTATTCTGGAAATATTATACAATACCCGACTTTTTATGTCAATATAAACAAATCTTTCACTCTAAATGTTTTTATTTCATACGGTTTGAACACAATTTCCACCGACTGCCCGGTTATCTTTAGTTCTCTTTCGTTTTCTTCCATAAGACTGCATTCATAGATATGTGAGATTTTTTTATGAAAATGTATCTTTGTTCTGGTATACCTGTTCTTGTTCTCATACATACGGACAATGGCTCCGTCTCCATTCTCTGCCCTCTTTATTACCTCTACGAAACAGTTGCCTGCATCACAGGTGAGGAATCCTTCCTGGCACCGTTTTCCTTCATTCGCCCCCTGAAGCGCTGTAACAAGGGGAACATTTAAGTTATAGGCCATCTCAATGGTCTTCGCATCCTGCCATCTTCCGGAATGGGGATAAATAGAATAGGTAAAGTCATGGGTTCCGATATCTGCATTCTCGTTGGGATAGGTCCCTGCCTTTATCAATGTCAGAGACAGATTGCCCTCTTTAATCCCATATCCATATTTACAGTCATTTAATAAACTAATCCCATTGTTATCCTCAGACAGGTCTGCCCACTTATGTCCGCATGCTTCAAACTTGGCCGTATCCCAGCTGTGATTGTTCGTGGTCTCCCTTTCTACACTGCCGAACTGAATCTCATACGCCGCTCTTGCCGCATTCACATTCACCGGGAAATTCACCCGCAATAATACATGGTGCTCCCTCCAGTCGGCATGAGTCTCAAAATCAATTCTCGGAATCTTATGATAGAGATGGATTCTCTGGGTAACGACGGAATCTGCAAACTGTTTCTGAATCTCCAATGTTTTCCGTACCGTTCCATCTTCCACAACTCGGATATCTGAAACTCTTTCCGCCTGGTATGGCTTTTTCTTATAGTAAACGTCAATATCCCAGTTATCCCAGTTCATCGGCCTGTCTTCATACGTTACCAGTTCATTTCCTTTTTTGCCTTGCTGAATGAATTCCTTACCCGTTTCTTTTTCAATCAGTGAGAGGATCTCCATCTCTTCATTGAAAACAACGCGGTAGAATTCATTTTCAAAATGCCCGTCCCATTCATGGAAAGACGGCTTCAGGGTTCCCGGAACATAGTAAAACACTTTATATCCCAATGCCGGTATTCCTTCTGCATAGAATACCGTTCTGCCATCCCAGGTCTTCTGCACAGGGATGTCTTTGTCCATTTCATCCGCCGCCCTGACAGCCCCGGCATCCGCAAGACCGTCTGCAAAGACCAGATCATCCCTTACATAACCCTGCGTATTATAGACAACGATTGCATGATTCTCTGTACAGATGTTCTTAGCCCCCTCAGCCGCCATTTTCTGCAGGGCGGCCTTCCCCTGCCTGTAGATCTCTTCATATTCCCGGTCTGTCTGGTCATACACCGCCTCAATGCAGGACCCAGGAACAATATCATGAAACTGATTCTGAAGCAGAATCTGCCATCCCCGCTCAATCACCTCTTCCGGGTATGGAATCCCTTGATCCGCAAGCATAGAGGCCAGGGTTTCAAGCTGCATGTATAAGATTTCATTCTTTCTGTTATATCTTTTATTTTTTCCAATAGAAGTCAGTGTTCCCCGGTGGTATTCAAAATATAATTCCCCGTCCCATCTCGGCATATCAGGATGATCTGCAATCGCTTCATATGTCCTGTCAAAAAAGTCCTGTTCGAATTCCTGCTCGATTCGGGGAATCCCTGGTATTCCATAGCGAAGCCTCCTGGCATTTTCCAGCATTTCCTTTGTAGGACCGCCGCCGCCGTCCCCAAATCCAAACAGCATAATCGTATTTTCTGTCAGATCCCGGTTCTGGAATCTTTTCAATGTACCAAGAGTCATATTAGGATTGATGATTCCGGTGTAAGTAGTTGTATTTCTCGTATCTGTAAAGGCTATATTATTTCCCATGGACTGATCATAATCACACGTGGTCGGCATAAATACAAACACTTCGCTTCCGTCAATCCCTCTCCACAGGAAAGTGTCATTGGGCAGCTGGTTATACTGGTTCCATGCAATCTTTGTGGTCATGAAATAGGGAATCCCTGATTTTTTCAATATCTGGGGCAGGGAGGCACAATATCCAAACGCATCCGGCAGCCATAAGGATTTGCTTTGGGTGCCGAATTCTTCCCGGTAAAATCTGTCGCCCTTCAGGATCTGTCTTACGAGGGACTCCCCGCCCGTGAGATTACAGTCTGCTTCCAGCCACATGGCGCCGTCCGTCTCCCAGCGTCCTTCACTGATCCTTTCCTTGATTCTTTCATACATCCCAGGATTTTGTTCCTTTACAAACTGATACAGAACCGGCTGGCTGGACATAAACTTGTACTCCGGGTACTGCTCCATCAGCCGCAGAACCGTTGCAAAACTGCGAAGCACTTTTTCTCTTGTCTGTTCCACCGTCCATAACCAGGCAACGTCAATATGTGTATGCCCGATGGCGCTTACCAACGGAGCATTCCTGTCTGTTTCCGTATAGAATTCCCGGATCAGTGACTGCTCTGCCCTTTCCAGGGAGTCATAGAATCCCCTGCTGTAAGGCTTCCTCAAATCAATCTGATCAGCCGCTTCCCTGAGTTTTAAAAGAATCCTCCTGCTGTTTTCTCTATCACTGTTTTTCAAAAGCCTTGCGCTCTGTACCGGGATAGAAAAATCATAATAAAATTTTTCTACTGCATCATCAATCTCTATCAGATTGCTTCTGAATATCAGGTCTCCCGGGACCGATCCGCTGTAGATCAGCATTGCAATCTCATATTCCCTGCCCGCCTGTGCACAGCCGGAAATCGTAACCTCTCTGTGATTCACATCTATGCCCTGAATCAGCTCCCCGTTGATATAAAAAAGCATCTGGGGATTCGTTGCATCCCATTGTCCTTCTCTTCCTGAAATCAGTTGAAATTCCACATGTTTCTGATCCATCTCCTTTGGGATGACAATGGTTGTCCGAAGCCATCGGTGTGCGTTAAGTTCTGTCCAGGGTGTTTCAATCTGATAATCCTGCCAGCCGCTCACATCACAACTCTCTCCTCCTGCCTGCTTCCCCTCGCACATCTTATAGTGACTGACCGGAATACAGACAGGACATCTCAGTTTCTCAATATCCGCCGTCAGCCGTTCCATTCTTTCCAACTCAAATAATAGACTCATTTTCCCCTCCATTTATCCTGGTTCATACAGACTTTGCCATTTCTGCCATTGCGGCTGCTGTTAAACCGATGGATTTCATTAATTGATTAATCTCCGCTCTCTCATCCGGCTGATGGGCAACCTCTGGGTCTCCGGGAAATACCGGGCCAAACGCAGCCATATTGGCAAACATCTTCGCATAGGTTCCCCCGCCGATGGCCTTGGGCTCCCTGACCTCTCCGGTTCCCTCCTGGTAAACTGCCATAAGCTTCCTAATCAGTTCCGAATCCTTCGGAATATAGAGCATATCAACGGAACGGCTCTCTAAAAGCTTCAGTCCATAGCTTTCCAGCGCCTGCTCCAGGTGATTCTTTACTTCCTCTTTCCTTCCGTTTTTCGGATACCGGATATCCAGATTCAGATACATTTCCTGGTCTGTATAGGAGAAAAGTCCCAGATTTACGGTTGTCTCCCCTGTCTCTTCGTCCTGGTAACGGATTCCCAGAGTATTTCCATTGGTTTCCTCCCCGATCTTATCACAGATGAAGTCGGAAAGCTTCTGGAAATCCCCGCCTGTCTTCAATGGGCGCACTGCTTTCAAAAGACGCACCGCCGCATTCACGCCAAGTTCCGGAACACTGGCATGGGCGCTGACCCCCTCTGCCTCAATCACTGTATTTCCGTTCTCATACTTTACCGTAACTCCTTGTGCATCGGGAATCCGATGTTCTCCCTCCAGTACAAGCCTGCTGTACATGGGAACAATGTTGCCTGCTGCTCCGCCGCCAAATTCCAATACCCTGATTTCTCCCTGGGAAGGATTCTTAAGGCCGCCGATCACGGTTGTCATGCCCTTCTCAAAAAAGATCATCGGGAATTCCGCATCCGGGGTAATTCCCATAACCGGAAGCTCCTGGCCGCTTTCCACATAATGCTTGATACAGTCGCAGCCCCGTTCTTCGTTTGCCCCGAAAATGACGCGGATTCTTCTGTCCAGGGGAATTCCAAGCTCACGGATTGCTTTCATGGCATAGACAGCTCCAATGGTCGGCCCTTTATCATCCAT
>CAJULU010000049.1:15632-20555 GCA_910587575.1 uncultured Dorea sp.
ACGCCTCTTCCATAAAGGTATCCATCCTGAATTTCCGCTTCAAAAGGAGGATGGCTCCAGCCTTCGCCTGCCGGCACCACGTCCACGTGTCCCAGCACTGCCACCATTTCCTCTCCTTCCCCCATCTCTATGTATCCGGCCTTATCATCCACATTTACCGCCCGAAACCCCAGTTGTTCCCCTAATTCCAGCGTAAAATCCAGAGCCGCCTTCGGCCCCCTGCCGTAGGGCGCCCCTTCTTCCGGCTCTCCTCCCACGCTTTCAATCTTCACACAGTTTCTGATTCCCTCTAAAATCTCCCCCTGCATACTGTTAATTTTTTCTCTCAATGCTGAATAATCCATACCTTCTCCTCTTCTTTCTGATTTTTCAACCTATATGCTATATTATACCTTAAAAATCTACAACACCACTGCTGCTTATATAATGATTATCATAGCAGTAAATGTTCTGCCTGTCAACGATTGCCAGCAATAAAAAAATCCACTCAGCGATTCATCTATCAGTGGATTTTGCAAACAATATTCTTATACGGATTCCGCCGAAAATTTTCTAAATATCTTCCTTGTTCTGACCGCAATCATCAGCGACACGGCCCCCGCAAACAGGACAACCACATATTCCGCCCCCTTACAGATTTCAAACAGGACGCCGTACAGAGCATTCCCTAACGGCTGTGCGCACATAGAAACCGTAAAAATAACGGCAATCACCTTCCCGATCAGATTCTGCGGCGTTTCCGTCTGTATAAAGGACATCATCTGCACCGTAAAAATCGTTGAAAATACCATAACACTAAAGCAGCAGGCCGTGATAACCAGATAATTGATCATGCCAGAGGAAACCAGTCCCAATGAGATCCCAATCGGGAATACACTTACCGCACAGCAGATGACCAGATTCCCCGATTTCTGAATTGCCAGCCTGTCTGCAAAGATCCCTGCACCAATACCGCCCGAAAGCCCTCCGGCCGCCAGCGCCCCTTCCGCAAAACCATAAAGCCTGTTCGCCGCCCCTGCTTCTAAATCGAAGACTTCTGTCACCAGATACGGAAGTGCAACCACAATCATTGCAGCCAGGAACAGATTCATTCCGCAGACCACAAGAAGCGCCTTCCCTATCACTGGTTTCTCCTTTCGTATAAACCGGATGCTTTCTGCAAAATCACTCTTTGCCGTCTTCAGGATCCCGCCCTCCGAAACCTGTTTCTGAAAGGGTATTTGAATGAATAATTCCATGACTGCCGACAGAAGAAAGCATACCACACAGACCCACAATACAGGCTTCAGTCCATATGCACTGTATAAAACGCCTCCCAGTACCGGCCCGATAAACGAGGCAAAAGAACTTATGGTATTAATAACAGAATTTGCCGCCATAAAATTCTCCTGACTGGTAAGCGCAGGGATGCTGGCCTGCACGGATGGCTGATATGCGCCTGCAATCCCGAACAGAAGCATCAATGTGACCGTCAGAAGGAGAATCATGTTTCCCTTATCCATAAACAGAGAAAACGTAAGGATCACTGCCGCCGTGAAAAAATCCAGTATGACCATAATATTTCTCTTATTCACCCTGTCCGCAACAATCCCGCCCACAGGAGAAAGCAGGATGGAAGGAATAAAGGCACATGCGGTAACGGTTCCGTAAAGCGCCGAAGAACCGGTCAGATTCAATAAGTATAACGGTAACGCAAACCGGACGGCAGCATTGCCAAATAAGGATATAATCTGTCCTATGACCACTAATGTGAAGTCTTTTGTAAATAGTTTCTGATTCATATCTAAAACCTCCTTCTTTTCTGTCTGCCAGAACATAAATACCGAACGTTGGTATGTAAAATAGTAAAATGTATCTGCCCATTTTACAGGGCAGATTTTATTTACTCTTCTGATAAATAGCTGCCAGTTCCTTCAATCTTCCCAGCATCTCATCATCTACAATATCCAGCCCGAACCCTTGCAGCATCTGGCTGAATATCATAAACTTACGGCAGGACTCTTCCACCGTGCTGTCGAAAATCATTGGATTCATCCAGACATTCGCCGCAAGCAGTATCAGTTCTGCCAGTTGTTCCGGATACTCCGTTTCAATCGTGCCGTCTGCAATCCCCTGCTCAATAATCGGCAGAATGTAATCCGGCGCAACATTATCGATCGTATCGTGCAGGAGGCTGAATAGTAGTTTCGGATTATTATGGAAATCCGGGGCTACCGTAAAGATGTCGTTCTGCACGGGACGGTTGATGGATGCTTTGAAAATTGTCTTCAGCTTTTCTTTTCCGTTCAGATCACAACGGTCCCGGATTCTGGCAAGCATCCGGTTCGATTCAGCCGTCATCCTGTCTGAAACCGCAACCAAGATATCTTCCTTTGACTTAAAATGATGATAAATCGCACCTTTGCTGAGTCCGCCTAAATTGTCTATAATCTCCTGAACAGAAGTATGTTCATACCCTTTTTCCATAAATAAACGAAAGGCAGTCGTTAAAATCCGATTAACGGTTTCTTCCGGGTGCTTATTCCTTGCCACTACGTTTCCGCTCCTTAACATACTTTTAGTATGTTTTTATAATATCATACCGTCAGTATGTTTGTCAAGAAAACTTCCGGGAAAACGATAAAGGCAGTTCCAGTCCATGTGTTTCCAGAAGTTTCCGGTCTGTCAGAATCTTTTCTGCATCCCCGTCCGCAGCAATCTCCCCTTTGTACAGCAGCACCACCCTCTGGCATGTATCATACACAAAATCCAGGTCATGGCTTGCGATGATTTTCGCTCCCGGCAGCCCGTTTATGACCCGGATCAGATTCTTACGGTTTTTCGGATCCAGCGCCACCGTAGGTTCATCCAGCAGCATAAGCTTTGCTTCCATGGCAAGCACCGTAGCAATCGATGCCAGTTTCTTCTCACCCCCGGACAGGCGGTAGATCTGGCGGTCCTTTCGCCCCTCCATACACACCTGGCCCAGCGCCCGCATGGTAAGCCGTTCCACCTCTTCCTCACTCTTCCCGTAATTACGGGGCGCAAAGGCAACATCCTCATACACCGTTGACATGAAAAGCTGGCTGTCCGAGTCCTGGAACACATAACCGATCTGAGCACGGATCTTCTCCAGATATTCCTTTTTCATCTCAAGCCCTGCGATCTTTATCCTGCCCGACTGTACCTCCAGAAGCCCCGTAAGAAGCTTCAGAAGCGTGGACTTCCCGACTCCATTTGCCCCAATCAGTCCCACACACTCTTCTTCCTTTACAAGAAGATTCACCTGTCTGAGCACCTCATTCTGAGACCTTTCCCGAGGATTTCCATATCGGAAGGAAAGGCCCTCTATCTCCAATACATTCATAGCCGCTCCCTTATTTTCATCTTTTTCTTTTACAGGATTCTCACAGCCAGCAGAACTGCACTCCAGACAATCCCGTACAGATAATCTTCCTTTCCCGCCTTTTTCTTACATCTCAGATAGAACTCCCCGCAATACCCCCGAAGCCTCATACTGTCATAAACCGTCTGTGCCCGGTCCATGCTTCGAAGCAGAAGCTGTCCGGCAAACGTTCCCCATACCTTGTAATGAATCCCTTTCTGTCCCGGGGCACGAAGCGCATATGCATCCGTCATCCGTTCCATCTCTTTGAGCAGGACAATGACATACCGGTACACCAGCATAAGAACCGTTACAAATGTTCCTGGTACGTGAAGTTTCTGAAGGGCATAGCACAGGTCTTCCATTCTGGTTGTAACCATCAGCAGATAGGAAGCGGATACCCCGAAGACTCCTTTAAGCATCAGCGTCACAGCCGAAATCATCCCGCCTGTAATCTCCAGATTTCCAAGCATGAAGACCATCTGCCTGTCAAAAAAAGGATTCGCAATTCCCATCAGGCACACCACGGCCAGCACAAGCTTCATCCGTTTCATCAGAAGTCTGACGGAAATATCACCCAGCACGAAAACAACCACCAGGTAACTTCCCATTTTCAAAAGGCCGGGCAGGTCATATCTCCCCAGAGAGACCGTAAGTAGAATAAAAAGAACGGTCACGAGCAGCTTCGGAAGGGGATGGATTCCCTGCAGCCATCCTCGTTTTCCTGCTTCCATGTCCAGTTTATGTAAGTCTGTGACTGCCTCACTGATTCTGTTCATTTACCCTGTCCTTTTTTCTAAGACTGCCCTGTTTCATCCGTTTCATCACCAGACAGACGGCCAGGCACACAGCCAGTACGATCACGCCGCCGGCAATTCCGGAAAAAGAGATCCCGGCCGCACTCTCAGATGTCTGAAATCCGTAATCCGGCAGAAGCGCCGTAAACTGCTGTACTTTCTCTGCCAGTTGGTAGATCCTGCCGTCTGCGGAAAGTTCTGCCGTTCCTGCCACCTTCTCCATGGACCATTCCAGACCGTCGGGATTCGCAGATGCAAAGAGGGAGACAATACCGCCTATGACCAGAGCCGAGATTGCCAGTAGTGCCAATGTCCTTTTTTTCTTTTTCTCTGGTTCTGTTCTGACATTTACATTGTCCACGCAAAGTTCATACGAATACCCGTAAAGGATCTCTGGCCGGGCTTCATAGAGAAACACCAGCACTGCCGCCGTAATCAGCCCTTCCACCAGCCCGATGGCCAGATGTATGGGCTGCATCATCCCTAAGAACAAGGGAAACGGCAGTTCCGTAATCCCGGAAGCAAGCGTCTGAAGCGTAACGGAAAACGCTCCCAACTGCAGACTGAGTATACATCCAGCTACAGAGGCCGCCGTAATTCTGCCTTTCGTCATCTTCTTTCCTGCCACTCCCCGCCAGATCAGCGCCCCGCCGATAAAGCACCCGTAAAAGGCCATATTCCATACATTGCACCCCAGGGCAAGCAGACCGCCGTCTGCAAACAGGAAGCACTGGATCGTCAGAATCGCAATCATGGTCAAGA
>CAJULU010000049.1:20565-20940 GCA_910587575.1 uncultured Dorea sp.
GCGTGGGGGCCAAGTATGGCGCTTAGCAGCATTCCTCCGCAAAGATGTCCCGACGACCCGGTTCCCGGAATTGCAAAATTAATCATCTGGACGGCAAATACAAATGCCCCCATGACTCCCATCACCGGTACTTTCTGTTCCAGATCCTCCGGTCTGATTTTTTTAATGGAGTATGCCGCTGCCGCCGTAGACATGGCATACATGGTTCCTGCTACCGCCGGTGTTACCAGCGCATCTGCCATATGCATAAGTTTCCCTCCTGTCAGTTTTTCTGTACTCCAAGGCGGTTGATCTGTGCCGCCAGATATCCGGCTCCGTACCCATTGTCAATATTCACCACAGCGATTCCATTTGCACAGGAATTAATCATGGTCA
>CAJULU010000049.1:20950-33005 GCA_910587575.1 uncultured Dorea sp.
GAAGCAGGTGCCCTGCCGGGCGGTGGAGAGCAGCAGCGCGCCCCGGGCGTCGCCCAGCCCCGCGCAGAACATGTTGACCACCGCCACCCCGTTGGCACAGGAATTAATCATGGTCAGAAGTGCAGACAAGCCGTTCATGCTGGCTCCGTATCCGATGGAAGTAGGGACAGCAATGACAGGCTTATCCACCAGACCGCCGATGACACTGGCGAGCGCCCCCTCCATACCTGCCACTGCCACAACACACAGGGCGCTCTGTATGGTTTCCACCCTGGCAAGCAGCCTGTGGATTCCGCTCACTCCCACGTCATAAATCCGTTCCACATGGTTTCCGAAAAATTCCGCCGTCTGCGCCGCCTCCTCCGCAACCGGAATATCCGCCGTACCGGCCGTGCATACCGCAATCTTCCCGACCTTTTCCCTGTCTGTCTTCTGGATTTTCAATATTCGTGACAGCGGGTCGTACTCTGCTTCGCTGAATCTGTCCTGTATCAGCGCTGCCTGTTCTTTAGACGCACGGGTCCCTAACACCTCTCCCTCAGCGGCATAGATTCTTTCGTAAATCTGAACCAGATGTTCGTCTGCTTTTCCGCTGCAGAAAACCACTTCTGCAAATCCTGAACGCAGTTTCCTGTGTGTATCCAGTTTCGCATAACCTAATTCTTCCAGCGGCTGCCTGCGGAAATATGCTTCTGCATCGTTTACGGACATACTGCCGTCTCTTACCTGTTCCAATACTTCCTTTACTTCCATGCTTTCCCTCCCCTTTCCTGCTTCTGATACGTCAACAGACAGAAAAAGACGCACAAATTCCCTGCTGGAAACCTGTACGTCTTCTGACATACCTATTTTCTAATATCTGTCACTTTCATTTCGCTCAATGACCAAATGCTATCCTACAGCCATGCTGTCTTTCTTATTCATTCTCAATTGATTCTGAAATCTCTTCAACACTTCTGTGTTCCCTGGCCGCTTCTGCTGTACCAGTCATTTTCCAGACCTTGCCGGACAAAGGCCGCCTGCTCTTAAGGATTGCAGCGCCATCTGCCATTAGACCGTCCTTTTTATACTATACTCCTACAAGGTATTTCTGTCAAATCATTTCCCTTAACTGCTCAATCACCTTCTCCATCATATCACTCATTGACATCTTCTTCACCCCGACGATGACGTGATTACATTGATTCATTGGAATCAGCAGCTTTCTGGCATTACTCTGGCCCACTGCGACCGCCATTGCCGGGGTAATCTCGCCGAACATGGAATCTGCAATCGCAATCCCGATGGGCCCGATGATCAGATCCGCCTTTCTGCACCCCACGATCACCGCATTCTCCCCTGTAGCCGCATGGTCCGCCCCTGCTTTCAGCATATTGGAGGTGGCCAGAGAATTCGTTCCTACGGCCGTAATCTCTGTCTGCGGGAATTCTTTTTTTACGGAAGCCACAAGCTGCCTTCCCATGCCGCCGCCCTGGGCGTCTATCATCAGTATATTCATTAGGGAATCCTCATTTCGTAATATAATCAGAACTCTGTGCAAACAGAATAGCAACATGCCATACCCTTGTCAAGTAAAATCTTCTTCAATTGTCTGTAACCGGCAACACCCTCTTTCTGTAAATATTCTGCTATTCCTTGACTCCGCCAAGCGTCACCCCTGCAATAATAAATTTGGAAAGGAATAAGTATACGATAATAATCGGCACAATCGCCACAAGAATCATTGTGTAAATCTTACCCATATCGAAATTCATATAATCGGCCCCTCGGAGTGTTGCGATCAGAATCGGCACGGTCATCTTCTCCTTAGACTGGATTACCAGCGCCGGAACGAAATAATTATTCCATGAGCCGACAAAGGAAAAGATTGCCTGCACCGCAATCGCCGGTTTCATAATCGGAAGCACAATCCGGTTAAATGTCTTAAATTCACCGGAGCCGTCAATTCTTGCCGCCTCCACAAGCGACAGCGGAAGGGACGACTGCAGATAACTGTACATAAAGTAAAATACTGCCGGAGACGCAATCGAAGGAATAATCAGCGGAAGCAGGGAATCATACATTCCCATATTCGTAATCAGCCGCAGGAACCCCATTGCCGTTACCTGTGTCGGCATGACAAGAATCGCCATGATAAAAGTAAAGGCTACCTTCTTTAATTTAAAGTTATATGCATACAGGCCATACGCCGTTAATGCCGAAAAATAGGTACAGATTGCCGCAGAACAGCCGGAAACAATCAGACTGTTCAGAATCCCCCGAAACATTGGAAATGTTCCGTCATTGGCAACATTTTTCAGGTTCTCAAGCAGATAGCTCCCCGGCAAAGCGGAAAACCCTTTCTGCAGGTCTGCATGTGAACGGGTTGCATTAATAATCAGAATATAGAAGAAAAACAGGCACATAAATGACAGGATAATCAGTACAACATGTGCAATGATACTTCTTAAATGATTTGGCTGTTTCGATTTCATCTTCCTATCTCCCTCCTTGTTTTTTAGCCAGTTTCTTTGCTTTCTTCGCTGCTGCCTTTGAGCCGTCCGGATCCTCATTATTCGTCATACGGTATACGAAGAAACATAAGATACCGCTGACAATAAACAGATACACGGATAATGCTCCGGCCATACCATAGTTCCGGCTCTTCAGATGGCTGTTCAAGAACATGATCAGCGTCATAGACGTACGGTCCGGGCTTCCCTGGCCATTTGTCAGAATCTGCGGAACGTCAAACATCTGCAGACCGCCTATGATTGCCGTAATCAAGGTGTAGGCAAGAATCGGCCGTATCTGCGGCAGCGTGATATAGAAGAATCTCTGGAAACTATTGCATCCATCCAGCTCTGACGCCTCGAAAATATCAGGGCTGATACCCATAATCGCCGCCATGAGCATAATCGTAGAATTTCCAAACCACATCAGGAAGTTCATGAACCCGACCAACGAACGGGTTCCCATAACAGAACCCAGGAAATCGATCGGCTGGCTGGTCAGCCCTATGGACATCAGAATCCCATTCACCGGTCCGTTGGTTGAAAACATGGTAAAAAACAGCATTGCAAACGCAGAGGCCATAATCAGGTTCGGCAGATAGATTACCACCTTAAAAAACTGCGTTCCATGAATCTTTAAACGGGCGTCCACAAACCACTCTGCAAGCACCAGTGCAATGACAATCTGCGGGATAAATCCTATGATCCATAAAATCATAGTATTTGCTGCATATTTCAGCATATCTGACCCCAGAAGACTCACATAATTCGCCATTCCTACAAAATTGGGCCCGACTTCTTTAATTCCCGAACGATAATATTCAAAAAAACTGTACCGGATCGTATCAATCAGAGGGATCAAAGAAAAGATAAAAAAACTGACAAAAAACGGAAGGATAAAAATATATCCCCATTTTGAATAATCGACTTTTTTATTTTTTTGTTTCATAAACTGTCATTCCTTTCTTTCTCAAGTATCTGGCGGGGCAATCCATGCCCCGCCTTCAGATTATCCTTACTCCGGCCACTGAATCTCCGTAATGTCAGGATAACGTTCTTTAATTGCCGTCTCAAAGTTAGTCTTTGCTTTATCATAGTCAACCTTGCCCTGCAGATAATCGCTGAAGGAATTCTGGATGAGTTCCACACATCCCTGGTCGTAAGCGGAAAGCGGAGCAATCTCAATATTCTCTGCAACCGGCGCAAAATATGTAAACGCATTCTGTCCCCCTAAGAATTCGGATGCGTAGGAGTCGTCTTTTGCAGCGTCCTGCATACCGCTTTTTGTGTTTGTAAAATCAGAATACTCCTTGGATATTTTCAACAGGTTGTCTTTATCCACCGTTACTGCGAGAATAATGTCCTTTACATGCTCCGCATTATCCGTACCGGTACATGCGTGAACATAGGAACCGCCCCAGTTATATTCCTGCGGAGGATTGGTAACGCCCCAGACTCCGTCTTCACCGTCCCAGTTGGGTTCCAGGGTAAAATCAATGCCCCACGCCGGGAAGAGGAACGCAAATACTTTAGAAGCTGAACCCATTGCCTTGTTCCAGTCGTCATTCCACTGACCCTTTACATTCTTATCCAGATATCCCGCATCCAGCCATTCCTTGGAATCATTTACCCAGTCCATAATCTTCTGGTCAACTTTAATCACGGTCTCCCCAGGACTTACCCAGGACTCGTCAATACTGTTTCCATAGAGACGGAAAGTATCTGCATAAGAGGCGAATGTAAAATATCCTTTTCCCTTTAATTCCTCTGCAGTCTCTTGAATCGTATCCCAGTCTTTCACTTTCTGACCGATTGCTTCGGGATCGTCTGTTCCAAATACTTCTTTTGCAATATCCCGGCGATATACCAGAAGTCCCGGACAGCACTGCCAGGTAGAACCTCTCTGCACCCCGTCGGTATCAGAAGCCGTTACCTTCGTAAATTCATACTGGTCAGAGAGATCCTTTTTGGGATCAATGCCAAGATCCTTAAGCGGCATTGCGGCTTGCGCATCTTTATCTGTATATTTGTTTACATAGTCTGTTTCTGACAGGAAAATATCTACCTTATCATCTGCGGCAGCATCTGCCTGTTTCATCAGCGCCTCATCCAGTTTCTGCTGGTACACGCCGTCCTGGTTCGGATTGATGATCCAGTGTATCTCTGTTCCATCATTCAAAGTAGTCACCGTACCATCCTTGGATGTCTCCTTTACTTCTGGATAAACAGCCTCCACGCGCTCACGGAATTCATCATTCCAGCTATAAATGTTGATTACCTTGCCCTCATCACCGCTGCCGGTTCCGGAATCCGACGACTTGCCGCAGCCTGCCGCCAGCCCTGCTGCCATTGCAGCAATCAATAAGATACTAACTACTCTCTTTTTCATTTTGAAAAATCCTCCTTTATTAGTTTACGAAGCACGGCTTCGCTCTTGTAGAACGCATTATAGCTAAAAATTACTTCTTGATATACTAAAGATTTTACAAAAATATCAAATTCATGACACATTTTGAACTTTCTGTTTTTCCTGTATCCTCAACTTTTTTTCTGTAATTTTAGGTCATGATTCTGATATTTTTCACATATTTCTTGTTTTTTTCATACGGGATTTCCTCTATGATATTTACTACATTTATCAATCAAGAAAGGAGTATCAGATTGAAACATTTAAAATTTATTGATGAGCACGGCAGTTTCCTGCTGAAGCAGCCGGAAAATACAAGTTACTTATATTTTCCCCTTGCTTCAGAAACCGGATTAAAAAGCGCTGTCACACCGAATCTGGGCGGCGACGCAAAAATCAGCCAGGAAACCTTCTTATTAGAACCAGTAAGCTCCGAGAATCTGCACAACAATCGTTCCACCCGCAATTTCTGGTTTACCGGAAACGATATGGGTGCATACTCCATTGCCGGAGCATCTGCTGAACAGGAACATGCAAGGTTTCAGGAGGCACAGGATCCAAGCGAACTGACCGCCGGTTTCATGTGGCAGACCTTAAAGCGGACTTCTGAAACCTGCCAGTTATCCTCTGCAGTCACCTCCTTTATTCCAAGAGACGCTAATGTAGAGATTATGTATGTAACCGTACAGAATCTTGCAGAGAATCCCCAGGAGCTGACTGCCTATGCAGCAATTCCCGTCTATGGACGAAGTGCGGACAACCTCCGTGATCACCGGAATGTTACGTCCATGCTGCATCGTATTGAAACAACAGAAGACGGAATTTTTGTCTGCCCCACCATGTCCTTTGATGAAAAAGGACACCGGCCTAACAAACAGATC
The DNA here is from genome assembly GCA_910587575.1 of uncultured Dorea sp. GTDB lineage: Bacteria > Bacillota > Clostridia > Lachnospirales > Lachnospiraceae > Sporofaciens. The sequence continues at coordinate 26,731 of CAJULU010000049.1, forward strand.
TACTATGTGACGGGCTGTACCGGGACGGGGAAAAAACCAATCGGCTTTTATCCTACTGTAGAAAGCTTTCTGGGAGAGGGCGGAACCTTTACCCATCCACTCGCCGTATATAAACAATCTCCCGGAGCCCCTGCTTTTTGCCACGCTGCCGGGAAAGAGGCAATGGGAGCCTTCCGGTTTGAGCCGGTTACGCTTGCTTGCGGTGAAAGCGCTGATTATATCGTACTTCTGGGCACGGAAGACAACAAAGAAACCATTTCCACAATCTTGGAAAAATATAATACTGCCGAAAAAGTACAGCGGGCTTTCGAAGCTACAAAGTCCTACTGGCAAGACCAGACCGCCGTTGCATTTCATACCAAAGAACCTGATTTTGACAATTGGATGAAATGGGTCTGCTTTCAGCCTTTCCTGCGCCGGCTATTCGGCTGCTCATTTCTTCCGTATCACGATTACGGACGGGGCGGACGGGGATGGAGAGACTTGTGGCAGGATTGTCTGTCCCTGCTTCTGATGGAACCGGAACCTGTCGGACATATGATTGCCGCAAACTACGCAGGAGTCCGCATTGACGGGACCAACGCAACCATCATCGGCGATAGAGACGGTCATTTTCTGGCAGACCGCAATGGAATCACACGGGTCTGGATGGACCACGCACTCTGGCCGCTGATGACAACGAAGATCTATATTGACCAGACCGGGGATATCGGGATACTAAACAGACAGATTCCCTATTTTAAGGATGCACAAATCATGCGGGGAACCGGAACCGATTCCTTGTGGGAACCGGAACAGGGGAACCAACAGCATACCGAGAAGGATACCGTCTATACGGGAAGCATCTTAGAGCACCTTCTCCTCCAGCAATTGACTGCCTTTTATGAAGTTGGCGGCCATAATATATACCGCCTCCGAAGCGCCGACTGGAACGATGCCCTGGACATGGCTTCTGAGCATGGAGAAAGCGTTGCCTTTACCTGTGCCTATGCCGGTAACCTGTCGTCTCTTGCGGCAATGATCCGCCTTCTAGACAGCCGTTCTTCTGCACATACGGCTGAACTTCTGGAAGAAATCATGGCGCTGTTAGAAAACAATATAAAGATATTTGATGATATCACACAAAAGCAAAAAATACTCTCCGACTATACCTCCAGATGCAGACATCACATCAGCGGCAGGCGTATCAAGATTCCCCTTTCCGCACTGGCCGAAAACCTGATTCAGAAGGCTGACTGGCTCATCAGTCACTTAAGAACACAGGAATGGATTGAGGTTGGGAAAGACGAAGGGTGGTTCAACAGCTATTACGATAATCATGGACATTCGGTTGAAGGTTTTCACGAAAACCATATACGGATGATGCTGACCGGACAGGTATTTGCCATCATGGGCGGAGTTGCCGAAGATCATCACATCAGAAAAATAACGGCAGGAGCCGACCATTATCTGTACCAGAAAGGAATCGGCGGCTACCGCCTGAATACGGATTTCCATGAGTTAAAATTCGATATGGGCCGTATGTTCGGGTTTGCCTATGGCGAGAAAGAAAACGGAGCCGTATTCTCCCATATGACGGTGATGTATGCCAATGCCCTGTACCGTAGAGGATTCGTGCGGGAAGGATGGAAAGCCCTAAAAACCCTTGCCGATACAGCTCTGGATTTTGACACCAGCCATATATATCCGGGGATACCGGAATATTTCCGCTCTGACGGACGCGGAATGTATCCGTATCTGACGGGTGCGGCAAGCTGGTATATGCTGACTATGATCACGGAAGTTTTTGGTGTGTGCGGCGAGGCCGGAGACCTGATTCTCCATCCAAAACTCCTCTCCTGCCAGTTTGATGCAGACGGAACGGCCTCCATTGCGATCCCTTTTGCAGGCAAAAACCTGAATATTATCTATCAGAACAAACATCACAAAGATTACGGCGAGTACCTCATGGATTGTGCCTCCTGTGACGGAAACAGCCTTGCGGTAAAAGCAGATACTTATGCCATTCTTCCCAGAAACGTACTTACCGCTTTGCCAGGTACTTCTCACAGGATCATCATAAATTTACGATAACTTATGAAAGGATTTTTCTAACATGAAATATGGATATTTTGACGATACAAACCGGGAATACGTGATTGACCGGCCGGACACTCCCGCCCCCTGGGCAAACTATCTGGGTTCTCCTGAATACGGTGCAATTATTTCCAATAATGCAGGCGGGTACAGCTTTGCAAAGTCCGGTGCAAACGGACGGATTCTGCGATATGTTTTCAACAATTTCGACCAGCCCGGCCGCTACCTTTACATCCGTGATAATACTTCCAAAGACTACTGGTCTGCCTCCTGGCAGCCAGTGGGGAAAAGTCTGGATGAATACAAAAGCATCTGCCGGCACGGCATGGGCTATACCAGAATGACGGCAGATTACGAAGGCATCCACTCTGATGCAGCCTATTATGTTCCTCTCGGGAAAACCTATGAAGTATGGGCGCTTTCCATAAAAAATCAGTCTGCAGACACCAGAAACCTTACTCTGACCGGTTATGCTGAATTTACCAACCACAGTAATTACGAACAGGATCAGGTGAATTTACAGTACTCTCTGTTTATCACAAGAACGCTGTTTGAAAGAAACCGGCTGATCCAACAGATTCACGGAAACCTGGATGCCCTGCCGGAAGATGAAAAGGTGGATGAAAAGAATGTAACCGAGCGTTTTTTTGGTCTTGCAGGCGCTGATATTTCCTCCTTCTGCGGGAAAAAAGATCACTTCCTCGGGAAATATCATGGTTACGGCAACCCACAGGGTGTCATGTCCGGTCATCTTGGAAATGTGACCAGCTACAACGAAAATTCCTGCGGTGCACTTGCCTGCCAGATCACATTAGCGCCGGAGGAAGAAAAAACGGTTGTTTTTCTGTTGGGAACCGGCGGAAACGATTATGCAGCCACTCTTCTTAATATTTATAAAAACCCGGCATCAAAAATGAATGAAGACCTAAAGGAGCTTAGGAATGACTGGGCGGAAAAGCTCAAGTCCCTGAAAGTGACCACACCCAGTCCGGAATTTAACACCATGCTCAACACCTGGAATGCGTACAACTGCTTCATGACATTCATCTGGTCCCGAGCCGCATCTTTTATTTACTGCGGTCTTCGTAATGGCTACGGCTATCGCGACACAGTACAGGATATCCAGGGAATCATCCACCTTGCGCCGGAAATGGCAGCGGAAAAAATCCGCTTCATGCTCTCCGCACAGGTGAGCAGCGGAGGCGGCCTTCCCCTTGTGAAATTCACACACAATCCAGGCCACGAGGATACCCCGGATGACGAATCCTACCGGCAGGAAACCGGACATCCGGCCTATCGGGCCGACGACGCACTGTGGCTCTTTCCAACCATATACAAATATATTGCCGAAACCGGGGATATGGGATTCCTTGATGAAACCATTCCCTTCGCAGACAATGGGGAAGCCAGTGTTTATGAGCATTTGAAACGCGCAATCGCATTCTCCTTCCATCATCTTGGCCCTCACCGCATGCCCGCCGGACTGTATGCAGACTGGAACGACTGTCTGCGTCTGGGTGCAGAAGGTGAATCTTCTTTTGTTGCCCTGCAGTTTTATTATGCAATGACAATCCAGAAGAAATTTGCCGGATATAAAAAGGATAGGGATTATACCGCATACCTAGAAGAAAACCAGAAAAAAACCGGTGAGATCATCCAGAAAATGTGCTGGGATCAGGACCGTTTTATCCGGGGTTACACAGAAGCCGGAGAACGGATCGGTGCGGCAGGCGACCCGGAGGCCAGTCTGTGGCTGAATCCCCAGAGCTGGTCTGTCATCAGTGGACTTGCAACCAAGGAACAGGCCAATGCTGTTCTCACAAATGTTTTCAGACAGTTAAATACGGAATATGGCGCTTTATTGATGGCTCCGCCTTATCACGCCCATGCCTTTGAGGGCGCTCTCGCTGTAATATACAATCAAGGGACAAAAGAAAATGCAGGAATTTTCTCCCAGTCACAAGGCTGGCTGATCCTCGCAGAGGCTCTGTGCGGACACGGCGGCCGGGCATTTGCCTACTTCATGGAAAATGCACCTGCCGCCTGGAATGACAAGGCAGAACTGCGCTGCCTGGAACCTTACTGTTACGGTCAGTTTACAGAAGGAACCGCCAGCAAATACCCTGGCCGCTCCCATGTCCATTGGCTCACCGGCACCGCCTCTACTATGATGGTGGGCTGCGTAGAAGGAATCTTAGGTCTGCGCCCTGACTTAGACGGAATTACCATAGCGCCGTCCATTCCCAAAGACTGGCCGCATCTGGAAATCGACAAATATTTCCGTGGAAAACATCTGCATATTCTGATCGATAATCCGAATAAGAAGGAATCCGGATGTGAAAAACTTACGTTAAACGGCAAAGATATCCCAGCCAATTACATTCCCGCCTCCCTTCTCAGTGATACAAATGAGATTCATCTGATTCTCTGATACAGATATTCCTGTCACAGAATGCTTTTAGAATCTGTCGAGGGAGGATACCGGACGGCAAATAACGCCCGGTATCCTCCCCCTGTTTCCCAACTTATTTTGCACACCTGCCATCTTTCGTTTCTGTTTCTATATCCCACTGAATCATATGATTTAAGTCCCGGTATTTCTTTGGGGTCATACCTATATATTCCCGAAACTGCTGTATAAAATGGCTCTGTGAAGAAAAAGACAGCCTGTTTGCAATGTCAATCATCGAATAATCACTATACTGCAAAAGATTTTTCGCCATTTCAATCTTCTGCCGGCGTATATAGGCGCTGACAGAATCCCCGGTCTCCTTCTTGAATAACCGCGACAGATAGCTTGCCGAAACTCCCAGTTCGTCTGCCAGATCCTCGATGGTAATGCGCTCTTTCAGATGGGAATAAATATATTCCTTACATACGCTGATATGCCTCGAATTCGTATCACTGCGGCAAATCTTACGCATCTTTTCCGTATAATCCAGTACCATCTCTTCATGCAGATTCCGTATCCCCTGAATCGTGTGTATGTCATCCAGTCTCTGAATATAAAAATCGCTCATGCGGAACGCCTGTTCCAGTTCCATACCTTTCTGCTTGCACAGCCTGGTAATCATTGCCGTCGTAATCACAAAATGATATTTCAGATTCGTAACAGGATTTCGTGAAAGCGTCCCGACTCCCTCACTGTCGAGAAATCTTTCCTTCTGACAGTTTTCTTTGACCGCTTTCACATCACCGTTCGTTACTGCCTGATAAAATAAAAATTCTTCTGTTGGCTGCCTGTGTTCTACTTCATCAATCTCATCTTCCGCCTCCAGCAGAAGCCACTCATCCTGATATCTCATAGAATACTCCTTTCATACCATTCCTTCATCTGGCTGAATTCTTCCAATTCATAAATTCAATCCCTATTGGCAGCTTCTTTTTCCGCTCCATACCTTCACCGCCCCTTTCTGATATGCTCTTCTCTATGCATTTATCTTAGCATACCTCATACTTTATATCAACGCTCTGGAAAAACTCATTCCACTCGCCATTATATGGATTCATTTTTAATTCTTTTCAAAATATACAATTGTCATTTTATGTCAGAGTTCTTGGAAACGGGAACTTCTGCCTCCACCCCGCATCGCAATACTTCTGCATTTTCACGCAGTTCCCCAGTTCTTCATCTATCCAGTCCAGGAAATCCCTGACCGCATGTTCAACCCCCGGATTCGTACACCGTGCCTTATAAGGCAGGTCATTGGCAGACGGAGAGTCCGGGTAACGAAAATCAGCCGATGCCCGATGTTTATCCCACTCTGTACGGCTTCGTTCATTATCTTTCACATAACCATATAATATTCTCGGAGCACGGGTATCATCAAAATCCAGCAGATCTGCCAGCCGCAGCAAAAGCACGCAGAAGAAAGGATCTACATCATCCACCGGCAGATATTCCAACTCCCGGTTACTGCGAATCTCCGTCCAATCCTCCCCATGGGCCTGGCAGACAGCTATCATGCAGTATTTTGAAACCACCCGCAAAGGACGTCTGTCAAACAACTTTCCACGCTTCATTATGCAGCACTTCCGAAAGACGGAAGGGGTGCAGTGTCCGAAGATACCATCTGTGGATATCCTCCGGCCACTCTTCTGCCGGGCGTCCCAGTAACTCCGGACAATATTCTCTCAGGAATTTCCTGCTTTCTCCTGGTAAATCTTCCAGAGCGCTGTTTCTTCCAGCTTTTTTGAAT
>CAJULU010000050.1:0-7428 GCA_910587575.1 uncultured Dorea sp.
TCCGGGCATCCCGTAATACATGCCCCTGACGGGGCGGGCGGACTATCGTCCGTTAAAGTACAAAAACAAATCTTCCAGGCTCGGCTCCACAGCCTGTGCATCTTTCCCCGGCGCCGTTTCCTCTATCATGCGTAACCTTACCATATTGTTTTCATGGTGAAGATTCACAACAGAAAATTTCCTGCTGTATTCTGCCGCCGTCCTTTCATCCACCAACAGTTCCCACACCTTGCCTCTGATACTGTCTGTAACCGTACTCATCGGCTCCTGCAGAAGGAAACACCCCTGCTTCATCATCAATATGGTATCCGCAATATAAGAAACATCCGAAACAATATGTGTGGACAGAATCACGATCTTTTCTTTTGCAAAATCAGAGATCAGATTGCGGAATCGCACTCTTTCTTTTGGGTCAAGCCCTGCCGTAGGTTCATCCAGTATCAGGATAGCCGGGCTGTTCAGTTCTGCCTGCGCAATCCCCAGACGCTGCTTCATGCCGCCGGAATAAGACTTGATCTTCTTATCCGCCACATCGGAGAGATTGACCATATGAAGCAGTTTTTCTGTCCGTTTTTTTGCCAGTCTTTTATCAAGTCCCTTCACTGCCGCCATATACAGCATAAATTCACGGGCGGTGAAATCCGGGTAAAAGCCAAAATCCTGCGGCATATATCCCAAATGGGTATAATACTGCTCGCCTAACTCTTCCATCGTCTTTCCATCCAGTCGGATACTGCCCGAAGTTGGTTTCAAAACGCCGCATATCATCTGCATGAGCGTCGTCTTGCCTGCGCCGTTTGTGCCAAGCAGCCCATATACCCCCGGCGCTAAATTAGCGCTTACATTGTTGACGGCACATTTTTCTCCATACTCTTTTCTTAAATCCTGTAATTGTAATTCCATACAAAACCTCCTACTACATTTTAAGGGCATAAAAAATAGATGACCTGGCTTTTAGCATAGATCATCTATCTTAGGCAATGCTTTTCTGTATCTTAAGTCTGCCTTAATTTTTCACCTCCATCAAACTTCATCCTCCTTTGTCTTCACAAATCTTAAATTATTGATTCTCCAAAGAAAGAACGATCGTAAAACATGTTCCTTCACCTGACCTGCTCCTGACATCAATATTGCCGCCATGGAGCGTGATAATCTGCCTGGCAATCGCAAGTCCAAGGCCGCTCCCTTCTGGTTTTTCCTTCGTGTTTGTACCTCTGTAATACCGGTTGAAAAGCTCCGACTGCTCCTTATCACTCATGCCTGTTCCATTATCAGAAATACAGATCAGCGCCTTCTTCTCTGAATCGGAATCTATACGGATTGTCACTTCTGTTTCCGGCGGGTTGTGCGTCAATGCATTAATGATAAGGTTATTCACCGCACGGCGGAATAAATCAACGTCAAGGCAGACCTCGCATTCCTGTATATTGCTTTCAAACCCAATACTGCGATTCATAAAGGCAGGGTCATTTACAATATCAATGACCAGCTCTTTTAAGAAACGGACAAGGCGTACCATCTGCGGATGATATGGAACTGCGCCTGAATCCAGCTGATAGGTCATCTTCAGATCATTTATCATTTTCTCTGTGTGATTCACACTTTTTAAGATAATCCCGCCGTATTCCTGTACAGCTCCCTTATCAGGGGCAGGGTTTCCCATAAGCAGCTCCGCATAGCCTTTAATGGGTGACAGCGGTGTCTTCAGATCGTGGGTAATATTTACAATCCATTCTCTGCGGAGCCGTTCCGTATCCTTCTGGATCTTATCACTCTGACGGATCTCTGTATCCATCTGATTGAGCGCCCCGTAGACTTCACCAAACAATCCTTTTTCGGTCAGCGCAGCGTAGGAACGCAGGGAAATATCCCCGATACCCTTTACAATCCTGCCAAGATGCCTGGTAAGCCAGAAACCATAACAAACCATGAACAGAAGAACGAAGCACAAGATAAAGGAGATTCCCATGAGGAACAAAAACGAAAGCCGTCCGACATGATCCCCGTTGGAATAAATCATATGTTTTCCTATGACATAGGGAAATCCGATCAGATAACTCCATGTTTCTCCAGAGCCTTCATAACTGCTCACAAAAACCGTATACCCCTGCTCATAAGCGCTCCCGGAAAGTGAAATCAATTCGGACGCAGAGTACTCTGCCGGATAATTCAAAGGCTTGTTGTGGCAGAAAACTTCCTGCCCCGTCTCATCAATGACCTGAAGCCACAGTCCGTATTCATCCAGCCGCTCAAGCCCCATTTCTTCTATCTTGATCCCGCCGTTATCATTCCCCATCCATATGGAAAAATTATCCGTAAACCGATTCGGCCATGAAGCAAGGCTTAAGCCCTCCGGCTCAGTGATGCCGAAAAAATAATAAAACATGCCAATTGTGGCAGAGACAGCGATGAGAAGTAATACTGCTGCGAAAACGAAGATTCGTAAAAATGGATTCTTTTTATTTTTCATATGGATTTACCAACTTATAACCTAAGCCTTTCATTGTGATAATATATCTGGGCACCGCAGGGTTTTCCTCTATTTTTTCACGCAGATGACGGATATGCACCATCATCGTATTATCACACCCAAAGCTGTCCTCGCCCCAGATCGTTTCATACAAGCGCTCCCGGCTGATCACCCGTCCCAGGTTCTCCGCCAGATACCGCAAAATCTCAAATTCCCGTGCGGTCAGCCCGATCTCCTCACCATTCTTCCTTACCCTGCAGCCATCGGTATCTATCATCAGTTCGCCGATTTTAACAGAAAAATCCCGGATTGGAGCTTGCCTGTATTCTGTGCGGCGTAACTGAGCTTTTACCCTGTATGCTATTTCTTTCGGGCTGAATGGCTTCGTAACGTAATCATCGCCTCCGACAGCCAGTCCAAGTATTTTATCCAGTTCATCATTTTTTGAAGAAAGGAACAAAACAGGGCAGTGGGAAAACTCCCGGATCTGTTTACACACTTCATACCCGTCTATATCCGGCAGCATGACATCTAAAACCATCACATCCGGCTCCATTTCCCTGCATGTGGTTACAGCAGAAAGCCCATTTTCAATTTTCGTGATATTGTAAAATCCCTCTATGTTTAAGGCTTTTTCAAGCAAATCCAATATATCCGGCTCATCATCAACAAGCATAATCTTATACTGATTCATTTAGCAACATCCTCCCACAACATTATATTGTCCCAGTTTAATCATCTCTTCTTCTCTGACTTGTTTCCTCCTTATCCCGCTCCATTTCCTTAAGCCTTTCATTAATCTTTCTTGCCTCATTCCGGTTAAACAGATAGAAGAAGAACCAGATCACCATAAAAATACCGCAGGAAGACAGAAACTGTAAGACCGTGACCAGGATTCTCCCCGGAAAAAAGGGAATCCACCCTAGAGAAACAGCCACAGGATAGAACACGCCCATTCCGACGCAGAAATGGATGATTGTTTTCATAAGCCCGGACAAACGGTCGAACTGATAGACCACGGCGGTCCCGCCGCATGCGACTCCCACAGCCATGGCTCCTACGGACTGCCTGGCAAAATCATCGAAAATCATCTGAAGGAACTCATCCCCGCCCCCGATACAAAAAGACAGGCACATGATCACGAAGAACGTACAGCCTAAGGAAACGCCGTAAAAGAGATACGTTATCACTAATTTTGCAATCTGCTTCATTTTAATCCCAGCCTTTCTTTGAATGATTTCCTGTAATTTCTGGAAATATAATCTGTCACGCCGTTTTTCATTACCAGTTCCATGGTCCCGTTGAATCCGGCCTCCACATGGTTAATCTGACGGATATTGATAATCGTTGATTTTGAAATGCGTACGAAATGGCTGTCAAGGATCTGTTCCAGTTCATATAACGGCTTATCTAACACATATCTGTTTTTCAGTTTGTCATAGCAGATGATTTCCCGGCCTTCTGTCCGCACCAGTACCATCTCTTCCGGTTTCAGGAAAAATGTTTTCTTTTCTTTTGCCCCGGTCAATGTCAGGGAATCCGTTTCCTCCCTCTCGAGAAAAGAAATGATTTCCGCAATCCTGCGGGTCATTTTTTTTATGTAAAGAACTGCATACTGCTCCTGATAATCCGGGTCAATTTTACATTCAACTTTCATGCCTGCGCCTCCTCCTTCCGATATTATAGCATAACCAGGGTCAGAACTGCGTGCATCTTGAGCAGGAAAACCGACCTCTCACACACCGCAGCCTGCCACTGCCCCGGATCCTGTTGCCTGTTTTCACTCTTCTGTCTAAAATGAATACAAAGATAAAAATCGAAAGGTGGAACTAATATGTCACAGACAATCATACAGGTGGAACATCTGAACCTGTCCTATCGGAACGTGCCAGCCGTCCAGGATGTTTCCTTTACCGTCAGTTCCGGGGAAATCATTGCCGTCATCGGTCAGAACGGTTCCGGGAAAACCTCTGCCGTAGAATGTATTGAGGGCCTGCGGAAACCAGACAGCGGTCAGATCCGGGTCTTTGGGAAAGACCCGTGGCTTTTCCGCAGCAAAGTTCACGAAGAAATGGGGGTCCAGCTTCAGGAGACCGAATATCCTTCGAAACTCAGAGTCCAGGAACTATGCAGGCTTTTTGCCGGTTTTTACGAAAGACCTGCCGACTGGAATCTGTTACTGACACAGTTAGGGCTTGACCATAAGAGAAAAGCCCCCATACACAAATTATCCGGCGGAGAAAAGCAGAGGCTGTCTATTCTGCTGTCACTCATGGGACGTCCGAAACTTTTAGTTTTGGATGAACTAACCACAGGGCTTGATCCGGAAGTACGTCAGAATATGTGGAGCAGCTTTCAGACAATCAGAGACAGCGGCGTTGCCATTCTCATGGTCTCCCACTATCTGGACGAGGTGGAAGCACTTGCCGGCAGAATCCTTTATCTTGAAAAGGGACGGCAGCTGTTCTTTGGGACACAGGGGGAATTCCGGGAGTATGTCAAAAACCGTGTCCCGAAAGAGCTGCAGGACGGCTGCACTGACAAAAGACTGACACTGGAACAATTATATCTGCTGATAGCGCCCAGGACAACAGGGCTTACGATGGAGGGCATCTTATGAGAAAATTTATGGTAATCTGCAATATGGAGACCCGGTTGTTTGTGAGGGATTTTTTTGGATTTTTCTTTGCCCTGGTATTTCCGCTTCTTATGCTCTTTCTATTCGGCGGAATTTTTGGAAATGAACCGGTTTCTGAAGGGGCTGGTCTGGGGATGATGGATGTGACTGTACCGGCATATTCTGTCATGGTCATCGGGGTTACCGGACTGATGTCGCTTCCTCTGACATTATCCGGTTATAAAGAAAAAAAGATTTATAAGAGATTTGACGCAACACCGGCAGGAAAAAAGAGTATCATAGCAGCGCAGGTCTTCGTAAACCTGGTTATGACGCTGGTTGGAATTGTCATTTTACTGACAGCCGGCAGGATTCTTTACCACATACAGATCAGAGGCGATTTTCTTTCCATCTGTGTCAGTATGCTGCTTTCCATAGCGGCAATGTTTTCCCTGGGATTTTTTCTTACCGCAGCCGGACGGGATTACAAGGGTACGAACCTGCTCTGTTATGTGGTCTACTTCCTCATGCTGTTCCTGTCCGGCGCTACCATGCCGGATCAGATGTTTCCCGAAACCATGAAGAATATTTCCCAGTGTCTGCCTATGACCCATGCAGTGGATCTCATGCAGGGAGTCTTTGCCGGAGACAGCCTTCGGCTCCATGGCAGGGAGTTTCTGATTCTCGGGTTACTGACCGTCATCTGCACGGCGGCCGGGGCTGTTCTATACAGCAGGAAGGACTGGACGTAAAGAAACAGAACTGCCGGGAAATCCATGCATTTTTTCAGCTTTCCCGGCAGCTCCTTATTTTTGAAAGATAAGAACTGACCGGAAATTCCAGGATCATCTCCGTCCCTTCTCCCTCTCTGGACTTTGCAGCAATCTCAATCCCCAGCTTCCGGCACAGTTTCTTACAAAGATAAAGTCCCATTCCGGTAGAACGCTCTGTCTTGCGTCCATTGCTGCCTGTAAATCCTTTCTCAAAAATGCGGCATACTTCCTCTTCCCGGATTCCAATCCCGTTATCCTTTACTATCAGCCTTACCCTGTGATTATGCGTATATTCCTCAGTATAAATCCAGATTTTCGCACCATTCTTCCGGCGGTACTTCGTACTGTTCAGAATCAGCTGATTTAAGATGAATGTAATCCATTTCTGATCCGTATATGCGCAGCTTTTACAGTCCACTTCTGCCTGCACCTGGTTCTGTATCAGATACTGCTTGTTTCTTTTCAGGACTACTACTGCAATCTCATCGAGGTTTGTTTCCCGGATCACATAATCTTTGTAAACCTCTTCTGAACGGGCGTAATACAGAGCCATATCCACATAATTTTCAATCTTCTGGTTTTCCAGGCGGATCCGTCTGCTAAAGTCTGCACCATTCTGGTGTTCATCCCGTTTCGTCTCCGCCTCGCTGCTGCACTCAGAATGCAGAAGACACCCGCTCCTGTCATTCTCGCACATCAGGTCAATACTGGTAATGGGCGCCTTGACCTCGTGCACCCAGCTCTCAATATACTCCCGGTACTCCTTCTGCTCATCCTCAATCTGACGGATCCTCTCTATCACATCCTTGTTGGAAAGCCGGATCATCTCCTTGTAGATCCGGTCCTCAATCCGATGGGAACCCGGCATCAGCTCTCCCAGAAGATACCGCTGGTCCATCTTCTCAAGAGTCTTCCAGAGTTCTTGAAAATAACACTTTCTGCTGTAAAATCCATATCCCATCCATAATACCAGAACCAGTATCCAGAAAATCAGTATCAACAGATAATACTGCAGCTCATATCCGGTTGCATGCAAAAATCCTGCCAGAAGCAGCATACAACTCATATGCAGCGTCAGAAGCAGAATCTTGTCTCTTAGATATTCTCTCATTTTCATCGCATGATACCCTGTTCCATCAATTGATTGCCACCCTTTTTGCTTCTCCGGCTTCCTCCCCCGTCTTTAAATACGATATCCCATGCCCCGCTTTGTCTCAATCATGCCCGAAACACCGATTTCTTCTAATTTCCCGCGGATACGCGTAACATTCACGCTTAACGTATTGTCGTCGATAAAGACCTGGTTATCCCACAGGTACTCAATGATATCTGCCCGGGGGACGATCTCTCCCTTTCTTAAGAAGAGCAGATGCAGAATCTTCAGTTCATTCCTGGACAGCTCTGTCTGCCTTCCCTGGAAACTGACGGTTCCCCGTGCAATATCCAGTTCCACTTCCTTATGGGTAAATCTTACAGGCGTCTGTTCCCTCTCCCGGTGTGTCCTTTTTAAGACCGCCCCGATTCTTGCCAGAAGAATCGGGGGCTGGAATGGTTTCGTGATATAATCA
>CAJULU010000050.1:7438-28863 GCA_910587575.1 uncultured Dorea sp.
CCCCGCCTTTCAGAATTCCCGTCAGTTCATCCATCGAATCTGTCCGGCTGGTCACAAAGATGACGGGCACGTCTGACTCTGCCCGTATCTTTGTGCAGACATCGAATCCCGGTTCCTCCGGCAGGTTCAGATCCAGCAGTACAAGATCCGGATGCAAAGACAGAATATGGGCGGCAACATCAGAAAACTCAGAAAGAGCCGTTACCTGGTAGCATGCATTTTCTAACAGAATTTTTAATTCCTGCCGGATTACGGAGTCATCTTCTACGATCAGGATATGCATGTAAGCAGGCTCTTTCCGGTCATTTCCTTCGGCTGTTCCATACCCATCAGCTCAATCAGCGTCGGTGCAATATCCGCCAGACATCCGCCCTCACGAAGCTTGTAAGCCGGATCTGCATTCACCAGAATAAACGGCACCGGATTCGTGGTATGGGCGGTGAACGGTTCCCCTGTCTCTTCGTCAATCAGCTGCTCCGCATTCCCGTGATCCGCACAGATAAATATCTGTCCGTTCACTTCCTTCACTGCCTCCACAGCCTTGCCTACACATTCGTCCACGGCTTCAATGGCCTTCACTGCCGCAGCTTCCACTCCCGTATGTCCTACCATGTCCGGATTTGCGAAATTAATGATGATGACATCATAATTACCGGAACGGATGGCTCCCGTCAGCTTGTCACATACCTCATATGCGCTCATCTCCGGTTTCAGGTCATAAGTGGCCACCTTAGGAGAGTTCACAAGAATCCGGTCCTCCCCTTCATTAGGCTCTTCTACGCCGCCGTTAAAGAAGAAGGTCACATGGGCATACTTCTCTGTCTCGGCAATACGCGCCTGCTTCTTTCCATTCGAAGCAAGGAATTCTCCAAACGTGTTGGTAATCTCTTCCTTAACGAAAGCCACCTGCTTATTCTCAATGGTCACGTCATACTCTGTAAAGCATACATAACAGGTCCTGACTCTAACGCCCCGGTCAAATCCGGTAAACTCATCATCACAGAATGTCCTCGTAATCTCCCTTGCACGGTCCGGACGGAAATTAAAGAAGATAATCGAATCATTGTCCTGAATCGTTGCCACCGGCGCACCGTCTCTGGTTACTACCGTAGGAAGTACGAACTCATCCGTGGTATCCTTATCATAAGAAGCCTGGATTCCTTCCGGTCCGCTGACTGCCCTCTCGCCCTCTCCGAATACCATTGCGCGATAAGCCTTCTCCACACGGTCCCAGCGGTTATCACGGTCCATGGCATAGTAACGTCCCATGACCGTCGCCACTTCGCCTACGCCAATCTCTTTCATCTTATCTGCAAGCTGCTCCACATATTCCTTACCGGAAGCAGGAGGAGTATCACGCCCATCTAAGAAACAGTGTACATACACCTTCTCAATTCCCTGGCGTTTTGCCAGTTCCAGAAGACCGTAGATATGCGTATTGTGGCTGTGTACTCCTCCGTCGGACACCAGTCCGTACAGATGAAGGGCGCTGTGATTCTTCTTCACATTCTCACATGCCGCAAGAAGCGCAGGATTCTGAAAGAAGTCTCCGTCCTGGATTGCCTTCGTAATCTTGGTAAGATCCTGGTACACGATACGCCCTGCGCCCATGTTCAGGTGTCCCACCTCTGAATTTCCCATCTGCCCGTCCGGAAGCCCTACTGCCAGACCGCTTGCATTTCCTCTTACAAACGGGCACTCAGCCATCAGCTTGTCCATGACAGGAGTCCTGCCTTTCGCAACAGCATTTCCATCCGTCTTCTCATTCAGTCCATAGCCATCCAAAATCATCAGCACTGTTGGTTTCTTGTTCATAATGCCTTAACACTCCTTTGCTCATCTTTTTTCATTCATTTCTCAATGGAAAACCTACGCAAATAACCTCAAAAGCCACGCATCCGCAAGAGAGGCCCACTGTGCGCATTCCTTCTGGACCCCCGCCCCGTTGGCACGTTCCACGATCGGACTTGCAAGGCTTAGTCCATGCTCCCCCTCAGGAAAGATATGCAGTTCCGCCGGTATCCCTGCCTTACGGAGGGCAGACGTCAGCATCAGTGAATTCTCCACAGGTACGGTGTCGTCTTCCATGGTATGCCAGATAAAACATGGCGGCATGGTTTCTGTCACCTGTTTCTCGATGGATACCTTCTCTGCCTGCGCCTCATAATCTTCCCCCAATAGATTCTCGAAACTTCCCATATGGGCGTATGCCGGATCAGAAGTAATGACCGGATAACTCAGCATGATCCCTCTGGGCCTCCGTTCCTCTGACCTGACTCCAAGGGGTACAAGCAGAAAATCCTCATTCCAGAATGCTCCGTAGCATGCGGCAAGATGTCCGCCGGCCGAAGACCCCTGTACCACAATCCTGTCCATATCCACGTTCCATTCTTCCCGATGCTCCCGGATGACCCCAAACGCCTTTCCCACCTCTAATAACGGAACCGGGAAACGGACCGGAGCCGTGGAATAGCGCAGCACACATGCATGATACCCCTGGTTGAGAAAATGCATCGCCGTCGGCTCTCCTTCCCTGTAGCTGGTCCGCTCATAACCGCCTCCCGGACAGATCAGAATCAGCGGACGCTTCTCAATCTTCAGACTCCTTCCGTCATGGGGCGTGTCCAGGATATATGCCTGAAGTCTTGCATCATCTGCAGATCCCGGAACCTGTACAGATATCTCTCTGTAAATCATAAGATCAGTCCTCCCTGTCAGTTTTCAGTTTCTTACCGCCAGAATCATTATACAATAAGTGGTAAAAAAAGAAAATAACCTTCCTGCATTTATTTATTCATACAGCAATGCTTGTACTTCTTCCCGCTCCCACAGGGACACGGGTCATTCCGGCCTATCTTCTTCCCGCTCCTTACATACGGCTGCTCATTCTCATAAACCACTGTCCCCATCTGCCTTGCCTTCTCCTGGGGATATTTTTCAAAATAGACAGCTCCGCCGACATATTGCGCAAGACGGGCGTACTGCTTTAACATACTGCTTTTCAGATACTCCAGATTCTTTCCTTCCCTCAGCTGTTCGGCAAAGTTTCCGAACTAACTTCAGAAGGCCTGCCCGTTCCTCTTCGAACTCTTTTACCTGCTTTTTATTATACCATAGATATCCATATAATTGGGGAAATAAATAGGAAATTTACAGACTCGGGAAATAACTGCCGAAAACCCAGAAGGCTGTCTGACCGGATTTCCTCCCAATCAGACAGCCTTCTGTGAATCTTACCAGATTCCTACTTGTAATTTACAATCTTGCCAAAATCAGCTTTCAGAGAAGCCCCGCCTACAAGACCTCCGTCAATGTCTGCCTGTGCAAACAGATCCGCTGCCGTAGCCGCATTCACAGATCCGCCGTACTGGATACGGATTTCTGCAGCCGTCGCATCATCATATACTTCTGCGATACATGCACGGATTCCTGCGCAGACTTCCTGCGCCTGCTCTGTGGTAGCCGTCTTGCCTGTTCCGATTGCCCAGATAGGCTCATAAGCGATGACTGCCGTCTTCGCCTGGTCTGCCGTTACATTCTGGAAACCAACCTTCACCTGCTGACGGATGAAATCCATGGTCACTCCCTGCTCTCTCTGCTCTAAGCTCTCGCCGCAGCACATAATCGGAGTGATGCCGTGCTCGAAAGCTTTCAGAACCTTCTTATTCACATCCTCGTTGGTCTCGCCGAAGTACTCTCTTCTCTCAGAATGTCCGAGAACCACGTATTTTACACCTGCATCCACCAGCATATTCGGGGAAATCTCACCTGTGTAAGCGCCGCTCTCCTCGAAATACATATTCTCTGCACCTACCTGGATGTTGGTTCCCTTCGCTGCCTCAACAACCGGAACAATGTCAATCGCAGGTACGCAGAATACTACGTCAACCTCGTCATTTGCTACTAATGGTTTTAACTCTTCAACCAGTGCAACCGCCTCACTCGGAGTCTTGTTCATCTTCCAGTTGCCTGCAATAATTTTTCTTCTTGCCATGATCTGAAATCTCCTTATATAATATTTTCAAGCTTGTTACGGGTATGTTCGCCTCTCTAGGCTCGTGAAATACCTCGCCAAGTTCGGCGAACTAGGTAAACGCTAGGCTCGAAAGAACCTCGCCAAGCTTTTTACCTATCGTTTGCAGCTGCTACGCCTGGTAATTCTTTGCCTTCCAGGAATTCAAGAGATGCGCCGCCGCCTGTGGAAATGTGGGTCATCTTATCGCCGTATCCAAGCTGGTTCACTGCCGCCGCAGAATCACCGCCGCCGATGATCGTGGTCGCTTCCGTGTCAGCCAGCGCCTTGGCAACTGCCTCTGTACCGCCGGCAAACTTCGGCATCTCGAAGCATCCCATAGGTCCGTTCCATACAACCGTCTTCGCATCCTGTACTGCGTCACAGAAAATCTTCACGGTATCCGGTCCGATGTCCAGTCCCTGCCATCCATCCGGGATCTCTCCGGCTTTGACAACCTTGCTGTCTGCGCTGTTCGAGAAATCATCCGCAATCACCGAATCAACAGGAAGCAGTAACTTCACGCCCTTCTCCTCTGCCTTCTTCAGCATATTCAGAGCATACTCGCAGTAATCAGCTTCCAGAAGAGAGCCGCCGACGCTTCCGCCCTGTGCCTTTGAGAACGTATAGGACATTCCGCCGCCGATAATCAGGGTATCCACTTTGTCAAGCAGGTTCTCGATCACGGAAATCTTGCTGGAAACTTTTGCTCCGCCCAGAATCGCAACAAAAGGTCTCTCCGGATTGTTCACCGCATTTCCAAGGAAATCAATCTCCTTCTGCATTAAGTAACCAACTACCGCCGTATCCACAAACTGGGTTACACCTACATTGGAGCAGTGGGCACGATGGGCAGTTCCAAAGGCGTCATTTACAAACACGTCACACAGAGAAGCCAGATCCTTGCTGAACGCCTCGCCGTTCTTGGTCTCCTCGATTCTGTAACGGGTGTTCTCAAGAAGTACCACTTCTCCATCCTGCATAGCCTCCACGGCTGCTCTGGCATTCTCTCCCACAACCTCTGCATCTGCTGCAAACTTCACATCCTGTCCAAGAAGTTCAGCCAGACGCTTTGCTACCGGCGCCAGGGATAATTCCGGCTTCGGCTCTCCCTTCGGCTTTCCAAGGTGTGAACACAGAATAATCTTTCCGCCGTCAGCGATCAGCTTCTTGATTGTCGGAAGCGCAGCCACCAGACGGTTCTCATCTGTAATCTTTCCGTCAATCAGCGGTACGTTGAAGTCACATCTTACCAGCACTTTTTTTCCTTTTACATTAATATCATCTACTGATTTTTTATTAAGCATGTAAAACTGTCCGCTGCCTCTGTGACACAGAATATCCGCCAGATATTCTGCGGGGCAGCTTTCCCCTTTCTTTATCAATACTTTGCAGACATCCATACCGGATGTGCCGCTTACATTCCCGTCTGAAACCCTGCTTATGAAAAAGGATCCGGTCCTTAATCAGACCGGACCCTTTGGGTATTCCAGAATTATGCTAATTCAGAGAAGTATTTGATTGTCCTTACCATCTGGCTTGTGTAGGAATTCTCATTGTCATACCAGGATACTACCTGAACCTCTGTTGTTCCGTCGCCAACAGGCAGAGCCATTGTCTGTGTAGCATCAAAGAGAGAACCAAATCTCATACCAACGATATCGCTGGATACGATCTCGTCTGTGTTGTATCCGAAGGACTCATTAGAAGCAGCCTTCATAGCCTCGTTGATCTGATCTACCGTTACTTCGCCGTCTACAACTGCCGTCAGGATTGTTGTGGATCCTGTAGGTGTAGGAATTCTCTGGGCAGCTCCGATCAGCTTGCCGTTCAGTTCCGGAATAACCAGACCGATTGCCTTAGCTGCGCCTGTGCTGTTCGGTACGATATTCACTGCTGCTGCACGAGATCTTCTCAGATCGCCTTTTCTCTGAGGTCCGTCAAGTGTCATCTGATCGCCTGTGTAAGCATGGATTGTACACATAATACCTGACTTAATAGCTGCAAGGTCGTTAAGAGCCTTAGCCATAGGAGCCAGACAGTTTGTTGTACAGGAAGCTGCGGAGATAACGGTATCTTCTGCTGTCAGCTTGTCATGATTTACATTGTAAACGATAGTAGGAAGGTCATTTCCTGCCGGTGCGGAGATAACGACTTTTCTTGCACCTGCCTTAACATGTGCGGAAGCTTTCTCTTTTGATGTGTAGAAACCTGTACACTCCAGAACAACGTCTACCTTCAGTTCTCCCCATGGAAGTTCTTCAGCGTTAGCCTTTGCATAAATCTTAATCTCTTTGCCGTCAACAATGATAGAGTCCTCTGTTGCCTCTACCTTGTCGCATAAAGCGTATCTGCCCTGTGAAGAGTCATACTTTAACAGGTGAGCAAGCATCTTAGGAGATGTCAGGTCGTTGATTGCTACAACCTCATACCCTTCTGCTCCAAACATCTGTCTGAATGCAAGACGTCCGATACGTCCGAATCCATTGATCGCTACTTTTACTGCCATGATTAATTCCTCCTAAAGTTTTATTAACTGTTTACGCAGTCCTATTGGTTGTGAAGCCTTTAACACCAGTAGATTGTTAAATAATCCTCAACTGGTAATAATTGTACTAAATCTGGTATAAAAATTCAAGTGCTTTTCCCATTTTTATGTAACTTGTCTAAAAAGGACTTCTCTTCCTGTCAAATCTGCATAAAATCGTGCCGTCTCCCGGAATCCTTTCTGTCAGCACCCGGTTTTCATACACATCACAGGCTCTCCCGGATCAGAAGCATGGCATCATAGTTTCCCTCTGCCCGTTTCTGAAATTCCAGGCTTCCGTCATGGGCTCTGGCAATCTGATCTGTCAGACAAAGACCCATGATATGGACACGGCTGTCCGGCTTTGCCATATTCTGCACGACCTCCTCGGGAATACCAGGCCCCGTATCCTGCACAAAGCAGGACAGACAGTCCTCCTGCCGGGTCAGGGATACCGTGATCTGACATCCGGCCGGATTATGCTTTATGCTGTTTCCAAGAAGATTTCTTAAGGCCCGCATAAGCAGACCTTCATCCGCCTGGACCCATACCTGTTCCATCTCTTCCTTCATCATGATCTCAAACTCATATTCCCCGCCCTGTTCCAGTTCTTCATTATATATATCGCTGATAGCGCTTCGCAGCAATGCCACCAGCAGACAACGGGTCTTTTTCAATGGCTGCGCCTGATAAGCAAGCTTGGAAGTCAGATTCAGATCGGCAATCAGCTGACGGATGATCAGACTCTGTCTGCGGATATTTTCTGCAAGCAGGCGGTTTCCGTTTTGTAAAGAAGGATCCCTGGCCAGCCGGTCCGAATATCCCATAATCAGAGACAACGGCGTCCGTATATCATGGGAAACCCCGGCAATCCATTCCGTCCTGGCAAAATCTCTTCTGGCCAGCGCCTTATTTTGAGACAAAAGAAGCTCTGACGCCTCATTCAGCTTCCCGGCCAGTTCTCCGACTGCGCCCCTTTCCTTCAGATGTACCGGCTTCTGGGCCGCCAGATCTTCGATTCCCTGGGCAATCGGCTTCATAGACCTGTAAAACCGGCACCCGAATCCAAGAACAAAAAGAAGAATCACCAGAAGATTGATGAAAACGGCTGCCTTCCCGTAGATTGCCAGAAATTCAACCAATGGCTCAGAAATCACCAGGCTGTGTCGGAAGATCAGCCCCGGATCACATCCGAATACCAGAAGCAGTTCCCCGCTTACCAGTACCCTGACCGGATAATCCGCAAGATACCATCTGGAGAAAGCGGCCACATCCTGGATACTGTACTGTACCGGAATCTCCGGGGGAAGTTTCCACTGCCAGACAGCCTTTCCTTCCCGGTCAAGGGCCATTGCCCAGATAAATTCTGAATCCTCCAGAATTTCCATTCCCTTCTCCGACAAAACATACGGAAGCGGCATCTGGTTCCCGTCTTTCCGCTCCGAAAACTCGTCCCCGATCAATTCCATGGTACTTACAGAAATCTTCGAAAATCTCTCTGACGCCTCCTGTTTTGAAACATAATATCCAATCCCGGTCAGCAGGCATCCGTTGCTTACCAGTATAATCAGAATGATCACTCCCACCGTCAATGAATACCGGCGGATAATCCGGAATAAACTTTTCATCATCCTCTACCCCTTTTCCAGCCGGTATCCAAGCCCTCTTGCCGTCAGAAGCCACCTGGGATGTGAAGGGTCTTCCTCAATCTTCTCCCGCAGATGCCGGATATGTACCATCAGCGTATTCTCGTACCCATAATACGAATCTCCCCAGACGGCATTGCAGAGCGAGTCAAAGGTCACGATCCTTCCCCTGTTCTGGTTCAGCTTTTCCAGCAGAAGCAATTCCTTGGCTGTCAGAGGGATCTCTTCTGTACCGCTGCGGACCAGGGCCCTCTCCGGCAATATCTCCCGTATTCCCACAAAAAAACTTTTCTCCCGGTATTCAGCCTCGTCCAGAAAATGATAGGTTCTTTTCAATATGGCGCTGATCCGAAGCACCAGTTCCTCTGGCAGAAACGGCTTCGTCATATAATCATCGGCCCCAAGGCCCAGCCCGAAAAGACGGTCCTCGTCTTCATCTTTTGCCGACAGGAAAAGAATCGGTACATTGGTTTTTCTGCGCATCCGTCCAAACAGAGAGAATCCGTCCTCCCCGGGAAGCATAATGTCCAGAATCACCAGATCCGGCTGAACGGTCAGGAAACATTCCATTGCCGCTTTCGCATCCTCTGCCAGAAAAATCTGACGGAATCCATTCTCTTTCAGAATCGTTTCTATCATCTGCAGAATCTCTTTGTTATCATCAACTGCCAGAATCTTACGTTCATAGATTTCCATATCGTTTCTTTCCTCCCATACATTCCGGAATGCTGCTTCCATTATAACCGGACCGGCTCTGTTTTCCCAGCCGGTAAGACCATAATTAAGCTAAAAATAAGGTCTGGTTAAGTCTCATATAAGGAAAATCCCCTATGATTACCCATGGATACACAATATCTGATCGTCCGGGAGGCAGCAGACGGATCTTCTGCAGCCTCCCTGGACAGCAAAGGAGGAATTTTTATGAAGCCCATTATCAGAACGGAAAATCTCACCAAGCAGTATGGCAGCAAAACCGTTGTAAACGAGATTGACCTGTCCGTTCCCGCAGGCAGCATCTACGGTTTCTTAGGCCCGAACGGCGCCGGGAAATCCACCACCATCAAGCTGCTGCTGGGACTTGTCAGGCCCACCGCCGGAAGCATGGAACTGTCGGGAAAAGAGATTACCCCAAAGAACCGCCTTGACATTCTGTCACAGACCGGATCTCTGATCGAGTCCCCGGCCTACTACGGACATCTGAGCGGCAAAGAAAACCTGCAGATCATCTGCACTTTGAAAAACGTCCCGGAAACAGAGATTGGCCGGGTATTGAAGATTGTGCGCATGGAGGGCCAGAAAGACAAAAAAGTCCGGAATTATTCCCTTGGCATGAAGCAGCGTCTGGGACTGGCCGCCGCAATGATCGGAAATCCCAGGCTTCTCCTTCTGGATGAGCCCACCAACGGACTTGACCCGGCAGGCATCCAGGAAATGCGGGAGTTAATCTGCTCTCTTCCCGGACAATACGGGATTACCGTCCTGGTATCCAGCCATCTTCTAAGTGAGATTGACCAGATGGCAACCCACGTAGGCATCATTGACCAGGGAGAGCTTATTTTCCAGGATTCCCTCGACTGCCTTCATGAACACAGCAGATCCCGGCTCCTTCTGCATACTGACAACGATCCCGAAGCCGCAAAGCTTCTGAAACACTTCCGGATTCCCTCTGAACAGAAAGACGGGAAACTCTATCTGCGTGTCAGCGAGGACGGCCTGGTAATCAAAGCCGTTGCCGGCCTGGTAAATTCCGGTATCGGTATTCTGCGCCTGAACGAACAGCAGATGAGCTTAGAGGATATATTCCTGCATCTGACAGGAAGGCAGGTGAGCCTATGACTTCCTCATTTACCAGACAATTACGGGCAGAAAAACAGAAAGGCCGCAGAAGGCATCTCATACTCCTTCCCCTTCTGTTCTTATTCTTCCAGGCGGTCTGGACTGCCTGGCAGCTTTCCAATGCTTCCCCTGGGGAAATACAGACGGGATACCTGCTGCTCTTTCACCATCTTCCTCTAATGAATACTCTTCTGCTTCCCATGCTGGCAGCAGTGACTGCCAGCCGGTCCTGCGACATGGAACTTAAGGGGGATACTTTAAAGCTTCTGTATACTATGCAGAACCCTTCTGTCTTCTTTGACTGCAAATACCTGGCCGGGTTACGGTATCTGCTGATCTTTACAGCAGGACAGGGACTGCTGATTCTGTCATCCGGCCGGCTGTACCTTTTCACGGAGCCGCTGAAATGGCCAATGCTTTTTAAGCATCTGGCAGTGACCCTCTTAGTCAGCGCCGTGCTGCTGTCCATCCAGCAGACTCTTTCCCTGTTGTCGGCAAGCCAGATCCTGCCGCTGGCAGCAGGACTGACCGGATGCTTCCTGGGGCTTTTTTCCCTGTTCTTCCCGGCCTTTATCGCCAGACTATTTATCTGGGGATACTACGCCGCCTTTCCGGTGGCAGCCATGGACTGGGAGCGGTCCACAAGAATTGTCCGTTATTATGAGGTTTCTTTTCCAATGGCCGGATTTCTCGTATTCCTGGCCGCCTGTACTGGCATCTACCTGCTGTGCAAATCAATCACCGTAAGAAAGGAAGTGTAAAAAATGATGCTGTTACGCTGTATCAGATCGGAAAACCTGAAGCTTCGGCATTCTCTGATCTTTCCTGCCTGTATCCTCATTCCGGTCATTCCCGCCGTCATGGGAACCTTTAATTACCTGCAGAATACCGGACTCCTTACGGAGCAGTGGTATTCCCTGTGGACCCAGCATACCTTGTTCTATGCCAGTTTTTTCTATGCACCGCTCATCGCCCTTTACTGCTCCTACCTCTGGCGTCTTGAGCACCTCAATCACAACTGGAATGTATTCCTGACCGCACCGGTAACCATTCCCTGCCTGTATCTGGGGAAACTGGCGGTCATTATGAAGGTGACGCTGATAACCCAGCTGTGGGTAGGAACCCTCTATCTTTTCAGCGGGAAAATCATCGGGCTGCCGGGCCTGTGCCCTGCCAGAATCTGCTTCTGGCTTCTCCGGGGAACCCTGGCTGCCGCCGCAATCGGCACCGTCCAGCTTCTGTTATCCATGTTAATACGAAGCTTTTCCCTTCCCATCGGTATTGCCCTGATTGGCAGTATTCTTGGCATGCTGCTCTCTAACAAGGGATTGGGATACTTCTGGCCCTACAGTCTGATGACTATGGGGATGAATTCCAATAAGTCGGAAGATACCCTGGGCGGAAATATGCTTCCCTTTCTTCTCTCCACACTGGTTTTCTTTCTGGCCTTCTATCTGGCGGCGGTCAGGAGCTTGAAAACCAGGGACGTCCATGCATAATCATCAAGGTATCGTCAGCCGTCTTTTCTATATTTAAGGAAAGAATGCAGCGGGAGATATGGCCGCACACAGGTCACATCTCCCGTTATTTAACCAGCCGCTTAATAATTAATAGCGTTAATATTACCAATATCTTTTTCAAACAATATCTGCTCCTTTTTTATATCTACCCCATATTGACCGTCTCTTTTACTATTCTTCTACCTTTTCCTTCGGTATGCATCCCAATTTTTTAACCATAAATTCATAAAGTTCCGCATCAGTACCTACCGAATAAAAATAAAGAAACCCATATCCCAGATGGATTACAATATAAATACCGTTTTTTTCTACAAATTCGATTTTAAAAACTACAGACATGTTACCGTTTACAAAAAATCTTTTTACACCTTTTACATTAAAAAAATATTCACCCTCCTTTTCCCAAAATTCATAGTATAATGTATCATCTATCTCATTTGTATATAATTTATCTATAATTTCTTCTTTAGAAAGACTACATTTAAAAATCAAATGATGATGTCTATTTTTGTAGATTCCATTCGAATATTTCAAATATCGATTATAACGCACAAAAATAAGGATCAATGTTATTATTGAAAGAGGAACAAAAAAGCATAAAAACAAAAGTAAACTTTCTATATTATTTTTCAGAATAATCAGTGACATGACTCTGTTTTATGCCCTCCCCAAAGCGGCTGTTCTCCTTCAACCAGATCCTCTATTTCTATCAGCAGTTTTTGCAAAGCTTCTCGATCACGCAGCTATGCTTCCTTTTCCCTATTGGTGCCTCTTTATTGTAGTTAATTCCGACCAGCAGAATCTTCCCTCCGTATTCCCGAATGGCATCCGGATATCTCCGCTGCTTCATCTGCCGGATTGCCCCCTGGGCCGTCTGGTTCCATTTCAGTTCAACGACCAGCGCCGGCAGCATGGAATCCTTCTTAGGAAGGTACACCATATCCGCATACCCATCTCCTGCCGGCAGTTCTTCAAACAACACAAACTCATCTCCATAACTGAAATAAGCCCGTTTTATCACACTGCGGAGCGACTGTTCACTGTTATAATGAAGCGGTGCTTCTTCCCCATGGATTTTCTCAATCTGTCTGGCCACCGCTTCCGCATTTCCATGAACCGTGTCCATAATAAGCTGCTCACTCTCTCTGACCCGCCGTATGGTGTCGTCCCGCTTCACATCCCGGACAATCCTGTCAAATTCTATCCGAATCTCTTCATTGGGGATACGCACCCGCTCCGTCGCCTCATCATAGGCAAGATATCCCAGATGAACCAGCAGTGTCAGCACATCGTCCCGGTTCCGGAAGGTCACCAGGTCATTGGCAAATTTTTTTGTATCCACCTTCACTTCCCCGCCGCCGGTCAACTCGGCTACCGTCCTGGATAGCCCGTCAAAATCCATGCTGATATACCCTGTCAGGCTTTCCGCCGCCGATGTCTGGATCCAGTAAGAATCAAAATCATCATTGCGGATCGCTTCCATCACAGAATTCGGATTATATACGGATCCTACGCCGCGGAAGGAGTAGCCGTCATACCAATGCTTCATACATGCAAAATCACAGCCGTATTCCTCACAGAGTTTCCGTACCTCTTCTTCTGTAAATCCCACATAACCTCCGAATTTCCTGGGTCTGACTGCCGTAAATTCCTTAAAATCTGAAACCGCTGACTGGGATCCATCTTTCTTAATGGGAAGAATCCCCGTCATATACACAGCCGCAAATATTTTATCCGTCGTGTTGCTGCTCTTGAAAAGAGTCCGCAGGAACTCAAGATAGTCTCTCTCTTTCCCTGGTGTTTCCCTGACCGGTGCATCCCATTCGTCAATAATCACAACAAACTTATTGCCTGTCAGTTCCACGGCATGAATCAGCGTTTCGTCGAAGGAACTGCCCTCTTTCAAATCCGGATATGCACGAAGAAGTTCTTTCCCGACACTTTCCTTTATATACGCAATCATATCCTCTGAGCCTGCATTCCCCATGACATTGGTCATATCAAGATAGATCACGTCATATTGATTCAGATGTTTCCGGTAAGATTCTCTCATCTTCTCATCCGCCGCAATCTCCAGGTCATCGAACAGATCTGAAGAATCACAGGTCTTATCATAATATGCACACAGCATTTTCGCCGCAAATGACTTCCCAAAACGGCGGGGCCTGCTGATACATGTCAGCCGCCTCGGAGTATCAATCGTATCGTTAATCAGCCCGATCAGCCCGCTTTTATCAACATAGGTGTCATTCCTGATACCGGTGAAGCCGCTGTTCCCGGGATTCAGATACTTCCCCATAATACTTCCCACTCCTTCCCACGACGCCTTCAGATTTTCTTCCGGCTTTCCAAATCTTATGTGAATCATATCATAGCCTGATGTTATATGGCAAGGAATTTGCTATAGAAACAACGGCAGAATATTTTTCCCAACAAGTATTGCATATTTCATCCCAAACCATTACTATGATTATTACAATAGTTTTTTTATAACAAAGGAGGAGTTCTGCATGAAGGACTATATTCTGGAACAATTATCATCACTGACATCCATTCCCAGCCCGTCAGGCTATACCTTAAAGGTGACCGACCATGTACTGGAGACGCTGCGCAGTCTTGGATTTCATCCGGAGCGGACAACCAAGGGGACGGTGACCGTAACACTCGGAGGATCCGGCCGCCCGTTGGTTCTTTCGGCCCATCTGGATACTCTGGGAGCCATGGTCAGGGAGATCAAGGACAATGGGCGGATCCGCCCAACCACCGTCGGCGGACATCAGTGGGATACCTGTGACGGGGAAAACTGCACGGTACACACACGTGACGGCCGTACATACACAGGCGTTGTGCTGAACATAGAGCCATCCGCACACGTGGCTGACAAGAAGGAGGAAAAGACCGAAGAACATATGGAGATCCTTCTGGATGAAAACGTACATTCCAAGGAAGAAGTGAAAAAACTCGGAATCCAGAACGGAGATTTTATCGCCATGGATCCCCGCACAGTCGTAACCGAGAGCGGATATATCAAGAGCCGTTTCTTAGACGACAAACTCTCCGCCGCCATCCTTCTGGGACTGGCAAAGTCCGTACAGGCAGGCGGGATCACCTTAAACCGGAAGGTTACGCTCATGTTCACGGTTTACGAGGAAGTAGGGCACGGCGCTTCCTGCATTCCGTCCGACACGGAAGACCTTATTTCTGTAGATATGGGTTGTGTGGGTGACGGTCTGGCGTGTACCGAACGTGAGGTCTCCATCTGTGCAAAAGATGCGTTCGGGCCTTATGATTATGCACTGACATCCAGGCTGGCCGAACTTGCCAGAGAGCATGAACTTGGTTATGCCATTGATATTTATCCTCATTATGCCTCTGACGCAGACGCAGCGCTGAAAAGCGGATATGATGTGCGCCACGGTCTGATCGGCCCCGGTGTCTACGCTTCCCATAATTACGAACGTTCCCACATAGACGGGATGATGAACACTTACAACCTGCTGAAAGCATTTATCATGCAATAATTATTCTTTTGTAGCGAAATAAATCCTTAAAAATTAATTTTATTTCGATATAACGAAATAATTCAGCAAAAAAAAGAGAGGGGGCAGTCGGAAAATGAGGTTTTCAAACAATATTATTTCCCGGCATCCCTCTCCTGCAGTTTCTCTAAATCTTATGAAATACAGGCTTTCTGCCTACAAATGTGGTATAATACCGGAATCCGCAGCTCTGCAATATTTCCGGCACCTTCTGAAAATCATAGGCAACATGCTCCGGCTTATGTGCATCGGAACCAACCGTGAGAATCTCCCCGCCCAGTTCCCGGTAACGCTTCAGCACATCCGCATGAGGATGTGCGTAAGGAAGCCCGTACTTAAGGCCCGCTGTATTAAGCTCAATCCCTTTCCCATGCTCAATCAGATATCGGAGAATCTGGTCAATGATATCGGAAAATCTGAGATAAGAATACTCTTCTGCCTGGCGCCTTCCATAACGTGTCACATAATCCAGATGCCCTAACACGTCAAAATCTTCCACGTTTTGAATATTTTCATATGTCTCGGCAAACGTTTCTTCATAAGCTTTGGCATCGCTGCGCCCCTCAAAAAATTCCGGGTAATAGGGATCCTGGCCCTTGATCAGGTGGACGGATCCAATGACAAAGTCAAAGGGAAACTGCCGGACATAATTCCGGTAATACTCCCCAAGATGGGGCTGTAAACCAATCTCCACCCCGATATATACCGGTATCCTGCTGCAGAATTTCTCCTGGACAGCGCGCATCCGTGTAAAATATTTCTCCGGGTCAAATGTCCACTTGTTTCCCTCACTAATATAGTCTTTATCCTCATGGTCTGTGATGCAGACGGCATCCAGTCCCTTTGCTGCCGCACTCTCTGCCATCTCCTCCGGAACCGCCCCGCTGTCCAGGGAAAACTCTGTATGCATATGATAATCTGACAGCATCATACTCTCCTCCTCCCAATCTATAAAATCGTACCGCCGCCAAGCACATAGTCTCCGTCATACAGAACCAGCGCCTGGCCAGGAGTCACGGCCCTCTGAGGTTCCTCAAACACACACCGGATCTCGTCTGCCCCGGTCTTTTCCACGGTACACCATGCCCCCTTGTGGTTGTAACGAATCTTCGCCCACACCCGCTTCTTCCCGGGCAGATCCTCAGAAGCCATAAAATGAATCCGGTCAGCCCTTACCTCATAAGCCAGGGACTCTTCCTTCGTTCCAACCACAATCTCATTGGTACCGGGACAGATTTTCAGCACAAACACCGGCTGCCCAAGAGCAATCCCCAATCCTCTGCGCTGTCCCACCGTATAGTATATAATCCCTTTATGCCGTCCCACCACCGTCCCGTCAGACAGCACAAAATTGCCAGGTACAATCTTCTCCCTGGCGCTTTCACTCACATTGTCCGCAATATAAGCCCCATAATCCCCGTCCGGCACAAAACAGATATCCTGGCTGTCCGGTTTATCTGCCACGCGAAGTCCAAGGTCTTTCGCAAACCGGCGGATTTCTTCTTTCGTATATTCCCCTGCCGGCATAAGAGTGTGCTTAAGCTGCTCCTGCGTCAGATGATAGAGGGCATAGGTCTGATCCTTGGCACCTGTCTGTGATGTACGCAGTGCATACCTTCCGCCCGGCAGACACTCAATCCTTGCATAATGGCCGGTTGCGATATAATCTGCCCCGATCTGCAGGCTCCTGTGAAGAAGGGACTCCCATTTCACATAACGGTTACAGGCAATGCAGGGGTTGGGGGTCCTTCCGTGAAGATATTCCTCCATGAAATAGTCGATGACATGCTCCTTGAACTCCTGTCTGAAATTCATGACATAGTGGGGAATTCCAAGAGATGCCGCCACTCTTCTTGCATCCTCCACGGCGCTTAATCCGCAGCAGCCGCCGTTTTCTTCCAGAACAGACTCTTCCTCGTCCTGCCAGATCTGCATGGTAACACCGGTCACCTCATACCCCTGTTCCTTTAACAGCCAGGCTGCCACGGAGGAATCCACGCCTCCGGACATCCCGACCACCACCTTTTTCTTATCCATCTTCTAATATTCTTCTTCCTCTTCTTCCTCACCTTCGTGGATATCCGATTTCGGTTTTTCCAGGCCGTCAATCTGAATCCCGTGCTTTTCGGCATAATCCCACAGTGCTGCATGAATGGCTTCCTCTGCCAGCAGGGAACAGTGTACCTTGACCGGCGGAAGCCCGTCCAATGCTTCCATAACTGCCTTGTTCGTCACCTTCAGCGCATCATAGATGGATTTTCCCTTTACCAGTTCGGTTGCCATACTGCTGGTTGCCACTGCCGCACCGCAGCCAAAAGTCTTAAACTTCACGTCCTTTATGATCTGGTTCTCATCCACATCCAGGTAAATCCGCATAATGTCTCCGCATTTTGCGTTTCCTACCGTGCCCACTCCACTGGCATTCTCAATCTCTCCGACATTCCTTGGATGCTGGAAATGATCCATTACTTTCTCTGTATACATACTGTCTTCCTCCTGATTTCTACTTGTTACCTTTCTTGATAAAATCCTCGTAAAGCGGCGACATATTCCGCAATGTCCCAACAATCTCCTTCAGCGAATCTACCACGTAATCAAGATCCTCTTTCGTGGTCTCTTCACTCAGAGTCAGCCGCAGCGACCCGTGGGCAGTCTCATGGGGCAGCCCGATGGCCAGCAGTACATGGGACGGATCCAGGGAACCGGACGTACATGCAGAACCGCTGGATCCGCAGATTCCTTTTCCGTCCAGCATAATCAGCAGCGCCTCTCCTTCTACAAATCGGAAACTGAAGTTCGCATTGTTCGGAAGCCTGTCCGTCCGATGTCCGTTCAGACGGCAGTACGGGATCTCCTTGAGCACACGCCCGATCAGATAATCCCGAAGCTCCCTTTCCTTTTCCGAACGTTCTTTCATGGTCCCTGCAGCACGCTTTACCGCTGTTCCAAGGCCCACGATTCCGGGAACGTTCTCCGTGCCCGCACGGCGTTTCCGCTCCTGTGCCCCGCCATGGACAAAGGAACGGATCTTCACGCCCTTGCGGATGTACAGGAATCCGATCCCCTTAGGCCCGTTCAGCTTGTGGCCGCTGGCGCTGAGCATGTCTATGTGGCATTCATCCACATGAATCGGCACCTGGCCGAATGCCTGGACTGCATCCGTATGAAAGAGAATTCCATGTTCATGGGCAATCTCTCCGATTTCCCGCACAGGCTCTATGGTTCCGATCTCATTATTGGCAAACATGACCGAGATCAGTATCGTGGTGGGGCGAATCGCCCTCTTTAATTCCTCAAGGCGGATCTTCCCGTCTTCATCCACGTCCAGATAGGTCACTTCAAATCCACGCTTCTCAAGGTATTCTGCCGTATGAAGGATCGCATGATGCTCAATCTTCGTTGTAATGATGTGATTCCCCTTGTCCGCATACGCCTCTGCCGCTGCCTTTAATGCCCAGTTATCGGATTCTGAGCCTCCTGCGGTAAAATAAATCTCATTGCTTCTGGCGCCCAGCACGCCGGCAATCACGTCCCTCTGCTCACTGATGACTTCCTTATTGCCCGATGCAAAACGGTAGACGCTTGACGGATTCCCGAACTTCTCGGAAAAATACGGAAGCATTGCCTCCACGACCTCCGGCGCCGTCTTTGTGGTTGCCGCATTATCCAGATATATCAGTTTTTTCATCTCATTTTCCATCCCACTTCTTCTCCTTTTCTATATGGTCATCTATTTTCAGTCAGAATTTACACTGAGGGTTTTCCAATTCCCCTTCCGGGTTGACCTTCCTGCTCTCCTGCACCAGTTCATCCAGCATCATATGATCCACCGTATCATTAATACTCTCGTTAATCTTCTGCCAGACATACTTGGTCACGCAGCCGTCTGCAGCCGTACATCCTTCCTCAGAATAAAACGCCGCACATCTGACCGGCTCAAGGCTTCCTTCCAAGGCCCGCAGCACGTCCCCGACGGAGATCTCACCCGTCCCCCTTGCCAGTACATACCCGCCTGCGGCGCCCCGGATACTGCGAACCAGTCCGGCTTTCTTCAGCATTCCCACAAGCTGCTCCAGATACCGTTCCGAAATGTCCTGCCTTGCCGCAATGCTGCTGATGGAAACCGGCTCTTCCTCACTGTACCTGGCCAGGTCTATCATGGCCCGGAGCCCGTATCTTCCTTTTGTCGAAAGTTTCACTTACTCACCTTCTTTTTCAATTCCTAGCAAATCGCTAGGATATTTTCCATATGTAGGATAACACCGCTTTTTTGTTCTGTCAAGTCCTCTTTTTGAATATGCTTTAATAATACCACTGACCAGGAGTCCTTTATGTCACGAAAACGTGCAATTATCAAAGGTACCTTTATCTTAACGCTTACCGGGTTCGCCACCCGGTTTATGGGTTTTTTCTACCGGATCTTTCTAAGCCATACCTTCGGTGAGGAAGGCGTGGGCCTGTACCAGCTTGTCTTTCCCATCTATGCGCTGTGCTTTTCCCTAACTTCCGCAGGCATTGAACTCGCTCTGTCCCGCTGTATCGCCGCCCGCATGACCCAGGGAAAGCAGAAAGAAGCAAGAGAACTTCTGTATACCAGCCTCTTTCTGACCGTCACAGCCTCTGCAGTCACCACCCTTGTTCTTCAGAAATACGCCGTTCCCATATCTGAAGTATTCCTGCATGAACCAAGGTGCGCAGACCTGCTGGTCATCCTGTCCTATGCATTCCCGTTTGCATCAGTACACAGCTGTATCTGCGGATATTACTTCGGTTTAAAACAGACCGGGGTTCCCGCCCTCTCCCAGTTCGTAGAACAGACGGCAAGAATTCTGAGTGTGTATCTGCTCTATCTTTATGGCGCAAAGCACGGAATCCGTTTCGGCGTATCCATCGCCGTAGCAGGCTTAATTGCAGGAGAGATTTTCTCTTCTGTCTTCTGTCTGCGTGCCCTGTTTGGCAGAAACGTCCTGGCCTGCCTGTCCCGTTTTCACCTCCGGGGATGTACCAGGCATAGCCGGGAACTGCTTTCTCTTTCGGTGCCCCTGACCGCAAGCAGGGTACTGTTAAATCTTCTGCAAAGCATTGAGGCTGTGTCGATTCCGGTCCGCCTGCAGAGTTACGGAATGTCACTTTCAGAATCCTTAAGTACCTATGGCGTTCTGACGGGAATGGCTCTGCCCTGTATCCTCTTTCCCTCTGCCATCACCAACTCAGTCTCCACCATGCTCCTTCCGACGGTGGCTGAAATCCAGGCGCTCAACCACCGCCAGGAATTGTCCGCCCTGATCCGGAAGGTCACCTATTCCTGTATCTTTCTTGGAAGTATCTGCTGCGTATGCCTGCTGAGTTTCGGAAAATGGATCGGAAGCATCTTATTCCACAGTTCCATGGCGGGAGACTATATCATTACCCTTGCCTGGATGTGCCCCTTTCTGTACACGAACAACACGCTGATCAGTATGATCAACGGAATCGGGAAGACCACGCTGTCCTTCTGCATCAATTCTGCAAGTCTTGGAATTCGGATTGTCAGTGTCTTCCTTCTGATTCCGGCCTTCGGCATTGAGGGGTATCTGTGGGGGCTTCTGGCAAGCCAGGTCTGCATCTTCCTCTTCTGCCTTGCATACCTGCAGTATTATCTTCACCGGTCCGCATCACAGGCCTGACTGTCAGGGAAACCGGCAGTCGTACACACGCTCCAGGGTCAGACGTCACAAATGCATGAAATATCTGTGAAAAGTTTCCCAAATTCATAGACATCAGAAACTGAATCCTTTAAAATAGGATACGGAGGATTTTTAAGATATGGATACACAGAAAAGAGTGCACCGTAAAAACAAGAACTGGCTGATCTGTCTGCTGCTTCTGATGGGCCTCGCCCTGTGCCTCTTCCTTTACATAGGTATCAGACAGCGGATAGAAGCCATGGAATCAGAAATTATAGGTGCAAAATTAGAACCACGGCAGCTACAGGCAGCATTTTCCGGTGCGGACACAAGCGAAGCTTCCTTATCCTACATCAAATGCAGGAAACTTGGCTATGTGGATGACGGTTACCTGGACATCGTAAACCAGCAGTTGTCTGCCATCCCTGCATATATTCAAGACGCTTTCGTCAGAGACAACTGGGCAGTTTATGTGACCGACATTGATATCGGCCAGACCTACTATTCCGGTAAATATGACATGGTCATGGGAAGCACGAATTTTGAAGAAAAACGGATTCTGATTGAGGACCGGATGGATGCCGTCTACGAGTCCCCGATCCATGAAGTGGGTCACTGGTTCGATCTCTATCTTGGACTTGTGTCGTCTACAGACGAATTCAAGGCAGTCTACCAGGCT
>CAJULU010000050.1:28873-32104 GCA_910587575.1 uncultured Dorea sp.
TACCAGGCTGAAAGTGCGTCTTTCATTCAGGCGTACGGGTCAGACTGCGTACGGGATGAGATGGAGTTATTTGCGGAGGGATTCTGGTATTACATTGTGGATCCTGCGGGCCTCAGAACCGTAAGCCCGCAGTTGTACCAGTTTCTTCAGCTCAGGTATTACCAGTTCCGCATAATGAGGACCTGGTATGAGTACAGCAGTATTTTTGCGTAAATGCATTCTGTGTACTGGCACATAGCTTTGGTGTCAGTACACTAAAGGGTCTTCAGGAACAGTTCCATAATAATCGGATTCACATAGCACTCAAGCAGGATTCCCACAATCAGAAAGAGCGCTATGCAGACCGTCTTGGACAGGTTCCACCTTGCTTCCGGATAGGTAAAGAGATACCACAGAAGCACAATATAACCGGCCGCATAGAATAGAAAATGGGGCATCAGCGCAATCAGACAGAGAATTACGCCCTTCACACCCATTTTGAGAACTGCAGACGTCATGATCATTCCGGCGCAGAAGCCTGTCCATGCCAGAAATCCCCCTGCAATCCCTTTACGAAGTCTGGTACATCCAAGCGCCGCAACCAGCACAAGCGGTAAGACCCGTACCCGGATGACATACCACATGAACTCCATCACGTCAATCTCTGCCTGGGTATACTGGCTGAGAAAAAATTCACTGAAAATTCCCATACTTGCAATATAGTCTTTGGACATCAGATTCGCATATATAATCCCGGTCAGAAACCCCAGCATACAAAACACGGCCAGAACCTTCTTGTTTTCCTGTATCCTCACGAATATTCCTCCCTCTGTCAAGATACTTCATTATATGCCGGGGATGTCATTATATTCTTGTGTTTAAAATCTTTTATCTGAGATATTTTGCCTCATAGGCCAGAAGTGCGGCTATAGTCTTGGAATCCTCAATCTTTCCAGAAAAAATCATCTCCTTCAGCTCTTTCATTGTATACGCCTTTACATCCACATATTCGCCTTCATCCAGATGCTGATGGGATGGAATCAGATCCTTTGCCACATAGATCTCAATCTTCTCGTTGCAGAATGCAACCGTCGTCCGCAGAGTAAGCAGCCATTCCAGATGGTCTGAGCGGTACCCCGTCTCTTCCTCCAGCTCCCTTGCCGAACAGGTAAGCCCCGGTTCATCCGGTTCATCCAGCTTTCCTGCCGGAATTTCCAGCGTTTCCCGATCCAAAGCGTTCCGGTACTGTCTGACCATCAGAATCCGCCCATCCTCCATCACCGGCACGACTGCCGCCGCACCGTCATGCTGGATAAAATCCCAGTCCGCCGTGCTGCCGTCCGGGAACTTTACGCAATCCTTGTACACCCGCAGGATTGCTCCCTGGTAAACCAGTTCTCTTCCAATACGTTTAATCTCGTCACTCATGTCCGATCTTCCTTTCTTCTCACTGTATGATAAGTATAAGGAATTAAAAAAATAAGGGAAGTCCCAAATTTTTTCATTTCAAGACTTCCCTTAGTTTTCATTTCCATCTTTCCTGCAAAACTTATTTTGCATAACTTGTAACCCGTGACTCACGGATTACATTCACCTTAATCTGACCAGGATATTCTAACTCATATTCAATCTGCTTCGCAATATCCCTCGCCATTAATACCATGTCTGCATCAGATACCTGCTCTGGAACTACCATAACTCGAATCTCTCTACCTGCCTGAATCGCAAAAGACTTATCAACCCCCTTGAACTGGTTGGTGATATCCTCTAATTGTTTTAACCTGTTTGTGTATGTCTCCAATGTCTCCCGTCTTGCCCCTGGTCTTGCGGCTGAAATGGTATCCGCCGCCTGTACGACACAGGCAATCAGACTTTCCGGTTCTACATCGCCATGATGTGCTTCTACTGCATTAATAACTGTTGCGGATTCCTTGTATTTCCTACAAAGATCCACACCAATCTGAATATGTGATCCTTCCACATCATGATCAATAGATTTGCCGACATCGTGTAAAAGTCCGGCACGTCTGGCGATTCTGACATCCAGTCCGATCTCGCCTGCAAGAAGTCCCGCCAGCTGGGAAACCTCGATCGAATGCTTTAATGCATTCTGCCCGTAACTGGTTCTGAACTTCATACGCCCAAGAAGCCGGATCAGTTCTGGATGAATTCCGTGAACTCCTACTTCCAGGGCCGCTGCCTCTCCTTCTTCCCGAATCATGGCATCTACTTCTTTCTGCGCCTTTTCAACCATCTCCTCAATTCTTGCCGGATGAATCCGCCCGTCAACAATCAGTTTCTCCAGCGCAATCCTTGCGACTTCTCTCCGGATCGGATCAAATCCTGACAATACCACCGCTTCCGGCGTATCGTCAATGATCAGTTCAACACCTGTCAGCGTTTCCAACGTGCGGATATTACGCCCCTCACGTCCTATGATCCTTCCCTTCATCTCATCGTTCGGAAGCTGTACGACCGAAATTGTAGTCTCCGCAACATGATCTGCCGCACATCTCTGAATCGCAGTGACGACGTACTCCTTCGCCTTCTTGTCTGCTTCTTCCTTCGCCTGCGCCTCTAATTCCTTGATCATCTTTGCGGTGTCATGCTTTACATCGTCTTCAACAGTCTTTAACAAATACTCTTTTGCTTGTTCGGAGGTAAGTCCTGAGATTCTTTCTAGTTCCTGTACTCTCTGGCTGCCCAGCTCTTCCACTTTCGCTTCCCGTTGTCTTAGCTGTTCTTCTTTTGCTGCAAACCCTGCCTCTCGCTTCTCAATCGCATCCGCTTTCTTATCTAAAGCCTCTTCCTTGGAAAGAACGCGCTTCTCATAACGTTGTAACTCATTCCTGCGTTCCTTGGTCTCTTTCTCAAGTTCATTCTTGTTCTTGATGGACTCTTCTTTAATCTCCAAGAGAGACTCCTTCTTCTTTGCCTCAGCCGTCTTTACTGCGTCATCAATAATCTCCCTGGCTTTTGTCTCCGCATTCCCAATCTTGGAATCCGCATTCTTTTTCAGATTGGAAACCGTCAGAAAATGACTGATGACTGCCGCTGCCGCGATCAGCACAACTCCAACAGCAATTAATATTCCATTCGGCACAGGAGCACCTCCTTATTCAGTTTTCATTGTACAAATACAACACTTAAATTTTATACTTTTTTCATGAAGATGTCAAGCAGATATTCATCTCTCCCAGCTTTGACGCTTAAATTTATGTTTACTTTCTTAGAGCACATTGGATTCCATTT
>CAJULU010000051.1:0-19074 GCA_910587575.1 uncultured Dorea sp.
TGCAGCAGGAGGAAGTGGAGAAATTAAATGCACTCCGCCCGCAGGAGAGTGCTGCCGGTATCGCGTTTCGTTTCCTGCAGGCATTGCCACAGGTGGTTGTGACGCTTTCCGGTATGTCTGATTTTGAACAGTTGAAGGAAAATGTTCGCACGTTTGAGAGCGAACAGCCCTTGAATCAGGAAGAGTTTGATGCATTGCAGGAGATTGCAGCCAATATGCTGAAATCAAAGACGGTTCCCTGTACATCGTGTCGTTACTGTGTAAGCCACTGCCCGCAGGGATTGGACATCCCGTCCTTGCTGGGACTTTACAATGAACACAGTTACACGGAAGGCGGATTCATTGCGCCGATGGCGCTTATGGCAGTTCCAGAGGACAAAAAACCGGGCGCATGCGTGGGGTGTCGAAGCTGTGAGGCGGTCTGTCCGCAGCAGATTAAGATTTCCGAGAAGATGGCGGATTTTGCCGGGATGTTAAAGCCGGAAGAGTAGAAAAGCGAAAAGACAGGCATGTTAAAAGGACTGCCTTCGACGGATTGAGGCCGGTTACGGAAAGAAACGAAAAAGGCTGACTGGAAATGTGAAAGATTGCATTTCCAGTCAGCCTTTTTGTGTCACAGTAAATAAGCAGGAGGCATTAAAAAAGGCCCTTCCTGACGTGCTCTGAATCGCAGAAAACGGTGTAGAAATGGCACTGTAGAAAGTTGGAAAAGGTGGCTGTTTGGGATAAACAATCGGTATGGGATGATCAGAGCATTAAGAATGATATACCTTTACAAAAAATAATAAGAACAGAGGAGAAGAACAGATGAATATTAAAATTCCGGAAAGATTTTGCAGTAAAATGGATGAGGACTTATTGACAGAATGTAAGGGCGTGTTTACAAAATACGAGAAATTGGCCGAGTCCCAGATGTGCTTTTTCCCGGAGTATACGGATCATTCCTATAAGCATATTCAATATGTCCTGGATACTGCGGATCATTTAATACCGGACAAAGCCATGAGGATCTTAGGATCGCTGGATATCTTTGAATTATGTCTGGGCGTGCTGTTCCACGATCTGGGAATGCATATTAATTTCTATTCTCTCCAGACGTTATATAAAGAAGACAAAAAAAGCGAACTGACCGGATGGAAGATGAAAGATCTGTGGCAGCAGTATATAAAGGAAGAGCATCGGGAGTGCCTGGAACTGTTTGATCCTATATCGATTCCGGAAGAGGACTTTAAAAAGTACGAAGAACAGGCTGCCGGTTTTGTGCGCCGGCAGCATCCGCATATCGCACAGATCATAGCGGAGCATGGCTTCCCGTGCAAAGACGGGTTCATTGAATATGGCGAGAAAAGCAATCCGGGTCACTACCGGTTAGCGGGATATATGGCGAGAAGCCACGGAATGGATCTGAGGCAGGCCGCCGAATATCTGAGGCAGGAGTACGGAAATGTATGGAAGACTCCTTACGGATGTTATGCGGTTTATCTCATGTGTATCGTGAGAATTGCGGATTATCTGCATATCACGGATGACCGGGTCAATAAGTACAGGCTGAATCTGCAGAATTTTAACAGCCCCATATCCCGGGAAGAGTATCTCAAACATAGAAGCGTGTGCTATTCCCAGGCCATCTATGACAATCCGGAGACCATCCACATGGAGATCCAGGTGGATCACTGCAGTCTTTATCTGGAAATGATCGCCCTGCTGGAGTGTATACAGAGGGAACTGGATTCGTCCTGGGCGGTTCTGGGAGAGGTCTACGGCAAATCGGAACTGGATATCGCAATCAGAAGGATTACCTCTAACATCTTATCGGAAGAATGGGAAAAGAAGTCGGCATTCGTTCCGGAAAGACTCTCCTTTCATTATGACGGCAGTCTGATGGGGCTGCTGATCAGTCCCCTGTATGGAAACAACCCTTCATACGCAGTCAGGGAATTCATACAGAATGCCACGGATGCATGTAAGACCCGGAAAGCGGCAGACGGGGAAGGATATGTTCCCAAGGTGGAGATCCGGGTGGGGGATGGTTTTTTTGAAATCGTGGATAACGGCATCGGGATGACGCTGAAGACGATCCGGGATTATTTTCTGAATATCGGTTCTTCTTCCCGCAAAAGCGAGGAATATAGGGCCGTAAACAGCAGTGTGGAGGGCGGCATCCAGAGAAACGGCAGATTCGGGATCGGAATCTTATCCGGTTTTTTGTTAGGAGAGGAGATTGCTGTCACCACAAGAGCGAAGGAAGAGGATACACAGTACCAGTTTTCAACCCGGAAAGACACGAAGGCAATCGAGATAAAGAAGGCGTGCAAAACGGGAACCGGTTATGCCGGAGGAGATCCTTACGGCACCAGGATCCGGATCCGGCTTTCGGAAGGCGTTGACCCCAAAGAACTGCTGGTGAAAGAATGGTACAGGCTGGATGACGTGGGCATCGAGGTGAAGGGCCAGGGCGGGAACCCCCAGCCGGATGGCTCTGTCATTAAGAGGGAAGAACTGGAAGGCCGGAATGAGAAAATAACCTGGAAGAAATTAACAGCAGGAGAAAAGTATGGATTTCAGGAAGTATACTGGTCTAAGGATTATCGGATTGGCCCGATCCGGTTTGGCGGCAGAGAGAATAAGAAAATGGAGTATCTGGAACCGGATCTCATCTGCAACGGAATCCTGATCCCGGACTCCTATGCCAGGAGAATGAAAAGTACATTTATTGAGAAATGGCCCGTTGTGCTGATTTCTGACCCCCAGGGAAAGCTGGAACTGAATCTGAGCAGGGACGAGGTGAGGGGAACGCTGCCTTTTGCGGCAGATCTGGAAGCGGAACTGATGAAGGAATTTGCGGAATTTTTTAAGCAGCTGGCAGAAGGGGATTCGGGACATCCGCGGGAGAAGGCGCCTTTTGACGGGCAGACCCTAAGATACAGCATGCTGAAGTTTTCTGGTTACCAGCCGCAGAGAATCCTGTATACGAGGCAGGGATATCTGTTATACGCCAGACATTTTATACGTGAAGCCGGAATTAAGAAAGTGCTGCGCATCTGGACGAAAGAGAAGAGGGAGTTCCATGTGCAGGAACTTCTTGATGAAGGGGTGGGATATGTCCTGGAAGGCGAGGGGACACATCCGGATCTGAAGAATGAGATGGTGGATCACCACCATTATTATCCGTTCGAGTTTGCCGGGAGGCAGATCATTTATCTGCATAATCTGGACTATGAAAATTATAAGAACTACAGCGCCCATATTTACCGGTTAAGCAAGGGGTTTATGGAAAGAACGGTTATTGAAAGTCTGGATGACAGGAAAAAAGAAGATTTTGGTCTGGATATGAATCTTCAGGAAGTTACCATGATCATTGAGTATGGAACAGAGGGGA
The DNA here is from genome assembly GCA_910587575.1 of uncultured Dorea sp. Lineage (GTDB taxonomy): Bacteria > Bacillota > Clostridia > Lachnospirales > Lachnospiraceae > Sporofaciens. The sequence continues at coordinate 3,380 of CAJULU010000051.1, forward strand.
AAAAGGATCTTTACCCGGATTCTTATGAGGATACGGACAGTATTCTGCCCTGTTTTGAGGGGAGGGTGGTGATTCCCTATACCCAGGGCACCCCGTAATACATGTTCTTGGGTATGGAAGAGAGGGCAGGGAATGTACGGCAGGAAACGGGCGGCAGTAAGTATCTGCGTCATTGCAGCGGCTTTTCTCTGGTGCCTGGAGTGTGCAAAAATACCGGAGGGAGAATGCAGGCCGGAGGAGTTCATCCTTCCCCATGCGGCGGTACGGTACTATTCGGAAAAGGAATTGGGAATGCTGGATGGACATAGGCTGTATCTGGCAAGGAATGAACTGTATGCCCGCCATGGCTATGTCTTCAGGAGCCAGGAACTGAAGGAATATTTTGCGGATAAATCCTGGTATGTGCCGGAAGTTACGAAGGTGCCGGCCAGTGAGTTTAATCCGTATGAGGCCAGTAACCTGGAACTGATCCGTCGGCTTGAGGCCGATTACGGAAAGAAATAAAGCGGCTGACTGGAAATGTGAAAGATTACATTTCCAGTCAGCCTTTTTGAATTGTTTTGGCATTTATATTCACCACCTTTGCTTTAGGACGATTCTAGGTCTTTGAGTTGTTAACATTGGATTATGAAATATAGATTGATTCCGGGAAAAAGAAATCGTATAATGGATGAGATAAATTGGAGTTATTCAGGTTACAATATGAAATGAGGAACAGACTGATATGGGAACCATAAAAGCAGGACGAGAAAAAACGGCTCCGATAGGGAGGAACAAGACAATGATTGATAGATGGATTGCTGAAGCAACAGAATGTGATTTCAAGGTCGCTTTGGAAATAAAGAAGCCGAAAAGCTGGCTCAAAAGCGTCAGTGCCTTTGCAAATGGTATCGGCGGCACACTCTTTTTCGGCATTGATAATGACAGAAACGTAATCGGCTTAGCAGATGTGCAGACCGATGCAGAAACGATCAGCCGTTTAATGAAAGAGCGTATTACGCCATATCCGAACTTTATCCTCGCTCCTGAACGGCAAGGTGGTAAGGATATTCTCGTGTTGTCCGTTTCCGCAGGTCGTTCCACGCCGTATTATTACAAGGCAGACGGTATTACGGAAGCCTATATCCGTATCGGCAACGAAAGCGTGATTGCGCCGTCGTATGTATTGAATCAGCTTCTGCTCAAAGGTATGAACCGCACCTATGATGCTCTGGGTTCCGAGTACGATTTCAAAGACTATGCCTTTTCCAAGCTGCGTGAACGCTACAAGGCTTGGACGGGCAACAGTATGGAGGAAAAGCTGTTTGATTCCTTTGAAATGCGGGATGACCACGGCAAGCTGACCAACGCAGGCGCTTTACTTGCGGACGATGCTCCGATTAAGCACTCCCGTCTGTTCTGTACCCGTTGGAACGGTCTTGATAAAAGCGGCGGTATGGTGGATGCTCTCGACAGCGCAGAGTATTCCGGCAGCTTGATCATTCTGCTCAATGAAGGTGTGGGCTTCGTAAAGCGGAACATGAAAACTCGTTGGAAGAAAACCGCCAACTCCCGTATTGAAATGCCCGATTACTGTGAGCGAAGCGTCTTTGAAGCTCTCGTCAATGCGCTGATCCACCGTGACTATCTGATTTTGGGCAGCGAAGTCCATATCGACATTTACGATGATCGTCTTACCATTACTTCTCCCGGCGGTATGGCTGACGGCACACGGATACAGGAAAGAGATATTACCAATATTTCCTCTACCCGCCGAAACCCTGTCCTTGCTGACATTTTCGGCAGATTGGGCTATATGGAGCGTCAAGGCAGTGGTTTTAAGAAGATTACGGAATCTTACCGTGCCGCCCACAATTACCGTGATGAATTGGAACCGGAATTCTATTCTGATGCAAGTTCATTCCAAGTCACGCTGTATAACTTGAATTACGGAATAGAAGAAAAAGGAGCCGTTGGAGAAGAAAAAGTAGCGCTCGAACAGGAAAAAGTAGCGCTTGAAGCAAAAAAGGTAGCGTTTGAACGCTCCATTGCTGAATTAAAGCTCAACAAGCCTACCAAAGATAATATTCTGTTCTTGTTTGAAAACTTCGGATATGATGTTCCTTTCTCCCGTGCAGATGTGATTGAATTATGTGGCTTAGCACCGTCCTCCGCAGGCAAGATGTTGAGCAAGATAAAAGAATTAGACTTAATTGTATCTGCCACCGAACAAGGTAGGGGCAAATATATTTTTATCGAAGCAAAAGAATAACACTGTTATCGGCCAACATAGCCGATAAGGGGCATTCGTTTAAGCATATACAGGTTCGGTTAGGATAATGCGCTCGTTGCAGGCTTGGTCGATTTCAGCCAAGTGTTTGAACAGCGTTCCTTCCAGCACATAGTTGTAGAGGCACCTGGTATGTGCCGGAAGTTACGAAGGTGCCGGCCAGTGAGTTTAATCCGTATGAGGCCAGTAACCTGGAACTGATCCGTCGGCTTGAGGCCGATTACGGAAAGAAATAAAGCGGCTGACTGGAAATGTGAAAGATTACATTTCCAGTCAGCCTTTTTGAATTTAAAATCCACCTTTTCCTTTTTCGCACCTTACACTGAGAGGTCTTTTTTCATTCGTTCTATATATGATCTGAAACGGGTATCCAGCGCCTCGCTGATTGCCGGCATGGATGGCATACCCCTGGATGTTTTCAGTAACCTGCTTTTTTTATCTGCAAAAGAAAAAGGAATCTCACAATACTTGATGATATCGGAGGCGCTGCTGATATTGCATTCATTGAGGATATAATCCGGACAGGTGAAATGGTAAGCGAAGGCATCGCATTTCTCCGAATCGGCACAGTCGTCTGAGAAATGAAACACGTTGGGAGTCTCCAAAAGCCTGCCGGATTTGATCAGATAGAGGAGTCTGGCAATGGTCCAGCGTATGCCGGATGGGGCGAGATCCTCATCGTAAAGGATGATATAGTGTCCGGTGGTGTCGGCATACAGGGCCATACCGCTTCCTGCATGGGAGAAATAACCGTCTGTCAGCCCTTCCTTTCTTGCGATAAACTGCATCGGAAATATGAAGATGGATGAATTCACGATCCGGCAGAAATCGGAAAGGACGGGAAGGCTTCGTTCGCCGAACTCCAGCAGGGTCTCATAGGCTGTAAATGCAATATATCTGCGCTCTTCATCTGATATCTTTTCTCTTTTGAAAAAACGCATATTCGTTAGTTACCTCGCCTTTTTGATGTCAAATTTTTTCATGGCGCATTCGATTGCGGCGAGATCTTCTTTCGGCAGGGCTGGCATTGCCTGCCGTCTCCGGTCTTCTGCGATCTGGTATTCCCGTTCCAGGATATAGCTTACGGTGGCCGTGCCTTCGGGAGAATACTCGGAAATAAAGCGGTATTTTTCAATGAGCTTTTTTTCCGCAGGCGTATACTCGCCGGGGGACGTGTCCAGAAGATAGTTGGGCGTTATGTTCAGAGCCTTGCAGAGTAATTCCATGGTGGCGGTGTCCGGCCGGTTCTTGTCATTCTCCCAGTCGCTGACGGAATTATGCTTTGCGCCGATCTTTCCGGCAAGCTGTTTCTGCGTGAGATTTTTGGACTTTCGGGCGTCTTTGATCTTTTCGCCAAAAGTTAGTTTCATGATTTCACCTCCTCTTTTCTAAAGTATATCATTTTATATCGAAGAAGTAAATAAATATATACGAAATAATCGAAATTATAATAATATTTGAATTATTGGGAAGAATCATGTAGACTAGAAGACAGTACATCGGAACAGGAAGGAGAAAGAAAGATGAGAGTGGGAATGGGTTATGACGTCCACCGTCTGGTGGAAGAGAGGGAACTGATACTGGGCGGTGTGAAGATACCGTATGAGAAGGGGCTTCTTGGACATTCGGATGCGGATGTGCTGCTCCATGCGATCATGGATGCTTTGCTGGGAGCGGCTGCTCTTGGGGATATCGGGAAGCATTTCCCGGATACGGATCCAAGGTACAAGGGGATCTCCAGCCTAAGGCTGCTTGCCCATGTGGGGGAACTGATTGAGGAACAGCTGTATGTGATCGGGAATATTGATGCGACCATTATTGCACAGAAGCCGAAGATGGCGCCCCATATTGAGCAGATGCGGGTCAATGTGGCCAGAACCCTTCATCTGGATGTAAGCCAGGTGAATATCAAAGCCACTACAGAAGAGGGGCTGGGATTTACGGGAAGCGGCGAGGGAATCTCGGCTCAGGCCGTGGCCTGCCTGGATACCATTGAGAACTGCAGTTATGCGGCAGGGCCGGAGGCAGGCAGATGTGAGGGGTGTAAGGGCTGCCCTCACGGGGGAACGACAGACAGATAGGCCGTGTCAGGAAAGGGAAATAGACTGTGCCAGGAAAGGAAGATAGGCCGTGTCGGGAACGACGATAACTTGCGGCTGTGACGTGAAAGAGACGTTTGTGGCAGAAGATGAGATCACAGGGAGGAAGCGGATGGAAATCAGAAAACTGGAATTATGGGAGCACGAAGACAGCAGGCAGCTGTATGAGGAGGTATTTGACGAGGACAGCCCTTCTTTCGTTGGGTATTACTATAGGGAGAAGACCAGGGACAATCAGATCTATGTGGTGGAAGAGGACGGAAAGATCCGTTCGATGCTGCATCTGAATCCGTATCGTATGTATGTGAACGGCAGCGGGAAGGATGTGAATTACGTTGTGGCAGTGGCCACGCAGAAGGAGTACCGGAAACGGGGGTACATGGCTGCGCTTCTTAAGCGGTCTCTTGAGGATATGTACGAGGCGGGGGAGTTGTTTACCTTTCTGATGCCGGCCTCTGAGAGTATCTATCTGCCTTTTGACTTCAGAACAGTGTATGAGCAGAGAGGGAAGTTCTTCCAGGCAGAGGAGGTGGCGCCGGATGTGCCGGGAACTGGCTGAGGCTGCCAACCGGTGTCTGGCGGGGAAATACCGGGTATTCGCCATCCGGGATGAGGCGTATTACAGGCGTCTGATAAAGGAGTATGAAAGTGACGCAGGGAAGCTTAAGATCTACCGCAGGGACGGGGAGATTGTGGACTGCCGGGGGGAGTATCCCGGGGAGACGCAGGAGACACAGGAGACGCCGAAGATCATGGTGCGGATTGTGGATGTACGGCGGATGCTGATGGCGTTGTCGCTGCGGTCGCTGACGGGGGTATGTTTCTGTGTGACAGACCCGGTGGTGAAGGAGAATAACCGGTGCGTGGTACTGACGGGGACGGAATTCTCCGGAGTCATGCTGATGGACGGGAAGCGTGAGAATGCCGAGGGGACTGTGAGTATTGCGGCTCTTTCGAGTCTGGTCTTCGGAGCGGAGACGGTGGAGGAGATCTGTCTGGAAGACGGAGTGGAGATGACGGAGAGGATGAAGGGGGAGATGGAGAAGATTGTTCCGCTGGCAGAGATTTATCTGAATGAGACGGTGTGAGGCTGGATAGATTATTAGTCCCCTGCCGCAAATAAGCATATCCATCAGAGTTCTGCGCTTTCCAGCACATGCTCTTCCATGGGATATGCTTATTTGCCCTGTCCTTCTTTTGTTTTTCCTGACAGCCCCTTCATGATATCTTTAGAATATCTTTAGATTTTCCTATCACCACTCTTAAGATTTTCCGGGTATAATATATCACATCAAGAGGATACCTAAGAAACAGACCTGAGAAACAAAGGAGGAGACGGCGATGTCAGTTCAGATGCTTACCCAGTATTTTACCCAGTATGGCGCTATATTCATATTTGTGATCGTCCTGCTGGAATATATGAATCTTCCCGGATTTCCGGCAGGGGTCATCATGCCGCTGGCAGGAATCTGGTCGGCAAAGGGGGCCATCAGTTTCCCCATGGTCATGCTGCTTTCGGTGGCGGCGGGACTGCTTGGAAGCTGGATCTTATATTTTCTGGGAAGGCTTGGGGGCGATGCGTTCTTCCGGTTTTATATTAAGAAGTTCCCCGGACAGAAGGGACTGATTGAAAAGAATCTGGAATCCCTGAGAAGAAGAGGAGCCGCCGGGGTGTTCATAGGGAAGCTGGTGCCGGTGATGCGCACGCTGATTTCCATACCGGCGGGAATGATTTCCATGGAGTTCGGCAGGTATACCGTCAGTTCGGCATTAGGGGTACTGATCTGGAACACGGTGTTTATCGGAGCAGGATATTTTATGGGAGATGCGGTCTGGGGACTGTTTGCCTAGAGACTTGGGAGAATACGCAGAAATATGGAGGGATGAGAGATGAAGGAAAGAGCAGTGAGAAAAAATATCTGGAGCCGTCTGGCATATGGTTATCTGAGATTACTGGAAAAGACGGTGCGTATAGAGTGGCAGCAGCCGGAACAGTTTTCCGGGAACAATGTGGTGGGGTTCTGGCATGAGGACAGTTTTGCCATGAACCTGGTTCTGAAAGCGGGAAAGAAAGATTCGGTTTCTGTTCTGGTTACGCCGGACGAACAGGGAGAGTATCTTCGTTATCTTCTGAAAAAGTGCGGCGGGCAGGCGGTGGGAATCGGATATGGATTCTGTAATGCCGGTACGTTAAAGGAGATTCTGGAATCTTTAAAGGCTGGGAACCAGAGTGTGGCGGTTGCCATGGACGGACCTTTCGGGCCAAGGCATATCCCGAAGAAACTGACGTATTTTCTCTCGGAGAAAAGCCGGGCGGAACTGGTGGGAATCACGGTCTCTTATTCAAGGGCGATCACCCTTTCGGGGCGGTGGGACCACGGACATATTCCCCTTCCGTTTTCAAAGATTACGGTGCGTTTTGATAACTATGGTGTGGCTGCCTGTCAGCGCCCGCCTCAGATTCGGTTATACCAGGATGAACGGAACTGTAGTATCATGTCTGCGGACAGGCTTCTGACCCAGCGGGGGACGGTTTTCGAGGGAATATCGACCGGGCTTGCGGGACAGAGACAGAGGATATAAACAGGAAGTCCTGTTGCAGATATTGACTACATAGAAAGGAATCAGACAGTCATGGAGACGAACCAGATCAATCATGTATTAATTGTGGAAGACGACAAGGAGATACGCGAAGGCGTGGAGATCTATCTAAGGAGCCAGGGGTACGAAGTGTTCCAGGCAGCGGACGGTGTGGAAGGGCTTGCAGTCATTGAGAGGGAGGAGATCCACCTGGCGATCGTGGACGTGATGATGCCCAGGATGGACGGAATCCAGATGACTATTAAGTTAAGGGAGAAGCATGACTTCCCGGTTATCTTCCTGTCGGCAAAATCAGAAGAAGTGGATAAGATTCTGGGGCTTAATATGGGGGCGGACGACTATGTGACGAAGCCGTTTACCCCGATGGAACTGCTGGCCAGGGTGAATTCCCAGATGCGCAGATACCGGAAGTTCCTGGAGAAGCTGGGAGATAAGGAGAAAGGGGGCAACGTCCATACCATCGGGGGCCTGGAGATCAACGAGGATTCTGTGGAAGCCTTTGTTGACGGGGAGCCGGTGAAACTGACGCCCATAGAATATAAGATACTGCTTCTGCTGATGAGGAATCCCGGCAGGGTGTTCTCGGCGGAGGAGATCTATGAGCGGGTGTGGAACGAACGGGCGGTGAACACGGACACCATCATGGTTCATGTGAGAAATATCCGTGAGAAGATAGAGATTAATCCAAAAGATCCAAAATATCTGAAGGTGGTGTGGGGAGTTGGGTACAAAATTGAGAAACAGCCGTAAACTTACGGTTATTCTGATTATGATGTCAATCGTGATACCGACGTTTTTTATGATGAACCAGTACTGGAACTGGTATGTGAGTGCAGAGGCCGAGGTGGAAAATGCGGGCCATGCCGTGGTGGTATCAGAGGATTTCTTAAGGACATTCCTGGATGCAGGGTATATCCTTTACAATCTGGAGAATGACGGGGACAAAGACCAGGAGGAAGTAAAGGAGGTTCTCCGGGCGGAACAGGGCAAAATGGCGGCTTATGAGAGGATTTATCCGTTTCTGGATTACCGGGTGAAGGATAAGAACGGGAAGGACGTTGCGAAGAGTACGGCAGATTCAGACAAGACGGTGACAGAAAGCAATCTCTCTTCCTTTGCACTGGGGATGGTCATTACCTATGATGAGTATGGAGAAATTGACGTCCAGATTAAAGAAGGAAAGTATAAGTCGGAGCAGAGTGTTGCTTTCCGGGAGGTAATCAGTGAGTATGATGATACGGACTGGGGAATTGAGAGCTATGTCGAAGATACGGGTGAGTGGGAGACGATTGAACTGGAGAAACCGAAGAACCGGACCTATCTCTATGCAATGACAGAGGAAAATCTGCAGGCGTATATTGATGATTATGGTTATACGGGCTATTATGCCTCCCAGTCCATGACAAATCTTGTGATCATCATGGTTATGGTGGTGGCCGTACTTGCGTGGCTGCTTCCGGCCCTTCCGGTATGGTATCATGCGGACTTGCGGATCCTTAAGGCTCCTCTGGAAGTTACGGCGCTTATATATTTTGTTGTGATTCAGATTCTGGGTGAAAATCTCTGGTGGATTGCCCAGCGATCCATGGGAAGTCCCGATATCTTTGATTTTCTGATCTGGTCGATTGTTTTTGCCGTCACGTTCTGGGCGGCGGCGTGCGTAAGGCAGGTGTATACATTGGGAGTTCGGACGTATCTCAGGGAACGGACGTGGTGTGTCCGGTACTGGAAGTATATTCACAGGGCGTGGGTCCTGATTGTGGAAAAGGTGAGAAGATGGCTTCATCACTGTTACCATTTTATAGACCGGATTGATCTGAGGGAGAAGAATAACCGGACTATTTTCAAGATCGTGGCGGTCAACTTCGTCGTCCTGGCATTCCTGTGTACCTTGTGGGTTGGCGGAATCTTCCTGCTGGTAGTCTACTCGGTGGTTCTTTTCTTCCTGTTTCAGAAATATTTTCATGAACTGCAGGATAAATACAGGATTCTTCTGAAGGCTACCGGGGAGATTGCAAAGGGGAACCTGGATGTGGAGATCACAGAGGATCTGGGCATTTTCAGTCCGTTTAAGCAGGAAATCCAGAAGATCCAGACCGGTTTTAAGAAGGCAGTGGATGAGGAAGTCAAGAGCCAGCGCATGAAAACGGAACTGATTACCAATGTTTCCCATGACTTGAAGACGCCTCTGACGGCGATTATCACGTATGTGAATCTGCTGAAGGACGAGAAGGACGAAGAGAAGCGCAAGGATTATGTTGCCGTGCTGGAGAGAAAGTCGCTGCGGCTGAAGGTGCTGATTGAGGATCTCTTCGAGGTCAGTAAGGCCAGCAGTAAGAACGTGACCTTAAATCTGGTGGACGTGGATGTGGTGAACCTGTTTAAACAGGTGAAGCTGGAGATGGAGGATAAGATCGCAGGGGCGGACCTGGATTTCCGCTGTGTGTATCCGCAGGAGAAGGTGACTGCGCTGCTTGACAGCCAGAAGACGTACCGGGTGTTTGAAAATCTTCTGGTGAATATTGTCAAGTATGCCATGCCTCATACACGGGTGTATATTGAGATTGCGAAGGAGGAGGGGGAAGCGGTTGTCAGAATGAAGAATGTGTCGGCGGCGGAACTTGATTTTAATACGGAAGAGATCACGGAGCGGTTCGTCCGGGGGGATGCGTCCCGGAACACGGAAGGGTCGGGGCTTGGTCTTGCCATTGTGAAGAGTTTCGTGGAATTGCAGAAAGGGAAGTTCAGGATAGAGACGGAAGCGGATCTGTTCAAGGTAGAAGTGAGATTCTAGCGAATGGGGACGGGAAATGGCAGCTATACGGTCAGTTCCCGGGCCCCCTTTTATTTCTTATTCTTTGAATTTGTCAATGTCTGCCAGATTCACACCTGCGACAGTAAGGATTGCTTTCAGAGAAAGGTACTCTTCCTTTAATTCGGCAAATGTCTCAGTGGCATTTTCTTTCCTGGCCAGTATCATATACTTTTGGATTTTTTTGAAATCTTCGATAGCGGTTTTGGTAATTTCCAGACCATTTGGCATAGTGTCACCTCCTAGAATCTAAATACTATGTACAGGCTTCTATCCATAGTATACTTAGGAATGTGCAAAATGGCAAGGATTTACGGAAATAAGTGTGTATGCAAGAATCTGATTGACAAATCCTCTGATTTCGCATATGATATAACGTACATGGAGTACAGGAAAAAGACGTGGAACGGAAAGAGTAGCAGATAAGGAATCCGAAAGAGAGAAGCTGTCACCGGCTGAAAGCAGCTTTGGGAGGAAGTCTGTGAAGTGCATCCGGGAGTCGGTCCGGCGAAAGAGGGCAGAAGAGTCTGGTAGCCGGATACGGGATTACACACGTTACGTGTATCAAAGCGGAGGACGTCTGGTAAGGATCGTTCTCTATGAGAGTGGAACCGCGGAGTGATGCTTCGTCTCTTAATATGTTTAAGAGGCGGAGTTTTTTCATTTCTCTGGATTGTTTATGAATGGGAAATAAGCGGAATAATCTATTTCAGAAAGGGGCAGATACTGTATGGGAATACTGTCATATATCAGACAGGAGATCCGGGTGGTCCGGGAACGGGATCCGGCGATCAAGTCGAATCTGGAGGTTTTCTTATACCCCAGCTTTAAGGCGATCCTGCACTACCGGGTAGCGCACAGATTATACTTGAAAAGGCATTACTTTCTGGCACGCTGGATTTCCCAGCGGACAGTCAGAAAGACGGGGATCGAAATCCATCCTGGCGCAAAGATCGGGAAGGGGCTGTTCATTGACCATGGAAGCGGCGTGATCATCGGGGAGACGGCGGAACTTGGGGATAATGTAACCTTGTACCAGGGTGTGACCCTGGGCGGTACAGGAAAGGAGAAGGGCAAACGCCACCCCACCCTTGGCGACAACGTCATGGTAAGCGCAGGGGCGAAGGTCTTAGGCTCTTTCAGAATCGGAGAGAATTCCAAGATCGGTGCCGGGAGCGTGGTGCTTAAGGAGGTGCCGCCTGACTGTACGGTGGTGGGAGTCCCGGGAAGGATCGTGAAGATGGGCGATCAGAAGATCCCCCGTATGGACATGGACCAGGTACATCTGCCCGACCCTGTCAGCAACGATATCCGGGAGCTCCAGGCAGACAATATCCGGCTGCATAAGCGGATCAAGCAGATGGAGAAGCAGATGCGGTGTATGCGGACGCAGGACATTGAGGTTCTTGATAAAAGTTCCGCTGAAGCGAATCGTCAAAACGGAAGGAACTGACGGTGACGGGTGATTCCGGGAGGTTATGAAAATAGAAAAGGAGAGAAAGCGAGAGATTATGAAACTTTACAACACACTATCGAAGAAAAAAGAAGAATTTGTTCCTCTGGAGGAAGGAAAGGTACGGATGTATGTGTGCGGGCCTACGGTTTATAACTTCATCCATATCGGGAACGCCAGGCCGATGATCGTATTCGACACGGTGAGAAGGTATTTTGAATATAAGGGATATGACGTTAACTATGTGTCGAATTTTACGGACGTGGATGATAAGATTATCAAGAAGGCTTTGGAAGAGGGCGTGTCTTCAGATGAGATTTCCAGGCGTTATATTGCGGAATGCAAGAAGGATATGGAAGGAATGAACGTGAAGCCGGCCACCACCCATCCCCTTGCCACGGAGGAGATCGGCGGGATGATTGAGATGATCCGCACTCTGATTGAGAAAGGCTATGCTTATGAAAAGAATGGAACCGTATATTTCCGCACAAGACAATTTAAGGATTATGGAAAACTGTCCCATAAGAATCTGGATGACCTGCGTTCCGGCGAACGTTCCCTGCTGGTAACCGGCGAGGATGAAAAAGAGGATCCGTTGGACTTCGTGCTGTGGAAGCCGAAGAAGGAGGGGGAGCCGTCCTGGGAGTCACCCTGGAGCGACGGGCGCCCGGGATGGCATATCGAGTGCTCCGAGATGTCGAAGAAGTATCTGGGCGAGCAGATTGACATCCATGCAGGCGGAGAGGATCTGGTATTTCCGCACCATGAGAATGAGATCGCCCAGAGCGAGGCGGCAAATGGCAAGGAATTTGCAAAATACTGGCTGCACAACGCATTTCTGAATATTGACAACCGTAAGATGAGCAAGTCTCTCGGCAACTTCCGTACGGTCCGTGAAATCAGTAATCAGTATGACCTTCAGGTGCTGCGGTTCTTCATGCTGGGCGCCCACTACAGAAGTCCGCTGAATTTCAGCGCAGATCTGATGGAGGCATCCAAGAATGGATTGGAGCGGATTGTCAATGCGGCGGATCATCTGAAATATCTGATGGAAAACGTACAGACAGAGGCAATGACGGAGGAAGAGACAAAGGCGTACGGGAACACGGAAGCTTTTGTGAAAGCGTTCGAGTCTGCCATGGAGGATGATTTTAACACGGCGGATGCAGTGGCGGCTGTATTTGACCTGGTTAAGTTTGTCAACACCACGGCAAATGCGCACAGCTCGAAAGAGTATCTTCAGAAACTTCTGGAACGTGTGGTCAGCCTTACGGATGTCCTGGGACTGATTGTGGACCGGAAGGAAGATCTTCTGGATCAGGAGATTGAGGAGCTGATTGCAGAACGGCAGGCAGCGCGTAAGGCGAAAGATTTCGCCAGGGCAGATGCCATCCGTGACGAACTGCTTGGGAAAGGAATTATCTTAAAAGACACGAGGGAAGGTGTGCAATGGAAGCGGGCGTAGAAGAACAGCAGGCAGCTTCTTCCCCTGGGGACGGACAGTGGGAACAGGGAGATCAGGCGGACTGGCGGTATATGCAGGAGTTATTTCAGATGCGAAGGGCAGATGTCAGAGAATACTCCCCGCTTGCCCTGGCTTACATCGGCGATGCGGTTTATGAACTGATCATCCGCTCCCTGGTGCTGAACGAGGGAAACCGTCAGGTGCAGAAGATGCATAAGAGAACCAGTTCTATGGTGCAGGCTTCTGCACAGGCACGCATCATTACCGCCTTGAACGACCGGCTGACAGAGGAGGAGCATGCGGTGTATAAGCGGGGGAGGAATGCCAGGAGCATGTCGCCTGCCAGGAACCAGTCTGTCTCCGATTACCATAAGGCTACGGGTTTCGAGGCATTGATCGGGTACCTGTATCTGAAAGAGGAGTGGAAGCGGATGATGGATCTGATCAGGGAGGGACTTCCTGCGCTGGACGAAAACAGATCACAGAGAGGCTTGTCGGGGAAATGATGGAGAATCAAAAGGGAAAAGAGTTTATAGAAAACGAGAATCTGATAGAAGGACGCAACGCCGTTCTGGAAGCATTCAGGTCTGGAAGGACCATTGATAAGCTCCTGGTGCTGGACGGCTGCCAGGACGGCCCGGTCAGAAGTATTTTACGGGAGGCGAAAAAGCAGGATACCCTTGTCCGTTTTGTGGCAAAGGAAAGGCTGAACCAGATCTCCCAGACGGGAAAACACCAGGGAGTGATTGCCTTTGCAGCCGCCTGTGCCTATGCAGAGGTGGAAGATATGCTGAATCTTGCCAGAGAGAGGGGGGAGGATCCTTTTCTGATTCTGCTGGATCATATCGAGGATCCCCATAATCTGGGGGCGATTATCCGTACTGCCAACCTGGCGGGAGCCCATGGTGTGATCATCCCCGGGAGACGGGCAGTGGGGCTTACGGCCGTAGTGGCAAAAACCTCGGCAGGGGCGGTGAACTATACGCCGGTGGCAAAGGTTACGAATCTTGTGAAGACCATGGAAGAACTGAAAAAGCAGGGGCTGTGGTTCGTGTGTGCGGATATGGGCGGCGAGCAGATGTATCGTCTGAATCTGACAGGCCCTATCGGCCTTGTGATCGGGAATGAGGGAGAAGGCGTGGGCAGGCTTGTGAAGGAGACCTGTGATCTGACGGCCGGGATTCCCATGAAGGGAGAGATTGATTCTCTGAATGCGTCGGTGGCGGCCGGAGTGTTGGCGTATGAGGTGGTGCGTCAGAGGCTTATGCGGTGAAAGATATGACGAACTATGAGCAGATGAAGGATGAACAGTTAATACAGAGGCTGCGGGGAGGCGACCGGCAGATCATGGATTATATCATGGAGAAGTATAAGAACCTGGTGCGCAAGGAGGCCAATGCCATGTATCTTCTGGGCGGGGAGAATGATGATCTGATCCAGGAGGGAATGATCGGCCTCTTTAAAGCGGTTCAGGATTATGACGTAGAGCAGGAGACTTCGTTTTACAGTTTTGCGAAACTCTGTATTACCAGGCAGATGTATTCGGCAATCGAGGCGTCCAAGCGCAAGAAGCACAGTCCGCTGAATTCTTATATCTCTCTCTACGATTCCAGCGAGGAGCAGGGTTCTCTGATGGAAACCATGGCGGCAGGGCAGGAGAGCAATCCGGAAGAACTGCTGGTTAGCCGTGAGTATGCGCAGCTGCTGGAGATGAAACTGGAAGAGAGTTTAAGCGCCCTTGAAAACCGGGTGCTCTATCTGCATCTTCTGGGCACGGACTATAAGACGATCGCCCGGCTGCTGGACAAGAGCCCGAAGACCATTGACAATGCGCTTCAGCGGATCAAGGGAAAGACGGAGAAGATTCTGAAGGCAGAGAAATAAAAAACTCGAAAAAACTGAAAAAGTCAAGAAGAAATTAGAATTTTAGTTTACTTTGGTTGTTTTCTACATTTTGCACAATTATTATTAATGGGTTTTGTGCATGATGACAAGGCGTACCATCGGTACGCCTTGAAGCAAGACGCGAATCTACTTTTTCTTTCCTCTTGGCTTTTCCCGCAAAAACCATGTGGTAATCTCAGTTTTGCTTAAAGGGATAAACAATAACTAATTTCTTTTACCCTCTAATAAATCGTTCGCTGATAGTCCCCCGAATATTGCACGGGGATAGTTATTCATCCATGTTTGGATAAAATCTATGTATTCATCATCGTATTGGGATATGTCCGCACCCTTCGGAATCCAACGTCTTATTAATCTATTTGCATTTTCGTTACTTCCTCTTTCACTACTGCAATAGGGATGACAATAGTATAATTCTGTCCGTACTGACGGTGAACTGATTGACGTTTCCACCCATTCAGAATCTAAGAATTCAACCCCGTTATCACAGGTAATTGTTCTGTATTTTTCTTGAAAGGCTGACAATCCTAACTCTATTTCAATGCTGTCTAAGCATGTACATACTTCTTTGATTGACTTTGAATCTATCTTATATATTTCTTCTTCCCTTGTCGTTCGTTCTGTAAGAACCAGTAACGCACCTTTCCCACCTTTCCCGGATACTACAGTGTCCATTTCCCAATGTCCATATTCATCACGGTTTTTTACCGACTTATCCCTGTCCTCTATGGACTTGCATACACTGTTATTTAATGCCACTCTACGCCTCACAGTACCCTTGTTTTGGCTTTTCCGGGGACAAGGCAGGGTATTCATAGATACGCCATCAAAAAGCCCGATTTTTATGTAATTATAAAGTGTATTCTTACATACATTCGTATCAAATTGGATATCATTTTTTTTTATATGCTGAACAACTGCATATGGCGAATATTTCTTGTTTAGCAATAAGTCAGTTACATATTCAGCGTATTTGTAATCATTCCCGATTTTTAAATCACGCCCTTTATTTGTTGCATTATAAGTTGCCTTTTCTTGTGCTACATCTGCCAGATAAGTTTCATATTCTGTTAAATCAGAACGCAACTGTT
>CAJULU010000051.1:19174-32004 GCA_910587575.1 uncultured Dorea sp.
TTAGTTCGTTGTAGATTGTGGCTAAACATCTGTCTAACAATTCTGCAATTTCTTTTGGTTTACATCCCTGTTTGTATAAAGCTTCAATCTGATAACGTTCACGCTCTGTTATATATTTGTTCTTCATGGTACTTTCCCCCTTTTTTCGAGATTTTACCACAAAAATAATATCTGTCAATGACAAGCGTTGTTATTCCATAATCATTGACAGATATTATTTTTGTGGTGAAATCTCTGTTTTGGTGAAACTCTTTCTAAAATATATAATTCTATAATATAATTCATAATCGTTATGTGATTAGTAGAGAATATAATTCATAGAATTGAAAAGCAATATATACAATCAGTATAAAAATCAACACCATTACAACAAATTTGATTACTGAAATGTAAGGCTTGCTCTTTTGTGTTTCTCCGTAAAAATTGATTTGTTCTAATTCTTTAATTCTCATTTTATCAAATATTGTTTTATGATTTTTACCATATAAGTACCATAATTCTGATTTTCGTTTCTCTTTTTCAATACGCTCTTTTCGTGCCTTCTTCCTGTCTTCGTAGGTTTCTTTCATATAATCACGTTCCATTAAACTCATAATTCCCTTCCCCCCTTTTCGTTCACATCTTCATTTTCTCTTGTTAAAAGTATACCATAGGGACAAGGGTTGTCAAGCGAAGATATTTTCTACATGCTTCAGTTCATCCGGTGTTAATTCCCGGAATGCCGTTTTTCGGGATAATAGTTCTTCTTTGCTGTTTTCTATTATACGATGAAAATTTACGTCTTTGTATATCTGTTTTAATTTCGGGTCTTCTTCCATTTTCGCTAACATTTTTTCCGATTCCCGTCTGAGTTTTTTAATTTGTTTGCCTGTCATCGTTTTCTTTCCCCTTCTCCATTTCTATGTAATTAATTGTCAGTCCTGCCGATTCTACGACCACTTTTGATGTATACCGGATTGACTGGATGTTATTGTCTATGAATTGCGAAATCTCTTCGTAAGGAAGGTTATACACGCTGATTTTTGCAGTCTCACAGTTCTTGCTTGTCCAGTAACGTCTTTTATTTTTGCTAACCGCACATAGTTCTTTGGTGATATATTTTGTGATATATGAGGATACCTTGTTGCTTTCCAATACCTTCGATACCGTTGAAAATCCATATTTCCAGTTTGCCATGTTGTATATGATATGGCCGTTTTTTTTGATACCGCTGTCCTTTAATGTAATGTTTCCAATATTTGCAAGTAATCCGTGAAAATGATAATGAATTCCATCCTTATGCAGTTCGGGCACTATAAGATATTTTAAGTCGGGAGCGTACCGGGAGCGGAGATTGTTTAACCACTTGCTGACCTTGTCACATAACAGATTATAATCACTGGAATCAATTTTCGTGCGGTCAAATGTTAGGGTCAGAAAATAGTCCCATAAATTCGCCCTTGAAATCTCATAGATTTTCTGAATGGTTCGGTTCATACTGGAATGAATGGCGTGTTCTTTCTGCCTGTCCGAAAGTTCGGACGTGTGAACTTTTCCGGGATTGTCTGGAAGTTCGGACGTGTGAACTTTTCCGGGATTGTCTGGAAGTTCGGACGTATGAACTTTCTGTATTTCGTCCGGTTCACATGGTTTTGCCAATGAGACAGGCGGTACTTTTTCATGGGATGTGATTGGTTGATTGTACAGCCGTAACTGGATACCGTCAGCATATTCATATACCTTTAAATTGTAATTACCCATTAGGCTTTCCCCTTTTTGTTGCTAGTGAGTGTTAAGTGTTGCTATAGTCAAGTAGGAGCAACATTTTGCACGCCTTATACACTGGTTTGAACGTCCGGAATGTCCGTCTCTGCCACTTGCGGGGTCCCCTCGTTCCCCGCCGTGGCAGAGGCGAACATTCCGAACGTGTCATAAAGGCTGTAATACTTTCTATGTGCTATAAAAAACTCAGAACCAACTTTTTCCTTCATGGGATACCAGACCTTTACGGATACGAACAGATTCCCAAGGCAGAACGCACTTAGTATTTTTCCCTTGATACCGAAATTACTGACTTTTCTATGGATTTGTTCATACTCGATTAGTGCCCGTATCTGGCGGTCAATCATCCGGTCAAACTGCGCAACCAGTATCACGTCATAACCGAATTTCCTATGTTGTGTGAAGAACGATAACCATTCGTTCCGGCCTCTGACATTCCATTCACGGGCATTGAACATTAATTGACATTCGTCGATAACTAAGAGAATCTTTCCTTCCTTCACCCGTCCGCCGTGAAAATATTCCATTGCATAGTCTGTTAAGTATCCGGGGGTAAGAATGTTGTTTGCCACCTCACGGAATGCACCCTTCGCTTTTTTGATTTTTCCGGTATTAACGGGAAAGTTTGCAAGCACTGGAAATCCTCTTTTCAATGTCCAGTAGATTACCCTTGATGTATGCAGGGACTTTCCAGAACCAGGTGTGCCACTGTATAAATATATCATGATAATTCCCCCTTTCTTCTCGTTCCCACTGAGTGAATCCCATGCCGGACAGACAATACCGGGAGATACACTGTCTGCAATGTCTGCTACTGCTTTCCTTATCCCCGTATTTACAGGTGATACACGTATTTTTTTCATTTTCATCAAACCACATGATAAACTACACTCCTATTCAATCGCACGAATCCAGCGCAGAACTATGGAATACAGATAGAATAATCCTATCGAAATCAGCCACGCCTCACCGATCGCTATCATCTGTCCTACAGGTATGAACCAGTTTAACCAACCCAGGTATGGCAGATTCCCGCACGCTTCAATAAATGCCGTAAACGGGCTTGTCGGCAGTAGGTTCAGAACCCAGTCCAGAAATTTTTCAATGATTGCTGTCATAAAATCTAGCATAGACATTTCCCCCTTTACCCTTTTATCAGCGCTCTAGTCGCAAGTATCAGACCAACCATATAAACAATCAGAAAAGTGGAACGGCAGACAACAGCGACATTGTTAAAATCTTTTAAATCAATTACAAAAGTATGTTCGTAATTTATGATACCGAAATGTACGGGAAACTCTACACGAGGAGTCACGGGTTCGGCGTTAAAGAGTTTGAAACAATCCACCAAATCGAACGGGATACAGAACGGGAATAAATGTTTTAAATCCGATAAAAAAGTATCATTGTTTGTAGGATTGTCTGGGTCATCTGGTGTAACCGGTTTATCTGGATTGTCGGGGTCTGGATTAGGATTGGGGTTTTCAGCAGGGGATACAAGGGAATCCACAAACCCGTCCATTATCTTTTGCTTTTCTTCTTCGTCCTCTGCATTGTTCAAATCTTCAAAATATTGGTTTAATTGTTCCGTTGTCGGCAGGGTTGCTTTTTCGTAGAGGGATTTTGTTAAGTCCCCGCCTGTCTCTGCTAATTTTTTGGTTAATGCGGTAGATTTCCCAATAGTGGAAGGATTGACATAAGTATCGGGGTATACAAGATATGGATTCTCTAAATATGCCAGAGCCTCATCCTTCGAAGAACAAATAGGCACATTAAGGTATATATGTTCATTTTTCCCTAAGGGAAGTGCATTACTGGAAGAAAAAGTGGTAGATGATTCATATTCAACTGTACTATGGATTGGATTCGTAGTAGTAAAATAATGAACAATAAGGTGTTCAGTTTTTTTCTGAGTGCTGTAAATTAACGATTTTGTTCCATCGGAGCGTGTATTTTTCCACGCACACATACCTTCTTTTGCATAATATATATTAATATGAAATCCCTTAGGACTAGAGTATTTATTAATTGATACACTTTTGAAAGGAAATTCAGAAAAATCTATATTATTTTCTTGACAGTATTGAATTACATTATTTTCCAAGTTGTCCAATGCTACTCTGTATTCTTCTGGAAGTCCGCCAGGTATTTTTGCACCTTTTTCGGAACTTTCTAGCATAGTCGCTGCGTATGCACCAAGGATGTAGCCCGCACCAGTTCCGAGTGCTTGGGATAAGTTCCCGCCGTTTTTTGCAACGAGTTCTTTTAACTTCTGCCATGTCGGGAATTTGTTGTTATCATCATCATTATCGCCATCGCCACTTCCACCTGTCCCCTCTAAATTACCAGTGTATTCACCAGTTTCGGGGTCAACATAGCCTAATTCAATAGCTTTCCGCAAAACATCATTGTCCCATTGGTCTTGTATCCTGTCCGCAAAACCTTGTCCCCATTCTGCCATTTCTGGGTCAAGAATGGGAGAATCTTCGTCTTCTAACCATTGTCCATTAGTCCAATATTCAGATATACCAACATATGCAATTCCCGCTGTAGCTAATAAGGCAGTCAGCAAAATGATATCATCTACCACTGCAACCGCTTTTACTTCCCTTGCCTCGTTGTAGGACATCATGACCGAACTGCTTACGATACATCCCACCAGAATATAGGGGATTGCTTTTCTCAGCATGGTCTTGCGGATGTGCGGGCTTGCATGAGTCCGGCTTGTGGTCTGGCGTTCCCTTCCCGGTTCGTTTGCTTCTTTTCTCTTTCTTCTTTCTTCCATGGTTTCCCCTTCCTTTCTGATTTCCGGGTCAAAAAAGGGACTCGATTTTCTCCGAGTCCCTTCCTTCTCCGCTTGTGGCCTGCCCTATCTGGATACGACCTTCTTGAAAATCTTGATTCCTACCGTTACCACGATCATTGCTCCTACTACGGGCAGGGCAATCGGCAGTACGTCTCCGATGATACCCGTGATTGCCGTTGCTACTCCTGTAAAACTTGTTGTTAATGCTGTCGTTACGCTTTCCATATGCGTTCTCCTTTCTCTTTTTGCGTCGTTACGCTTTTTTGAATATATTTATCAATCCGTGTATGGCTACCCCTATTATCATCGGGATACATCCGATTAGGAAGCCTGCCGGAATTGATGTTATGAATAATTCCCCCAGTTCAACCAGGGATAATGTAAGTAGTTCCTGTCCTTGCATTTTGGATACCTCTGTCTTCTTCTGTCCTTAACTGATAAAGTATCTTGCGAAGATGTTGCACGCCAGGACGCCTACGACTAAACCGATTCCTATCATGCAGATGACTGACAGGTTGGTCATGGTATCCAGACGTTGGTTCATGATTTGGAGTTCCGTTGTCAGTGTGCCGATTTCATTGGAATAGTCGGTGTACTCCTGTACGGCGGGGGAAAGTTCGGACGTGTGAACTTCTTCGTGATTGTCAGATGTTGCGTCTGAACCTGTCCCGGTTCCTGTAATGTCGGTCTCGTCTTGTGGTTCTGTTCTCTGTTTTTCATTTATGGTGTTCATGATGTCCCTTCCCTTTTATGGTGAAAATTCATATGTGGGATGTTATATTTTTTGTACCATTCCTGCCCCCTAACCCCCGTCCCGTCTCCAACGGGGGAAATCCTTTCCATTATGGGTTTTTCCCGTGTCCGACCTGTCAAGGGTCGAGATGAACGGGCAAAAAACGCCCGCCCTTGACAGGTCTGCTGTATGGGTTGGGTTACATGCTGTTTACGGAAGAAAGTAAGCAGGACACGACCAAAACATATCAGATAGAAAAATATTACCCGTGAACTTATTGTCAGTGTAACTGTATCTATAGTAAGTAGAAAAAATCGCTCCTACCCTGCGGGTTTATCGGCTTCGTAAGGTTGTGAGGGATAACCGCTGATTTTTTTGGCAAGACGCATTCAGAGTCTTCACAATAGGAGAAACTTTTCCTGCGAACTGAATGTCAAGAGACTGGCACCGGTTGCCGGAACGTCTGCATATACCCAGTGCAGGAACTGGTGGGCAGACAAGGGGGGATTGCAATACTGCGGTATTTCAATCCCCCCTTTCACCAGTATCGGTATTGGCCGTGTCCGTCCTGTCAAGGGTCAAGATGAACGGGCAAAAAACGCCCGCCCTTGACAGGTCTACTTTACTGGTGAAAGCAGAAACATTGCCAATTCCGGTAAAGGTAATATGTATCAGTGGGGAATGATTGCGGTATTCAGTTGTAAAGTTCGGACGTGTGAACTATTTGGAAGAGACGGGTTTCCCGGCGCTATTACTGCCTTTTCCGTCTTTCCCCGTGGGATTGCCTGCACTGGCGGAACCGTCTAGATTACCTGTAAAGGCTGTATCTCCGTCAGAGGCGGGATAAGCACGGAAGACTTCCATACGGCTGTTCTTTACGTCGATTGTTGCGTCAAAATGATATTTCTGCAAAGGTTCAAGACAGTGGTATACATCCTCTGTAATTCGCACTTTCTCCACCTGTACGTCATCGTCGACCTTCTTGTGGCAGATTGCGGTATAAACGACTCCTTTATTGCCGTTCATTTCCCATGGCTTTTTAGATTTGTCCAGTACCATTACGGGGTCGATTGTTCTGATTGTAAGTTTCATGATTATTCTCCTTCTCTTTTTTGGTTTTTTTATCACAAGCCGGATTTCTCCAACAAGCTACTTTTTTAGGGGAAAGCCCTTTCCAGGGCTTTCATTCTATGCTTTTTAACGACTGCTGACCGGAAATCTCTCTTTCCTGTCTGGATGCGGATAAGGATTGTATCATTTATAATCTTCTGGATGTTTCTTGGGGGAAAGCCCCGTTTCCAGGGCTTTCACTGGTTTACTTTTCAGTACACAATCCTTACCTCTAAACGGGCATTCTTTTTATTATTGCCCTCTACGATGTCGTAAAGTGTGTCGGTGATAATCCCACGAAAATTAAATAACTCTTCTACTGTACTTGCCTGGCATACAAAAATGTTGTCCGTGGACTCCGAAATATCCAGTTTTGTTGTCCCTTCTGGGGATGTATCTGCCGGATTGTCGGTACTTGTTGCCGCACTGTCGGTATCGGCTGAACCGGATAAGGATTCTTTCAATGCCGTGCCGGTGGTCTGACTGTTTGTCTGGGCTTGTAAGCCGTTTTCGTATTCGGAACGCATACGCTTCAATTCCCGGACTGACTGACTCTTATCGCACTTGTCCAGAAGTTCCTGCGGGAATGCAAGCATGACTGCGAGTTGCGATACACTGTATCCTGCATAGGCCGGGGATAACTCCATGATATTGCCGTTTTCATTCAGAACGCCGAACTTCTCACATATGTTGATGAAGTTGTTGCACGTCCCTCTTGCTATGGAATAATTTTCCTTGGCGAAATCGTAAATGTTCTTAAAGTTGTCCAGCCTGTAAAGTTTGTTCTTATAGATTGCATGGAGGGCAAAAGCGGTCTGAAGATAGCTGTTCTCCATGTTCTGGTAGGCTTTATCAATCTGGCATTTAAACCGTTTATATAACCTCTTGTTCTCTGCTGACTGGGCTTTCTTGTTCTTTTCCTCTGCCAGTTGTAACTGTCTGGTGATACTGTCGGCAGTCGGAGGGTTCATTACGGTTGTTTCCTTGGCTTCCTTCGCCACGGTCTTAGCGGTTGCCTTGGCTGTAGTAGGCTCTGCCTTGGTGCTTGGCTTCTTGGTTGCGGTCTTAGCGGTTGTCCCTGTTTTGGTTGTTTTCGTCATGGTTATTTTCCCCCTTGTAATTCGTTCATACGTGTGAACTTTTTCTATATTGTGAGGGTTCGATTGTGTGCCCCCTGTTATCTGTTTGCTAAAAAGTTAATCCAAGTTGGAATAATGCCCTCGTAATAATTTGTGTTTCGGCTTTCCCGTATCCGGCACTATTTAATGTGGCGGTTAATTTGGAATCGGATATCGGGCAGTCGGTAATTTCTTTGGCTGAAATGATTTCCGAACCGGTATAGATGTATCCCGCTTCTTCCAATGCAAACTCTTTTGAAAACGACGGAATGACGGTATCTAATAATTTTCCACTCTTGGGATTTTTGTAATATACCCTGTAAACTTTCATATTTTCCATGTGGCTTTCCCCTTTCTTATAGTTCATACGTGTGAACTTTTTTCCTATGTATTTCTTTCTAATTACATTATAGACTTTACAAAAACTCGAAAAAACACAAATAATACTTGCAATTCCTCCCATCATCTGGTAAGATACTAGTGTTGTGAGTCTGTGGGACAGACTATATATAGACGTTAGGAGGTGCTGTCATGGCTAAATGTGCTATTTGTGAAAAGGGTGCTCACTTTGGAAATAATGTAAGCCACTCTAATAGAAAGACACCGAAGATGTGGAAATCAAATGTAAAGTCCGTTCGCGTGAAGACAGAGAACGGTGCGACAAAGAAGATGTATGTTTGTACTTCTTGCTTGAAGTCAGGAAAAGTTGAGCGTGCATAAGGAAAGTTAAAACTCAGATTTCGTTATGGAATCTGAGTTTTTATTGTAATATATGGCAAAACAGGGTATAATGTTAGGAAAAGTGCACCCATAGAAAGAATGATAGGAGGTATTCAGATATGAAGGGATGTATGAGTACGGATCTTGGAATCGTTACGATCGATCCGGATGTGATTGCGAAGTATGCCGGAACGGTTGCGGTCGAGTGTTTCGGGATTGTGGGAATGGCTGCGGTGAATGTAAAAGATGGGCTGGTACATCTGCTCAGACGGGAGAGTCTGACCAAGGGAATCAAAGTAGCAATATCGGACGAGAATCATATCAGTATTGACTTTCACATCGTTGTTGCGTATGGCGTCAGTATTTCTGCTGTTACGGATAATCTGATCAGTAATGTAAAATATAAAGTAGAAAGATTTGCAGGAATGCCGGTAGATAAGATCAATATCTATATTGAGGGCGTCAGAGTCATCGATTAGTTAAGGAGGAGCGAAAAAAAGTGGCTACGAAGACTATAAACGTGGATATGCTTGCAAAGATGTTTTTGGCAGGTGCACAGAATATTGAAGCAAAGAAGGAGTATATCAATGAACTGAATGTATTTCCGGTTCCGGACGGAGACACGGGAACGAACATGTCTCTTACCATCATGGCGGCGGCCAAGGAAGTGACGGCCCTTGAGAATCCTGGCATCAAGGATCTGGCGAAGGCAGTTTCCTCCGGTTCCCTGCGGGGGGCAAGGGGGAATTCCGGTGTGATTCTTTCCCAGCTGCTGAGAGGATTTACCAAGTCCATCCGGGAGGCACAGCAGATTGACGTACAGGGACTTGCGGCGGCATGTGCCAGGGCGAGGGATACGGCGTATAAAGCGGTTATGAAGCCTAAGGAGGGCACGATCCTTACGGTTGCAAGCGGTATCGCAGAGAAAGCGGCAGAGATGGCGGAGGAGACGGACGATCTGGAGGTATTTCTTCCGGCCGTGATCGAGCATGCCGAAGAGGTGCTTAGGAAGACGCCGGAGATGCTTCCGGTACTGAAGGAGGCCGGTGTAGTAGATTCCGGCGGCCAGGGACTACTGGAGGTTGTCAGAGGCGCTTATGATGCATTCCTTGGAAAAGAGGTAGATTACAGTGCAATCACGCCGAAGGACAAAGTGACGAAGATCAGCGCCCAGGAGACGGCGGATATTAAGTTCGGATATTGTACGGAGTTCATTATTCTGACGGAGAAGGAATTCACAGAGGAGCAGGAGAGGGATTTCAAAGGGTATCTGTCTTCCATCGGAGATTCTATTGTCTGTGTGTCGGACGATGACGTGGTGAAGGTCCATGTGCATACCAATGATCCGGGGCTTGCGATTCAGAGGGCTCTGACCTACGGACAGCTGTCAAGGATGAAGATTGACAATATGCGCGAGGAACATCAAGAGAAGCTGATTAAGGATGCCGAGAAGCTGGCGGCTGCCGGGGCGGCGGAAGAGGCAGAGGCGAAGAAGTCTGGTGAGCCAAGAAAGCCCATGGGATTCATTGCGGTTTCCATCGGGGAAGGACTGAACGACATCTTTAAGGAACTGGGTGTGGACTATATTATTGAGGGCGGTCAGACGATGAATCCCAGTACAGAGGATATGCTTAATGCCATTGACCAGGTGAATGCGGACTGTGTGTTCATCCTTCCGAATAATAAGAACATCGTGCTTGCCGCCAACCAGGCGAAGGATCTGGTGGAGGACAAGGAGATTGTGGTGCTTCCCACGAAGACGGTTCCCCAGGGAATCACGGCGGTCATTAATTTTATGCCGGATGCAGGCGTGAAGGAGAATGAAGAAGCCATGACAGAGGGCATCCGCAATGTGAAGTCCGGCCAGGTGACGTATGCGGTCAGAGACACGCGCATTGATGACAAGGAGATTCATGAGAGCGATATCATGGGAATCGGGGATGCCGGGATCCTTGCGGTAGGAAGAAGCGTGGAGGAGACTACGAAGGAACTGCTTGGGCAGCTTGTGGATGAAGATTCCGAACTGATCAGCCTGTATTACGGCGAGGAAGTGAAGGAAGAGGATGCCGAGAGGTTCATTGCAGAAGTGGAAGAACTTTATCCGGATGTGGATGTGGATGCTCATTATGGCGGGCAGCCGATTTACTATTATGTGCTTGGGGTAGAGTAAAGGATATAAACAGATGAATCATAGAGCCAGATTTCTGTAGGGGTTCGTACAGAGTCTGGCATTTCTGCTTATATTTATGAATATTCAGAAAATGGTCCTTGGATCGAAGCCTATAGAGAATGAGTTGAGGGAATTATGACAGATAAGACAAGTATCAGAGAATTAAAAGGAATCGGGGACAAGACCCAGAAGCTGTTTGAAAAGATCGGTATCCGTACAGTGGGGGATCTGATCCGGTATTATCCCAGGGGATATGATGTGTATGAGGACCCGGTGCCGGTCAGCGAGGTGGAGGAAGGACGGACGCAGACGGTCAGCGGTGCTGTCTATGGAAGGGTGCAGGTGTCGGGAAGTGCGAAGATGCAGATTACGACTCTGTATGTAAAGGATCTGACGGGAACGCTCAAGGTAATCTGGTTCCGGATGCCGTTTCTTCGCAGTACCTTTGCCGGAGGCGGAGCGGTTACGCTTCGGGGGAGAGTGGTCCGGAGACGGGACGGGCTTGTGATGGAACACCCGGAGATCTTCTACCCTTGTGAAAAGTACGAAGACAGACGGAATTCGCTGCAGCCCCTCTATGGCCTGATGGCAGGGCTTACCAACAATGCCGTCACCAAGGCAGTGCGCCAGGCCTTAGACGGAATGGATCTTGCTGCCGAGCGGATGCCGGGGAATCTCAGGCTTAAGTACGGACTGGCGGAATACAATTATGCGGTGCGGGGGATTCATTTCCCGGAAGATAAGGAAGTGTTCTACCACGCCAGAGACCGCCTGGTGTTCGAGGAATTTCTGGCATTTATTCTCTCCATACGGAAGTTAAAGGATAAGAACGAGAAACTGGCCAATGAATATGTGATCGGGCCAAGGCCGGAAGTGAAGGCATTGACAGAAGGGCTTCCCTACCGGCTTACCAGCGCCCAGCAGAAGGTTGTGGAGGAAATTGCCGGGGATATGGCAGGAGAGACGGTCATGTCCCGGCTGGTGCAGGGAGACGTGGGATCCGGGAAGACCATCGTGGCGGTTCTGGCGATGATGAACACTGCGCTGAACGGTTATCAGGCGGCCATGATGGCGCCTACAGAGGTGCTGGCAAGGCAGCACTTCGAATCCATTACCAGCCTGTTCGAGACCTATGGGATAAAGATTAAAGTGGAACTTCTGACCGGTTCCATGACGGCAAAGGAGAAGCGCAGGGCATACGACCGGATTGAGTGCGGGTATGCCAGGATTGTCATCGGCACCCACGCTTTAATCCAGGGCGGGGTGAATTTTGACTGCCTTGCCCTGGTGGTGACAGACGAGCAGCACCGGTTCGGAGTAAAGCAGCGGGAAGCATTTGCGAAGAAAGGCAGTGTTCCCCATGTGCTGGTTATGAGCGCAACGCCGATTCCCAGGACGCTGGCCATCATCCTGTACGGAGATCTGGATATCTCGGTGATTGATGAACTTCCGGCAAACCGTCTTCCCATCAAGAACTGCGTGGTAGACACCGGATACCGGCAGACTGCCTATGCATTTATGAAAAAACAGGTGGCAGAAGGCCGGCAGTGTTATGTGATCTGTCCCATGGTGGAGGAGAGTGAGACCGTGGAGGCAGAGAATGTAATTGATTATGCGTCCATGCTGGGTGAAGAACTGGGAGACGGGATTGCGGTATCTTATCTTCATGGAAAGATGAGGCAGGCGGAAAAAGACGATATCATGGAACGTTTCGGGAGAAATGAGATCCAGGTACTTGTGTCTACCACGGTGATTGAGGTGGGGATTGACGTACCCAACGCCACGGTCATGATGGTGGAGAATGCCGAGCGTTTCGGTCTGGCACAGCTTCACCAGCTTCGGGGAAGAGTTGGAAGAGGAGAGTATCAGTCGTATTGTATTTTTATGAGCAGTTCAAAATCGAAAGAGACGAAGGGCTTTCTATCTTAAATAAATCCAATGACGGGTTTAAGATTGCCAGTGAGGATCTTAAGATGCGTGGTCCTGGCGATCTGTTCGGCATCCGCCAGAGCGGGCTGATGGATTTCAGACTTGGGGATGTGTACCAGGATGCGAAGCTGTTGCAGATGGCCAGCGAGGCTGCGGACGAACTTTTGAATTCAGAAAATGACTGGATGAAGAATCTTCCAGATTATGAAGGAACTTCTAGTGTAATAATCTGAATCCTCCATATACTATCAGCGTAACAAAAATAAATGTTACAGAGATACAAAAAACAAAAGTGATAAGTTACAAAAAGGAGGAGAAAAACTATGACAAGTTCATCAAACAGAGCAGCAGTACCTGAGGCAAAGGGAGCATTAGACAAGTTCAAATATGAGGTGGCAAACGAATTGGGCGTGCCGCTTACAGATGGTTACAACGGAGACCTGACTTCCAGACAGAACGGTTCTGTTGGCGGGTATATGGTTA
>CAJULU010000052.1:0-25581 GCA_910587575.1 uncultured Dorea sp.
TGATTACTCAAGAATTAATGCAATGATGTACTAGGATCGGTCATGAAACAACCTTTCATGGCCGTTCCCTGGTTCCATTAGAAAAGGCTGTCTTGAAAATGCTTCTTGTAGAAAAATCATTTTCAGACAGCCTCTTTTATGATCTATGGCATATCCATGAATTCTTTTCATCCTTCATTAACAGACGTATCTGCGCCAGCCCTGCTCGTAAATGGCTGGCAGATAACATACGGCTGTAATGTGAAATGAAAGCGATCGTTCCGGCAACGGACTCTCAGACCTTCCCCTGCAGATAAGGGATCTCAATGGGGTCAATGGGATCCACCGGATTCTCAATCTCCCCTTTGATCTTCCTCTTATGACGCTTCAGAAGTTCTCCGCCCTTATTGTAAAACCAGAAAGAATATACCAGAAGTTTATTGACCTTCCCGATCTTATCCTTTGTGGTCTTCCCGTAGATTGTACCGCCCACTCCGATCGGCGCTTTCCTGCGGATCAGCGAGATCAGTTCCGTCTCACAGGTAATCCTCTCCGGCAGCTCCGTATACGCCAGCGAAACACAGTCCAGCTTATGGGCATCACTGCCGCCGATTCCCGGTTTCTTGTACTTTATGGTCAGTTTCATTGCCTCTCTGTTAGATTCCTCCGGCTCGCATGCGTTAAATGCCTCGATAAAATCAAACCTCTTAATGATCTCCGGTGATTTGTAGAACTTCTTCGTATTGGTGAAACTTAAGTATTTTTCCCCGCAGGGATGTGCGGGTCCTAAAATCCCGCCGTGCCGGTGGACAAAATCTATCAATGCATTTACCGGAAGTCCTCTTAGCTCCAGCAGACGCATCTTGACCCCTTCCGGCATGATACAGATGATATGTCCTGCATCACAGGTATCATATTCAATCCCCTTCAATACTACAAAATCATCGTGAACCTTCCCCTTCATATGATATTTCCAATGGCGGTATCCTTTGTAAGTATCATGATCCGTGATCAACATTCCTTCAAACCCGTGTTCCTTCAGCTTCGTGATATATTCATCCAGACCTACTTTACTGTCGATAGAGCCCTCTTTCACATGACAATGCATATCAATCTTCATACACTTAAGGCCTCCTTCATTCATATTTCTCTGGTTCTGACTTATTAACTATTATATCACATCTGCCCTAAAATACAACCAGGCCGGACATGTATGGTTAAAATTACAAGTCTTCGCTGATAATTGTAATATCGTCATCTTCCTCTTCGTCATCTTCTTCTGCCGGACTTTTACGCACAGCCTTCCTTTTCTTCCGGCTTTCCTCTTCTTCTTCCTCTTCCTCCTCCAGAATCTTCCTCGCCTTCTCAACTTCGGATTCCCTGGAAACCTGATCTTTCATTCGTTTTGCATAGACTCTTTCGTTCTTTCCAATGGTACGGGACTGCATCATGAACTGAATCCAGATTCCCAACAGCGCTGCCGCCGCACTGATTCCATAGACGGCCAGAATATTCCCGTCAATCCCAAGCAGGGCTGCCGCCGAAGTTCCCGCAGACAGACCGCCCGAGATTCCTGTCACTGCCACCACCACCAGTTCTGACTTCATCACTGACAGGATAGCCATCAAAAGCCCAGCCGCCAGACTGATCCCAAGAACGACGTATGCCTGTGTCAGTTCTTTGATTCCCGGCAGGAACAAGGATGCAGCAATCCCCGACGTATGCAGAAGAACCACGAAAAAAATCCCCAGCTTCCGGACTCCTCCGCACAGCACGGCTGCGACAATGGTACAGATCAGTATCATTACAGGTATCATTGTGCCGGAAAAGCCAAGTCCCAGCGCTGCCCCTGTACCAATACCGCTCCCAATCACCAGCCCCGCAAACACTGACAGCACACGTACCATCTTCAGCCCGAAGCAGCAGACCAGAAACCCCGCAACAATCACTGCAATCTGTATTACCACCGCCATCTGTGTAATCTTTGACAGAACCATATCCGCCTGTCCGTCGGACAGCCCCGGCAGATTCATTCCCATCGTCCATGCTTGATCCATATCATCCGTCTCCTTTGACAACTCTTTCATGCCTATGCCAAAAAAACTGCCGCACCACTATGCAACAGTCTTTTCTCCATCCTTATTCGTACAACGCAACTGCCCCTGTCTCCGTCTCATTTACGACATAGTATACGGCATTCTCCTCTGGTTTAATATATAATTCTAACGACTTGATGTCCTTCTCATTTCTGCCAGAATTTGTCCATGCTTTTTTAACATTGGCAACAATATCCGACTCGCCGATCTGTTTCCCATGGTGTTCCACAATAGCGTTGATCTGAATCTCCTTTTTGGATGCTGTCCTCTTTCCTGTTGTCTCTTTCTTTGCTGTCTCTTTCTTCGCCGTTGTTCTCTTCGCTGCTGTCTCCTTCTTCGGCGCTGCTTCTTTCTTTGCTGTAGTCTTCTTTGCTGTGGCTTTTGCTGCCGTCTCTTTCTTTGCTGTCGCTCTTGTTGTCTTCTTCTCAGGTGTCTTCTTCTCAGGCGCTTTCTTCTCTTCTTTCTTCTCTGCAGCAGCCTCAACCGGCTTTGCTGCAGTTTTCACTGGCTTCTCTGCTGGTTCTGCTTTCTCTGTTTCAGTCTTAACTGTCTCTGTCTGGCTGACTGTAACCGGCGTTTCCTTTGCCGTCTCCTTCGCAGCCTTCTCTACAGTTTTTGTTTTCTTAGTTTCAGATATTGCACTTCTCGTAGCCATTTTATTTCCTCCTAATTTCTCCTAAGCCTCGTCACCGAGTCGTGAATATTATAACACATTCTTCCAGAAATGCAATGAGAATCGTACTCCCAGCCTGTTTTCGTAAATATTTCACATAAGAATTTCAAGAAAAAGCCCTGACATCACAGCAATCACAAATAAAATCCCCGTCACCCTGGCGCTTTCCCGCCAGTCTTGATTCACCTTGCACAATACAATGAGGCCCACTCCTGCCCCTGCGCATAATCCCGCAATCACAGAAGGGAAGGAAATGGCCCCGCCAAGATATAACTGTGTCAGAATTACGGATGCTGCACAGTTGGGAATCAGCCCGATCACGGATGCGATCACGGGCTGGAATATGGTGTCACCCAGAAGAAACTCTGACAGCCGACTGATTCCAAACACCTCCACACAGAGATTCAGTCCTCCGGTAAACAGGAACAGATATACAAATATCCTTGCCGTATGATAAAGAGCCGACCTGAGGATTCCCTTATCTTCATCGCATTCTCTCCATTCCCTGCATAATCTGCCGCTTTGCCCGGAAACGGAAATCTTATCTTTCAGTAAAAGATCCACCAGATAGCCGGAGACTACTGCTATGACCATCTTCACCGCCACCAGCGGGCATATGGAAGCCGCCGATCCCGGAGTCCCCAGCATGATCAGAATCGCCTCATCGGAAGTTGCGATAAAAACGGATAGCAGAGTCCCCACCGATATGATCCCGCCAGCGTAAAGATTTGCAGCCATGACGGAAAAACCGCACTGAGGGATGCAGCCCAGCAGCGCACCCATCACAGGCCCTGCTTTTCCCACCTTCCGAAGCGCTTTCTCTGTAAATGCGCCCGAGTAATGTTCCAGTGCCTCAATGAGCAGAAATGCCAGAAACAGGTAAGGAAGCATCTTCAGACAGTCCATACTGGTATCCGCAAGAATATCTCTTATCATCTACATTCATTCTCCCCGGTACATCATCTCAAGCACATCGGCAGTCCCCTCAAGGCCAAGCCTGCCGGCATTCAGAAGAATCTGATGAGATAATGCACTGCCCCACTCAAGACCTGTGTGGGACTCATAATAATATTTACGTTCCCGGTCGATTCTCTTAATCTTATCGGCCGCCTTTTTTTCAGACATATCATATCTGTCTGCAATCCTCTTAATGCGGTTCTCAAGATCCGCACAGATGAATACGTCCAGGCATCTCTGATCGTCTTTAAGGATGTAACCGGCACACCTTCCCACAATGACGCATGGCCCTCTCTCCGAAAGTTTACGGATAATCTCGGTCTGCAGACCATAGACCTGTTCATTCAGCGGCTGGGTATATTCTTCTGACCGTATGGAATCCCTGTACTCCATCGGCGCAATCACATATCCTGTAAGGAAACTGTTCAGAGTAGTCTCATCGACCGCCCTTGCCGTCTCTTCCCGGATGTTAAGCTTCTCTGCCGCCATCCTCACCAGATTGTTATCATACAGCGGGATGTCAAGCCTGGTTGCAAGCATATTGCCGATCTCGTGCCCTCCGCTTCCGAACTGGCGTCCAATGGTGATAATCTTATGTTTTGTCATATGTTTTTCCTCCCTTCCGTTATATCGTGTAAACCTGGTAATCTGCACTGCCTTTGGTCATCCTGCCTTACTTCTATCAGAAACCCCTTCTCCCTCAGTGTATCTTCTATCATATCCAGAGTTTCTTCTTTATCCGCAATAATCTTATGATAATGATAATTGGAGGTGATATTTTTAAGAGGACTGGACTTGCCGCTCTGAATATCTTCCATGAATTCGGCCACCATTCTGCGGGAATCGATATTCAGTTCTGCCTCTATATGGCCGTATACCCGGTGATTGACCATGACATTCTTGACCACTCCCCCAAGATCTACGATGGCACAGAGTTCCTCATCCAGCTGTTCATCCGTATGCCGTACCTTAAACACCCTGCTCACAGACTTCGCCGTATTCAGGATATAACCCCTGTTCGTAGATATGATATCATAGCCGGCAGCACGTAAAAGTGCAATATCCTGCACGATTACCTGTCTGCTCACATGGTAGATGGCGGCCAGTTTCGAGCCAGACAGCGGAAGCCCGCTCTTCTTTACTTTCTGGATGATATCTTCTCTTCTGTCCGAACCAGTCATAATGTCCCCCTCCTTCAGGATACTGCCTTTCCCATGATCATCATGCCAGTGCATGGAGATTCTTAAGGGAAATATCCAGTATGGGCGCAGAGTGGGTTAATGCCCCGCTGGAAATATAATCTACCCCCAGGGATACCAGCCTTCCAATGTTTTCTTTCGTCACATTCCCCGAGCACTCGGTCTGGGCACGCCCGTCAATCAGACGGATTGCTTCCTGCATCTCCTCCGTAGACATATTATCCAGCATAATGATATCCGCTCCCGCTTCAACCGCTTCCTTTACCATTTCAAGATTCTCTACCTCAACTTCAATCTTCCTTACAAAAGGCGCATATTCCTTTGCCATATGCACTGCTTTTGTAACGCTTCCTGCAGCGCCGATATGATTGTCCTTAAGCAGCACCCCGTCTGATAAATTATACCGGTGATTATATCCTCCGCCTACACGGACTGCATATTTTTCAAATATCCGCATATTCGGCGTGGTCTTTCTGGTATCCAGAAGCTTTGTCCGGCTTCCTGCAAGAAGGGAGGCAACCGAATGTGTATACGTTGCGATTCCACTCATACGCTGCAGATAATTCAAAGCAACCCGTTCTCCCGATAAGAGCACCCGGATATCCCCCTTTACCTTTCCCATCAGCTGACCGTTGCTGACTGCATCTCCGTCTTTACAGAAGAATTCAGCCTCCACAGTTTCATCCAGAAGATGGAATACCCGCTCAAATACCTCAAGTCCGGCTATGATTCCGTCCTGCTTACAGATGAGATCCACTTCTCCTTCCACTGCCTCTTTCATTACAGAATTGGTAGTTACATCCTCACTGGAAATATCCTCTTTTAACGCCTCCAGAATCAACTGGTCTGCCTGAAGGGTCATTGTAATCTGATTCATTTTGTTCTTGTTCTCCTTTCCATATTCTTACAACCACCGCAGGAATTTATTCATCTTTTACACCCTGGTCAGAAACAATCTTCTGTGCAGCCCGTCCTGCAAATACCAGGCTTTCTAACAGGGAATTACTTGCAAGACGGTTCGCACCGTGAACACCGTTGCAGCTGGTCTCTCCCACCGCATACAGGTGTTCCATGGACGTCCGGCTGTCTGCGTCCACCCAGATTCCGCCCATAAAATAATGCTGTGCCGGTACGACCGGTATCCATTCCTTTAACACGTCATACCCTTCTTCCAGACAATGCTGATAGATATTAGGGAAATGCTTCAGAATCCTTTCTTTCGGGATCGGCTCCAGAGAAAGCCATACATGATCCGTGCCCTCTTCTTCCATCTGTCCGTGAATCGCCTTTGTAACCACATCCCTTGGAAGAAGCTCATCTACGAATCTTTCTTTTTTCCCATTATATAATACTGCGCCTTCCCCCCGCACAGATTCTGAAATCAGGAACCTGCGTCCTGGCTTCTTTGAATACAGCGTTGTGGGATGAATCTGCACATAATCCAGATTCTCCAGCCGTACTCCATGGTTCTTTGCGACCTCAATGCCGTCTCCCGTCAAATGCGGGTAATTCGTGGAATGCCGGTACTTTCCGCCGATTCCGCCGGTTGCCAGGATTGTATTTTCTGCGAAAATCCGGTACTGCTGTTTCGTTCCACTTTCATCCCGTACTGCCCCCCAGGAATCTTCCCCGTTCACTTCCTTAAGGACATCCCTTACATCCTCCGCCAGAATCCCCCTGCACGCTCCATCTTCTTCCATAATATCCGTCATCGAGACATATTCGTAGAACGCTACGTTGGAAAGTTCTCTCACCCGTGCCAACAGGGTACTGGTAATCTCCTTTCCGGTAATGTCCTCATGAAAAAGAATCCGCGGCCTGGAGTGCGCTCCTTCCCTGGTATATATAAATTCTCCGTTTTCCTTCTCAAACCGGACTCCGTATTCCACGAGATCCTCAATCACTTTTCTGGAACCCCGGATCATAATATCCACGGACTCCTTCCGGTTCTCATAATGCCCCGCCCGCATGGTGTCCTCAAAATAACTGTCATAGTCATCCTCGTCTCTCTGTACACAGATTCCCCCCTGGGCAAGGAACGAATCACTGCTTTCGGCATCTGATTTCGTAATCATTACAATCTTCAAATCTCTCGGAAGCTTCAGCGCACAGTACAAGCCTGCCACCCCACATCCTACAATCACAACATCTGTATGTATTTCCATCTTTCTTATCCTCCGCTTGGGAACTGCCGCAGACCGGCATTTCAACTATTCATAGACGAGATAAAACAGCTATTCAGGGCCTGCACACCAGTTCCCTACCGTGCAAGTTCCAACATTCTCTCAAGCGGTCTGACTGAATCCGCACGGAGTTCCTCTGTCACATGGATTTCATTTTCACCGGTTCTGAGTACATCCCGAATCTTCTCTAACGTAACCTTCTTCATATCATGGCAGACGGGTTCCGTTGACGTAAAATAAAACTTCTTTTCAGGATTCTGCTTTTCCAGTTCATACCGGACTCCGTTTTCTGTACATATAATAAATTCCTTACACTCACTCTTACCCGCATAGGCAATGATTCCCGACGTGCTGCCAATATAATCTGACATTTTCCGCACCCCCTCCGGACATTCCGGGTGGGTCAGTATCTTTGCCTGGGGATGAAGTTCCTTTTCTTTCAAGATCTCCTGTACCTGTATCTCCTCGTGAACCGGACAGTAACCTTCGTTATACACAAAATGCTTTTCCGGCACCTGCTCTGCCACAAAGTGTGCAAGATTCCTGTCTGGTATAAAGAAAATATTCTGATTCGGCAGCGCTTTCACAATCTTCACTGCATTTGCCGACGTCACACAGACATCCGAATGTCTCTTTAGTTCGGCTGTAGAATTGATATAGCACACTACCGCAAGATCCTCATACTCTTTCCGCATCCGCCGGATTATCTCCTCATCTGCCATGTGGGCCATGGCACAGTCCGCAGTCGTGTCCGGCATCAGGACCGTCTTGCCCGGATTCAGGATCTTGGCGCTCTCTCCCATGAAAGATACTCCGCAGAATACGATGGTCTGCTCCTGTAAATCCACCGCCACTTTGCTGAGATAGTAGGAATCTCCGACATAATCCGCAATCTCCTGGATCTCCTGACTGACATAATAGTGCGCCAGGATAACCGCATGTTTCTCCTTCTTCAACTCCTGTATTTCTTCTGTAATATTCATGACTGTTTGTCTCCTTTTTTCAAACTTACCCTATTATATCATTGTATAGTACATATGACAAGACATATGAATTTACAAAAATTCCTGCTTTTTCATACATAAGTCATTGAGCATCCCCTGCTGTTCTTCAAGAAGGCCCAGGATCTCCCGGTCACAGGGAGGACAATTCTCCCGCATATATTCAAGCTTCTGGTAATATCCGCTGATCTCAAGGTCTTCCTCTTCTTCCCTGCGCCGGATCCACTTACTCTTCCGTCTTAATTGCTCTTCCTTAAGCCGCCCGGCTTTCTGATCTGTTCCAGACATACGATTCTCCTCTATTCCACCAGAATATAAACTTCTGTCCCCAGAATCTCTGAGTATTCTTTTTCTTTTCGTAATCTGACTTTTTCCAGATATTCGTATTTTTCTCTCATGTGTTCATCCCTGAGAAGATTTCCCGCCTCATCATATTCCATGGCATTCGCAATCTCCAGTACCAGCGCACCACTGGGAATCTCTGGCCTTTTCCCTTTTGTTCCCGCATAAAAGAATTCTCCTGCTTCTCCCCGGTCTTTCGGGTTCCGGACTCTGATTACCTCCCGGTACGTCTCCTCTGTCATGCTCTGCAGCTCATGGGTCACAGCCTCGCCTCCTGTTTCCAGCTGCCTCTCCAGAAGATTTAACTGCTCCTTTCCCAGATATTCGATATAGAGATTATTTCTCAGACAGATATATTCCAGATCCATCGCAGATTCCCTTTCATACAGATTCCGGTTTTCCGGTTCCGGTCCTGCAAACCCCAGGCCGCTGCTCCTTAATTCCTCATCCAATTGTCTGATGTCAAGCTTTTTCAGCAGATACGCATCCAGATTCGCCCTGTAGACTGCCTGCAGACACAGGTAACGGTGACTGAGACGTCCATCCTTAAGCAGCCCCTTTTCTTTACACAGTTCGTGATTATAGCGGTAGATATAAGGATTCTCTGAAACCTCTTCCACAGACGGGATTCTCAATCTGTCCTCAAGTGCATATTTCCCCATCTCTTCCTCCTCTGACTTCATACGGCATAACATCATTCCTCCTGCCAGAATCAGCAGAAATACCATATATTTTTTCATTTTATTACTCACTTCTCTCTCCGAACCGTACCGACTGGATCTTTACATATGCCTTCCCTGCACGGTTCCTGTCCGGTTCCCGATAATCAGGATCCTCTGGCCTGATATAGTAAACATTCCCCCAGGACGATACCTGCACCCGCCCGTCTCCGGTAAGCCCCGTCACCGTCATGGCGTGCCCGCCATCCATCTGGGCAGGTTCCCCCTCTTCATCTTCAAGCCTTACCGGACAGGTGCTGATAATTACCCGGTTTCCCTGCGCCGCTTCTTCTTTACATCTGTCGTATACCTCCTTAGCATTACATTCAATGTTCTCTATGCTTACGTCAATCCCTTTTCTGTCCATATATCGCTCAAAACGGTATATCCTGTCATCCTGTGTGGTTCCCCGCCCGATTGTCGCCGAGAAATCCTCATGTTCATCATAGGCATCATGCTCCGGCCATTGATTCCAGACCCTGTTGTGATTGTCACTGGCGCAGTAGAGATCAATAATAAGAGGGTTGTAGTTGACACATAACATCCCATCCGGATCTTCCCAAAAGAGGGGAAATCCGAAGATGTTCCCGAATTCCTCTTCCTTTCTCCTGTATTCATCCACAATCAGATTGGCAAAGGCCGCATACCCGCATCCCTCGCTGTTAAGTTTCAATAAAAGCTCCTCAATCTGTTCATCGGAATAACCGTCATATTCTTCATAACCGTGAACCAGTTCCCGGATCTGTTCCCGGTCTGACCAGGTTCCTCTGCGCCACATTTCACAGGGACCGTTCTGATCCCCTCCCTGATCCTGATATCCCATTGCCAGGTGAATACCGGCATTTTTAAGCTGCCGTCTCCACTCCTGGTCAGGATCCGGCGCATAAGAACCATTTTGAAATCCATACGCAATCTTTGCCAGTCCGTTCTGTATCAGTACGCCGATCCCATCTGTAACGGTAAACAGCGGCCCGGTAACTGCGGCAATCTCATCATATTTCTGTGTCTTCTCCCTCCATCTCTCATACAGCCTCTCACTGTTCGCCGCCAGATGTTCATACTGCCCGGCTTTCCACTGATAATAGGAGTATAGGAAGACATCATCCGATGCCGCCATCCGGTTTCTATACATCATCTCACAGGACTGGTAATTCTCCTTCATATTCTTTGCGTTTTCCATCTGGGAAAAGATCGTTTCACCGTCCAGGACCTCATTGCCCACAAGACTGCTTAAACTCTGAAAATCCGCACTGTCAGACACAATGGCAATCCTCATTGCTTCGATTACCGTCTCATAATCTTCAAGCTGCTGCGCCAGGGCAGCGAAAGCTTCACTTTCAATCTCCGGATCTTCTGCAAAATCCACAATGCTCCTGCTGACGTTTTCCAGCGCCGTTAAGTCTTCCTCCATAGATTTCACAGCTTGTGCACATTGAGTTCTCATATCCGCCGGATTCAGATAATCACTTCTCTGCATAAGGTATCCCTCCTATTCTCTGGCCCTTATCACCGGATACCGGGGACCGTTTTCTTTAAACCTCCCCATCATCTCGTCAAATTCCACAAATGCCGCTCCTAAACCTCTGATATTCTCTGCCTCCACATCCAGCAGGACACCCAGCCTTGAAATCCGCTCCTGTCCTCTTCCATATGCGGATCTGCCTCTTTCATTGGCAGGCAGGGTTGTTCTCGTATCCTGCCGGGTCAGCGGAACATTCCCCAGATATGCGGCGGCGCTGTCCATAAGCGCCGCATCTTTCTCAGCCTGTCCCTGGTTCACACGAATATTCTCTGCCAAACCATTTTTCTCTCCTCTCTAATTATATTTTGGAAGCCGTACCCTCTGGTAAACACCGTTTCGAAACAGAAGCCCGTCCCCGGATACCGGCAGTTCACGCAGACTCTGGACGGGAAAGACAGGAACGACTCCCTGGGCGCTTAATACCAGCCCGTCTGCCGCCTGCTTTACCAGTCTGTCCATCCTGCTCATTCCCCGGGACTTGGCCGCATGAACGGTCATGATGCAGACGACTCCAAGCGCCAGGCCCTCCTGTATCATGGAAGCCGCACGGTCCAGGTCACCTTTCATATATTCTGTGAAATCATCCAGATCGTCAATGCATATCGTATAATACGGCAGTTCCCCCACAAGCTTTCTGGGGGACAGATCCTTACACTCTCCAAGCCTCTTTTTCAGAAACTTCCGTCTTTCTTCCAGCTCCTTATCCATTTCCTTGAAAAAAACTTCTTTCTCCCTCTGCCCTTCCATATACAGAACATGAGAATCCTTACGGAAATGATACAGGTCCATATCCCGGGAATCAAAGATACAGGTCCGCCCCTTCAGAACCGCCTGTTCTGCCAGCACCCGGAGGATGTTCGTCTTGCCTGCGCCCGCATTCCCCACAATTACAAAGAGCCCTGCCGTTCTCCCAAATCCTCTGCCGGTTACACTCTCAAGTTCCAGTCCTACCAGGTAATCGCTTTCGTCACCGGGATATTCTCTCAGCATAGAGGCTGACAGATCCTGGGGCAGCACAGGGATATGGGGCGCTTCCCTTCCCCTGGATCTGCTGCGGATCTCCCGGATCAGTTTCTTTACTCCTCTGCTGTATGCCGCCTTGTCCTCACAGGAGGCCATGACGTAAATCTGGGCTTCGTGGACTTCCTCTCCTCTTACCAGTACACGTCCTCTGATGTCTGACTGTCTGCAGTACCCCCTTCCATCAACAGGAAAGGTCTCGTTTTCATCAGACTGATATCCGGCAATCCTGTTCCTGAAATTATTCAGCGTCGCATGACGTACCCCATTCACCCTTGTTGCGGCGGCAACTGTATAGATTCCAAGTCCGGGGCCGTCCCTCGTAAGCTTTGTAAAAAATTCTTCCTCTTCAATTCCCATCTCCTTTACAACGTCAAACTGGTCAATCGCTATGACGATGTCTAACTGCGGTTTCCGGGACAACTCCCGGTATGCCGCCAGGGAAGGGGCCGCATATTCTGCAAGAATTCTCTTCCTGGCCGCTATCTCTTCTGTTATGAGTTTCTTGAATTTCCAGTACCGTTCCTCTTCGTCCAAAGAAATATACTCTGCCGTATGAGGAAGTTCCTTCAAAGGCATACAGCCATGATTTCCGTAATCCAGAATATAAAAATTCACGTCATCCACATCATATGATACCGCAAGACTGATCAGTACCGTTGTCAGAAATACCGTCTTCCCAGAACCGGAGGAAGCCGTAAACAAAAGATTTCCATCACTCTCAAAGTCTTGTATAAGCTCCTTCTGTTCCTGTATTTCCGGCAGATCCATCTTCCCAATTACCACTGACAGTCCTGCTCTTCCTTTCTGCACCAGTCTGAAAAACGGATCCTCTGCCTTTCCATCTTCCCGCACCAGTCTGACCGAGACATCCTCCGGCTTCCCCTCATACTCTGCTGCAGCAGGGCTTACCAGCATCTTCCCCAGAGGGGGCAGCCACGGTTTTCTCACCCTGTCCTCCCTTTCTTTTTCAAATACTTCCCGGATATGGCATACCACGGCTTCCAGCTGTGTCTGGCATGCACGGTATTCCCCCGCCCTTCCGCTTAAATCCTGGCTGACCAGTTCGCCCTGCCCCAGTTCATTTACTACATAAACCCTCTCTTCAGCCCCATCGTCCTTTTCGGCCGTCTCCTGGTACGCTGCGCCGCTGAAAGCCGCCTGGAATAATTCATAGATCTCATGATTCCCTACCTTAAGATAGGCTCT
Source organism: uncultured Dorea sp. (assembly GCA_910587575.1). Taxonomy (GTDB): domain Bacteria; phylum Bacillota; class Clostridia; order Lachnospirales; family Lachnospiraceae; genus Sporofaciens. The sequence goes on from CAJULU010000052.1 coordinate 12,901, forward strand.
TCCAGGCAGAGTAACGGCTGCGGCATCCGCAGTCTTTAAGACTTCCCTGCTGTCGCTTTCATTCTGTACCTTCAGACACAGCTTAAACCTGCTGTTGCTCCAGATCTGTTCGTCAATGACTCCGGCCGGTTTCTGTGTCGCCAGGATCAGGTGGATTCCCAGGCTTCTTCCGATCCGTGACGCTGACACAAGCTCTTTCATAAAATCCGGCTGTTCCTTCTTAAGCTCTGCAAATTCATCGCAGATCATAAAGAGATGGGGCAGCGGTTCCGGCGCTGTTCCTTCCTTGAACAGTCTCATGTAACCATTGATGTGGTTCACACCATAGTCTCTGAATATCTTCTGTCTCCGTGACAGTTCCGCTTTCACGGAGACCAGCGCCCGTATGCTTCCGCTTCCATCCAGGTTCGTAATTGTTCCCAGATGATGAGGCAGCCTTCCAAACAGATCCGCCATCCCGCCTCCCTTGTAATCAATCAGCAGGAATCCCACCTCATGCGGATGAAAATTCACTGCCAGTGACAGGATATAGCTCTGTATCAGTTCTGATTTTCCCGCTCCTGTCGTTCCGGCAGCAAGCCCGTGAGGGCCGTGCGCCTTCTCGTGAAGATTGAGAACCAGCACGTCATCTTCCGAACGTTTCCCCAGAGGCACGGCCAGGGATTTGTGAGACTGCCCTTTCTTCCACCTGTTCCGGATCTCCAGTTCTTCCGGACTTCGTATCCCGTACAACTCAAAAAAAGTAACGCTTTCCGGTATGTAACCGGTAACTCCCTTCTGATGCTGCAGTACGCTCAGGTTTCTCGCCATCCATTCAAATCCAGACGTCCGGGGCTCATCAAAGATCAGCTTCAGTCCCACATACTCCCTTGCCTCCTGAAGCAGCATTCCTTCCCGTGTATTGTAAAGCTTTAGAACCGTACCAATATATTCCGGAAGATCTGCCCGGATATCACTGGTATAAATTATCGAGAATCCCAGGGCATTTCCATCCATACGAAGATACTCCGAAATCCCATGGTCCATAAGCCAGGCAGGCTCATCTACCAGAAACAGATAATGCGGCAGGCATCCTGTCTTTCGTTTCCCTTCCCGAATGCGTTCTGCCCGTTCTTTCAATATCTGGCCTGCACTGCCGAGCACAAGATCACGGGTCCGTTCTGAATGGACTAACCCCGATACATTCACCGGCATCAGATGCGTGTGGGGAAGCCAGCGCATCCATGCGAACCTGTCCTCATACTCCCCGCTGTAAATGACAATCATCTGAAGATCATGATAACTCTGGAAAAATGCCGCCTGAACCGCCAGGATTCCAAGCTGCCTGTGTAATGCCTCTTTCTCTCCCACCATTCCGAGATGAGTATGTTTCAGGTCAATGGCCTTTGGCTTCTCGATAGTGGAATACTTCTGCCGGATTTCACAGGACATCTTTGTAAGCATACCCGCTTTTGAATCCCAGGAAACCTCCTTACCGCTAATCTGGAAATCCGTTTCTCCCACATAACGGCCAATGGACAGGGTCAGAAAATCTTCGTCAGAAGAAATTCTCTCATAGATCCGGCTGTTATATTCCCTGCACATTCCTGCCAGTTCGTCTGTCTCCGGATACTGGTAGGCATAGACCTCCTGCTCCTGCTCATAAGCCATGGCAATCTTCCTGTGCATACTCCACAGATAGTTCATATAAATAACATGGTGTCTCCGGTTTCTTTCCCTTAATTCCTTCTTTTCACTCACATACCGGATCCCGGAGAACACAGCCGTCATTCCCGCAGCAGCCGCAGACATCAGCAGATAGATCCCCCGCCCCATCAATAAACCGGTCATGATCGTTACCGCCATCATACCAAGGGGCGGAAGTACTGACATCAGAAACTCTCTGCCATCCTGCTTCTCCTCTGCACAGGGAGGCTCCATCACAAACTTCCTGGCAGACGTTCTTCTGATCATCCTTGGAGAGCGCCTGTAAACCGGGAAACCTTCCGGATAGTGTTCCCAGGGCCGTTCCGGCAAAGACGTTATATAACTGCTGACAGACCCCTGTATGGCGATCCGTTCTTTCCACACTCCGATCTGCAGTCTTCCCAGGGTCAGGATATCTCCAGGACTCATCGTGAATTCATCCGTTCCGATCCTCTGCCAGTTCCGGTACAGACATTCTTCCTCTGCAATCTCAGAAAATATTTCCATTCCACGGATGTAAAAACGGCTTTTTAGTCCGGGAATACACAGAACCGCCTCGGTTCCCGAAGAAATCGTAACATTCTTTCCCCTGCCATAGAGATGCTTTTCCTCCTCTTTTGTCTGCCTCAGTACAGATTGCATACACAGACTCCTTCTATAAATATTACAGTGAACGCCCCGCTTCCATCAGTCCTGCAGACCTAATCTGCCTGCAAGCTCTTCAATATTTTTCATCAGCTCCTGCTTTCTGCCGCTCTTTTCTTCACCGGACATCCCTTCGTCAGCTTCGATCTGGCGTAATTCATGCATATAAGCATACAGTAAAAGCTGGTCGTCGCACATCTTCATGGCAAGTTCTTCTGCCTCGCTGATTTCCAGACGCCCCAGATGGATCCAGTAGTCCAGCACATTCTCGTTCGACTGGTAAGTAACCCTGCTCAGAATATTTTCCTTGTCTTTCCCACTGAATGTATCTACCGTCTGTCCCTGAATATAGGCGGCAGCAAGCATATATTTCCCGGTACGGCCAAGTTCTTCGGTTCTGAATCCTTTCAGCGAATCCACAAGGGAAATATAATCTTTCCGGATATAGGCATCCGCCGCTTCAATCAGAAGCTCCTGCCTCGGCATATACCAGAAAAAGCTGTAGACCGTGGACACTGCAAGCAGAAATAGTAAACATGCAGAAGCAGCACAATATCTGACCAGCCGCCTGTATCCGCACTTTCCTACCCGCCTCGTGTTCTTCTTCTCTTCTTCCAGAAGATTCGTATAATATTCTGATAATATCTTTTTCTCTTCCTGTACGGTTTCCGGTTCCATAAGACCTGTGATCTCATCTTTTGCCTGGAGAATCTCCATTCCGCCATACAGATAGTCTTCATAAGGCCTGGAACCTTCCAGAATATAGCCGATCAGCGCATGATACTGTCTTAGGAATTCTCTCATCCTGTTCTTCGGGCCGGAAGAAATCACATCCCTCGTCTTTACCCTGACTCTTCCCAGAATATCATAGTACAGATTCCCGGGATCAAGAGAAAATTCATAGTTCTGATATGGTTCCTCAAGTTCCGCCACATGCAGCAGAACCGCCAGCTTCCAAAGACGTTCCGCATCCTTTAATTCCTCAAACATCTTCATTCCCCGCAGATCAAAATTCATACAGACCGACTCTCTCTCCTCTTCGATTCTGCAGGGAAGAAACAGGTGACTGTTCTCCTCCAGCCGTCTGAAGTCATATGTTCCCTTTGCTGCCAGGTCGCTTCTGCGTATCCTTACCTTCATGCCTGTTTCCCCCTTTCGGAATGATACGGCTGCTTCTCTCAGGAAGGGCAGATCCTGCAAAACACCAGCACATCCCCTGCATAGATCTTATCCTGCCAGAATGTCAGCGTTTCATCCAGGTATTCTTTCCTGCGCAAAGAATACACACTCATCTGTCCGTCTTCAGGCTGCGCAGGAAGAAATCCATTTTCGGAAAATCTCTTATAAACCTCCCCGATCCGCTGCTCCGGCTTTACCATCACATCCAGTTTTTTACATACGTTCTGACATTTTTCAATACATTTTCTGTCCGGCGGACAGTCATCGTAAGATCTCCCGCCACATACCATTAATGTAATGATCATTTTTCCGATCCTCCAGTCCTGTCACTGTCGCCTCTTCCCTTTCCCCAGTGAAACTGCCAGAATGATTCCGATCACCATCATTCCCGGTAACAGGAAGGTTTCCGGCAATTGTTCTGTCTCCCCGGTTATGCAGGGCAGGGAATGCCGTATAACTCCTTTTGGCATACCTCCCGGTGACAGGCCGTCCTCTGAAGCAGTAGTTTTCGGTACAGACTGAAAAATCTGGCTTTGAATATTCATAAGCCGCTCCTTCTCTTCCCTTCCGTCCGTGTCAAACAGGCCTTTCCGGATCTGCTCAGACATCTCTTTCTCTGCCCTGCGGCATTCTGCTGCTTTCTGCCAGGTCTCTTCTGCAAAGACGGGAAGCTCATAGAGATCGCTCAGAGGAGTCTTCCATCCGGTTACGGCCCTATCTGCACCTGCCACATCCGGGTCAAGACGTATCACGCCATTTCCCTCCATGACTTCTATCCACGGTTCACAGAACCTGCCGCCCGGTCAAATTCTGCGTACTGCTGTGCATTCGTCACAATGCCCTGGCCAATGGAGCAGATCAGTTCACGCATGGCTTCAAAACTCGGCGCCATCTCCGCAACCCGTGCGGCAAACCCTTCGTATCCGCTTCCTTCCCACAGTTCCGGCAGCTGACGGTTGACCACATCATTCAGATAATTCTGAAGAGCCGTAACATCCTCCACATGGCTTCCAATCTCCTGTCCTCTTGCAATTACGTCTTCTGTATTCATTCTGATACTCATCGTCTTTCTTCCCCCTTCCGGAAAATTCCTTTTCTAAAAATATGATCCACCTGTCTCACGTCCCGATAAATATCCGTCAAACGGCCGGTTCACGGATCTGTCCGTCATATTCAGCGGGTTTGTGATAAACTGATACACTCGTGTGTACTTTGCACTGCCAAGCCTCGTATATGCAAGCTTTGATGAAAAGTCCCTCAGAATCCTCTGATTCACGACGCTGTTCTTCTCCTTTGCTTCCTTCGCCGCACTCAGCCCTTCTTCCACCGCTTCCTCCGATGCCTTACCGGCTTCTTCAGCATGATTCCTGAGCCGCTGTGCATACTCCTTTGCTGAAACGGCTGATTTCTGGGCATATTCAGCATATGCATGGTTGTTTTTCAATAAGGCTTCCTGCATACTTCTGTAATTTCCTCTGATTCCCTGGATGTTCTGTGAAAGAAACAGACTGTCCATCTGCGGATGAAAGCCGGAAATCTGCCCGCTATATTCCAGCACTGCAGCCAGTTCTTCCTCTCTTCTGTGCTGAATCTCCTTTTCCGCCTTATCCACATTAGCTGTCAGAGGATCGACATATTCTGTCCTGACCAGTTCTGTGATTCTGTCCATATCCAGGCATTCTGCCTGTCTGATCTCTTCAAGCATTAACTCAATTTCCCTGTTCTGTTCCGATAAAAAGGAAATCCACTCTTCCTGTTCTTCTGGTTCCGCCGCTTCCTTATCCCGGAATAAATCACCGGATCTGTCCTGCTCTCCATACATTCTGATAAACTCTTCATTGCGGTTTTTCAACATCTCCAGAGATCCGCCAATCTTCTCCCTGTCCGGCATAAGCTCCGCCTGTCTCCCCAGTTCTGCCCGCAGCAGTTCTTCGGCTTTGTCTGTAATATTTCCACCGTTCCCGTCATTCATAAAATCCAGTTCCGTCTCCTGTCCGGCCAGATTCTTAAGCCGCTCCGACAATGCGCTCCCATCAGCGCCAAGAGAAGCAATCTGCATCTGCACATCCTGTATCTGCTTCTCATACACCGCCTCCAGTTCCCCAGCCGATGCAGAAGTCTGCTCCATATACCCGGAAATGTCCAATGGATCCGGCATCATTTCTTCCTCCGGCAGCTCCGGCAGAAGGACAGGCGTTACAAGATCCTGTGACCGGATCCTTTCGATCGCAGCCAGATCCTCAAGATCATTTTCCATTACACGTTCTGCACCGTCCTGTGCATCATGAAACTCTCTCAGAATATTGTCCACATACATATAACTCAGATTGTCATTCAACGAATCCATATAACTCCTTACCTGACAGAGAAGTTCATACTGCCCTTTCCCGGAATAAGAACGATTCACTGCAAATTCCAGACTGGAAACCTGCGGCGCCGTGTTAATACTCTCCACATTCTGTGAAAAATCTGCCGGAATAATCACATATGCTCCATATCTCCCCGTCTCAATTCCTGTTCTCGCTGCTTCTAAAGAGGCATATTCAAAATCCATACTGGGGAATCCTGACAGTTTCTCTGTATAATTCACCCTTCCCTCATTCCCGGACACTCCTTCGTCCAGGTTGACTACCGCAATCTTTCTGGATTCTTTTTGTTCTCTTTTGTCTGATGCCGCATATATCTTCTGTTCTGCGGCGCCGCCGGATTTTCCAGGCCGGATTAACGTTCCTGAGTAAACTGCCGCTCCAAGCATAAACGTTAAAAAAATGACTATTCTCCTGTAATTCATCTTCTCCTTCCTTTTCAATTATCAATCATTCACATGGGTTTCTTAGGAATTGAAGGTAACGGATCGAAACCTTCAATACGACTGATATAAATCTGATCTGATTAAAATGATCTGAATCAAAAATGATTCTTATGACATGTTGAATAACATGATATGTATGTGTGATGTATCATACGATATTCTCATGACTTTGTCAATAACTCCGGCGATTTTCTTCCTTACTTTCGTTCGACCTTTTTCGACAAAACAGGGATGTCCACACCCCTTAACTCGTGAACATCCCTGTATCATAACGATCTTATTCCCCTACCATATTCAGCAGACGGTTCGTGATATCTGCCATATTCACCGATATCCGTTTACTGGTTTCCGAAATCTGCGCATTGTTATCCATGACGTTGCGGATTTTATCCATCTCTGTCGCAGTCCGTTCTACGTCTTCTGCATTTTTACGGACCATCTTCGCAATCCTTTCCACTTCCGTATTGGCATGCTGGATTTCTTTCACAACATTTCCAAAGATTCTGGCCGTATCCTCTGCCATCGCCATTCCTTCGCTGACCGCCTGAATGGAATCGGCAATCAGTTCACCGGTTTCCTTTGCCGCCTGCGAACTTCTTGCCGCCAGGCTTCCTACTTCCGTTGCGACCACCGCAAATCCTTTTCCCATATCACCGGCCCGTGCAGCCTCCACCGAAGCATTCAGTGCAAGAAGATTGGTCTGGTTCGCAATCGATTCGATCTTTACCGCAATCTTGCCGATTTCCTTAGACATCTCGCTGATATTACTGATTGCCCCCTCCAGTACATCCATCTGTTTCTGGGTATCCAGAATCGCTTCAACCGCTCCTTCCGTTGCCCTGGCCACATCCACAGATGCATCGGCGCTGCTGTTGAGTTCTTTCACCAACGTTCCCATAACCCGGTTCAGATCATCCACGGACTGCTTCTGCTGCTCCGTACCCTGGAAGATTTCGTCTGCGCTGGACAGGGTTCTCCTGGACACACTTCCCAGTTCGCCGCATACTCCCTTAATATTCTCAATATCCGATTTCTGCTGCACCAGCAGCCGCTCGTTATCGCTCATGCTTAACCGGATATTTGCAACCATCTTATTGATGTCTTCAGAGAGACGGATAAATTCCGGATTACTTTCTTCCTGTACCGTAACCCCGAAATCACCGGCTGCAATCTTTTTCACGGATTCCACAATACGGTTGATTCCGCTGACGATCTGGATATCTACGGTCCTGTTGATCACAAGAAGCAGCACCATAAAAATAATAAACATACTGACTGATACCACCAGAGTCTGGCTGATCCTGTTCCGATAATATTCACTGGCCGGAAGAAAAACCCCGATTATTTCACCGTCATATTTTTCAGCCTGGTAGTATCCGGTGATCCCGTCTACCTTTGCCTTTCCTTCTCCTTCTTCCACCGCCAGTCCATTCTCCGCCGCATCCTAACCGATCAGTTCCTGACTGGGGTGAGCCAGAATTGCCCCGCTGGCCGTATCAATGGCATACGCATAACCTTTATCGCCATATTCCACCTCGCTTAAAACCACGTCTATTTTCGTATTTGCAAGCGTGTCTTCCAGGATCTCCGGACGGATTCCCACCTGTACCAGCCCCTCGTCATCCTTTCGTGCCACGCCTATGTACTGGATCACAACACCTTCTTTTACATTTTCCTGGGGTTCCTGGACAAGTTCAACAGACGGATCCCTCACGATTTCCATAAAGGCCGCAGACTGTTCGCCGCTGTTCATATCGAATCCGACATAATCTGCGATTGTACTGTGTGTGATAATCCCCTCCTTGTTAATGACATGCAGTTCATTTACCATAAACTCCTCACAGATTTCCTGCATTCTTGCACTGTCTGTCAGAACACTGGGATCTGTAGCCAGGATTTCCGCAAACGCCCTGGTTTTCACAAGATTATTCTCACTCAGGCTTTTGACCAGCTTATCAATCTCCTCATCATTACTTTTCAGTTTCCCCTTAACCATCTCAATCTGTTCCTTTGCCGATTCCGTATTGGTGCTTTTCGCAGAAAAAGTCTGCAGAATAAAGATAGCGCCAATGGTCACCACCAATGCCATGACCATGTAAATCAACAATCTTTTGGTAAACATTTTCTTCATAAACCGTACTTCTCCTTTTAAATTTATCCAAAGCATTCCCTTGTTCCATAATATCTGTATTCCATTTCTCAGTCAAGAACATTTCCACATATATTACTAATACTGATTTTTTTTACCGTGTCAGAAATCAACGTCTTTGTTCTGCCGCCATTCCAGATTAAAATAAGTAAGGATGATACACAAAAGAGGAGGTTGAAATGAATGATATACGGGTATGTGCGGGTCAGCACCAGGGAACAGAATGAAGGCAGGCAGATGCTTGCAATGCATCAGAAAGAAGTGCCGGAAGAAAATATCTATATAGACCGGCAGTCCGGCAAGGATTTTGATCGTCCGATGTACAACAGGATGCTCAGAAAATTGCAGGAAGACGACTTAATTTACGTGAAAAGCATTGACAGACTTGGAAGAAACTATGAAGAAATATTGAAACAATGGCAATATCTGACGAAAGTAAAGAAAGTAGATATCGTAGTAATTGACATGGAACTTCTTGACACCCGGCGGGGCAAAGATCTGATGGGAACCTTTCTCAGCGATATTGTGCTTCAGGTACTTTCTTTTGTGGCGGAAAATGAGCGCAAGAATATCCGCGAACGGCAGAAGGAGGGCATTGAGGCGGCAAAAATGCGCGGGGTACAGTTCGGAAGACCCAGGCGGGATGTGCCGGAAGATTTTATACAGATCTGCTGCAGATGGAGAAACGGTCAGATACTTGGAAAAGATGCGGCAAAACTCTGTGATATGCCGCTGACCACCTTTTATGGGCGGGCAAGGGAACAGATCGAAGTATTGAAACGGACGTGGGACTATTGATCGCCGGGGACGTAGTAACGCCTGCTGCGTCCCCGGATATTTACTCTTGATTATTCGACCACAGAATACTGCAGATATTCATAAAGCAGCCTTGTCCCTTCCATGATCTCCGGCGGCAGAAGCGCCCGGGCCACCATCTTTGGCTCTGCATTCTGTTCTGTCTCGTCTTCCCGCTTAAGCAGCGCATAATCTCCGTCTATTCTTTCCACAATGTAGGTACACTTAAGCATATACGATTCTCCTCCACTTATCACTCCCTGCTTCCCTTCCGGTTAATAATAATAATCCCTGCGCTTACGCAGAGAAGAGCTGCCAGATTCTTTACCGATACCACCTGCTCTCCTAAGAAGACGGCAGATAACGCAACGCCAAACACCGGGATGCTGAAGCCAAATATGGCCACTTTCCCAACAGAATTGTATTTCAGAAGTTCCGCCCAGATACTGAAGGCCACGGTTGACAACAGCGACATATACAGAAGCAGCAGCGATGATCTGACATCAAAACCATAGACCGTTCCGCCGGATACGGCTCCGGTCAGAATCAGCACGGCGCCGCCGAACAGCAGCTGATAGGCTGTAATCGTCACCGGCTTCTCTTTGTCAGAAATCATCTTTAGCGTCACACTGCTAAGACCGTAGGAAAATGCGCACACCAGCACCATTCCTTCGCCCAGAAATGTAAAACCGCTGCTCCACGCACCAGGCTCCAGATTAATGATAATAATCCCTGCGAATCCTACCAGACAGCCTATGATTTTTTTTAAGGTCAGCTTCTCTGACTTCATAAGAAAATGCGCCGCAATGATGGAAAAAAACGCATTCGATGCATTAATCACAGAACCCTTCGCACCTGTCGTATGGGCAAGCCCGATATAGAAGCATACATACTGAATCGTAGTCTGCAGAATTCCCTGCCCGAACACAAAGGGCAGAGAACTTTTCTTCATCGTGATGATCCGCTTCTCCAGCGCACATCCCAGCAGAAACGTGAACACACCTGCCATGAAAAAACGGTATCCGGCAAACAGGATCTGGCTGCCCGCATTCTCGATATGGAACAGTTCATATCCGATCTTCACACATGGAAATGCGCTGCCCCACAAGGCGCAGCACACCAGGGCCAGTACCGTCCTGACCGCCGTATTCTGGTAAAAGCGTTCCATTATTCTTTCTCCGGTTCCGGATAGTCTTCCCCCATGGTATCTACCGTGACCTTCTTCATCTTCTGCTCTTCGATGGGCCTGTCATTATAGTCTGTATCTGTCTGTGCAATCTGATTGACAATGTCCATGCCCTCTGTTACCTTGCCGAACGCCGCATAAGAGCCATCCAGGTGCGGAGAATCCTTATGCATGATGAAGAACTGTGAACCGGCGGAATCCGGGTGCATTGCTCTTGCCATGGACAGCACGCCTTCCGTATGTTTTAAGTCGTTGTCAAAACCATTCTGGCTGAATTCGCCCTTGATGTTATATCCCGGGCCTCCCATACCTGTCCCGTCCGGACATCCGCCCTGGATCATAAACCCGCTGATTACACGGTGGAAAATCAGGCCGTCATAATATCCTTTCTTCACCAACGAGATAAAATTATTCACCGTGTTCGGCGCCAGTTCCGGATACAGTTCTGCTTTCATAATATCCCCGTTTTCCATTTCAAATGTTACAATTGGATTTGCCATGTTTTCTTTCCTCTCTTCCAGATGTTTAAGTGTAAATCTTTATCTATTGTAGCGGATAAAACGCAGTTCGTAAAGTCCCTTTTCTATTTCTGTCAATCGTTTCTGTCAATCGTTCTGCCGGCCGTACAGGATGACTCCGCCTTTTTCCTCATATCCTGTATTCCACAGTTCTTTCAGCGGAAGCCGTACCTTTTCTCCATAAGTGGCTGCTAAGATATCAAAGTCCTGCCCTGCCGCTTCATATCCCACCACCAGAAACCAGTGCCAGATAAAATCCTTATATTTCTCAGACATCTTATGTCTCAGCATCAGATACGGTACTGGCAGTCCTGCGTCAATCCGGCTCTTAATCGCCTTTTCCGCTTCTTCATAAGAATGTTCTCCCGAGAATCCTTCCATCCGGATCCTGCTGTCCACTCCTGTTCTGGTACGGACATCCGTAAGATAACCCTCAAATCCCTGTATATACCATTCCAGCTTTTTTACCCCGTTCACCCTTGGGCGGATATAGGATTTCATAATCTGGCTGAACTTCGTATAGTCTTCTTTGTTCAGCTGGCTGATATCATAGGGATACAGCGTTTCCATTCCCATGTGTTTTGCAAAATAAATACAACTGTCACAGGCCGTTGCCGCAGCGCAGCCTCCGATGTGCATGACGATATTCGTAAACCAGTCCTGGCTGCCGCCAAATGCACCATCTATTGTAAAATAGTCAAGTAACATTTTTTTACTCATAACACTCTCCATTGATTGATATTTATCTCTATTCTATAAGCCTTTTTCAATATATGCAAGGCTGATATAATAGCAGTTGACTTTATTCTCTCTTTGATAAATACTATATATTAACGAAAGAAATATTTTTTTAGGAGGAACAGTGCATATGTCACAAGTAAAATACGTTGACCGCAGAAACACTAACTGCAACAAATGGGACGCCCAGACCGCAATGTTCGGGGAAGAGGGGCTTCTGCCTCTGTGGGTTGCCGACATGGATTTCCAGGTACCTTCCTGTGTAACGGATGCCTTAAGCGCTTATGTATCCCAGGGAGTGTTCGGATATTACAAAGTACCCGATTCTTATTACCAGGCATTTATCGACTGGGAGAAGCAGCATCATTCCTATGAGGTACAAAGGGAATGGATCCGCTTCTCGCCTGGCGTGGTGTCCGCATTTAACTGGATCACCCAGTTTATGACACAGCCGGACGATGCCGTTATCGTTCTGACTCCGGTCTATTATCCCTTTCTTCATGCAGTGAAGAATAACGGCCGCCGTCTGGTCACATCGGATCTGATCAACACGTCCGGCGTATACACCATTGACTTTGAAGATTTTGAGCAGAAAATAACAGAAAACCAGGTTACCCTGTTCATCCTCTGCTCTCCCCATAACCCGGCGGGCCGTGTCTGGACGCAAAGCGAACTGCAGACACTGTTTGAAATCTGCCGGAAGCATCATGTGTTCGTGATCTCCGATGAGATCCACCAGGACCTGACATTTGACGGCCATACACATATTCCGTCCTTTCGCACGGGCAGCTACGATGACATGATGATTACCGTTACAGCGCCCTCCAAAACATTTAACCTTGCAGGATGCCAGAATTCCCTTATTATAATCCCAGACGGGAACCTCCGCAGGAAATGGGATGCATTCGTAACTGGTATCCGCATCCAGGGTGGGAATGCATTCGGATATGTAGCTGCCGAAGCCGCCTATTCG
>CAJULU010000052.1:25591-31506 GCA_910587575.1 uncultured Dorea sp.
CGGGCGGACGCCAGTGGTTCGAGGAAGTGAAGGAAATCATTTACGGAAATTATCTGTTCGTGAAAGAGACCTTTGCAAAGGAACTGCCTGAAATAGTGGTATCTCCTCTTGAGGGAACTTATCTGTGCTGGATTGACATGAAAGCATATGTAAATCCAGAGGAAATGAAGGATTTTATGCAGAAAAAATGCCGTCTTGCACTGGATTACGGCGACTGGTTCGGCGGAGAGCGTTTCTCTTCCTTCGTTCGGATGAACCTTGCCACTTCCCGTGAGAATGTGGAAAAGGCCGTAAACGCAATCATCGCAGGATGCCGGGCCGGCGTCTGATATTCTTTGCAGATGAATCCCGAAGCATTTCACATTAGTAACCCGGAAGGCAGCAATTGACAAGAAACACCTGGAAGCTTCTATGTACTTTCAGCAGGAAGAGTGGGGAAAAGCAGCACAACTGACAGAACAGAAAGTCCTGTCGGAAAGCAGCACCGGCCAGCCCTCTCTGTACACTCTGACAGAACTGGCAATACGGGAGGACCGCACCTTAGATGCCGAACAGATCGCCGATATTGCCAGACAGATCACGGATCTGTTCGGCTTATGGGAATGCAGCACTTATATTGCAGATTTCCAGCTGGCTGTGTACGGCAGGATGTTGACGGATGCATTGCCGCCTTGCGTAATCTGCTGCCGGCGCTTGGTAAAACATGGAAACCGGAACGTTCTCCCCTGTACCGCCATCTTCCGCTGAGAGAAGTGAACACCGGGCAGATCATGCGTCTCGGAATTCTGAACGACCTGAAGGATCCGGAAAACCACGCATACGACTTTCTGCGTGGTTTTCCGGAGGTACAGGCATTACTGGAACAATACCGTTAGGAAAAGCCTACATTCCCTTTGACATCTCTTCACAGACCTTCATGGCCTCAAAGACTGCACTTCGGAAACCACGCTCTTCCAGCACACGAACCGCTTCAATCGTTGTTCCTGCCGGGGAACATACCATATCCTTTAATTCTCCCGGATGTTTCCCGGTCTCCAGTACCATCTTCGCACTTCCAAGAACTGCCTGTGCGGCAAACTGGTAAGCCTGGGGCCTTGGCATCCCGCCGGAAACCGCTGCATCCGCCATAGCTTCAATCAGCATAAACACATATGCCGGGGAACTGCCGCTGACAGAAACCACGGCATCCATCAGACGCTCCGGAACAATCTCCACACGGCTGAAACTCTCCAGAAGCGTACGCACATATGCAGTCTCTTCTTCGGTCATATGCTCGTTAGGGCAGGCCGCCGTCATGCCTTCTCCCACCAGCGCAGGTGTGTTCGGCATAGTACGGACGATTTTTACATCCCTGCCGAACTGCTCCTTCAGCCATGCCAGGGTCTTTCCCGGCGCTATGGTAATTACAATCTGATTGTCACGGATGCCGTCACGGATCTCATGGATGACATCTGCATAAAACTGCGGCTTCACAGATAATACGATTACCTCCGCTTTCTCAACCACTTCCTGGTTGCTGCCGGTTACATGGATGCCAAACTGGCTCTTTGTCCTCTCTCTTCCCGTTGCAGATAAATCCGCACCAATCATCTCCTCTGCCGGGATAATCTGTTTCTTAATAATTCCTCCCATAATGGCTGACGCCATGTTTCCAGTACCAATAAATCCTATTTTCATCTCAAACACCTTCCTTAGTTCTGTTTTTTTGTATACAAATCTACATTTTGTATACAATTTATATTATACTGACTATAACACAGGTTTTTTGTTCCGTCAATCGGTTTCCATAAACTTTTCTGCCTTTTAAGAATTCCACTCCGTACCGATCCCGGCTTTGTCATAGATCTCCCTGGCTGCGACTAAATCCTGGGCCGCAACGCCGACCGACTTGAATACGATAATCTCCTCATCGTTCTCCCGGCCTTTCACCTCACCCTTTATCACACTTCCCAGATCGCCGGTAAAATCATCCTTCGTGATCGTACCGTCTTCCAGCGGAATCAGAATATCTCCTGCCTCTGACAGCACCGCTTCCTCCGAATCAAAATAAATCTTGGATGCACGTGTCAGCACCACTGGGTCCATCTCCTGCATGTGGGGCTGGTAAGAGCCGATGCAGCTGATGGTTGCGCCTTTCTTTACCTTTGCCCCGTCAAATACCGGCTGATCTGCCGGAGTTGCCGTAATAATGAGGTCGGCGTCCTGGATTGCCTCATCGGAAGACCTGGCCGGCAGGATTCTGGTTTTGTAGTGTTCCATCTCTTCCTGCATCCGCTTTACAAATGCCTCCGTCCGGTCATAGTGCAGTCCGTATACCCGTACTTCTTCTAATTTCCGGGCCTCAAGCATTGCCTCAAGCTGTGCTGCTCCCTGCCCGCCTGTTCCAATCAGAGCGCCAGTCTTACATTCTTTCCTGGCCAATACGTCGAACGCTGCCCCGGATGCTGCTCCGGTACGGATCTGTGTCACGCAGATACCGTCCATAAGAGACTGCACAACGCCCGTCTTGCCGTCAATCAGCATAACCTGTGCAGGCAGGGATGGTAATCCCTGATCTATGTTGTGTGGAAATACATTGACAATCTTAAGGGACGCCGTATCCATCTCCTCTACATAAGCAGGCATAAACAGAAAACAGCCGTCCTGCTCTGGCGCCTGGATGTTGGTGCGTAAGGGGGCGTTGCATTTTCCGTCCACCAATAACTGAAACGCTCTCTTATTCGCCTCGATGGCATCTCTCATTGTAAATACTTTTCTGATATCTTCTTTTGATAGCAGTAACATGTTCTTCCTCCTATATCTGATCTTCTCTATGTAATTTTTAATCATGAAACCGGGCGGAGAGATCCCAGGGCTGCATTGCCCCGCCTTCTTCCGCCGGCCGGCACATCCTTGCAAAGATGTTCAGACAGCCCTTCTCCTCCTTAAGCGGCGGGCATGTCCAGTTCTCTCTCCGTCCTTCCAGTTCCTCATCCGGCACCAGCAGCGATACTTCACCCTTTGGAATATCAATGACAATCTCGTCTCCTTCTTCCACAAGGGCAATATTCCCTCCGTCATACGCTTCCGGCGATACATGTCCGATGATTGCGCCGTAATTGAAACCGGAAAACCGGGCATCCGAAATCAGTCCGACACTCTTATGCAGTCCCAGACCAATCAGAGCATCAATACTAAGCATCAGTTCCTTCATACCAGCGCCCCTTTACATCCCTCATACCGGATTACAATGATATCGCCCGGCACAATCTTCCCGGACTGGATGGCCTCAAATGCTTCCCTGTCACCATCGAACACCTTCGCTTTTCCCTTCATATACTTCACTTCATCATACACGGCCGTCGGCCTTACAATCGCTCCGTTCGGGGACAGATTGCCTCTCAGAATCTTAAGCCCCGGCTCATTGGACAGCGGGTTCTCCAGAGAGTGGATGACTTTATTCTCCTGAGCCTTCACTCTGGAAAGAATCTCCGACCATGGACACCCATACATGCTCGGCACATCCGTGTATAACTTTCCTTCCAGCATCTTCATCACATTGAGAACCCCGCCTGCATAATGGAAATCTACCACCGTATACAGCCCGCTTGGTATCACGGCGTTAATACATTTAATTTCATCCGCATATTTTTCAAAATCTTCCAGCGTAAGCCGGATTCCTAATTCATATGCGTAGGACAACAGGTGAAGCACGGCATTGGTGGATCCTGCAACCGCCAGATCAAACATGATAGCATTCTGAAGTGTTTCTTTCGTGATCAGTTCCGACGGCTTCCTTCCTGTCTTCGCAAGTTCTACCGCATATTTTCCTGCCTCCCTTGCTTTTCTAAGCTTCCCATTGTCGGAGGCCGGAATGGTCGAAGTACCCGGCAGTACCAGATTCAGCACTTCCCCCAGCATCTGCATGGTATTTGCCGTTCCCATAGACGGACATGCACCGAAAGACGGGCAGACACTGTCCTCCATCTCCATCAGTTCTTCTTCCTGTGCGCCGGAAAATCTTGCGGAATCCAGATCTGCTTCAACCACGGTCTTTCCGCAGTACCGGCCAGGCTGCATGGAACCGCCGGTGATGACCATGGACGGAAGATCGAGACGCATTGCCGCCAGATAGCAGCCGGCGATAATGTTGTCACAGGTGGCGATCATAGCCAGCCCATCGAAATTGTGGACGCGCGTGACAAACTCCACAGACATTGCCACTATGTCACGCCCCACCTGCTCATATTTTAACTCTTCTGCTCCATTCGCTATGTTCCCGCAGGTTGCCGGGATTCCGAACTCGACCGGAATCCCGCCTGCCGCCCAGATTCCTTCCTTAACCGCCTCTGCAATCTGCCGCAGATGGGCGGAGCCTGGCGAGCCCGCCATGTATGAATTCGGCACGCCGATATGTGGTTTCCTGCGGATATCCTTGTCGGAATAGCCGGCGGCCTTCATCATCACGCGCCGGTGGGCTGCTTCTGCCCCGTTCCAATATTCTGTTCCCATAAGAAATTCTCCTTCCTTTTCATCTCTTCCATTTCTTTCCTTAAACGCTCAATCTCCCGCTGTTGACATACAATCTTTTCCTGTTGGCATTGCTCCTTTTTCTTCAGACTTTGGTTTTCTTCTTCTCTGCATCTATCTCTTTCCTCCCAGCGCTTATTCTCTTCCCTCCAGCGCTTATCCTTTTCTTTCCAGCGCTTGTTCTCTTCCTTCCAGGGCTTATCCTTTTCTTTCCAGCGCTTGTTCTCTTTCTGCAGTTCATCAATCATATACTGCACCGTATTCCTGTCTAACTCATACAATTCCTTTGAAAACATTCCCATCACCTGCTCTATATTCTGGCATATCTCATAGATCTGCCCATACATCGGCTTGAATTCCGGATACTTCTCTATCAACGCAATGATATCCTCCGGATCGTCGCTGCTCAGAAACGTAAGCCATCCGTCCAGCTTCTTTTTGATACCTTTATTTTGATGGTTTTCCTTATAGATGTCAAGTGCCACAAAGATATATCTCTGTAAAAGATTCAATCTCATTCCTGTATTGGATTTCTGCTGAAACTTATGGACATATTGATTGGGATACTGATGAAATTCTGATGTGCTTTTCTCAAACAGCACTATCGTATAGACATTAGAAATTTGTTGATATGAAAATGCTTTTTTTGCCGTCTTTTTCCTTACCTGCCTGTATTCCTGTAGTAATAAATCGGCAGAATAGCAGGCGCTCCGTTGTCCGGGAAACCTATATCCTACCCTTTGTATCTCCACATTGACCACGCTTTTGTCCGACAACTGCACCAGGAAGTCCATGATTAACAATGATGTCTCATCCGATATCCGGGTATTGTCATTGGGAAATACCTTCAAAAGCTTTACCTTCTTCTCCAACAGCAGGGATATTAGTTCTTCAATTCGTTCTGGATATACTTCCGGATCCAGGACTGCTTTTATACAGAAATCATATAGTGTCTTCACTCCCTTTACCCCTGTACAGAAATCCAGGAATTCTTCCTGCCTCTTTTCTTCCCATCTCTGGAACATCTTTTCCAGCTTTTCGTTATGATGGATTTCTTCCAAGATCTGTTCCCGGCTTTGGAGCATTGGAAAATACTTCCACAGTTTATTGGTCAAATACCTCCCCTCCCCCTTCATACAAATCTGCCATTCTCAAAATATTTACATGGTATAAATTCCTCCGCAGTTTACTTCTACCCGCTTACCTTTTTCATCTGTTCCATATCTTTTCTCAGCTGCTCTATTTCTGCCTTTAGCTGTCTATTTTCTTCCTGTTGGCATCTCTTTTCTTCTTTCCAACGCTCAATTTCTTCTTGATTACATTTATCCTTTTCCTTCCAACGCTTATCCACTTCCTTCCAGCGTTTATCCTTTTCTTTCCAGCGCTTGTTCTCTTTCTGCAGTTCG
>CAJULU010000053.1 GCA_910587575.1 uncultured Dorea sp.
GGGAGCGCTGTATGACATCCAGGAACCTGTCAGTCTGAA
This sequence comes from uncultured Dorea sp., assembly GCA_910587575.1. Lineage (GTDB taxonomy): Bacteria > Bacillota > Clostridia > Lachnospirales > Lachnospiraceae > Sporofaciens. Next base: position 40 of record CAJULU010000053.1, read on the forward strand.
TTCCTTACGGTTCATGTTCTCCCACATTGCGGGTGTAAAGGTAAGATCCGTATGAGGCGTACCAATAAAGCATACGTGCGCCTTATTCGCCGCCAGTTCGAATCCCATCCGCATCGTTACCGGCTGCCCTGCCGTCTCAAATACATAAGCATAGCCTTTCCCTTCCGTAATGGCTTCTGCCTTCTCCATAAATCCGTCTTCCAGCGTATTTACTACAGCATCCGCTCCCAGCCGTCTGGCCATCTCCAGACGTTCCTCGCTGATATCGAATACCACCACTTTCTTACTTCCAAAAATCTTCGCCCACTGCATGGTGAACATACCGATGGTTCCGCCGCCCAGCACGGCAACATATCCGCCGCCTTTATAGTCATTGCAGAGGACGCCGTGAAGGGCAACCGTGGAAGGCTCGAACATTGCGCCCTGTTCGTAGGAAATACTCTTGTCAAATACTACCGCATTTGCCGCCGGAATCACCACATAATCCGCATTGCTGCCCTGCTGCCTGGAACCAATAAAACTGTAATGCTTACATAAGGAATAGTTGCCTTTCTGGCAGTCCTCACACTTCATGCACGGAATCAGCGGTGCACCGGATACCCGGTCTCCTGTTTTAATATGTTCTACACCTTCCCCGACTTCCACCACATCTCCGGAAAACTCATGCCCAAGAACAATGGGGTAAAAATGCACACCGTTATGCAGCACACGGGGGACGTCAGAACCACAAATTCCGGAAGCCTTCACCTTCACCTTTATGGTTCCGGGTTCTGTCACCGGTTCTTCAATCTCCTGATATTCTACCACTTCATTCTTTATAACCACTGCCGCTTTCACTCTTCTTACCTCCTGCTTTTCATCTATTTCTTACTTCTTCATCGTCTGTCTCAGATTCCGGTACAGTTCCAGATAAATCTCATAACCCTTGTCATAGGCAGCCTTTACCTCTTGATTCGGCTCATGCACCCGCTTCACAGTCACGGTCTTATCAACCGCCTCTTCAAAATCCCGGTACAGCCCTACACCCACGCCCGCCAGGATTGCTGCCCCTAATGTTGTGGCCGTATCCGAATTCGGCACCTGAATCGGTTTTCCGGTAATATCCGACTTCATCTGCGTCCACAGCAGAGAATTGGCGCTGCCGCCCATGGACCGCAGGACTTTCACAGATGCCCCTGCCTCTTCTGCCGCTTCCAGATTATGGCGCACAGAATACGCCACGCCTTCCATGGACGCACGTACCAGATGGCCCTTGGTCTTGCTGAAATCCAGACCGTAGAAGACTCCTTTGGCATCGGGATCCCAGATAGGGGTTCTCTCCCCGGACATATAGGGAAGAAATACCACTCCATCCGATCCCGGGGCCACTCTCCCGGCAATCTCATTGAACTGTACCAGAGAACTTTTCCCCAGTCCGCCTGCCATCATACGCTCATAATCGCCGAATTCCTGTTCCATCCAGCGCATGACGCCGCCGCCCCCGGTTGTGCCGCCCTGGAGAATCCAGCTTCCCGGAATCACGTAATGGCTTAAGATCAGTCTTGGATCCGCCTTATAGGTATCAATACAGATGCTGATGCCCCCTGCCTGTCCTCCCTGTTCCTGGGTCTCTCCATTGTGGAGCACCCCTGCTCCGATTGTACCGCAGGCCGCATCCAGAGCGCCCGCCACAACCGGAATTCCTTCCGTCAGCCCGCATTCTTCTGCCGCTTTCTTCGTCACGGTTCCCACTACCGCATGGCACGGGCTGATCTCGGGAAGAAATTCTTCGGGAATTCCCATGGCTTTCCGCATCCCCTCATCCCATACGCCATACTCCATATCAAAGCAGTGCCATCCATAACTCTGACAGACATCCTGTGAAAACTGTCCCGTCAGCCTGTAGACGATAAAGGAATTGGACTGCAGGATCTTATGGGTCTCCTGGTATACCTCAGGGCGGTTCTCCTGATACCACAGAACTTTTCCCGTGGTATATTGTGCCGTCAAAGGATTCCCGCTGACTCTGAAAATCTCTTCTTCCCCAATCTCCCGGTTTACCTTTTCACAGATACCAGCAGAACGGTTATCCATCCAGAGGGGGGTATTGGCCAGGACATTGCCCTGCCGGTCAACTGCAACCGCCGCCCAGCTCAGTCCGTCCACCCCGATTCCCGCTATATCAGACGGGTTCACGCTGCCTTTCTCCATACATTCTTTCGTTGCCTTACACACCGCTTTCCACCAGTCGTCCGGGTTCTGCTCCGCATAGCCGGGCTTCGGATAAGATACCTGGTATCCTGCGTTAGCCGCTGCCACCACTTCACCGTTTTTCTTAAAAACAGCAGCCTTACAGGAGCTGGTTCCGATGTCGATCCCCAACAATAATTCTTTCATATGCGACCTCTTTCTGTTAAGCCTTTCCGTTACATCCGCAGACCTTCATCCGTCCCATGACCAGTTCTTTCACAGCCGGAATCCCCACCTTGCCAAAAGCCTTCGGGTCAAATGTCTCCGGCTTCTCCTTAAGCAGCGCTTTCACGGCATCCGTGTACGCCGCACGAAGCTCTGTCGCAAAATTTACCTTACAGATTCCCCGCTTCACGCAGTCGGACACATCCTCTTCTGACAATCCCGATGCCCCGTGAAGTACCAGCGGAATATCCACCACTTTGCGGATCTCCGACAACCGTTCCTTATCCAGTACCGGCGTCCCCTTATAGAAGCCGTGTGCCGTTCCGATGGCCACCGCCAGGGAAGAGACGCCTGTGCGCTCCACGAATTCCGCAGCCTGTGCCGGGTCTGTGTTGGTATCCGCTTCTGCTTCCAGGTCGTCTTCCTTTCCGCCCACCTTCCCAAGCTCTGCCTCTACCGGAATATTGTTTGGCTCTGCCACTGCGACCACACGCCTGGTCACATCAATATTATCCTCAAATCCAAGCCCTGAACCGTCAATCATAATGGAGGTATATCCTTCTTTCACCGCCCGCACCGCTAATTCAAAACTGCTGCCGTGATCCAGATGCAGCGCAACCGGAACCCAGGCCTTCGCCGCCTCTGCACGGACGATTCCCACATATGTCTCTAAAGTACCGTACTTGATTGTGGAAGGAGTGGTCTGCAGCATGACCGGAGCCTTTAACTCTTCTGCTGCGGCAATCACAGCCTTTACCATCTCCATATTCTCCACGTTGAAAGCGCCTACCGCATATCCGCCCTTCTGGGCATTTTGCAGCATTTCTTTTGATGTAACCAGTGACATAATCTTCTCCTCCTTATCTTGCAAATACATTGCTGATCATATAGTTATGTTTTGTTGCATAATTGTAATCTTCCACGAAAGTCACCACACAGTCCTTCGCCAGCGCCGCAGCCTTCTTCTTAAGCCATCCTGCCAGAACCTTGCTGTACTGCTGCGGCATATACTGATGGAGCATATTCATGGGAATCTCTGCAGCGTCAAGATTCACAAACAGCCTGTCAATGGCCGTCTCCGCCTTTTCGTTATTCAGATAATATCTGCTGCGGTCTGAAAAGCTGTACTTTCTTGCCTGCCTCTTCTCCTCCGTCCCATGGTAATGCTTCTTCCAGTTCCCCGGCTTCTCCATCATGACTTCTTCCATTGTATCTATAAAGTTAGCACGTTTTTCTGCCGGAATCAATTCCTTTTCCATGAGACTTAAGGCAAACAGTCCTTCCCGAAGTCCGTAGGTTAAGGCCGGCCCTACTTTCAGGATTGCAATCCCGTCTTCCACCATCCGCTTTAAGCTGTCCGGGGTCTGATAATCCGTGGAATGCCCCTCAAAAACAATCCCGTCATGGTTCTTCAATGCCCCGCATAATTCCCGTGCGTCTGCATGGTCATACTGGAACACGTCGGCGTCCCCGAATTCCACTCCCGGCTGCACGACAACACCGATGATATTCTCAAAAGCGTCACGGATTCCATGTCTGGCGAATGCCTCTTCATATACCTTCATCGTCCGTTCAAATGCTTCCGGCTTCGTGACTGCGACAGAATCCTCTTCCTCCTGGGCGCCGCCGGGAATCGGAACCTCGCTTCCTATGATAAATACCGGACGGGCCTCCTCAGGATTCTCCTTTCTCAGTTCCTGCAGCGCCTCTTCACACGCCTGGTAGAGAATCACGCCCCGCTCTGCAATCACTTCATCGGGAAGCCTTACATCTGCCGGGTCACTGGCAAGCTTCATACTGGTATCCAGATGGAGCTTCTTGAATCCTGCCAGAACAAACTGCTTCGCCAGTTCTACGGAATTGGCCATTGCCTCCTCTTCTGCAAGATCCGCCCATGTCAGCGGCCCCAGATGATCCCCGCCAAGCACGATCTGTTCCGCCGGGAATCCCACTTTATCTGCGATTCCGTATACAAACCTCTTAAAATCCGCAGGCTTCATCCCTGTATAACCGCCATACTGGTTGACCTGGTTCGCCGTTGCTTCAATCAGAATATGATCGTCAAATCTCTTCGCCGGCTCTGCGTTTTGCTATCATATCTCTCAATATATCCTTCATTGCCTTTCTACCTCTTTCTCATCTCATGATTCATATATACATTCAATCCGCTGTCTCTCAAACTCACTCAGCCACTTCCCGTCAGGCCGCCGGTCTGTTACGATCTTCGTAAATGCCGACCAGTCTGCTACCTTCGTAAATGCCGTGGTGTCAAACTTGGTATAATCTGCCACCAGAATCCTTTCCCTTGCCGCCTTGAGCATCATCCGCTTGCTGCTTGCATCCTGCTCCACGTAATCTGTAATCCCGTTCTCCAGATCCAGCCCTTTGCAGGATACAATCGCCTTATCCACATGATAGGAGGCAAGCATCTCATCCGTATGGGGGCCGCCCAGCGCAAATGACCTTGCGCCTGCCGTGCCGCCTGTGGCAACCAGTGTGCCGCCCGTGGAGATGACCGTCCATCCCGGCATGTCATAGAGTTCCACGATGATATCCACGGAGTTCGTGATCACGGTCAGCTTCTCCTTCTTCTTCAGTTCCTTTACCACATAGACGGCAGTAGAACTGACATCCAGCATGACGGATTCCCCGTCATTCACCATCCCGGCAGTCAGCGCCGCAATCTTCTGCTTCTCTGCCACACACTGGTTCTTCCGTACGTCAAAGGGAAGGCCGATGATGTTCTGCTCGTTCAGGACAGCGCCGCCATAACTCTTGATTGCAAGCCCGTCATTCTCAAGCTTCTCAAGGTCACGGCGGATGGTCTCTTCTGTCACCTGGTAGAACTGGCTTAATTCACTTACAACGACTTTCTTTTCTTTCTGCAGTCTTTCCAGAATCTCATTGCGTCTCTCTATGGCTAACATCCAAACACCTCTTTTCATTTTTGTTTTCAGTGGGTTTTATTTGTTTTATGTTGTTTACATGATTATACTACCACTTAATACCACATAAGTCAACTGCTTTTTATGTTGTTTTTATTGTTTTATTTGCAAACCAACAGAATCACAGATTGAATTTTCATAGTTTCTTCCTTTTTTCAGACATCTTGAATAATTTACCAATCTAAGGTATAATTACTACCATAAATTGTCGAAGAGAGGGGGGAGGATTTTATGAGATACTATTCACCACTAAGATATCCCGGCGGAAAAAGCCGTTTATCAGATTTCGTGAAGCTGATTATTAAAAATATCGGAATCAAAAATTGTACCTATATAGAACCCTTTGCCGGGGGAGCTGGTGTTGCTCTTTCATTATTATTAGATCATTGTGTAGATAACATCATAATCAATGATTACGACAAAGCTATTTACTCATTCTGGCGCGCTCTAAAAGAAGATTCCAATGAACTAATTGACAAAATTTTAAATACTCCCGTAACTATAGAAGAATGGTATAAACAAAAAACTATATTTACCCAGGCTCAATCATACTCTGTCGATTTAGCTTTTGCCGCCTTTTTTCTGAATAGGACAAATCATTCGGGCATACTGACAGCCGGACCTATTGGTGGATATTCCCAATCCGGCAACTGGAAGTTGGATGTTCGTTTCGATAAGATAAAACTAATAGAAAAAATTACTAAAATTGCAGAAAACAGAGACAGAATAAAAGTATATAATAAGGACATTCTCAGTTTGATAACCAAATATATCCCTAAATATGGAGACAATGTATTCATTTATTTTGATCCTCCTTATTATAACAAAGGACAGAAGCTTTACAAAAACTTTTTTACTCCGGCAGACCATAAAAAAATCAGAACTGCAATCGAAGAAAATATTACAGCTCCATGGATTGTGACTTATGATGCTGTGAATGAGATTAAAGCTCTTTATGCAGACTATAATATAAAAAAATACGACTTAACCTATAGTGCCGCAAATAAGGGAACCGCTTCTGAATTAATGATTTTTTCAGACAGTTGTTTTTGCCCATCTGCCAGCCAACTACAAGAAAACCATATAGCAATCAATTTAAGAGCATAGAGGTTATTTATGATTATTAAAAGTATTGAGATTGAAAAATTCAGAGCGTTTTAGGATATTAAATTTTCTCTTGGAAAAAGGCTCACTGCCATCTCCGGCAGAAATGCAACACAGAAAACGACTTTATTAGGTATGATAGGTCAGCCTTTTACGATTTCTCAAGATGATCATCCATTATATGGTTGTCAAACTATTGATGGCTATAATTTTAAATCGCAATTTAAAGAAAAATTTAAGATATCGCCCAAACATGATATTATAGGCGAACATAGATGTGCTATAGTATATTTAGAACCAAAATATAGCGGAGAAGGTATGCGGATGATTGAAGCCAGGAACATTTCTACATCAAATGAGTTAAACACTATTTTGAACGACATAAATCTAACATTGACAAAAACAGAAAACCGAATTAATGTGTACTGCGAAGATGAACACGCCACATCCTTCCTAAAATTCTTGTTAACAAATAAACTGGAAATCAACCCGGAACTATATATGCGCTTTATTGATATTGATTTAAGTTGGACACATTATGTTCAATTATACGAAAAAGAGATTCCGGAGTTTAGAAATAATATTATCCTTCTTGATGCTGATGTTCTTGAAATGAAAGAATATCTAAAAAAACGGACAACTGTAGAAGCAGCAGAAAATATTGAATTTTTACCATTAACGATTGAAAAAGATCTCTTTTCACTGTTAAAAGTTTATAGTAATTTTAATGAATTTCAAAAATCCTATTCTAATGTATCTGCCCTCAATTATGACATTTGTTTTAAAGACTGGGCTTTGAATATCGAACAATATAGCAGTAACGATTTCAAACATTGGTTTTTTCATCTTGAAAAAATCATAGGAGACAGGGACATCTTGTTCAAATTCTGGACAGACAGGAATCAAGAGAAGACAGAAATTTTTCTTGAGAAATTCATTCACATGTTTAATGAATTAGCCGAGAGAAACGAAACGGATTCCATACCAGTTCATCAATAATTATCTGCCTATAAACCTGTAATCCCCTGGGTATACTGCAGAGATACATTTCCCGCAGTATACCCAGGGGATTGCGCAAATCCCTTGAAGACCAAACACAGTATCCGCTTACAGACGGTCTAATCCCCAATCTTAATCATAGCCTTCCCCGCCCTGCGGTACTCCGGCTTCGTGAATACATCCACAATATCATCTAACGGAACCACGTTTGTAATCAGACTCTCAAGCTCAATCGACCCCGACTCCAGCACGCGGATGGCACGTTCGAAAGTATACGGATTAATGAACGAGGAAGTAATCGTAAGCTCCTTCTTAAACACATCATCCGGTTTCAGCGGATAAGCCTCATCCGGTGAAGCCAGGCCGAAATACATCACTGTCGCACCTTTTCCTGCGAATTTCACAGCGTCCTCCTGGGTATGGATATTGCCGACACACTCAATCACAACATCCACATTCTCACAGTAATCTGCCAGTACCGCCTGCACGTCCTCCTCAATCGGATTGATCGTCTTGGTGGCGCCAAGCTTAAGAGCCAGTTCCCGCTTCTCTTCCACCGGCTCAGACATAATCACCCTTGCCGCACCCGCATTCTTCGCAAGCTGCATCATAATCATCCCAATCGGGCCGCCGCCCATCACCAGTACGGTACAGCCGGACTTGATATTGCACAGGTCGATTCCGTGCAGACAGCAGGAAATCGGCTCTGCCATGGCCGCCTCCTTGAAGCTCAGGCTTTCAGAGAACTTATAGACCTGTTTCTCCCGCATGATTACATATTCGGCAAATCCGCCGTCAACGGTAGTTCCCACGCCGATATTATTGGTGCAGAAATGCTGCATTGCGTTTTTACAGAAATAGCACTCCCCGCACATATCATTGGGGTCGCCGCTTACACGGTCGCCTTCTTTTACCGCCGTGACCGCAGAACCCACCTTCGCAACGACTCCGGAAAACTCATGTCCCGGAATCAGCGGCGGATTCACCTCGAAAGAACCGCCGTCTCCGTTAAAAATATGCATGTCCGTTCCGCACACGCCGCAGTACTTCACCTGAATCATGACTTCATTATCCTTCAGTTCCCTGACCGGAACTTCTTCTACCCTCAGATCCTGCGGGCCATGGTACACTGCTGCTTTCATACTATTACCTCCTGATTCTTCCATACACAGTATCCAACATACTGCCTGACACTACACACCATCATATTCTATTATAAACCTTTTCTTTTGAAAAATCTCGGCAAACCTTCTATTTGTCAGGATTTTGCCGAGATTCTTACGCCGTAAATCAGTTCGCCTGTTTCTTCTTCTGATAGCAGTCGAAGCCAACCGCAAGTACCAGCACGATACCTAACACGATATTCTGAATCCAGGTATTCAGGTTGATCAATACCATACCATTATTCAGCGCACTGATGATAAACGTACCTGCCACGACTCCAGACATCCTTCCGGATCCACCAGACACAGACACACCGCCCAATACCACACATGTGATTACCTTGAACTCATATCCAAGACCTGCATTACCCATACCGGAATTCACACGTGACAGAAGCACCAGGCCTGCCAGTCCTGCAAAGAATCCAGATAAAGCAAATACCAGATATTTTACCCTCCCGGTACGGATACCAGAGAGTCTTGCCGCCTCAATATTACCGCCTACGGCATAGAAATAACGGCCAAAGTATGTCTTATTCAGAATAAATGCCCCCAAAGCAAAGCAGAGAATCATGATGATAACAGGAACCGGCACAGGCCCGATCTTTCCCTGTCCGAATACCTTGAACGCTTCCGTAAACCCATTGATCGGCTGGCCGTTACAGATAATCAGCGCAATACCGGAAAATGCCGTCTGGGTCGCAAAGGTTGCAATCAGCGCCGGAATTCCGATGGTGGATACCATGAAGCCATTCAGCAGTCCGATCAAAGTAGCCGCAGCCAGCGTAATGATGATTGCCAGTACCATGGGAACCCCCATGTTGACCATCAGATAGGCACACAATACATTCACAAATGTAATAATGGAACCTGTTGCCAGGTCGATATCCCCAAGCAGGATTACGAACGTCATACCCACAGAAGCAATTCCCCATACCGCTACCTGACGGAGCATAATCAGCAGATTGGTTGCCGTAATGAATCTTGGATTCGCTATTGTAAATCCGATACAAAGCACAATAAATACGATCCAAATTCCCTGACTCCTGATAATATTCCCTATTTTATTCTCCTTCATTGGTCACCCTCCTACTCATTTGACGCTGCTGACGCAAACGTCATGATCGTCTCCTGGCTGAACTCTTCCTTCTTAAGTTCACCGGTCATATTTCCTTCTGCTAATACAAGAATCCTGTCAGACATTCCCATCAGCTCTTCCATCTCAGAAGAAATCATCAGAATTGACTTTCCTTCCTTCTCTACCAGATCATTCATCAACTTATAAATCTCGTACTTTGCACCGATATCAATCCCCCTGGTAGGCTCATCGAAGATGATCAGCTCCGAATTCGCCGCCATCCATCTTCCAAGAATCACCTTCTGCTGATTCCCGCCGCTCAGATTCTTAATCAGCTGATTTAAGTTCGGGGTCTTGATGGCCATGTTTTTCCGATACTTCTCGGCAATCTCCAGTTCCAGTTTCTCATCTATCACACTGAAGCGGGAATTCCTCTCATAGATTGGCATATTGATATTATTCTTTATGGATACTCCAAGCATTGCGCCATGACGCTTCCGGTCTTCCGGCACCAATGCAATTCCAAGGTCAATCGCCTCCCTTGGAGTCTTCGGATCAATCTCCTGGCCTTTGTAGATCATCTGCCCGGATTTCTTTGGCACGGATCCGAAGATCATCTCCGCAAGTTCCGTACGTCCAGCTCCTACCAGACCTCCAAGCCCGAGAATCTCTCCTTTGTGAAGCTTAAGGCTGATATTCCGGTCGCCGTTTCCGGTCACATTCTTCAGTTCCAGCACTACCTCATTCTGATCAATACAATCTCCCCTGGGCGGATACGTCTCTGTCAGCTCACGCCCTACCATCAGCTGAATCAGTTCCTCCACCTGACTCTTCTTCGTAATCAGCGTCTTCACATACTCGCCGTCACGGATAACCACAATCCGGTCAGACAGCCGGTAGATTTCCTCCAGCCGGTGTGAAATATAGATGATAGACACGCCCTTCTTCCGCAGAAGTTCAACCACCTCGAACATACTCTCCACTTCTGCACTGGTAAGCGGCGCAGAGGGTTCATCCATAATCAGAATCCTTGCATTCTGCTGGATTGCCTTGGCAATTTCCACCATCTGCTGGTATCCTACTGTCAGATCCTTCATCATTGCCTTGGGATCGATCTTAATATGTAACTGGTCAAACGCTTTCGCAGCTTCTTCCTCCATCGCTTTCTTGTCTACGATGATTCCCTTACGGATCGGGCGCCCAAGGAACAGGTTCTCTGCCGCCGATAACTCTTTTACGTTATTGAATTCCTGATATATAATCGCAATTCCGTTCTCTGCTGCCAGCTGCGGTGTCATACTGGAAAATTCTTTTCCGTTCACAATAATCTTTCCGGAGGTCGGGATTACCGCACCGGAACAGCATTTGATCAATGTGGACTTTCCAGCGCCGTTTTCTCCGATCAGTGCAAGTATCTCCCCCGGCTTCAGTTCCAATGTGACATCCTTCAGCGCAACAACACCCGGATATTCTTTTCTTATATGCTGTAACTGTAATACATATTCTTCGCTCATATTCGTCCCCCTAATCTGTTACCGATATCCGGATCCTACATTCCCTTCAATATCTCGTCGACATTTTCCGGAGTGATCGGACCGATCTCGCGATAGACATTCCTGTCAGATCCGAAATCTTCTCCCGACAGGATTCTCTCGAACATCTCTGCACATGCTTTCGCCGTATCTTCATTGGAACCCTCAAAACCTACAATAGCTCTGACCGCTTCTTTTCCAGACTTCAGGGAATCTAACTGCTGCTGTGTAACATCCGTTGTAATCACGCCGTAATTCTCCGGAATCTTTCCCTTGCCAAACTCCGCAAGAAGAGCCTCATTCGCACCGATCATGGCGCCTGCTCCGACTCCGACAAACACATTTGCATCCGGGTGGGCAGACATGACCGTCTCCACATTCGTCTGTGCCTCGGGAGCCTCAAGACCGTCTACCTCAGCAATAATCTCATAATTATCCTCACAGGCCTCTTCCAGACCTTCCTTGATACCGTCCGCCCTCTCCAGCAGAACCTTCGTAGACGGATAACCGATGACTGTCACCTGTGCCTTGTCATCTTTCGTGTAATTTTCATTAATAAATTCTGCCGCTGTCTTCCCAATCTCTCTTCCAAGCTCTGTGTTTTCAAGAACCCAGTTGGCCGTAGTGTTTTCCATCGGGTCATCCCAGCACATTACCTTGATGTCCGCCTCCATCGCCTCACTGCAGATTCCTTCCAGCGACTTTGCATCCGCCGGATGAACCATGATCAGGTCACATCCCGAGATGATAAAGTTCTCGACCTGGCCCACCTGCGTACCGGCATTATTCTCGCAGTCAACGATGGTGTACTCCCAGCCCTTTGCATCCATCTGCTCTTCAAGCTTACCCATGACACCTGCCCAGTAAGCATTGGATAAAGACTGGATTGTGATACCCACTCTGATGGTACCGTCATCACGGGTATCGGCACATCCCATCAGCATAAGCCCGGTCATGGACATGCAAAGGACTGCTGCCAGAATCCTCTTCTTCATACCCTATTCCTCCTTTTCATTAATCTATTTTCTATAGCTTCGCTATAAGCTATCCGAAACATGATGTATCTGCATTTATATGAATATCTGCAAAGCTCCCCGTCCCCTCTTCTGCCGGTGCATAAGCACTGCCAGCCGGCAATCAGAAATCACACAATAAAGCTTTGCAGATACAAAGAATCAATCATATGCAGCCTGCTAGAAACAGGTAAACGCTCCATCTACGACAATATCAGATCCTGTCGTGAAGCTGCTGGTATCTCCCGCAAGGTATACCAGAATGGACTGTAACTCTTCCGGCTTTCCAAGTCTTCCCATCGGCGCCATGGCATTCCATTGTTCAATCAGCGGCTTAAGCGGCTCTGAATTCATAATCAGGTCTGTTCCGATATAGCCAGGGCTGATACAGTTCACGCGCACGCCCTTCTTCGCCCATTCGATCGCCAGTGATTTCGTCAGCATACTGACTCCCGCCTTGGAAGCGTTGTATGCACACTGCGGCTGCGGAACATTCACGATATGGCCTGACATGGAAGCCGTATTGATGATGGATCCATATCCCTGCTTCAACATCACCCGTCCTGCTGCCGTCGCACATAAGAATACGCCCGTAAGATTAATATCAATGACTTTCTGCCACTGCTCAAGGGACATCTCCTCCGCCGCAACATTCAGTGCAATCCCTGCATTGTTATAACATGCATCCAGCTTGCCGTATGTATCAACCACTTTTGCCACCATGGCCTCAACCTGATCCTTCTTCGTTACGTCGCACTGGATTGCAATCGTCTTAGAACCCGTTGCATCCGCAATCTCCTTTGCAACCGCCTCGGCTCCTTCCAGATTCACGTCCACAATCGCAACGTCTGCACCCGCTTCGGCAAATGCGATTGCCGCACACTTTCCGATTCCACTTGCGCCACCAGTCACATAGATCGCCTTTTTGTCCAGCCTCATCTTCTCAATAATTCCCATCTCGACTCCTCCTTTTTCATTCTTCGCAACATTTTTGTGAGTTATTTTACTTATCTGTTTTATAAAACCATTTTATAAAATCTATTGTTATTATATATCGTATTATTTTTTTATGCAAGACGTAATTTCCGACAAATCTAAACGTCTTTTTTTATACACTTTGCATAAATTATTTTTTATATAGCTTTATTAATGTGTTTAATTAAGTATTTACATATTAACACAGATTAAGGCAGATTACAATATTTTTTATGGATTTTATTTATATACTTACAAACAAATACCCCGCCTATTACAGCGGGGCATTCATTCAGTTTCTCAACACTTCCAGAGACACTCCTGTGCCATGCACATTGCCGCTCCACAGGCAGCTTCTTCCTGCCATTCGGGGATTTCCATCTTTAATCCGAACATCTCTTCCGCCAGTTCCTGCATGAGTCTGTTATGACGTATCCCATTTCCCGATCCTGCCAGGTGTACCGCCTTCTTCCCCGTCAGTTCACACATCTTTACATACTGCTGGTATAATTCATCCAGTATGCCCTTAATCACGCCTGCCGTCATGGCTCCAGGATGAAAGTTCTCTACACCAATCCCCGTAATTCGCCCTCTTTCCTGCGGATTTTCCCTGGTTCCAGAAAATGTTGTCGTAACGTTCCATGCAGCGGCGGTTCCATACTGCCGGATAAATGCGTCCGCCTGGTCATACATCCTGTCATAATAACTCTCTGGATTTCCTCCGGCAGCCTCCCGGTAGAACTGCTCCAGCATGGCGTAAGCTCTTCCTCCGCACAGCGATGAGCCTGCCAGAATATAGCCGTCCTCTAAAAAAGGACGAAGTTCCAGATCTCCTTCACAGGCAGCGTAATTTTCTGAAAGGAGTGTAATCTGTCCTCCCGTCCCCACATTCAGCAGCACCGTGTCCTTAAGGCTTGACACCGCTCCCCGAAAACTTGCCTGGTTATCCCCGACCGCTCCCATAACCGGGATCCCGTCTTCTGTCTTCCCTGTAAGGAAACATCCGTTCCTGACCTCCGGAAGATAAGAGATATCCACTCCGGCTTTCTCCAACGCCTCATATCGGAACTCTCTCTTTTCAAGATCAAAGCAGCCCCAGCCCGCCGCCATGTCCGTACCGATTACAGGCTGGCTGCGGCCGCAGAGCTTCATTGCCGCATAGTCGCTGATGGTAGTCATCTTTACTCCGTCCTTTGGAATCCCTCCTGTTTTCTCTAGATAAAAATGTGTGGCCAGCCCATACCCGACCGCCGTATTTCCCGCCTTTTCCTTTAGAAGTTCCACGCTGCTCTTTCCATGTTCCAGAATCCGGCCGCCTCTGCCGTCCTGCCAGGTATACAGAGGGCTGACCGCATTTCCTTCCCCGTCCACATAGAGCATACCATGCATCTGACCTGTAAACGCAATTCCTGCCGGCACTCCATAATCCCGGATGAATTCCTCCATCGTCTCCCTCGTAAAACTTAAGATTCTTTCCGGATCCTGTATCTTATCCGCAGAGGTCTTTCCTTCCAGAAATGATCTGTGGTTTATGGTCCTGCGTGCCGCAAGCTGCCTCGTTTTATCATCTAAAAGTACAATACTGATGGATGTGGTTCCAATGTCAATTCCCATAATCTTCATAATCTTTATCCCGTCCTTTCCGGCCATCCGTCATATCTTCTTTATCCCGCCAGCCATTTTATCTGCATAGAAAAAAAGACTGCCGGAAAATAAAGATAATTTCCCCGCAGTCCATTCTTTACACCCATGGTATACCCGAGTAGTTATTTCGCAATCTTAACTACCGCTTTCACAATCTCAGCCTTCTCATTCACGCTCCGGTCCATTGCATTCTGGATATCGTCAAAGTCAAAGATATGAGTTGCAATTCCTTTGAGGTTCACTTTCCCCTGCTCTACCGCTTCAATTGCCATCGGGTAAATATGACGGTACCGGAATACTGTCTTAAATGTAATCTCCTTATCCAGCGCAAGGCTTATCATCATATTCATCATGCCAGTCTTACCGTAACCAACCAGCACAATATTAGAACCCTTACCCACAACCTGGATTGCCTGGTTGGTAGTGATTTCCGTACCCGCAGTCTCAATAGCCAGGTCAAATCCCCTGCCGCCTGTCACTTCTTTCGCTTTCTCAAGTACATTCTCTTCCCTGCCGTTGATCACGCCGTCTGCACCAAGTTCTAACGCTTTCTCCAGACGTTTCTCCATAATGTCAACCACATAGACTCTGGACACGCCGCACGCCTTCAGCGCCATCATGGACACCAGTCCGATACAGCCAGCGCCAAATACCACCGCCGTCTGCCCGGCCTGTGCGCCGCCCTGTTTTGCAGCATGGAATCCCACGGCCAGAGGCTCAATCAGCGCACCTTCCAGTGTGCTGACATTATCCGGCAGCTTGAAGCATAATCCCGCCTCATGGGCTACATACTCCTGGAACACGCCGTCTACCGGAGGTGTGGCAAAGAAAACCACATCCGGACACAGGTTATATTTCCCCTCGCGGCAGAACTTACACTTCCCGCAGGTCTTTCCAGGCTCTAATGCAACTCTGTCGCCCACTTTCAGATGCGTTACATCCTTTCCAACTTCCATAACCACTCCGCCTGGTTCATGTCCCAGTACAAATGGCGGTTCCACCACATAATCTCCGATCCTGCCATTCTCATAATAGTGCATATCACTTCCGCAGATTCCCACGTATTCAAGCTTCACCAGCACTTCGTTATCCTGCGGCTTTGGAATCGGCCTCTCCGTGTAGCCCATCTTACCGATTCCATTCATTACTGCTACTTTCATTGTTCCTTCCATCTTCCTTGTTCCTCCTTATATTTTAGATATATAGTTTTCTATCTGATATAACGCTGCCCCGTATGCGGATGATTCTTCACGATATTTACAGATTCTGACGTACTCTCCGCTTCCTCCAAAAATGTTCTTTGCCGCTGCCATATCCTGAAGCCGGCCAAGATAAGGCTCCATATAATTCCCTACATAACCGCCCAGGATCACCTCACAGTCCAGGCACATGCGCAGATTGTCAACGGCAATGGCCAGATCTTTCAGATATCGTTCCCAGATCCGCCGGTAATCCTCATTCCCGGACTCCATCTTCTCAAAAAACATTTTCAGACTCCCGTCTTCCCGTCTTGACAGATTAAGTGCCGAACAGTAGGCGTCCAGACACCCCTTTTTGCCGCAGTAACAGGTCTTTCCCTCTGGGTGGATGACCATGTGTCCGAACTCTCCGCTTCGCCAGTTATTTCCCATATACATGGTGATATCGTCATTACTCACCTGCGTCCCCGTGTTGCTCTTCATCTCATCCGCAAAGATCACGGCTCCTCCCACCGAATTACTCAGCGACAGGTACGCCATATTGCTCTCCGGCCTCCCGCCCCTGAGATCCTCCGTAATGGCGGCTGCATTGGCGTCATTCAGAAGTTCGCATGGATAGGGAATATAATCTGTCCACATACCTCTTCTGGCCCCGTGGATTGCAAAAACGTGGGAATCGGTGAGAATGTTATTCTGTCTGTCAACGATTCCCGGAAGCGCTATTCCGACTCCTTCCATCCTCTCCCCAGGGATCTGGTTCCTGTCAATGAATTCTTTCAGAAGCTGCCCTATCTCCTGGTAATACTGTTCCTCATTGTAAAACGGCTTACGGATGCGCTCATGCTTTAACACCTTCATACTAAGATCTGTATAGGCAAATCCCACATGATTCTCTGTCACATCCATTCCGACTGCGTATCTTGCATCCTTAACGGTGGCAATGGCTTTCGCCTTTCTTCCTCCGGTTGACTGCAGTTCTCCTACTTCTTCCACGACCCCCGCACTCTTTAACTCCTTCACAATCGTCAGCACGGTAGGCCCGCTGATATCCAGTGCGGCGGAAATGTCCGGCATGCTCGTCTCACTTCTGCTGTTTACATAGCGGAACACCCGGTTTCTATTCAGTTTTTTTACTTCCAGGCTGTTCGTTCCCCGTCTCATCATTCTTCCTTTTTACTTTATTAATCCATTTAATTAAGTAATTTAAAATCGCTTTTATCATAGCACATCAAGACAACAAATTCAACAGATTTTTTATATATTGTAATCAGATATTGTAATCAGAACAAGGGCCGCTGAATACGTGGCGCAGATATGCCACCGAACTACCCGCATCCGGATCCAGCCTGGATTCGTCAGGACAGAGATTACGCCAGATCTTGATGTCGCGTCCCACTTCTCCGCCCATCAGCACGAACGGCTCCATGACTACATTCTTGTCATAACCTACCCGCCGAAGCGCCTGTCCGATTTCTGCCCATGGCATATTCCCCTTTCCAGGGCAGCGGCGGTTATTCTCACCTACATGGAAATGCCCCAGTCTGTCTCCCGCCGTAAGGAGCGCACCCACCATGCTGTCCTCTTCAATATTCATATGGAAGGTGTCAAGCATGATCTTTGCCGCAGGAACGTCTACCTCTGTGACGAATTGCACTGCTTCCTTTGCCGTATTCAGAATGTATCCCTCGAAACGGTTCAGAACTTCCAGACAATAGTCAACGCCGCATTCGCCTGCGATTTTTGCCACCGTTCTTACGTTCCTGACACTGCGGGTCCAGTCTCCTTCTTTATCAATCGGCCGGGAATAATCTACCGGCCAGTAGGAATAGATTCCTCCTCCGATGGTATGAATATCGAGATATTCCAGTTTCTTGATTATATCCGTATAAAATCTCACTGCATTTTCTGCTACAGTTTCATCTGCAGAAGCCAGGTTCTCTGCGGCAGTCGGGCCATATCCTGCAGTCAGTGTAATTCCCTGGTTCTTTGCCTCGGATTTTAAATCGTCCATCTTTGCAGTGGAAATATCTTTTAGTGCGGCACAGGATATCTCCAGAACGTCAAAGCCAAGCCTGCGTACCTTTTCTATATATTTTTTGTAGTCGGCATTCCATTGCTTCTCCCAGTATGCAAAGTAAATTCCATATTTCATAGCGCATCCTCCTTGTGGATTTATTTTTGTCCAATCGTTACTCTTGTTATGTCAGATCATCTTTGAATGCAGTACAGGGACTGCCAGGAAATACTCTGTCTGGTATTTCCCGGCACCCCCTTCCCGTACCTACCGGATCTTGGTAAGTTCCCTCATATCTGCTTTCAAATGCTCATAAATACTCTTATACAGCTTAAAATACTCGTTATACTCCTTATGGTTCTCCTCATCCGGCATAATCTTATCGTCCAGTACCTGCCACTTCTTCACTTCCTCATAAGTCAGAATCCCCGTTCCAATCCCTGCAAGCATAACATCTCCCATGTTCGCCTCCACGTCATAAATCGGACATACTACCGGATAGCCCGTCACGTCTGCAAAAATCTGCCTCCACACCTTCGACTTCGTCACTCCGCCTGCAATCAGAATGTATTCCCCAAGATTCTCTCCAGTCGCCTCCATGGCATCCCGCAGGCAATAGGCAACCGCTTCCAAGAAGGCTCTGTACAGATGTCCTTTGGTATGTGTCAGCGATAATCCCACAATCGTTCCTTTTGCATCGGAATCCCATACCGGACTTCTCTCTCCCATAAAATAAGGCAGTACCACAAGCCCTTCGCTTCCCGCCGGAATCTGCTGTGCCTGATCATTCAGCACATCATACATACTGGGGCCGCCGTTCTTCTGGTTCTCAACCTCCCACTGGCACAGTGTATTACGGAACCATTTCACAATGGCGCCTGCCGTGTTGCCCCCCGCAAAATAATAGGACAGGTTCTTCGCATCGTAAAGATATGGCCAGACAATGAGTCCTTTTCCCTTAACAGGCTGATCTGAAATCAGAGCCGCACACATAGAAGTACCGATTGCCGCCGCATACACACCGGATTCAAACACTCCCAGACCGATATTGGCCGCCCCGCAGTCGATACCGCTGGCAATCACCGGAAGACCTTCCCACAGGCCAAGTTCTTCTGCCGCCTCCTTGGTCATGCCGCCTACGATATCCGTAGATTCCACGATCCTCTGGGGCATCATAGATGCGGGAATCCCCATGGCCTCCATCAGTTCCTCAGACCAGGTACGTGTATTCAGGTCAAAGATTCCGCCGATATTTCCCGCAGAAGAATAGTCAATCGCCACTTCGCCTGTCACTCTGTAGATCACATAGTCGTTGGGCGGCAGGAACAGCTTCGTCTTCTCCCAGTTCTCTGGCTCATGATTCTTCATCCATAGAATCTTGGTATATCCATAGTAGGGGTCTGCCCCATTGTGCGTAATTTCAAGCAGCTTCTTCTCCCCGATCTTCTCAATCACCCATTCCGTCTCTTCCTTTGCCCTTCTGTCCATCCAGATCATACACGGACGGACCGGCTTCATCTCTTCGTCAAGAGGAATTCCCGATCCCCCATACAATCCGCTGATTGCAATCCCCTTGATATCTTCAGCTGTAACTTTCGCTTCTTTCGCTTTGGCCACTGTGCTGCGGATCGAAGCCTTTGCCGCCTCATACCATACGTCCGGCCACTGTTCAGCCCACAAGGGCTCTGGTGTCAGAACATCGTACTCCTTAAGATCCTGCGCAATCAGTTTCCCTTCCGTATCCATCAGCACTGTCTTTGTTCCAGAGGTTCCGATGTCTGTTCCCAATAAATATTTCATGATAGTCCTCCTTCATTTGTCATAACCCGCCTGCATGGCATAGTTATGTTCTTCCATCCATCTCCATCACGGATGAGAATCCAGTTTTTCTACATACTGTACATTGCCTTTATGTAAAATAGTTTTATAAAATATATTTATATAATAAAAGACAGATAAAAAAATGTCAATTAATATTTTTACCAAAATACCACTGACATTTTTGACCATACTATACAAAATAATTGTGAATAACAAAAACAAGTCTGGAAATATCACTTCCCGACTTGCCTCTGATACAGATCTGTCATATATTCTCTAAGAATTCATCAATATAGAACAACGCCGCCCCCGCTGCCGAAGCCTCCACCTTATACCTGCACTCCACCAGGTAATCCTGCGCCCGGTCTCCGAAGGGGTTCCTTGCATCCACCCGCCCGCAGATGTCATTCATATATTTTCCTGCATATGCTCCTACATAACCGCCCAGTATCACCATCCCGTCAAACAGCATACGGACATTGTGGATTGCATATGCCAGATGATCCAGATACTCGTCCCACAATCTCTTCGCCGTCTCATCTCCGGCTTCCAGAATCCGAAAGAATTCCTCCAGGCTGCCCTGTGTATAGTCTGCAAGCTTCCCAGCCTTACACACCGTATCAAAACATCCTTTCTTTCCGCAGTAACACAGTTCGCCGCCCTCCGGCACGACAGCCATATGTCCGATCTCACCGCCCTTATGGGTATTCCCCTCATAAATCGCATCATCAATAATCACCGAGCCGCCCACACTGTTGCTTAAGCTGATGTAAAAGGCATTCTGAAACTCCCGGTTCGTCCAGGTCTCCCGGTATCCGGCCGCATAGGAATCATGGATCAGCCGGTTACGGTACGGCACATAGGCCGCAATCTCCTCCCGCCGCTTCCTTGCAAAATTCAAAGCCATACCATAGGTAATAAATTCTCCGTCATCCGAAATCAGACTCTGTACAGAAATCCCGACTCCAAGCAGATTCTCATCCGATGCTTTGGCCTCCTTCTTTACACATTCGACAATCTCGCCAATCTCCCGGAGATACTCCTCGCTTTCCAGATTAAAATCAATCCGGCGTCTTTCCATACTGACAATATCCCCGGACAGATTTACCGCCACGGCCGTAATATGATTCGCCGTGATGTCAACGCCAATGGCCATCCTTGCATTCTTTATATACGAAAATGCGGTGGCATTGCGCCCTCCCGTATTCGTGATCTTCCCGGACGTGTCAATCAGTCCCTGCTTCTTTAAGAACTCCAGGTTCGAAGTCACGGTAGGCAGACTTAACTGCATGTCCACTACGATCTCCTGCTTGGAAACCGCTCCCCGCTCCCGGATATACTCATAAATCATCTGTCTGTTCTTCGTCTTAATCTCGTTCGCACCTATCTTTTCCGTACTCATTCTTACCGCCCCACTTGATTTTTCTTCGTTTCAAACCTTGATGGATTACTTCCATCTGCCCGCAGGGGCATCTATTACGGTTTGCCTCGAAGCACATCTTCATAGTCCGTCTGAAGCAGTTCATGGAAAGAATGGATGGTATGATAGTCTCCTTCTACTTCCCCAAATCCATATGCCGCATAGATCATGGGAATCCCGGCCTTCCTGCACGCATCTGCATCCCCCTGGGTATCGCCTACATATACGGCCTTCCTGATCTCATTGCGCTCCATAATGATCCGGATATTGTCTCCCTTTAGTTTCCCCGTGTCCCCGGGACAAGTAAAGTCCCGGATACAGCCGCCAAGCCCTGTATTTTCCAGAAAAGCCTCAATATATCCAGACTGGCAGTTACTGACAATGAACAACGGATATGTCCTGCTCAGACTCCGTATTGTCTCCGGCACCCCTTCATAGACGATGCAAGGTGCATCCTTCACATGTTCATTCTCATATTGGTACATATAAAATGCCAGTTCGTCTTTCCCGGACTGGTCAAGTTCCGGAAACAGATCATCCATAATCTCGTCTAACGGCTTCCCGAACTCTTTCTTTAATTCCTCCTGTGTCAGTACCCGGTCCAAACTGGTCCGTTCCCGTATGGCCCGATTCCACGAAACCGCTACTTCTTTGGTGGAATCCCACAGTGTTCCATCTACGTCAAATATAATTCCGATCATATCCTTGTTCCCCTCTTCTAGTCTCTTTCTCCTTATTCTGCGCATACTCCTCCCAGAACAGGCTCGTTTCCTCCGCCTTTTCAAGTTCATTCTTCAGACGCTCTATCTCAAGATCACGCTCTTTACAGCAAGTCGAAGGCGGCACTACTTTCTTTAATCCTCCATGGTTCCTGTCAGGATACAGATTATGCTGGGGATCGAACCATATCACATAAAATATATTATCAGAAAATATTCCATGTATACCACCCTTGCTGACAGAAATCCGAATCTGCCACATATCCTCTAACGAGATACGTTCTGGTACTTTACAAGGCGGATCTGCATTTTCATGCCGATGTATCCGAAAAGGTGATGTCTTCCCAGAATATTTTCCTGCATAGATATCCTTTAATTCGATTCCCGACACTTTTTTCATTGTCTCAAATAAGTCTGCGGCCCAATTCTGACATGTACCGTCCAGATTAAAATACTCATTTTTCTCGACAGCCTCAAAAGAAAACAGTATTCTCTGGCTTTCGCCTTTTTTCGCTATATTATCTATATTATCCGGTACAATTCTTGATTTTTTTATCGCACTGACCCTTGAAATTCTGCTCATCTACCCCATCAGCTTTCTATAAAACGACTTCATACTAGCCTCTGATATCTCGTTATCACAACTTTCCCACGGCCTTAAGCCTCCCCTTGCCGTAATCCAGGGTTCTTCTGAATGATTAATCCGTTCAAGCTCATCTCCCGTCAGATGACCATAAGAATCATAAATCTCTTTTGAAAATGAAAGGAATTCTTCTGGTATCTCATTCTCATTCCTAAACTGCGGAATATCCCCATATCCATACACTTTATACTTCTGATACAGCGCAGGCTGAACAGCGCCATGAACCCATGCCTGAAACTGTTCCGAAATCAGATTACAGTCATAAATCGCCAGATACCACGCCTTTGCATAATAACAAAGCTTCTGTAATTTTTTATTTGTCATACTGGAAATTGACAAAAATGCTTTTGCAAGGGCAAATATATCTCCCGGCTTATCACTACTGGAAAAATCACATTCTATTACATGATTCTTCACCCTTGGCTCCATCTGAATATTCTGATTATTCACAGTGAAAGTAATCTTCATTCTGGATTCCATTACTCATTCTTTCCTTTCACATAAATACTCTTTTCTTTGACCACTGTCTCATCTACAGTTATCTTTATCTTATATTCTCCGGAAACTTTGAGATTCACATTATTCCAATCCATGGCAATACTCAATCCTCTATATTCTTGAGGAAGATTATTATTTACTTCCACAAGCGGAAGCACACTCTCTACATGTACCACATTCTCACCCGACGGGCTGTCAAAATCAACGACAAAACAATGCTCTTCTGAAGTATCTGCCGCCAGTAATGTAATAATTACTGAAAAAGTAAAAAGACCAGGAATATATTCCGGTGTCAATGCTGTCAGAATCGTCTCAGCACAGGCACCACGTCCTTCCGTATTTGTTGCTCTAAGACAAAAAATCACATCTGACACATGCATGTTTCTTCTCCTCTCCGTTTCAAGGCATTGCACAATCAGTCTCCTAATGAACCGCCTGCTTCAATCTCCATAATCATATCCACCCTGGCCTTGTGCCTTCCGCCTTCAAATTCCGCATTCAGCCACGCTGCCACAATCTCTTTCGCCGTCTCGATCCCGATAATCCTTGCGCCAAAGGCCAGGATATTGGAATTATTATGCTGTCTGGAAAGTCTGGCCGTACAAGGCTCTGAACATACCGCAGCCCGGATTCCTTTCACCTTATTCGCCGCAAGGGAAATCCCGACCCCGGTGCCGCAGATCAGAATCCCCAGATCCACATCCTTTGCAGCCACCGCCCGGGCAACCTTCTCTCCGTAAACCGCATAACTGCAGCTGGCATTACTGTCTGTCCCGTAATTCACAGCTTCATGCCCAAGCTCTTTCAGATACTCCATAATCTCATTCTTCATCTCAACCGCCGCATGGTCGTTCCCGATTCCAATCTTCATTCCTATAATCCTCTCTTCCATTCATGTCCTTTTTATATTATAATATCTAATTGAGTAAATGACAACTCACCTGGTCTACAAAATATAACAATCTTTCGACAAATTAAGAAAAGGAGATTCTCATGATAAGATTAGTCGCAAGCGATCTTGACGGTACTATATTAAAAAACGGAGCACAGGAACTGCCCGCCGGATTCTGTGATACGGTGAAAAAATTAAAAGAACACGGAATCCAGTTTGCTGCCGCAAGCGGAAGACAGTATTATAACCTCCGCCTTCTTTTTGAACCTATCCAGGAGGACATCCACTACATAGCGGAAAATGGCTCCCTCTGTGTGTGCGGCGGACAGGTCATCTCCAAAGGCCTGATTGAACGGGAACTTGGAGAACGCATCTTCCAGGCCGTCCGCAGACGGGGCGGATGCCACTGCCTTTTATCCTGCGAATCCGCCTGCTACACAGACTCGAAAGATCCGGCATTTATCCGGCACATTCAGGAAGTGGTGCGCTATGACATGAAGACTGTAGACAGACTGGAAGAAGTCACGGAGCCCTTCCTTAAGATTGCGGTCTGTGATTTTACCGGTTCCGAACAGATAGAAACTTATTTTCAGAAAATGTTTGAATCCGAGATCAAGGTGGTCACATCCGGAATGATCTGGATTGACTTTATCGCCCCCAATGCCAATAAAGGAACCGCCCTTCGCAACCTGGCAGGAAAGCTTGGAATCTCAAGGGAAGAGTGCATGGCTTTCGGAGACCAGTACAACGACGTGGAGATGCTGGAATTCGCAGGCAGAAGCTACGCCATGTCCGACGGGGCGGCAGGAGTCACAGAATACGCAACGGACGTCACGGATTCTGTAGAAGACGTGCTGAAGGAACTTCTCAAGAATTATATGTAGACATTATCTGGTTGACCCATGTGACCGGTTAGAAGCAATCCGCAGCATGATTGAAGAAGGTTCTTACTTTTCGATCAACTGCGGAAGGCTGTTCGGCAAAACTATTATTTTTCTACAAATCCTTACGGAATGTTTTTGCAGCTACATATACTCCCACAAGCAGATCGCCGCAGCCCACTCCCATCATTACGCCGGCTATAAAGTCCTCCAGATTTGTTTCCCGCAAACACAGGGAAGAAAGGATAAGGCTCCCTCCTGCCAGGATATTTACCAGCCCGGTTATCAACTGCTTTTTCTTACCATTTTCTTGCATTTTCATCTGTCCCTCTCCCCCATAGTTTCTATTGCCCTCTTGCGATTTTTGCCGGATACCATTTCTCAAACCATACGGTAAAGATTCCCATAAGAATTGGTAAAATGGAATTCACTGCGCCTATGTATGATTTCATCTGCGTTCCCATAATAAAATAGGTCCATATAGATCATCGTCATATAAGTATACATATGATCTTTCGGCGGATATTTTTCCTCATGCCGCACAAGCTTCGGTTCCATATAGGTAAGCATGGTATGCCGGAACCGCTCTATATCCTCTGGTGTTAGTTCTGTTTGCGCCACACAAAAGAGCACATGCTCGAAACACTCTGCCCGCCAGAGTTCAGCTCTCTCAATAAGGACATACTTCGCACTGGCGGCACGAAACGAGGCGTATGCGTCAAAGATTTCCCCGCCCATCCGGCGTTTTCTCTCAATATCATAGCTGGACTGAAACGAGCCAAGCAGCTGCTCCAATAATTCTTCACCCGTCATAAAAAAGTTACTGGCACAATTTCTCAAGAAACTCATCAATGCCCTCTGTAAATTCCACTTCTACCTCAGCGCCTGAATTTACAATAAATTCTGTCAGCCCATACTCTGTGCCATTATCCGCCCAGTCATATGTATAACCAAGCCTGGTCCATGGATAGGAACCATAAAAGTAGGAACTTAACGTATTGTCATCAAACCACTCCTTAAATTCCTCATCCACATTGTCTCCAAAAGACGTCGTCATATCTGCATTTGTGGGATCACTCTGGTATGCCGGACGGCGCACATCCGCAGGATCCACCCAGAAAGCTGTTATCGTACTGTGCTCGGAGTCAGGCGTAAAAGCAATGATCTGGCGAAGACGGTTCTCGGGATCTTCCGCTCTCTTCAGTTCTTCTGTATAGGTTTCGAGTTCTTTATCCGTAAAGGTCCAGACCGGACCCCATTCGATGGTTACATCCTCACCTTCGGGATAACTGTCCGGATAGTTGTGCCATGTGCACAAAAGCACTCTCCCCTCCTCGTCCCATGTCACATGCTCATCCTCCCTGGTAAGCGTTACAAGTGGCTCTATCTCCGACTCCTCCGCAAAAACGGCATCCTTCACTGCTTCTTCAAAAAGCTCCTCTGGCGAACTTTCGCTTTTTGAGACGACTTTCGATACCTCCTCATTTCCACTTTCCGGGGTCTTGGATTTCTCCCCGCTCTCGTTTGCACAACCAGCCATCGGCAAGACCAATATAGCTGCAAAAGCCGCAATTATTTTTCGATTCATGCTTTTTTCTCCTTTCTTTATTGATTAAATAAGTCCTCTGTTTTTTGCTTCGCTGACAGCAGCAGCCTTACTGCTGACTCCCAGCTTCCGATATGTTTCTTTACTGTGATACTTAATGGTATTGCCCGTAATACCCAGAAGCTTAGCAATCTGGTTCGTTGAATAACCTTCTGCCTGGAGACGAAGGATATTCAGAGCATTTTCTGAGAACATTATCCCCACATCCGTTTTCTCTTTAAGATACGCAGGATAATAGTTCTGCATTTTTTCGCACTCCCTGACTGTCTGTTTTCGAAATCCTTCCTCCTTCCACTGAAAACACCCCTCTTTAAGAAGCTTTAGAACCGCCCCTCCTTCTCTGGATAAAATCCTTACAAAATGGTAATCCTCGGCCTGTACGATACACTCCTGCAAAAGCTCCTTCCATCCTTCCTCTTTCATGCGGTATCTGACGATCGCAAGAAGAAGCTTTGTCTCCATCGCAATGTAATTTCTTTTCTGTACATCTGCATAATAAGCCATTTTCAAAAGAAGCCCGTATGCCTTATCATATTTTCCAAATTGGATATAACACCGTATCTTGGTAAGATAGCAAAACCGCTCCAGAGAACAGAAATCTCTGTTTTCATCAGGTGCTCTTTCCATCCACTCCAGTACCTGAGGCAGCTTCCCCTGATACAGGTAAATCCGGCACTGAAGCGCATAGAGATTGGGAAAGATCTGCAACGTTTCTTTCTCTATGCTGTGACGGAAGCCATTTAAGATATCCTGTGCGTCTTCTGCGCGCCCATTGATGAGAGACAGCCATACAAGAATTCCCACGGCAACAAATACCTGCTCTTTCTTTCCTCCGGCCTCTGCCTGCATACGGCCTTTCTCCGCAAGGGATACCACCTCATAGGAGTCCATGCCTTTTTCAAAATAACTCTCTGCAAGGGCAATGCTTACCAGGCCTTTTCCGTATTTTCCCAAGACAAATTCTACGATCTTTCCTATACTGA
Organism: uncultured Dorea sp.; assembly: GCA_910587575.1. Lineage (GTDB taxonomy): Bacteria > Bacillota > Clostridia > Lachnospirales > Lachnospiraceae > Sporofaciens. The sequence goes on from CAJULU010000053.1 coordinate 27,563, forward strand.
CTGCCAGCTCTTTATCCACTTTACTCCACTCGCAGAAATCCTTCCCGCCATTCATAATGGAGGGAAGATTGGAGGTTACGGAAAATTCCGGCAGGATAGCCTTCCCATTTTTTAAAAGAGTGCCTGCATGCTTTAAGAGATCCACCATCCGAACTGTGCCCCTGTGTGGAAGGGCGATATCCAGATACAAAAGCCTGTTTCCGGCCTCCCGCCTTAAACTCCCCTCACTTTTTTCCATAAAATCCCTCAGCCTCTGATACCAGCGTTCACTCTCTTCCAGATTCATCAGCATGGACTGGAGCATACTCATACCCGCCATCAGAACAGGACTGGTACAGATGGCTTCCTCTGGCAGCAAAAGATAATAGTGCCGCAGTTCAAAATAATGGCCGCTTGCAGGATTCTGCCTTGCATTGGAAACCAAAAGACGGAAAATACTTTTTTTATCTCCGCCCGCCTCATACATCCGAAGGGCGTTTGGAATATCTCCATACACCTCATACATATGCCCTGCATTATAATAGATTCTGGCTATGATATCCGGATCGAATTTTTTCCGAAAATAAGTCTGCATACTGTTTCTCAAAATAAAATTGAACTCATACACTCCGTCTTTTTCCTTTAAGAAGTTCCCTGTCTCCATTGCCTTTTTCAGAATTCTCTGGACATCCGCCCTTCCTGTGACCATCTGTGCCATATGGGCATCAAACTGCTCCACCACGGACATTTCCATTACAAATTCCTGAATCTCTGGATCCCACTGGTCAAAAAGGCGGAACAGGTAACTCCACGTATCGCTGACCGCCTGTTCCACATCCCCATCTGCCAACGCGATAAACCGAAGGAAGAGAGGATTCCCCTTGGAAATCATCCAGATCTTGTCTGCCGTCCCCGCAGGAAGCGTGATATTCCATTTTTCAAAATAGGCATCCTGTCCCGCACGGTCAAACTGAAAATCCTTCTCTTTGATCACAAGGAAGGCCTCCTCCATATAGGTTGTCATAAGCCATTGGGGAATTGCACATCGGGATATCAGGATCAGCCACACATCCTTTCTGGATGAAAAGTGGCTCAGTTTCTCTGCATACGCCTCTCTCTGGCCTTCCGTCTGCACCTCCTGCAGATCATCTACGACAAGAATATGCTGTTTCCCATCTTCTAAAATCTGCATGTCTTCCACACTTGTTTCTCTTGCAGAATAGTAGTTGTATCTTTTGCGTCTGAGCATATCTTTTATGAAAGCTGTCTTGCCGCTCCCTACGATACCGTACAGGTAGAGCGTCTGTCCCAGCTCTTTGGCCAGCTTAAACTTTTTCTCTGCTCCTTTTGGGCGAATATAACGCTCGTCTGCATGATCTCCTTTTTTCATACTCATCTTTGCATACATCCTTCCAGTATTCCAAACTTATTTTATCCTAAGTATTTTTAAATTGGAACTACCCATATGGGTAGTTCTTATGCTTAACTATACCTCCGCCCGCAGGGCAGGCATTAAGACGTGCCCTTAGGTATCCCTTACTGGACGGAGTCCACCCGCCCGCAGAGCATGCAGCACGGTATGCCCTTGGGTATACTTTTTCGTAATCGCTTCTTTCATCGTTGAAATCCACCAAAAAGAATGATACGATACAAGAAAAGACTGTGAGGTGTAATTATGCGAAAATCTCTTGGCATCGGCCATCAGGATTTTGAACAAATGATTTCTGATGCACTACTATCTAAGAAGAAAGTCATCATCTTACTGGACGAATGTGATCCCCCCATGCAGGAAGCCTCATATTATAGCATTACACGAGACATTGCGGAAGGAAATACCTAAGGAGGTGTGTGTCGGTGGCGGAGAGCCAAAATGTCGAATGGAAAGAATCTTGGCGGGACGAATATCTTAAATGGATATGCGGTTTTGCAAACGCACAAGGTGGAAAGATTTACATTGGCACAAATGATGATGGTACAGTAATTGGTGTACAAGATAGCAAAAAACTGATGGAGGATATACCGAATAAAGTCCGAGATATTCTTGGCATAATTGTGGATGTGAATTTGCTGACAGAAGATGGAAAGGACTATATTGAAATTTGCGTAAATCCGAACAGTTATCCTGTTAATTATAAGGGAGAATATCACTATCGGAGCGGTAGCACCAAACAACAGTTAAAGGGGCAGGCGCTTAATCAATTTCTGTTGCAAAAGACTGGAATTACATGGGATAGTGTTCCGATTCAGAATGTAACGGTGCGGGATTTGAGAAATGATAGCTTTGATATTTTTCGGGAACAAGCAATTCTCAGTAGGAGAATGGATCGCAAAGATGTTGATGCCACAAATGTGCAACTGCTTGACAGTCTTAATTTGCTTGAAAATGGTCAACTGAAAAGGGCTGCTATTTTACTTTTTCATCATAATCCAGAAAAGTGGATACCAGGAGCCTATGTTAAGATAGGATATTTTGAGTCTGATTCTGAATTGCGGTATTAGGATGAAATTCATGGTTCTCTAATATCGCAGGCAAACCGAGTGGTTGATCTTATTTTTACAAAATATTTGAAAGCAGATATTTCTTATAGGGGAGTAACGAGGGTAGAAACCTATCCTTTCCCCAAGGATGCAATCAGGGAGGCTGTTTTTAACGCTATTGCGCATAAATTCTATGGAGCATTGATTCCTATACAAATTAGTGTGTATGCAGATAGGCTTTATATCGCGAATGATTGCATTTTCCCGGAGGATTGGACGCTCGATGATTTGATGGGGAAACATCGGTCAAGACCATATAATCCGTTGATTGCAAATACGTTTTTCAGAGTCGGTTTTATTGAAGCATGGGGACGTGGAATTGAAAAAATCAAAGAAAGTTGCAAGGAAGCCGGAAATCCTATGCCGGAATATACGATTAAGCGTGAGGACATTATGGTTATGTTCAAGAGCTTGGTTAGTCACACTGACCAAGGTACTAACCAAGCTACTGACCAAACTAACCAAAATGCTGATAATTCCGTGACGGCTCGTATTTTGAAAGTGATCGAGACGGAACCTATGTTGTCTCAGAAAAAAATTGCCGATATTATTGGAGAGAAATATAGTACGGTAAAGTATTATATGGAGTCTATGAAAAAATCCGGTGTAATTAAAAGAGAAGGTTCCAGTCAAAAGGGAAAATGGATTATTTTGTAATCAAAGTTCACATAGTTTGATAATAATACCGCTCTACTGATACAGCCAATCCGTAAATTCTTTCGGGTTGGTTGTTCTTTCTTTGTAAGTAAGAAATAATCCGTACCTGTTTATAAATCTATACATTTGGTAAAATGCTCTGCTTCATTAAACAGGTTCATCTGTGTATATCCGTCCGCATACTTTTCACTGGAGGAATTAAACTGTTTCCGCCGACGGCGTACCCGACCTTCCTGATCGCAGCAGTTTTAGGGTTTTCAGCAGTACCATACCATATTCATGCGCCGTCCTCCTGCTGCCCTGTATGCACACCCTGTCGCAGATATCCTCCATATCCGCCCGGAACTGT
>CAJULU010000054.1 GCA_910587575.1 uncultured Dorea sp.
GGATATCTGCGCCGTCATCTGCGACCGCCTGCACCCGGACGGAACGACCCTGCGTTACTCCCGCAACCGCTATTTGCAGTTCTATGATGCAAAGGATATCATGGATACCGCCGTACGCCCCGACCTGGGCGTCGGCCAGGACTGGAACGCATAGAGGAGGAGAAAATCATGACAAAAGCAGGAGAAAGAGAAGTTGTAAAAGCAGAACGTGTAAACGGCGGCGCCGGATTTATGATGAAAGAAGCGTTGCTTGACACAGAGGAGATGGGAAACCACTGCCGGATGTTCACCAGGGTAACCCTGCCCCCCAACTGTGAGCTTGGCCATCATGAGCACCACGGCGAGACGGAAACATACTATATTCTAAGCGGCAGAGGAATGTATGATGATAACGGGAAAGCATTCCCAGCAGAAGCCGGCGATGTTTTTTACTGTAAAGACGGAGACGGGCACGGCATGAAGAACACGGGGACGGAGGATCTGGTTTTCATAGCGCTGATACTGAAAAAATAAAAAATTCTGTTTCTGCCATTGCCATTCACAATCAAACAATGCTATAATCTTCTGTAGTATTGTTTACGAATAAGTAACGAAAGAAGCAGGTGTCAGACTTGAAAAATAAAATCCAGAAATTTTCCAAAGGAGATTTTCAGTTATCACAACCTGATGTCATATTTGATGAGACCAATCTGGTACTCATTATCGGAGAAGGGGAAGTATATCGGGGGAGTTTTATAATCAGAACGGAAAGCGGAAAGAAGATACGGGGACTGGTGTACTCGTCTTCTTTTCGTGTGCATTTTAAGAACCAGGGGTTTGACGGGAATCCTGCGAAGGTGGAGTTTACCTATGACGGCAAGGGACTGCGGCCGGGGCATGTGGAGGACGGAATGTTTACCGTGGTCTGCGGCGGCGGCGAGTACGAGCTGTCTGTGACGGCCATCATTGAGAAGCCTTATGTCATGACGTCTTACGGCAAGGTGCAGAGCACGGACGATTTCCGCAAGCTTGCCATCAAGGATTTCTCGGAGGCCGGGCGTCTGTTTCGGGCCAGGGAATTCTATGAGATTCTCAAGTACGAGAATGAACGGACGTTTTATCTGTATGATAATATGAGAAAATGGTCCCTGGGGGACCAGTCCATGGAAGAATTTCTGGTAGGTATTAAGCAGAAGGAGTGTATCTTTCTGACGCTGCCCGGAGAGGGTATGTTTTTTGAGGATATCACGGAACCTACCAAGGGAACTTTGACGATTGTGAAGAACACATGGGGATATATGCCCATCCGGATTGAGGCGGAGGGGGATTTCATCAAGGTGCTTCGTCCCGAGACGAGCACAGACGACTTCGTGGGAAATGCCCACGAGATTGAGTACGTGGTCCGCCCCGACCGTCTCCACGGCGGGCGTAATTTCGGTATGCTGAAGTTTATCACGCCTTATGAGACCCTCACCTATGAGATCGAGGTGCTGCAGAATCAGGATTATAATGAGAACCACCGGAAACCGGAACTGCTTCTGGCACAGATCCTGAAGGAATACATCGGTTACGTGGCGGGAAGGATTGAGATCGGCAACTGGCTGGAGAGCGCCGTTGAGAAGATGATTTCCCTTCGGAAATTAAAGCCCCACAGTGAACTGTATCAGTTGATGCAGGCCCATGTCTACCTGGTGGGAAGTAAGGTGGAAGAGGCAAAATGGATTCTGGAGAACTACAATTATAACCGTTTTGCCATCGGAAAAGACCCTCTGACCAACTGCTATTACCTGTATCTGACTGCGCTGGTGCGGGGAAAGGGGATTCATGCGGAGCGTGTGCTGGACGAGGTGGGAAAGACTTATATGCGCCACCAGGATTCCCTGCTTCTGCTCTATATGCTGATGGATCTGGACACCCGGTATAAGACTTCTTATAAGAAGATAGAACTGCTGGAGCAGCAGTTCCAGTATGAGATGCACGGGGTCATCTTCTATCTGGAGGCATACCTGTGTTACCAGGACCGGCCCACTCTTCTTAAGAAGTTAGGCCCCTTTGAGATGCAGGTGCTTAACTTTGCGTCAAAATACCGTCTGATGACCAAGGAACTGGCTCTTTATGTGGCGAATTTTGCCAGCCAGCAGAAGCAGTACAGTGATAAGATGTTCCGTATTCTGGAACGGATCTATAAGCTTTATGACGAGCCTATGATTCTGAATACCATCTGTACGCTTCTGATCCGGGGGAATAAGGTGCAGAAGCGGTATTTTCCCTGGTACAAAAAGGCGGTGGATTCGGAACTCCGGATTGCACAGCTCTATGAATATTATATGATGACTCTTGATGAAGAAAGGTTCAGAGGGCCGCTGCCGAAGGTGATCCTTCTTTATTTTATGCATGGCAATTCCTTGAATTACAGGAAGGCGGCGTTTCTCTATGCGAATCTGGTCACTTATGAGGAACAGGCAGGCGAACTGTATCTGAATTACCGTGAGCAGATGGTGGTATTTACCTGGAAGCAGCTGATACAGCGGCATATTACGGAATCGCTGCGGATTCTGTATAAAAGGTTCTGCCAGCCGGAGGAGATGACGGCGGAACGTATGGAGGCCATGCGCGATATCTGTTACTCCTACTCCGTTTCCACAAAGGTGCCCAATATGAAATGCGTCCTGGTGATCGAAAAGGACGGGGAGATCCGGCAGCGGATTCCTTATGACGCCGAGGAGGGGACGGTAATCCGTCTGTACGACAAGGAATCCAGGGTTGTGTGGGAGTCTGTGGAAGGGCGCCATTATACGGATTCCATCGTCTACGAGACGAAGCGTCTCTTTTATGAACCCCGGTTTGTGGAGATGTGCCGCAAATACGCTGCAACGACGGGTGTCTGGGAGCAGGAGAATGAAAAGGAGGCCCCCACTTTTGAAGGTCTGATGGAAAAAGGACTGGAGGCATTCGAAGAGAAGGATGTGTTCCGTCTGTGCAGCAGGCGGATCAAGGAAGAGAATTATGAAGAGGACAGCTTCTTAAGCTATCTGTGTTTTGAACTGTTTCAGAGAGGACATTTCGACAGGGTAACACTCATGTACCTTGCGAATTTTTACTGTGGTCCCACGAAAGATATGAAATTATTGTGGAAGGTTCTCAAAGAAAACGGAATCCCGTCCTATAAGATCGGAGAGCGGATTATTACACAGATGCTTTTTTCGGAAAATTTATTTCAGGAAGAGAAGATATTCGAGGACTATTATTTGTCGGATAATGTCTATTTTCGTCTGAAACAGGCGTATCTTGCCTATGTTTCCAGGGAGTATGTGGTGTATGGGAGAGATCTGGAATCCAGCGTGTTCGATATCATTGCCAATGAATGCGACGAGAAGGAGGATCTGTCAGATATCTGCAAGATTGCCCTTCTGAAGTATTTTTCCAGCCATAATTATACGGCTGCGCTGGAGGTGGTGCTTCACCAGGTGCTGCGGGAGATGTGTGAGAAACAGATTGTTTTCCCCTATTATCTGCGGTATAAGGAAGAATGGCTGCGGGAACTGCAGTTGTATGACAAGGTAATGATTTCCTATCAGGCAAGGCCGGGGAGCCGTGTGACGCTGTACTATAAAATGAAGCATGGAAACCGGGACGAGCTTGGTTATCAGAATGAGGTGATGATGCCTATTTATGAAAATCTGTACGTGAGGCAGTTTGTCTTATACAGTGATGAATCCATCAGTTACTATTTTATTGAGACCAAAGGAAAAGAGGACATTATCACGGAGAAAGAGGTCCTGAAGAATGAGAGGGAGATCCGGGAATCGGGCAAATACGGAAGGCTGAACAGCATGGCAACCATGGCTCCTGCGGCGAGGCGCAAGGCCATGATGGAATATGAGGAAGAGGAGATCATGGCGAAGCGTCTGTTCAAAATTCATTAGGGAACTATGTGAAGAGGGGAGGGGAACATCATGAGAAAAGGCGGAATTCTGGGATATGACCTGAATGAGAAGAATTGTCAGATCAGCTATTACGATGAGACAAAGGAAGAGCCGGAGACTATGGGCGCTGCTGCCAACAATTTTCAGATTCCCCTGGTACTGGGATATTACAGGGAACGGTGGGTGTTCGGCCTGGAGGCCCAGAGGCTGGCTTCGGTTCAGGAGGGAGCCATGGTGACGGATCTCTTCGAGAAGGCGGTGCGCCGTGAGAAGGTGAAGATTGGTTCTAAGAAGCGGGATGCGGTGTGGCTTCTGGCAAAGTTTATCAGAATGACGCTGGACGGTTTTGAGGATATTGCTTATCTGACTTTTTCCGTTCCGTTTACCAATATCGATATGTCCAAGATGTTAAAAGGGATCGGGCAGCGTCTTGGCGTGGCCAAGGACTGTGTCTGTGTCCAGGATTATAAGGAAAGCTTCTGTCAGTATATGTTCTATCAGCCCAAGGAACTGTGGCAGTATGAGTCTGCCCTGTTTTACTGTGATGCCCAGGAGATCCGCGCCTATATGCTGCGCAGGCTTAACGTGGTGGGCGTGAAAGACCGGGATATGTTCGTGACGGTGGAAGAGGTGGCCAGTGCGCAGATGAAGGAGCTTGCCGCCATCTATACCCTGCTGAACAAAGAGAAAGAGAAGGTCAAGGATAAGGCCAGGGCGGCAGACGACCGGTTTAAGAGGTTTATTCAGAGTGTCTTTGAGAAGAAGGTCGTCTCCTCCGTCTATCTGACCGGTGAAGGATTCGAGAATAACTGGTATCCTAATTCGCTGAAGGTACTGTGCAACGGGCGGCGGGCATTTATCGGCAATAACCTGTACAGCAGAGGCGCCTGTTATACGTCCATGAGACGGCATCTGGAGTATCATGACGGGCCGGTGTATCTGGATGAGACGAAGATGACGGAACAGATCTGCCTGCGTATGCGTGTGAACGGGCAGGAAGGGTGGTATCCCATCGTGTCCTGGGGCACCCACTGGTATGAGGCGGACGGGCAGTGGGAGGTGATTCTGGAGGATACGTCAGATATCGAAATCCATGTGGAGACGCTTGCGGGAGAGGAGCTGCAGGTAGAGACCGTGTCTCTGGAGGGACTGCCCAATAGGAGGGATTATTCTCTGCGGATTCAGATTGAAGTGTTGTTTATGGATGAACGTACCTGCAGGCTTACGTTCAAAGACGTGGGATTCGGTGAATTTTTCCCGTCCACGGGATTTCAGGTGGAGAAGACCATTCATTTAGGAGGAATCAATGGGCAGTTTAATTCTATGTCATAGGAAGAGGGCAAGACAGCCTTACGAGATCGCCAGAATCCACATGAGGATCTACACGATTGAGGAATTGTGTTATTATATCTGCAACAATCTCTATCTGATTGACTATACCATGGTAAACAGGCAGCTGTGCAACTGGATTGACAAGGAGCTGGAGCTTCCGAAGCTGGCGGAAAAGCTTCGGGAGGAACTGCGGCAGAACGAGGGCATGGAACAGTTCGTGCTGACCATCCTGCGGGAGTCGACCATCTATGCCACCGGGGATATTAACAAGATCCAGGGGATTCTGGAGCATCTGCAGAATCTGAAGGAAGTAGAAAGAATGAAATATAAGGCGGACAGCCTGCAGAAAAGCGGAGAGTACGAGACGGCTATCCTGGTCTACCAGTCCATTATCAACAGGGAATGGGATAATTCCATCAGCAAGCTGTTCTACGGCAGGGTCTATGCCAGCCTGGGGGCGGCTTACGGGCGGCGCTTCCTCTATGAAGAGGCGGCCAGGGTCTATCTGGAGGCTTACCGGATCTGCGGAGATATGGAACTTCTGCGGACCTACCTGTACTGCTGTTACAAGGCACTGCCGGGGGATCAGTATGTGAAAATGCTTTCGGGCAACTCGGCATTTCTGAATATGGATTCTGCCATGAAGGAGGAAATCCGGGAGATCCAGAGAGGGATTGACATTGATATGCCGGAGGAACTGTTTGAGCAGTGGAGGAAGGAATACCGGAGGATTGACAAGAGTTAGGTTCAGAGTATCTGTAATTACACAGAGGGAAGACAGAAAAAGAAGAAGGAGAAGAAGGATATGAGTCATGACAAGTATATGAGTCCGCTTTCGGAACGTTATGCAAGTAAGGAGATGCAGTATGTTTTTTCGCCGGATAAGAAATTCCGGACCTGGAGAAAGCTGTGGATTGCGCTGGCGGAAACGGAGAAGGAACTGGGGCTTCCGATTACGGAAGAGCAGATTGAGGAATTAAAAGCCCATGCAGAGGATATCAATTATGATGTGGCGAAGGAACGGGAACGCATCGTGCGCCATGACGTGATGTCCCATGTGTATGCTTACGGGCAGCAGTGCCCCAAGGCGAAGGGGATCATTCATCTGGGGGCAACGTCCTGCTATGTGGGAGACAACACGGATATCATCGTGATGTCGGAGGCTCTGGAGATCGTGAGGAAGAAGCTGGTGAATGTGATCGCTGAGCTTTCGAAGTTCGCAGAAGAGTATAAGGGGCTGCCCACCCTGGCGTTTACCCACTTCCAGCCTGCCCAGCCAACCACCGTGGGCAAGCGGGCGACCCTGTGGATCCAGGAGTTTGCCATGGATCTGGAAGACCTGGAATATGTGAAAGGGACTCTCCGGCTCCTTGGTTCCAAGGGGACCACGGGAACCCAGGCCAGTTTCCTGGAACTGTTCGAGGGGGATCAGGAGACCATTGACCGGATTGATCCTATGATTGCCAAGAAGCTGGGATTCGAGGCCTGCTATCCGGTGTCCGGGCAGACCTATTCCCGCAAGGTGGATACCAGGGTGCTCAACGTGCTGGCGGGCATTGCGGCCAGCGCCCATAAGTTTTCCAATGATATCCGGCTTCTTCAGCATCTGAAAGAGGTGGAGGAACCCTTTGAGAAGACCCAGATTGGTTCTTCGGCCATGGCATACAAGAGGAATCCCATGCGCAGCGAGCGGATTGCATCTCTTTCCAGATATGTGATGATTGATGCGCTGAATCCGGCTGTCACATCGGCGACCCAGTGGTTTGAGCGCACGCTGGATGACTCGGCGAACAAGCGCCTCAGCGTGCCGGAGGGCTTCCTTGCCATTGACGGGATTCTGGATCTGTGCCTTAACGTGGTAGACGGGCTGGTGGTATACCCGAAGGTAATTGAGAAGCGGCTCATGTCGGAACTTCCCTTCATGGCAACGGAGAACATCATGATGGATGCAGTAAAGGCCGGAGGCGACCGCCAGGAACTGCATGAGAGGATCCGGGAACTGTCCATGGAAGCGGGAAAGAACGTGAAGGAGAAGGGGCTGGACAATAATCTCCTTGAGCTGATCGCAGAAGATCCGGCATTTAATCTGACGCTGGAGGAACTGAAGGAAACCATGGATCCGGCAAAATATGTGGGACGGGCTTTGCTTCAGGTGGAAACGTATCTGAAGGATGTGATCCGCCCGCTGCTTGATCAGAACCGGGATGTACTGGGAATGAAGGCGGAGATTCATGTATAAGGAGTCTGGCTTCTTTTCCCGGATAGGGGCAGAGGAAGATGTGCGGCTGTATAGGAATGGTTCTGTGCAGTTGAGAATAGAGTAAGTAGAACACAGGGAAAGAAAGGAATATGAGCTATGAAGTATGAATTGACAAAGGATCTGGAAACAGGGAATGCGATTATTGACCAGGAACATAAGGAACTGTTCCGTGCAGTGAATGAACTTCTGGATTCCTGCCACAAGGGGCAGGGAAGGACGGCCATGGAACCGGCAATCAAGTTCCTGACCAACTATGTGGACCGGCATTTTGCCCATGAGGAACAGCTTCAGCAGGCGGGAGGATACCCCAACAGGGCGCCGCACCGGGTATTTCACGAGGAGTACAAGAAGAAGTTAAAACAGATCGTGTCTGCGATTCCGGCGGCAGGCCCATCCCTGGGAGACCTTGGGAATCTAAATATGCATATCGCCCTTCTGGTGAACCATATAAAGAGTGAGGATAAAAAAGTAGGCGCATTTTTAAAGCAAAAATAAAAAGAATATGAAAATAAAATAAAAGTTTAGCAAAATGACCAAAAACATAGAGGCCAGAAGGAAAGTGACCGAAAAAAACGGGCGGAAAATCAAGGATTACCGCCTGTTTTTTTTGTGGAATTGGACAAGTTTATACAATATCTGTACAAAATAGACAAAAAATGTGAAAAAAATAACAGCATATTGAATAAAACCCCTTTTAATGGTATGATAGAGAAGATGAATAATTTATATTCAACTTATCTATACAAAAGGGGGAATTAGTAAATGGAAGCAATGTTGAATAATATTTTCTCAACATTAGGAAGCTATCTGTCAAACTACATTCTGATTGCAGCTCTTCTTGGGGGCGGTATCTGGTTTACCGTAAGCCTTGGATTCATCCAGGTGAAAGGTTTCGGTGAAGGAATGCGCAGAACCTTTGGCGGAATGTTCAAGAAGGGCGACAAGGCAGGCGCAGACGGAATGTCATCCTTCCAGGCTCTTGCAACGGCCATTGCAGCGCAGGTAGGTACCGGTAACATTGCCGGAGCGGCTACAGCTCTTGCGGTAGGCGGTCCTGGAGCGATTTTCTGGATGTGGATCGCAGCATTCCTTGGAATGGCCACCATCTACGCTGAGGCGATCATGGCGCAGAAGTACAAACAGGTGGGTGATGACGGAGAAGTAACAGGCGGTCCTGTGTACTATATCCGTGCAGCATTCAGCGGAACCTTCGGTAAAGTGCTGGCAGGTATTTTCGCAGTTCTGATTACGCTGGCTCTTGGCTTTATGGGGAATGCCGTACAGTCTAACTCCATTGCAGCGGCGTTCAATACTGCTTTCGGACTTCCGCAGTGGATTATGGGTATCATCCTCGCACTGCTTGCCCTGTTCGTATTCCTGGGAGGTACAGGACGTATTGCAAAGATTACGGAGCTGATCGTACCGGTGATGGCAGCTTTCTACATCGTTGGTTCTCTGATCGTAATCATCGTGAATGTAAAGGAGATTCCTTATGCGTTCCATGCAATCATTGTAGGGGCATTTGCACCGTCCTCCATTGTCGGCGGAGCTGCAGGCGCAACCGTGAAGCTGGCTCTTACCAAGGGTGTTGCCCGGGGACTGTTCTCCAATGAAGCCGGTATGGGTTCCACGCCTCACGCACACGCAGTTGCAAAGGTCAATCATCCGGTAGAGCAGGGATTCGTGGCGATGATCGGCGTATTCATTGATACCTTCGTGATCCTGAATCTTACTGCGCTGGTAATCATTACGACACATTCCATTCCGACAGGAAAGACGGGAGCAGAGCTTAGCCAGTATGCATTTTCTACCCTGTATGGAAAGGGCGGAGACATCTTTATTGCAATCTGTATGTTCTTCTTCGCATTTTCCACAATCCTTGGATGGTACTTCTTTGGCCAGGCGAATATCAAGTATCTGTTCGGGTCCAAAGCGGTGAAGGTTTATTCGGTAATCGTTGCCGTATGTGTATTCCTTGGTTCACTGGCTGAGGTAGAGCTTGTATGGACTATGCAGGATACTTTCAATTCCTTGATGGTAATCCCGAATATTCTGGCGCTGTTCGCACTGAGCGGAGTGATTAAGCAGGTACATAACGACTTCTTTAAGGATCGTAAGAAATAAAACTGAATAGAGAATAAAACGCCGTGCAGTAAGGCTGTTGCTGTATGGCGTTTTTTGACGGCTTTCATCTGTATTCTGAAAAAATAGACAATAAATGGGGATGAATATTGTGCGATATGTACAAATTTGGATATTTTGAATTTAAAGGTTGCAAATGTTTTAACAATGGGGTATTATAGGTACAGGCAATGAATGATATACAGATTGTCTATAAGTAGTATTATAGAAGAGAATGTAAGAGTGGGTTGATATTTCCTAAGAGAGAGTCAGAACAATGGCCGCCGAAGAGGCAAACCTGGCGAAAGGCAGAGATTCTGCCCAGGCGAAACTTTCAGGCAAAAGGACTGGGGAATGTACCACATTCTGAATCTTGTGCTGTATGATAAATTTCTTATGATGAATTGATAGATTATCAGGGCAAAAGACAGAAAGGACGATTGCACACATGATTGTGTTTAAATCGTCCTTTTTTTACATAATAGCACAAAGAAGAAACCACAAGGGAGAATAAACTGATGGGAAGCAGAGATTACATGGTGATCACCAATAATCCCCTGGTTTTGGACAGGCTGAAAGAGACGCATCATGTTGTATACCGGGATATTTCCTATGAAGAGATTCTTAGGGAAGTGAGAGACAGAATTCACGAGGGGCACACATTGTTATCGCATCCGTTATCCGGAAGCGTGAAGCCCAACGAGACACCATATAAGTCCATTATGATATCACAGGGAAAGGGGGAGGTTGACGAGGGATCCGTGAAGCTGATTGAGAACGCCATACAAGCGTGCCGGAAGTTCATCTTCAAGTCTGACTTGTATGAAGAATCGGTATATGACGATTTTCAGTTGATTGACTGGTCATTGCTGGAGAGTGGAATGGCATCTGCGGATGTCGGGTAGTCTTTACACAGGTTGTAGAAGCGTTTAAGCTTTGAACAATAATATCAATATTCTAAGGAGGGAACCAAAAGTGAGATTAGAAATGGGACACATTTACATTAAGGATATTCAGTTTGCGGCTGAGTCTAAGATTGAAGACGGTATCCTTTATGTATCCGAAGAGGCCGTAAAAGCGGTTGCTCTCGAAGACGAGAAGATTAAGAGCGTATCTTTTGATATCGCAAAGCCAGGTGAGTCTGTGAGAATCACACCGGTTAAGGACGTCATCGAGCCAAGAGTGAAGGTGGAAGGAAGAGGCGGAATCTTCCCGGGTGTCATCGCTAAGGTTGATACCGTAGGTGAAGGCAAGACCTATGCGCTGAAGGGTATGGCTGTGGTTACGGCTGGTAAGATCGTAGGTTTCCAGGAAGGTATCATTGACATGACTGGTCCGGGAGCTGACTACACACCATTTTCCAAGACGCTGAACCTGGTAATGGTATGTGAGCCGGTAGATGGCATTAAGCAGCATGATTATGAGAAGGCTGTACGTTTCGCAGGCTTCAGAGTTGCGGTGTATCTTGGGGAACTGGCGCGCGAGCTTACTCCGGATGAGACGAAGGTATACGAGACATGTACAATCAAAGAAGGGATGGAGAAGTATCCGAACCTTCCGAGAGTTGCATATGTACAGATGCTTCAGAGCCAGGGCCTGCTGCATGATACCTATGTATACGGTGTAGATGCGAAGAAGATCGTTCCGACGATCATGAGCCCGACAGAGGTTATGGACGGCGCTATCGTATCCGGTAACTGTGTATCCGCATGTGATAAGAACCCGACTTATGTTCATCTGAACAATCCGGTTGTTCACGATATGTTCGAGCAGCACGGAAAGACCTTTAACTTTGTCTGCCACATCATCACCAATGAGAACGTTTATCTGGCTGACAAGCAGCGTTCTTCTGACTGGACGGCGAAGTTATGTAAGATGTTAGACCTTGACGGCGTTATCGTTTCCCAGGAAGGATTCGGTAATCCGGATACTGACCTGATCATGAACTGCAAGAAGATCGAGGCGGAAGGCGTTAAGACTGTTATCATTACAGACGAGTACGCAGGACGCGACGGAAAGTCCCAGTCACTGGCTGACTCCGATCCGGCGGCAGATGCAGTAGTAACGGGCGGTAATGCGAACCAGGTAGTTATCCTGCCAAAACTTGACAAGGTAATTGGAACTCTGGATTATGTAACAAAGATTGCAGGTGCAAGTGAGGAGACGCTTCGTGAGGATGGTTCTCTTGAAGTGGAACTTCAGGTGCTTACCGGTGCAACCAATGAGACTGGTTTCAATAAGCTGAGTGCGAGATAAGAAGGGAGGATAAGAACATGGCTAAATTAAAAGTAGTTCATTACATCAATCAGTTCTTTGCACAGATTGGTGGAGAAGAGAAAGCAGATTATCCGGCAGAGATTCGTGTTGGAGAGATTGTCGGACCAGGTCAGGCATTGACACAGCAGTTCGGTGAGGATGCTGAGATTGTTGCTACAATCGTTTGTGGTGACTCTTATTTCAATGAGAATCTTGAGAAGGCAAAGGCAGATATCCTTGCTATGGTGAAGGAACAGGCTCCGGACGTATTCGTGGCAGGTCCGGCATTCAACGCCGGACGTTACGGTGTTGCCTGCGGTACGATCGCAGCGGCAGTTCAGGAAGAGCTTGGAATTCCGGCTGTTACGGGTATGTATGTGGAGAACCCGGGAGCGGATATGTTCAAGACCCAGGTTTATATTGTATCTACGAAGAACAGTGCGGCAGGTATGAGAGACGCTGTCAAGAAGCTGGCTCCGTTAGCGGTTAAGGTGGGAAGAGGCGAGGCAATCGGCGCTTCCTCAGAGGAAGGGTATATCCCCAACGGCGTTCGTGTGAACTTCTTCGAGAAGGAGAGAGGATCACTGCGTGCGGTTAAGATGCTCCTCAAGAAGCTTGCTGACAAGCCGTTTGAGACAGAGTTCCCGATGCCTGATTTCGACAGGGTTGATCCGAATCCGGCAGTGAAGGATCTTGCACATGCGAAGATTGCGCTTGTTACTTCCGGCGGTATCGTTCCGAAGGGCAATCCGGACCACATTGAGAGTTCCAGCGCTTCACACTACGGCGAGTATGATATCGCAGGCGTTATGGATCTGACAGAAGAGACCTATGAGACCGCACACGGCGGATATGATCCGGTTTATGCGAATGAAGACTCTGACCGTGTATTACCGGTTGACGTACTTCGTGACATGGAGAAGGAAGGAAAGATCGGAGAGCTGCATCACCTGTTCTATACCACGACAGGTAATGGTACGGCCGTTGCATCATCCAAGGCTTTCGCAGCTGAGTTTTCTCAGAAGCTGAAGAACGATGGTGTAGACGCAGTCATCCTCACCTCCACATGAGGTACCTGTACTCGTTGCGGTGCAACGATGGTAAAAGAAGTAGAGAGAGCAGGAATCCCTGTTGTACATATCTGTACGGTAACTCCTATTTCTATGACAGTTGGTGCGAACAGAATCGTTCCGGCTATCGCAATTCCACATCCTCTTGGAAATCCTGCATTGGATAAAGATGAGGAGAAGAGCCTTCGTCGTAAGATTGTTGAGAAGGCATTGACAGCCCTTGAGACAGAGGTTGACGGGCAGACAATTTTCGACTAAGCTCTGAATACCACTATAAAAGGAGAAATTTCTTTATGAGTAAAATTTATGACGTAATTGTTCTGGGTGCAGGCCCTGCAGGTCTGGCAGCGGGACTGTACGCAGGAAGAAGCCGTCTTTCCGTACTGATTATCGAGAAAGGACAGGACGGCGGACAGATTGCGATCACGGATGAGATCGAGAACTACCCTGGACAGACGGTTGAGGGTGAGTCAGGACCGTCTCTGATTGCAAGAATGACGGAGCAGGCAGCAAAATTCGGTGCTGAGCGTGTATCTGACACGATTACAGAGGTATCCCTTGAGGGAGAGGTAAAGGTGTTAAAGAGCGCAAAGGGAGAGTACCAGGGAAAGAATGTAATTATCGCCACAGGAGCCCATGCAAGACCAATCGGCTGTAAGGGTGAGGCGGAGTACCTGGGCAAAGGTGTTTCCTATTGTGCCACCTGTGACGCCAACTTCTTTGAGGACTTTGAAGTCTATGTAGTCGGCGGCGGTGATTCAGCCGTTGAGGAAGCAATGTATCTGACGAAGTTTGCAAGAAAAGTAACGCTGATCCACAGAAGAAATGAGCTTCGTGCAGCGAAGTCCATCCAGGAGAAGGCATTCAAGAATCCAAAGCTTGAATTCATGTGGGATTCTGTCGTAGAGGAGCTTGGCGGAGACGAGATTCTGTCTGAGATGACGGTTAAGAACGTGAAGACGGGCGAGATTACGAAGGTTACGGCTGACGAGGATGACGGAATGTTCGGTCTGTTCGGATTCATCGGAACCATTCCGAATTCCAAGATCTTCGAGGGAATCATTGATATGGACGAGCGCGGATATATCAAGACGGATGAAGATATGCATACCAACATTCCTGGCGTGTATGCTGCAGGCGATGTCCGTATCAAGAGCCTGAGGCAGGTAGTTACTGCTGCGGCAGACGGAGCGATTGCGGCGGTTCAGGTTGAGAGAAGTCTGTCTGATTACTTCTAAAGTTTTATTGATACTACAGATCTATAAAGGAGGATGATAGAAATGATAGATGTAGATAAGAATACATTCCAGGCTGAGGTTCTGGAGGCAGAAGGTTATGTATTCGTAGATTTCTATGGTGACGGCTGCGTACCATGCCAGGCTCTGATGCCGAAGGTACATGAATTCGCTGACAAGTATGGGGATAAGATGAAATTTACGTCTCTGAACACAACCAAGGCCCGCCGTCTTGCAATCGGACAGAAGATTCTTGGACTTCCGGTTATGGCAATCTATAAGGACGGGGAGAAAGTAGAAGAGGTTGTGAAGGATGACGCAACACCAGAGAGCATCGAGGCGATGATTCAGAAGTATATCTAAATAGATGTAGTTCTTGATCATAAACATGTTTTTTACCACACAAGAAAGGAGAAAGCATAATTATGGCTATTTTAGAAGGGAAAAAAGCAATAATTATCGGAGACCGTGATGGAATTCCGGGACCGGCAATCGCTGAGTGCGTACAGACTGCCGGTGCAGAAGTAGTATTTTCATCAACGGAATGTTTCGTCTGAACGAGCGCAGGCGCAATGGATCTTGAGAATCAGAAGAGGGTTAAGGATTTTGCTGACGAGTATGGTGCAGAGAACTTAGTTGTAGTTCTTGGCGCAGCAGAAGGCGAAGCTGCAGGTCTTGCAGCAGAGACTGTTACAGCAGGAGACCCGACATTCGCAGGTCCATTGACAGGGGTCCAGCTTGGACTCACGGTATATCACGTATGTGAACCAGAGATGAAGGAAGAATTCGACGAAGCTGTTTACGATGAGCAGGTAAGTATGATGGAGATGGTACTTGACGTTGACGATATCGTCAGTGAGATGAGTTCTATCAGAGACGAATTCTGCAAGTTTTTATAAGAGATAGGATTTGAGAGGGGCGGACTCCGTGGTGACCCACCAGGGTCTGCCCTTTTTGACAGAAACCCTTCTGTATGGAAGAAATGAAAGGTGGTAAATAAAGCAATGAACAGTGTAATCAGAGGCGCCAGCTATGTGCTTGCGCATACGCCACAGATGGTGGTATATAATGGAACGACCCAGACCACAGAGAGAATCGTAAATCCGGAGTCTGAGTATCTGAAAGAATTAGAGAGCCATTTACGTTCCTATGAGCAGTGTGTGAACTACTGGCCGAACCAGGTATACATCGGCAATGCGACACCGGATGATCTTGCAGGCGTGGAATTCCCATACTATGACAAGGTAAAGGAAGGCGCAGAAAGATACGGCAAATACGGTGAGATCATGCCGGAGGAGGAGTTCATTCTTCTGGTACAGGCCTGTGACCAGTTCGAGGTCGTTAAGATTGACAAGGATTTCGTAAGCGCACATAAGGATGCGTTTGCGGCAGACCCGATCATTACGGAGGATATTGTTGCAAGGGTTGAGGCCGGCGTAGAGCTGTCCGAGATTGAAGCGGCAGTCAAGGACGAGCACGCAGAGGGAATCTATGTTGCGGGTAAGCTGGTAGCCTGTGTGAAGCGGGCTCATGATATTGATGTGAACCTGTCTGCCCACGTGATGCATGAGAACTTGATGAGTAAGGCGTCAAGCGTACTGGCTCTGTTATATGGTGTAAGAAATGCGGGAATCAGCAAGGATGATATTGAGTACGTCATCGACTGTGCGGAAGAAGCGTGCGGTGACATGAACCAGAGAGGCGGCGGCAACTTTGCAAAGGCAGCTGCAGAGATTGCAGGCCTTAGCAATGCCACAGGTTCCGACAGCCGCGGTTTCTGTGCCGGACCCTCCCATGCACTCATTGAGGCAGCTGCACTGGTCAAGGCAGGCGCATACAAGTGTGTGGCAGTAACGGCCGGCGGATGTACCGCAAAGCTTGGTATGAACGGAAAAGACCATGTGAAGAAAGGGCTTCCGATCTTAGAGGACTGTCTGGCAGGCTTCTGCGTGATCCTTTCTGAGAATGACGGAGAGAATCCGGAGATCAACCTTGACATCCTGGGACGCCATACCGTTGGAACAGGAAGCGCACCGCAGAATGTCATTGGCAGCCTGGTAGCGGATCCGCTTGAGAGAGCAGGACTTAAGATTACGGATATCGACAAATTCTCTCCCGAGATGCAGAATCCGGATATCACAAAGCCGGCAGGCGCAGGCGACGTGCCGATGGCAAACTACAAGATGATTGCAGCCCTGGCTGTAAAGAGAGGCGAGCTTGACCGGAAAGAACTGGCAACCTTTAGCACCAACCATGGTCTGACCGGATGGGCGCCGACACAGGGACATATTCCGTCAGGCGTACCGTACATCGGATTTGCAAGAGAGGATATCCTTGCAGGAAAGATCAAGACAGCGATGATCATCGGAAAAGGAAGTCTGTTCCTTGGACGTATGACCAATCTGTTTGACGGTGTTTCCTTCGTGATCCAGGCAAATACAAAGGCAGAAGCAGAAAAGGCTTCTGGCGTATCTGAGGAAGAGGTAAAGGGATTGATCGCAAAGGCGATGAAGGATTTCGCAGCTTCCCTGATTGCAGAGTAAGGGGGACGGTAACGATGGCAAATAATATTGAGAGAATGATTGCCGATACCTTTATGGAGATGGCGCAGGGCCTTGAGACGGGAAGCTTTGGAAAGAGGCCGAAGGTAGCCCTCACGGGTATGGGCAGCGAGCATGGGGAAGAGAACTCCATGAAAGCGGCTGTAGAAGCGGCAAAAGACGGAATCGACGTATACTATATCGGAACATTAGAGGCAGAAGGTGTGACCACCATTAAAGTGGCCAATGATGAAGAAGGCCATGACCGTATGGAAGAGATGCTGAAAAATGGAGAGGTGGATGCAGCGGTTACCATGCATTTCCCGTTCCCCATCGGCGTGTCTACGGTAGGACGCTGTGTGACGCCTGCAACTGCAAAAGAGATGTTTATCGCAAATACCACGGGAACCTCCAGTACAGACCGGATTGAGGGAATGATTAAGAATGCGATTTATGGAATCATTACCGCTAAGGCCTGCGGAACGAAGAATCCGACGGTGGGTATCCTGAATGTAGACGGTGCGCGCCAGACAGAAAAGGCGTTAAAACAGTTACAGGAAAAAGGATATGAGATTGCATTTGCAGAGTCCGGAAGGGCAGACGGCGGGTGCGTGATGAGAGGAAACGACGTGCTTCAGGCGTCTCCGGACATTATGGTTACGGATTCTCTGACCGGAAATATTCTGGTGAAGATGCTGTCCTCTTTTAACACAGGCGGAAGTTTTGAGGCGACAGGCTATGGCTATGGCCCGGGAATCGGAGAGGGTTATGAGCAGTTAGTCATGATCGTATCCAGAGCCAGCGGCGCTCCGGTGATTGCCAATGCGATCCGTTATGCCGGGCAGCTTGTAAGAGGCAAGGTGTTCGAGGTTGCGAAGGCAGAATTTGCGGCAGCAAAGAAAGCAGGACTGAAGGAGATTCTGGACGCACTGAAGGCTTCCCAGAAGCCGGCAGGGGCGGCTGAGGAAGTGAAAGAGCCTCCGAAGGAGATTGTGACCGCACAGATCGCAGGTATTGAGGTGATGGATCTGGAGGATGCCGTGAAAGCATTGTGGAAGATTAACATTTACGCAGAGAGCGGAATGGGATGTACCGGGCCGATTGTGCGTGTATCTGAGGCAAACCTTGGCAAGGCAGAGGAAGAACTGAAGAAGGCCGGATATATTAACTAAATAGATAACACCAGAAAGTTCTTAAGGGAAAGTGGCATCTTTGTTTCGTGATGCCACTTTCCTTTGTATTATGCGGGTTCTATAATGAAATCGTGAGGTGTTAATAGTTTATGGAAGCGGTTTTGAAAGTAAGGGTCCAGGGTATTTCTATGCCCTGGAAAGAAGTGATGCGGGGATGCCTGGTTACGGTTATGTTCGGCATCCTGTGTCTCTGCGTGCAGAATTATGCAGAGAAAGGAAGAACGGTACAGGATGTACCGGCATGCAGTACGGTGGTTTATGGGACTGCAAAAGCATGGGAAGAGGCAGATCTGTCAGAGATCTGCAGAGCCGGGAAGCCGGCGGCCACGGACATGAGAGGGACAATGACAGATTTCCCCGGAGACTTAAGCGGGGCAGTGAAACCAGTCCCTGTCAGGGAGGTAAGGGCTAAGAATCTGTCTGGCGCAGACATTACAGGAGGCTGGACGGTGAAAGGAAGAACGGAGACGCTGCCGGCGGTTCCGGGGATGAATCCGGCAGAAATAGAGAAGCCGGAGATTGTGGTGAGAGAAGATCCGCCGGTCATGGATGTGCCGGATATTCCGGGAAACTATGTGATTCCGGGAGGAAGCGGGACTTCAGGGGATCGTGTGATTCCGGGAGAAAGTGTGGTTCCAGGGGAACCTGTGATTCCGGGAGGAAGTGTGGCCCCAGGGGAACCTGTGACCCCGGGAGGAAGTGTGGCCCCAGGGGATTTTGTGACTCCGGGAGGAAGTGAGATTCCAGGAGACAATGTAGTTCCGGGAGAGAGTATAATTCCGGGAGAGCCGGATATTTCCGAAGAGCCGGATGTTCCGGGAGAAATCGCCGGTTTCATCCTGGATGAGCAAGGATATATCACCGGGTATACGGACCGTGTGATGCTCAGTGATGGCCTGCTGCTTATCCCCAAGGGAGAAGGATGCACCGGCATCAGATGCGGTGCCTTTGACGGTATGAGTGAAGAGATCTGGGAAGTCTATATTCCGGCAACGGTCTGTGATATCGAACCAGGTGTCTTTGATGGTTTCCCGTGTCTGATGTTTGTGGAAGTGTCGGAGGAAAATCCCTGTTACTACAGCGAGGATGGAATTCTGTACTCTGCATCCGGAGAAGAGATTTTCTGTCCGGTGGGAAGATTAACTGAATAGTGACACATGAAAATCAGTGAAGAAGGGATGTTTTTTCTGTTTCTGTAATACAATGATCTCTGGGAGGGTGTTACAGACAGGGGGAACATCCCTGAAACTTTCTAAAATTCCTCTGTTATTTTTACAGGACAGGTGCTATAATGAGAAAAGATTTTTTCACGGGGGCGTTGATATGAAGATTCAGCAGATCAGAAGGGATAAAGATGAATACATGGATATGCTTCTTATGGCTGACCCGGAAAGGGAGATGATTGAGAGTTATCTTGATCAGAGTGAAATGTTTGCCCTGATTCACGGAGGAGATGTCTGTGCCGTCTGTGTAGTGGAACTGCTGAAGAACCGGAAATGTGAGCTGAAAAGTATTGTGACCCGCATGGAGGACCGGGGGAAAGGGTATGCGAAGTATATGATCCGTCATATCTGCGAGCATTACGGCAACCAATGCGATACCATGTACGCCGGTACGGGCAACCGTAAAAAGACGCTGGAATTCCTGGGAAAATGTGGATTTGTCAATTCGCACATTGTGGCGAACTATTATCTGGAACACTATCGTGAGCCGGTCTATGAGGGGGACGTGCGGCTGACGGATAAGATTTATCTGAAAAAACAGCTGGATTCGGAGATTAATGTGAAGAAGGTGGTGGATCTGGCGCTGGAGGCTGGAAGGATCCTTCTGAAAAACGGTGCGGAGATCTTCCGGGTGGATGAGACCATGACGAGGATCTGTAAGCGTTTCCATGTGGAATATGTGGATACCTTTATCTTAAGCCATGCTATTTTTATCAGTGCGGAGAATGGTATGGAGGAGGCGTATACCAAGGTGAAACAGGTTCCACTGTCCTCCTCTAATCTGGGAATCGTTGCCGAGGTCAATGAACTGTCCCGGGAGATAGCAGAAGGGCTGGTCAGTATCGAGGAGGCAATGACAAGACTTCGCAGGATTGAAAAAATGCCAGAGAAAAGAGGATATTTCCAGGTGCTTTCGGCAGGGGTGGGGAGCGGCTGTTTCGGTTATCTGCTTGGAGCCTCGGCCCTGGAAAGCCTGGTGGCATTCTGGATCGGGTGCCTGCTGTATATCTGGGTGCTGGCGGCAAAGAAACTGCGGATGTCGAAAATGATTGTGAATATCGTAGGCGGCGTGATGATTACGGCTCTTGCGATCCTGGCGTATCATCTTCCGCTGCCGGGGGACGTGGAGCTTGGAGGGATGATTATAGGTTCGATTATGCCGCTTGTGCCAGGGCTTGCCTTTGTAAATGCAATCCGGGATATTGCAGACAGTGATTTCCTGTCCGGGACGGTGCGGATGATCGATGCCCTGCTGGTATTTGTCTATATTGCCGTGGGCGTGGGTGTGACGCTGAGCGCATATAACAATTTAGGAGGAGGGCTGATGCTGTGATACATGGTGTGATTATGCACATGGTATGTCCGTTTCTGGGGACGATGGGGTATGCGGTGCTTTTTAACGTGCCAAAGCGGTTTTATCTAAGCTGCGGATTTACCGGAATGGCAGGATGGCTGGTGTACCACGTAATCGTCACTCAGACGCTTTCTGCCGCCTTTGCCTCGTTTCTGGGGACGATGGCAGTGGTATTTTTATCCCGGGTGCTGAGCGTGGAGAAGAAATGTCCGATCACGGTCTTCCTGGTGGCCGGAATTCTGCCCCTGGTGCCTGGGGCAGGAATCTATTATACCGTATACTATCTTGTCACAAATCAGCTGGCGGAAGCGTCAAGGCGGGGGATGGAGTCGGTCAAGGTGGCCTTTGCCATTGTCTTGGGAATCGTGTTTGTCCTGGCTGTCCCTGGGGAGTTGTTTCAAAGGATGGCAGGATGGCGAAGAAAAGTCAGAAAAGGTTGATAGATGTCGGTAAGTTGTGGTACAATTAAGAAAACACGATGTTTCATATTGTTGTATTAAGGAAGGTGAGCGTATGTCTGAGGGTAATTTGTTGAAGATTCTGAAGGAGAGCCGTTATACTACGGCTTTAAGCGGGTTCGCCATGCTTTTAGAGAGCGGCTATCCATCGATCAGGGACGGCGACGTGTCCTATGATATAGAACAGAAATATGGCTATTCCATGGAAGAGATGTTTTCGAGCGCATTTTATTCGACCCGGAAGGAACAGTTCTATGAGTTTTACCGTAATGAGATGCTCAGCCGGCTTGAGACGCCTCCGGGGAAGGGATTTGTAGAAATGGCGGAACTTGAGAGACGGGGCCTTATCCAGTGTATCATTACCAGACGGATCTATGGGCTGCCCCAGCGTGCGGGCTGCCAGAACGTAATTAACCTGCACGGGAGCGTATATGACAATTTCTGTCCCCACTGCGGGCGGAAGTATCCCATGGAATTCATCCGGGATTCGGTGAGGGTGCCGCTGTGTGAGGACTGCAAGATTCCGGTAAGGCCGAGGGTCTGCCTGTTTGGGGAGATGGTGGATAACAGCGTGATTACCAGGGCGGCCGAGGAGATTCAGAAGGCGGATGTGCTGCTGGTACTGGGATCCCATCTGAATTCCTATCTGTGCAGCCAGCTGATTAATTATTATGAAGGGGATAAGCTGATTCTGGTAAATGAGACCCCCCATCATGCGGAGCGGTTTGCGGATATCGTTGTCCATCAGAGGGTGGACGATCTGCTGGAACAGCTGCGCAGGGAACTTGGTTAGGGGTGCAGGAATGTCTGCCTTGCCGGAGTAAGGAGATCTGCTCCGGCAGGCACACTTATAAAAGAATGAAGAATAGAAAAAGCAGGAGATGGAATATGAGCAGAGTGAGAACAAGATTTGCGCCGAGTCCCACCGGCAGGATGCATGTGGGGAATTTAAGGACTGCGCTTTATGCGTATCTGATTGCCAAGCATGAGGGAGGGGACTTCATGCTTCGGATTGAGGATACGGATCAGGAGCGTTTCGTTGCCGGGGCACTGGATATTATTTACCATACCCTTGCGGAGACCGGACTTGTCCATGACGAAGGGCCGGATAAGGACGGCGGGGTGGGTCCCTATGTACAGAGTGAGCGGAATGCTTCCGGTCTGTATCTGAAGTATGCGAAGCAGCTGATTGACCAGGGGAATGCCTACTACTGTTTCTGCGACAAGGAGCGTCTGGCCTCCTTAAAGAGCAGCGTGTCAGAGGACGGGGGGACGGAGATTGTAGTCTATGACAAGCATTGTCTGGGGCTCAGCAAGGAAGAAGTGGAGGAGAATCTTAAGGCCGGGAAGCCTTATGTGATCCGGTTTAATATGCCAACAGAGGGGACAACCACCTTTGCGGACGATATTTACGGGGAGATCACGGTTCCCAATGAGGAGCTGGAAGATCTGATTCTGATTAAGTCTGACGGGTATCCGACTTATAATTTCGCCAATGTCATTGATGACCACCTGATGGGGATTACCCATGTGGTGCGGGGGAATGAATATCTGTCTTCAGCGCCGAAGTATAACAAGATCTATGAGGCGTTCGGCTGGGAGGTTCCCACCTATGTACACTGCCCGCTGATTACGGACGAGAATCACAAGAAGCTGAGTAAGCGGTGCGGTCATTCTTCCTATGAGGATCTCATTGACCAGGGATTCATTACAGAGGCCGTGGTCAATTATGTGGCTCTGCTTGGCTGGTGCCCTGCAGGCAACCAGGAGATTTTCTCTCTGGAGGAACTGGTGAAGGAGTTCGACTACCGCCATATGAGCAAGTCTCCGGCAGTCTTTGATATCGTGAAGCTTAAGTGGATGAACGGCGAGTATTTCAAGGCCATGGATGAGGAACGGTTCTACCGGATGGCGGAACCTTACATCCGGGAAGTGGTATCCAAGGATTATGACTTGAGGAAGATTGCGGCGCTTGTGCGCACCAGGATTGAAGTATTTCCGGATATCCGGGAGCAGATTGATTTCTTCGAGGAACTGCCGGAGTATGACACGGCCATGTACTGCCATAAGAAGATGAAGACCAATGAGGAAAAGTCTCTTGGGGTGCTTGAAGAGGTGCTTCCTCTGCTTGAGGCCCAGGAGGATTTCAGCAATGATGCATTGTTCACGGTTCTTAAGGGCTATGTGGACGAGAAGGGGTACAAGACCGGATTTGTGATGTGGCCGGTGCGGACTGCGGTTTCCGGGAAACAGAATACTCCTGGAGGCGCAACGGAGATCATGGAGATCATCGGGAAAGAGGAGTCGCTTAAGAGAATCCGCAGGGGAATCGAATTATTAAGGAGATAAGAGGAGTCTATGAGTTTAAATCGTGCTCAGAGTACGGCGGCAGCCCACAAGGACGGGCCATGTATGGTTCTTGCCGGTCCCGGTTCCGGGAAAACTCTTACCATTGCAAAGAGAATTGAATATCTGATCACAAAGTATAAGGTAAGGCCAGAAGAGATTCTGGTCATTACCTTTACAAAGTATGCGGCTAATGAGATGAAAGAACGTTTCCGGCAGGTCATGGGCAGAGAAGGTCTTCCGGTGACGTTCGGAACTTTCCATGGAATCTATTACGGAATTCTCAAATGGGCATACCGGCTGAATCAGGGGAATCTGCTGTCAGACGAAGAGAAATTTTCTCTGCTTAGGCAGATTACGGCGCAGCTTGACTGGGAACCTGAGGGTGAATCCGGGGATGAGAGGGAGGCCCTTAAGGAGCTGGCGGCAGAGGTGGGCAATGTGAAGAATGATTGTCTTGAGATTGAAGAGTATGAGTCAGAGCGTTATGGAACAACCCGGTTCCGGGAACTGTACCGGATCTATGAGAGTGAGAAGAAGAAGCTTAGGAAGATTGATTTTGAAGATATGCTGGTTATGTGCCGGGAATTATTTCTGAAAAGACCGGACATCCTAAAGAAATGGCAGGAAAAGTTCCGTTATATTCTGGTGGATGAGTTCCAGGACGTGAACCAGGCGCAGTATGACGTGGTGCGGATGCTGGCGGCTCCTGAGGATAATCTGTTCGTGGTGGGGGATGACGATCAGTCAATCTATGGGTTCAGAGGAGCAAAACCAGGGATTATGCTGGAATTTACGAAGGATTATCCCGGTGCGCAGAGGATTCTGCTGGATATCAATTACCGTTCCACGGCTCATATCGTAAACGGCGCCCTCCGTGTGATCGCTCACAATGAGAATCGTTATGATAAGAAGATAAGAGCCTGGAAGGAAAAGGGAGAGACCATCCATGTCCAGGAGGTAAAGGATCCGGCGGCAGAAGGGGAGTATGTACTGGAAACGATCAGAGAGTACCACAGGAAAGGAGTCCCTTACGAGGAAATGGCGGTTCTGTACAGGACCAGCCTGGATGCAAGGGCTCTGACGGAGGTCCTGGCAAAGCATCAGATTCCCTTTGTCATGAAGGAGAAGGTGAACAGTATCTATGACCACTTTATCGGGATGGATCTGATGAGTTACCTGTATCTATCCCAGAACGGATGCGACCGGAAACACCTTATGCGGATTGCGAACAGGCCAAAGCGGTATCTTGGCCGTGACAGTATGGAGGGGCAGGTAAGTTTCGAGTCTCTGCGGAATTTTTACTGTGACAAGGCATGGATGATGGACCGGATCGATCAGTTGGAGTGGGATCTGAAAATGATAAAGGACAAGACCCCTTATGCGGCAATCCAGTACATCCGCAAAGGCATGGGATATGATGATTTCCTGCGGGAGTATGCCAGAGGGCATAAACTTTCGGAAGAGGAGCTGATGGAGACCGCAGACGAGATCTGGGAGAGCGCCAGGCAGTATCAGACGGTGGAAGAGTGGTCTGCCCATGTGGATCATTATAAAAAAGTGTTAAGTGAACAGAAGGCCGTGAGGTGGAAGGGACCGGGAACAGACGGTCAGAAAGGGGTTTCCATGCTGACCATGCATGGAGCCAAGGGACTGGAGTATGAACTGGTATTCATCATAGAAAGTAATGAGGGAAGCACGCCTTACCGGAAAGCGAAGACGAAGGAAGAGACTGAGGAGGAGCGGCGGATGTTCTACGTTGCCATGACCAGGGCAAAGAGCAGACTGGTCATCAGCTATGTCAAAGAAAAAAACGGAAAAGAACCTGGCCCTTCCCGCTTTATAGAAGAGTTACTCCTCGTCTAACTCTTCAAATTCCTGTGTGTCCATCCATTCGTCAAATGCGTCTGCGGCAATCTCATATTCTTCATCGTCTATGATGTTCTCGAGTTCGGGGTCGCCCTCGGCTGTCTCCACATAACGGTAGAGATAGACGTCGCCTTCTTCCGTGTTCCCTTCCTCATTAAGAGGGAGCAGGGCTATGTATTCTTTGTCAGCGGCTTCGAACAGAGTGAGGATCGCACATTTTACGACTTCATCGTTGTCGAGTGTCAGTTCGACTGTCATGTATTCATCCATGGTATCCGTCTCCTTTGTTTTATAGATACTTTAACTGTACCAAAGGAAAGGGCAAAATGCAAGAAGGTTTTGAAAGTTACTATTCACAGCTACATAAAAATGTTGCAGAATAATAGAAGAATATGCGAAAAAGGCATTAGGAGGAAAAAGATGATGAGAAAAAGGGAGATGCTGAGGGCATTGCTGCTGATGCTCGTATGCATTTCCGGTCTGTCTGCCTGTAAGAAGAATGTTGGCACGCCGGAGGATAATGCGGTGTCCGATGAGTCGCAGGAAGAAGAGACGCCGGATGAAGAAGATACATATGTGTTTGGTTTCTCTGGGATTGACATGGAGAACCCATATTTTATAACACTGGAATCCGCAATCAGGGAGGTGATTGAGAAGGAGGGATACGAACTGATTACGAAGGATCCGGCCTCAAGTCCCGAGGATCAGGAGGCGCAGATTAAGGAGATGATTGAGGAAGGAATGGATGCGGTTTTTCTCTGTCCGGTGGACTGGGAGGCAATCACGCCGGCTCTGGACGCTCTGAAAGAAGCGGATGTGAAGATCATCAATGTGGATACCCAGGTGAAAGAGATGGATTATGTGGATGCCTATATCGGCTCCAATAATGTAGAAGCAGGATATATCTGCGGGGAGGACCTGATCGGGAGATGTCCGGAGGGCGGAAAGGTGGCCATCCTGGAGTGCCCGACCCAGAATTCCATCAATGACCGGATCACGGGATTCGAGGAAGCGATTGCTTCGGCAGAGAAGGGATTCGAGGTGGTGGAGCGGGTGGACACCAACGGGGAGTTTGAGAAGGCCCTGGGCGCCGCAAAGGAGATCCTGGAAAAATATCCGGATGTTACGGCCGTCATGTGCGGTAATGACCAGCTTGCGGTTGCGGCAAAGACTGCGGTGAACCTTGCCGGTCTTAAGAATGTGATTATCTATGGCGTGGATGGTTCGCCGGATATTAAGAAGGAACTGAAGAAATCAGACGGACAGATTGCGGGAACAGCGGCACAGTCGCCCATCAATATCGGCAAGACTGCGGCCCGGACCGGAATCAGTATGCTGAAGGATGAGGAGTATGAGACGGAGATTTATGAAGATGTATTTATGATTGACAAGGACAATGTTGAAATGTACGGAGTAGACGGATGGCAGTAGAGTAATGAGGTATGTCATGAAATGAAAACTGATTTTGTGGTAACCCTAAGGAACTTGTACGGTTCTGAAAAAGAGCAGGAGGAGTCAAGGCATGAAGGAGATACAGGGGAGGCCCTTACCGTTAGGAACTACAATGATAGGAGAGGTTGTGAATTTTTCTGTGGCAGTGCCCCAGGAGAAGGAGTGTCAGTTATTAATATACCGTGCCGGGGCAAAGAAACCATATGCCGTGTATGAGATGAAGCGGGAACTTGGGGAGGTGCGTTATCTTGCCCTGGAAGGACTGGAACCATCGAAATATGAATACAACTACCGGATTGGCGGCCAGGTGGTCATTGATCCCTATGTGAAGGCCATCGCCGGGCGGGAAGTCTGGGGACGTAAGTGTGATGTGCAGAAACATGAAGTAAGAGGAATCCTTTATGATAAGGAATATGACTGGGAGGGAGATGAACCGCTGTGTCTGCCCTACCACAGTGTGATTGCGTACAGCCTGCATGTCCGGGGGTATACGAAGGCTGCGTCTTCCGGGGTGACAGGAAGGGGGACGTTCCAGGGAGTGGTGGAAAAGCTTCCCTATCTTCA
This sequence comes from uncultured Dorea sp., assembly GCA_910587575.1. Taxonomy (GTDB): domain Bacteria; phylum Bacillota; class Clostridia; order Lachnospirales; family Lachnospiraceae; genus Sporofaciens. The sequence goes on from CAJULU010000054.1 coordinate 27,179, forward strand.
GGATCTGGGAATCAACCAGATCCAGTGTATGCCGGTCTATGATTTTGAGGAGTGCATGCATTACCGGAATTACTGGGGATATGGATCGGCGTACTGGTTTGCTCCCAAAGGATCTTATGCGAAGTCTAAGGATGCGGTGCGGGAGTTAAAGGACATGGTCAAGGCCTGTCATAAGGCGGGAATCGAGGTGGTGCTCGAGATGCCCTTTACCGGGGAAGTGTCCAAGCAGACTATGGAAGAATGTCTCAGACATTATATGATTGAGTATCATATCGACGGATTTATTCTGAATCCGCAGATTGCGCCGATGGAGGCCATTTACGCAGATCCGATTCTGAAAAAGACGAAGATTATGATTCACCGGATTGATTTTCAGACGATTATGCGCCGTTTCCTCAAAGGGGACGAGGGAATGGTGGAAGGAGTCATGTACTGGCTTCGTCATATTTCTGAAAAGGACGGAATCTTTAATTGTATTACCAATCAGAACGGCTTTACCCTGTACGACCTGGTGTCTTATGACAGGAAGCATAATGAGGCAAACGGGGAGAATAACCAGGACGGCCCGGAATATAATTATAGCTGGAACTGCGGTGCGGAAGGGCCGACCAGAAAGAAAGCGCTTACGGCGCTCCGGGATCAGCAGATGCGCAACGGGCTGCTTCTGCTTCTGCTTGCCCAGGGTACGCCCTGCCTCCTTGCAGGGGATGAATTTGCCAATTCCCAGAAGGGAAATAATAATGTGTACTGTCAGGACAATCCCACGGGATGGACGGACTGGAGCCGGCTTGAGAAGAATAAGGGACTGCATGATTTTGTGAAGGAGCTGATTGCCCTGCGCAAAAGCCATCCGGTGTTCTGGCCCAAAGAAGAGATGTGCGGCCTGGATCAGTTAAGCTGCGGGGTTCCGGACGTGTCTTACCATGGGGAAAATGCCTGGCGGGTTCCGTCCGAGGTGTTCAGCCGCCAGCTTGGCGTCTATTACAGCGGGCTGGCCGCAGGAGGCGAGGATTGTTTTATTGCTTATAATATGCACTGGATTGAGCATTCCTTTGCGCTGCCGGCTCTCCCAAGGGGAAAGAAGTGGTATCGGATTGCGTCTACGGAGGAGGGTATCCTTGAGACGGCAGAACTTCTTGAGAACCAGAGGATGGTGATACTGAAGGAACGAAGGATTATGGTGTTTGCAGGCAGGGAAGAAGATGGAACAAAAATGGAAAGAAATGGTGCAAAGAGCGGGGCTGACCTCGTATCAGCTGAAGTGGATCGCAATCATAACAATGATCATTGATCATGTGGGGGCAGTGTTGTTTCCGGATTGTTGGGAGTTACGCTATATCGGGCGTATTTCTTTCCCGATTTTCTGTTTTCTTTTGACAGAAGGTTTCCGGCATACCCGGAATATCCGAAGGTACATGATAAGGCTTGGCGGGTTTGCCTTGATTTCGGAAGTTCCGTATGACCTTGCGTTTCATGGGAAGACTGCGGATCCGGCACATCAGAATGTGTTCTTCACCCTGCTGCTGGGAGTGGTGCTGATGTATGTACTGGAACGCAGCAGGGAACTGCCTCTGAAGGTTCTGGAGATTCTGATGGTTATGAGTACGGCAGATTTACTTCGGACGGATTACAGCTTTAAGGGGATTCTTCTGATTGCGGTATTCTATCTTCTGCGGGAGAATCTGTGGCTGAAGACGGTCTGCGCGGCTTTATGGAATTTTCTGTGGAACGGCAGCATACAGGGATACGGTGCGCTGGCAGTGATCCCGATTGCCATGTATAACGGGGAACGGGGACGGAAGATGAAGTATTTCTTCTATGTGTTCTACCCGGCGCATCTGATGGTTCTGTTTCTGGTGAACCAGCTGCTGCAAAAGACGTAGCAGGCAGGTATTTCTGGTAAGATTATAAAGGAGAAGGAATGATATGAAGGCATGGCAGCATTTCAAGACAATTAATCATCACAGATTACTGGTTATGAAAGGATGTTTTAAGGTGGGGTTGTACCGGCAGGGACTTCTCCATGACCTTTCGAAGTATTCCCCTTCCGAGTTTCTGGTAGGCTGCAGGTATTACCAGGGGACAAGAAGTCCGAACAATGCGGAGCGGGAGGATATCGGGTATTCCAGGGCGTGGCTTCATCACAAGGGAAGAAACCGGCATCACTATGAATACTGGATTGATTACAGTATGGAACCGGATGAAGGGATTGTTGGCATGAAGATGCCGGTACGGTATGTGATTGAGATGTTTATTGACCGGATTGCGGCTGGGAAGACTTACCGTGGGAGCGAATATGAAGACTCCTATCCCCTTCAGTATTACGAGAAAGGGGCGGCAAGGCTTGGACGGATGGTGCATCCGGAGACGGCGAGGCTTCTTCATTTTCTGCTTAAGATGCTGGCGAGGGACGGGGAGGAGGAGACGTTCCGGTATATACGGCGTAAGGTTCTGGGAAAGCGGGAGAGAAAGCGGTTATGCCGATAACCGAATAAAGTCTTTACACCACAATCACCGATTGATATAATGGAAGTACCAAAGTAAACGGCACTTATGGAAAGTAGGTGAGGATATGACAGAAAAAGAAATGATTCAAAAAAATATTGAAGAGTTTTCCAGACTGCAAGGTTATATGATCTTAGCAGATAAAGAGTCAGAGACATATAAAGCTATGAAAGTAAGGTATATTGAATTAAAAGTTATCTTGGCTTCATCCGGTATCAATCTGACAGAACTTGACAGAATCAAAGAGTGATAATTAAATGACAGAATCAAAAGGAATACCGATTGATATAATGGAAGTAGGTGAGGATATGACAGGTAAAGAAGTAGTTAGTCTTATCCAGAAATTAGAAGCTGAAGGTATGACGGCCGAAAAAATCATAGAAATTATAAAATAAGTCGAAACTGCCGAACCTAAAAAAGAAACACAATAACAACTGAACAGAGACCGGCAAACCAAGGTGTAAAGTCTTTATTGAATTATGAAAGGCTTTGCACCTTTTTACAGATTATTTAAGGGTTGCTGCTAATCAAAATAATGTGAGAAAAGAAGAAAAAGTAAAGTGACCAAAAGTGACCGGAACATCATCTCATTCCAGAAAAGCAAAAGAGCCAAAACCCTTGAAACACCAAGGCTTTCAGCTCTCTGACAGATCTGCGGAAGATGGGACTTGAACCCACACAGCCCGAAAGCTACAAGATCCTTA
>CAJULU010000055.1:0-14661 GCA_910587575.1 uncultured Dorea sp.
CGAGTACCCAAATTCCTATGGCATTATTTTTTTATTGCCGCCTGTGCCGCTGTTAAATATTTTTTATCGCTCCCAGTACAAGGCTCTGCCCCGCCCCATTCAAACCTTTTAACGATTCCTGCTATCGTTAAAAAGTGGTGCAAAATCAGAAAACGGAGCTGCTCACTCAACAGAAAAAAGGCTCAAAAAGCGAAAAAATAAAACCGCAGAACCCGCGAAATGCCTTATTTTCAGGCTTTTCTGCGGTTTCCCATTGTATCAATTTCGTTGTTGCGATGTTCATGGCACAGATCAGAATGAAGTCAGCGGGAAATACGAAGTTTCCCTGGGTTCTGGTAATACGGATCTGCCGCTCTTCCAGGGGCTGCCTCAGCACTTCCAGCACCGGCTTCTGAAACTCTGCCAGTTCATCCAGAAACAGTACACCGCCATGAGCAAGGCTGATCTCTCCCGGCACCGGAAAGGCGCCGCCGCCAATCAGCGCAGACTTTGTCACCGTATGGTGGACACTGCGGAAAGGACGTCCCGTTATCAGCGGATGCTCTTTGTCCACCATACCGAGAACACTGTAAATCTTGGTAATCTCGATACTTTCCTCCAGGGTCGGCGGCGGCAGAATGGCAGGCACCCGCTTTGCCATCATGGACTTGCCGCTTCCCGGCGGCCCCACCATCAGCAGGTTGTGTCCGCCGGCCACCGCCACCTCGGCGGCACGCTTTACTGCTTCCTGCCCCTGGATATCCCGGTAATCCAGAGGTTCTTCTTCTGTTCCCTCAAAAACCTCATCTCTTGAGCCGCCCATGACAGCCTTTATCTTCTGTTCCCCGCTGAGATAACGGCAGGCTTCCATGAGATGGCTGACCCCCAGAATCTCCATCCCTCTCACCAGGGCGCCCTCCCGTACGTTCTGTTCCGGCAGAATGCATCTTCTGCACCCTTCTTCTTTGGCCCGTGTCACCATGGGGAGCACTCCCGGCACTTCTTTCACTGTTCCATCAAGGCTCAGTTCTCCAATTACCAGTGTGTCTGCAAGACTTCCTTCCGGGAAGATTCCCATGGATGCCAGAACCGCCAGTGCGATGGGCAGATCGAAAGACGCCCCTCTCTTTCTCACCATTGCAGGCGCAAGGTTCACCACCATTTTCTTTGCCGGCATCTGGATGCCCGAGTTACGAATCGCTGTCCTTACCCTCTCAGAAGCCTCTTTCACTTCCGAAGAGAGGTATCCCACCATATGGAACATGGGCAGGCCATTGCTTACATCTGCCTCCACATGGACCAGATCAATGTGAAGTCCCCGGATTGCGGCAGACAAGACCGTGCTGAATGACATTCAAAACTCCTTTCCCTATATAAAATTACGAATCTGTGATATCATCGGCCGATACAGCCTGATAAATGATAAATAGTGAAGCTTCGACTCTCGCGACCGCGGCCAAGGCCAAGATAACCTGGCTTTGGCTTATAGCTCGCAAGAATTAGGATTGTTATGAAATGCGGAAAAAAAAATAATATCCGCTGTCCACATTTATATTAATATACCTGATACAGGATTTCAAGAATTTCCGTCAGACAAATTTCGACATTTCCCGGCTCCCTTATAGTTCCACAGGAATACCATCATCAATGCACTGATGATCAGCAGACTGTAGAAGCTGATTCCCCGGTTTACCAGTGTAGCCGCCGCCAGAGGATTCTTCACAAACACGCCGGAAAACAGCTTCATAAACGCATATTCGCTGATACCTGCAGCACCAGGAAAAGGCAGCAGCGCCGTTGTCATGAACAGGACTGTCTGCAGCAGGAACATCTGGGGATATCTGGCCGCATTTTCTCCCATTGCAAGGCAGACCATATAGGGAATGCTGAACCAGCAGACGACCTGGCAGACGCTTACCAGGAACACCCTGCCCATCATCCGCGGCTTCTGACGAATCAGATCTGCACAGGTCTGGAAATCATGAAATGCTCCGTCCAGGCGTTCCTTCCACTTGTCCTTGTTCTTCACCGGGAAACGATCAATCCCACCGTACAGGAAGCCGAGAATCTTCTTTTTCAGTCTGCGGGAAAACATGACAGACAGCAGTCCTGTAATGAACAAAATGTTCAGCAGGAAGCCGAGTTCCGCCAGTACCAAAAGTTCCGCCGACGGTGTCACCTTTCCTCTGATCAGCGCCGCAATCGCCATCAGCTCCATGAAAAATACTGCAATCTGAAAACTTGCCAGTTCCCCAATCAATGCCAGCGTTCCATGTGCAATCTCAATCCCGTCTTTCTTCATCGCATAGAGCTGGGCCGGCTGTCCGCCTGTGGAAGAAGGCGTGATAGAACTGAAGAAGAAACCAATATAAGCGTATTTCATGCCCTGCCAGAATGTAACTGGATATCCAAAGGCCCGAAGCAGAATCCGCAGATTCATTCCTTCTGCAAGATGAAAAACCTCTGCCAGCAGAATTCCTGCAGCCAGAAAGGCCAGGGACGCCTTTGACAAAGCCTCCCACACGATTCTCATATCAGTTCCCTTAAGCACCAGAAAACTCACAGCCGCCGCAAACACCAGAAATCCCCCGCCGTAACGGATTGTTTTCTGCACAGACAGATTCTCACTCATACTGCTCCTCCCCTCCTTGCATCTATTACCACTGGTAAACATCCATCTTTTCGAAGGAATATCCCCGTTTCAGCAGAACCGGCAGAGCATTTCGCAGCGCTTCTACCGTCCGCCCCGGCGCATGATCTTTTCCTCTTCCATCATGAAGGCAGACGACTGCACCCGGGAATACCCTCTGTAAGATTTTCTTTTCGATAGAACCGGCTGTCTCCCGGGCTGCCCAGTCATGGGCCATCACATCCCAGAAAGTCAGTTTCAGTTTCATCCTCTGACAGTAATACAAGGTCCAAAGATTCAGGTGCCCCCAGGGCGGACGGTAAGCAGAGACTTCACACCCCAGATTCCGCAGGATTTCCACCGAATCTTCCAGATCCTTACGGATGAATTCTCTTCCTCTGAACAGAGCATTTTCATGGGACACAGAATGAATCCCGATAAAATGCCCCTCCGATTTCATCCTTCTGATCAACTCCGGATTCTCCCTGGCAAATTCTCCCACAACAAAGAAACCAGCCTGAATCCGATGCAGCTTCAGAAGATCCAGAAGCTGCCCGGTATATACCCTGTCCGGCCCGTCATCGAAAGTCAGATACAGCCGTTTTCCCATCCTGCTGTCACGGCTTCTCTTCCTGCCCCTTTGCCTCCAGCGGTATTTCAGATATTCCGAGGGAACCAGTCCATAACCGGCCAGCGCCGCACAGAGTAAGCCTGTACCAGCCTGATATTTTCTTTTCATCTCTTTGTCCTCCTTTTGCCGTCATCTGTTACGAACACAGTCTTTGTCCCGACAGCATCGCCAGAAGACTGTCAGACTCCCGGAAACTGTATTCTGATACGGATTTGCGTCCCCGCCGTGCAATTTCCCGGACTGCCCCGGAAAGTTCTGTGTCCATCATCTCATGCTGCGCTCTGACTATGTTTTTTCTCATTTCTTCTAATCTGCCGGAATCTTCCAGAAGTCTTTGTAATTCTGCCGTAAAATCTTCGTTTTTATCCCACACTACCCGTGCAAATCCGTTTTCCTGTGCATATCTTGCATTTACGGCCTCCTGCTCCAGAAACGGCCGGATAACGAACATGGGCACCTGACTGTGCAGGATTTCAAACAGCGTGATTCCTCCCGCCTTTGTAATCACCAGATCTGCCTTTCGCATACAGTCTGCAATCTGCTCCACGTATCCCAGGACTTCAATATCATCGAACCGTCCCTTCCAGGCCTCATAGAGTTTCTGGTTCTTTCCCGTAATCACGGTTGCCTTTACCCCCGGCATCTCATGCAGCGTGCATAATATATCATCCAGTTCCGGCATGATTCCCAGGCCGCCGCCCATGATTAGAACCTGTTTCCCGGCTTCCTTGTCTTTCCTGCCGTCTGTGCCGTCTAAAGATCCGGATACATCCGGAAGCGCCCGCTGAGTCAGAAACTGCTGCCGCACCGGCACACCTGTCACCAGAACGTTTTCCGGCAAAGCCCCGAAACCGGCCAGGTTGTCCTTCACTTCCACGGTAGGCGCCAGATACAGGTCCGTCTGACCGGCATACCACTCCTTATGCATACTGATATCTGTGATACAGGTGACAAGCAGAATCCGGCTGTCTGACTTCGCCTTATAGGTTGCCGCCGCCTTCACACAGAACGGATGGGTACACACAATCACGTCCGGCCGGTACTCCTCTATCATTCTGCAGAATTTCCGGTAAATCAGCGGGCTGCTTGGTCTGTTTCCGGAATTCATTTTTCCGGAAATCTTATAGACCAGGTTGTAGATTCCATGATACCGTTCCGCTACAAGCCCGAATACCTTGTATATGATCCTGCTGATGAATGGACTGAAATACGAGGGAAGGTCTTTCTGTATGACCACGGCCTCCGGATCCTGCCGCCTGAATTCCTCTCTGACTGCGTTCGCCGCCATCTCATGTCCAAATCCAAATCTTCCGCTTAATATGAATACCTTCATATGAATCCCCCTTCGCTTCTGTTCCCAGAATCTGCTGTCGTTTTTCTTATGAATGCTATTCTATTCCTGAAATCTAAAGAATGCCGACATGGAATTCTAAACATATTCTGAAGATATCCTTGGGTTCTTCTTCCGTTTCTAAAGATTCTCTTAAGAAGCGGGAGTTTTCCTGACAACAGAAAAAGACATGTCTGAAAACGGATTTCTGACATGCCTTTGTTCTTCTCTGGTCTGGTATTTTTAAAAGTATGCTCTTAGTTTCTCGATTGCGCTCTTTTCAATCCTGGAAACATAAGAACGGGAGATACCTAACTGCTTTGCGATCTCCCGCTGGGTATATTCTTCTTCATTATATAATCCGTACCGCATTTTCAGCACCAGCCGCTCCCGCGGCGACAGCTCGGATTCCACCTTATGGTACAGAAGCCGGACATCGTCACTTAACTCCACCTTCCTGTGCGCATCGTCCTCTTCTGTCTCGATGATATCGAAAAGCTGGATCTCATTGCCCTCCCGGTCGGTTCCGATCGGCTCATACAGCGAGATCTCTTTCGATGACTTCTTCTTTGCCCGCATATACATCAGAATCTCGTTCTCGATACACCGCGCGGCGTAGGTTCCAAGTCTGACACATTTATCTGGATTAAAAGTCACAACCGCCTTGATCAGCCCGATGGTTCCTATAGACAGCAGATCCTCCGTATCTTCCGGTGAGGACTGGTATTTTTTTACGATATGTGCAACGAGGCGCAGATTCCGCTCTATCAGAATATGTTTTGCTTCAAGATCTCCCTCCGTATATTTTTGCATATAATATCTTTCTTCTGCGGCTGTGAGGGGTTGGGGAAATGATTTCAAGAGAAGCACCTCTAAGCGTATTTGATATAGTCTATGTGACGCTCATTGTTTTTGTGCTTTTCCACTTGAAAGTATTTAGATCTATGGTTCCGCCCTTCTCAGAATATCGTACCTGTCCGCTTCACAGCCCAGGTCTACATACAGCACCTGCTTCGGGTGAGGGGCGCTTTCCTGCCCGTTCCCTTCCTCATCCACGATCTTTCGCACCGTTACTTCCACATTCCTGCCATCCGGCTTCATAATCTCAATCATTTCACCCACGGAGAACTTATTTCTCTGCTCAATCCGGTACATTCCGTCTCTCTCGTCTCCGATCATCCCAAGATAAGTATATTCTTTCACATAGGTATTGTTGTCATAGATCTGGCCTGTCTCATCCGGTTTCCCGAAATAAAATCCCGTGGTAAACTGACGGTAGGTACAGTTGGAAATCTGATCCAGATACCACGGCATATTCTCCTCATACTTCCTGGGATCTTCCAGATAATCATCAATGGCCTTCCGGTACGTTCTCGCTACCGTTGCCACATAGAGAGCCGTCTTCATCCGGCCTTCAATCTTAAAACTGTCAATTCCCGCCCCGATCATCTCCGGAATATGCTCTATCATGCACAGATCCCTGGAATTAAAGATAAAAGTCCCCCGCTCGTTCTCATACACCGGCATGTATTCTCCCGGCCTGGTTTCCTCCATAATCGAATATTTCCACCGGCAGGGATGGGTACATGCCCCCTGGTTTGCGTCCCTTCCGGTAAAATAATTGCTTAAGAGGCACCTTCCCGAATAGGAGATACACATTGCCCCATGGATAAAGCTCTCGATCTCCATCTCCTTTGGAATCCTCTCCCGGATCTCCCGGATCTCCTTTAACGAAAGTTCTCTGGAAGAGACCACCCGCTTTGCTCCGAGTTTCCACCAGAACCGGTAAGTTCCATAGTTCGTATTATTTGCCTGGGTACTGATATGCCGGTCCGTCTCAGGGCAGATCTCTTTTGCCATCTCAAAGACGGCCGGATCTGCAATAATCAGCGCATCCGGTTCCATCTCCTTTAACTCATGAAGATACTGCCTTACCCCTTCCAGATCGTCATTATGGGCAAGAATATTCACCGTCACATGAACCTTCACACCGTGCTCATGGGCAAATTCGATCCCCGCCTTCATATCCTCTCTGGAAAAATTCTTCGCCTTTGCCCGCAGTCCGTAGGCTTCTCCGCCGATATAGACTGCATCTGCACCGAATATGACCGCCGTCTTCAATACCTCCAGACAGCTTGCCGGAATCAGCAGTTCAGGCCGTTTTCTGTTCATACATCTGTCCCCTTCTTGATACTGAGCGCCATCCCGTCTCCCAGAGGCAGGATGGCGGTCTCCAATTGTTCATGATGTTTCAGTTCATACAGATACTCCCGCATCCGGCTGTGAATCGTACGGTTGCGCCGTTCCACCGCAAACCGGGATTCTATCACATCGCCGTCCTGCAGCACGTTATCCGACAGCAGCACCCCTCCCGTGCCAAGCAGCCGGACTGCTTCCGGCAGATAATGAATATACTGCCCCTTGGCGGCATCCATAAAGATAAAATCATAAGTTCCGTCCAGGGATCTCATGACCTCCAGCGCATCGCCTTCCAACAGGGTAATCTGCCCTTCCTTCCCCGCACGTCGGAAATTCTCCCGGGCAATGGGAATCCTCTTCTCATACTTTTCAATTGTGGTGATCCGTCCATTCTCCGGCATATACCCGCTCATGAAAACTGCGGAAAAGCCCACAGCCGTTCCGATCTCCAGGATCTGTAAGGGCTTCCTGATCATCAGCAGCACCTTAAGAAAGCTCTGGGTCTCTTTGCGGATAACCGGCACCTGGGCATCCAGGGCTTCCTGCTCCATCTTCTCAAGGATTTCATTTCCCGGTTCTTCCAGCGAACGGATGTATGTGACCATTCTTTCATTGACTATCATTTGAAAACTCCTCTAACGACTCAATATCAATTCTGTTACTTCAGCGATTCCTCCTGCAGCCTGTCAAACTCCGCCATACACTCATCCACGGAAGCCCCTTCCATCAGTTTACGCACGATCAGGCAGGTATTCCCCCACTGCTCCACCTTCATGCCCGCATTGCTGGCAAGCACATATGTGCCCTCATTCACCAGGTCATTTAAGGGCCTAAGCGCCGGGATGCAGTCCACCTTCACATTCTTAGACGGGGAAATTACCTTGTTCGTCTCCGCATATACCTGAAGGGCCTCATCCGACAGCATCACCTCCAGAACATCCAGAGCATCCTCCTTATTCTCCGCCTCAGAACTGACCGCCATTCCGGTCATGGACATCACAGGCATCTGCCCCCGCTCACTGGGGAAACCAATCACTCTGAGATTAAAATCCGGTTTTCCGTAAGCCGTCTCCGAATTGGCAGCTCCCCAGTATGCCATGACAACCGGCGTCTTCTGCGCCATAAAATCCGGACCTTCCCCTTCAATCGCCTCATAAGTATACGCTGTCTTCGCATCAATATACCCCAGATCCATCATTTCCTTCAGATACTCGAACCCCGGCCGCATATACTCACTATATTTGCGCTCCCCTTTATTCAGCGCCTCAATCTCCGCCTCTGGATTGTCTCCGTTATACAGATCCGCATAGGCCTGTGCAAATACAAAGGTTTCCAGCCACCAGCGGTTCGCTCCTACCGGAGTCTCAATCCCGTTCTCCTGAAACACTCTGCAGCATTCCAGAAACTCATCCGGCGTATCCGGCAGTTCCAGGTCATACTCATCAAACATATCCTTGTTCACGAACAGGCCGTAGACCACAACCTCCTGAGGAATCCCCACCAGCTTACCGTTTACCGTATTCGCCGTCTTTACCACCTCGCGCAGATTCCCGGCACAGTCAAGTCCCGACAGATCCTCAAGAAAGCCTTCCTCCCCCGTTTTCTGCAATACGTCCGGGTTCAGCAGATACAGGTCATCCATATGGTTCCGAATCCGGTCAAGGCTCACGTCATCAAAAGATTTCTCCTGGTAGTTCTCGGAAGTATAAGTATTGTATTCCACCCGCAGATCCAGCTTCTCTTCTGCCATGATAACCGTCTTGTCAAATGCCGTCCTTGCGACATTCGTGGCATCCGGCTGCGACCTCTCCATGGGAGCGAACAGAATGACCGTCTTACCGTCATCTTTCTCATTTATGGCAAGATTTTCATCGGGATCTATCTTCTCACCGCAGGCGGCCGTCACGATGACCATGACGCCGGCAAGCAGCGCCGCCGCTCTCTTCAGATATTTCTTCATTTACTTCCTCTCTTTCATTGCAAAATAAAGACTGAGTGTCTGCTTCAATAACTCCATATCCACAGGCTTCGCTATGTGCGCATCCATGCCCGCCTCCATCGCATCCTTGACATCTTCGGCAAATGCATTGGCAGTCATGGCAATAATCGGAATCATCTTCGCATCCTGACGGTCCAGCGCCCGGATTGCCCTCGCTGCCTCATGGCCATTCATTACAGGCATCTGGATATCCATCAGAATTGCATCAAAACTTCCCGGCTGCGTGCCGCTGAAACGCTCCACGGCCTGTCTGCCGTCACCGACAATCTCGCAGGTCGCCTCCTCAATATCCAGAAGCTCTTCAATAATCTCTGCATTAATCTCGTTATCCTCTGCCACAAGAAAATGCTTTCCGAAAAGACCGCCCTCCGAAAGGGTGTCCAGATGCTGGTTCTCCAGACTCCGTTCTCCCAAAATCTCAAGGATCTTCTCCTTAAACACTGCAACAAAAAACGGTTTTGCAAGGAACCCGTCAATTCCTGCCTCTAACGCCTCTTTTTCCAGCGTCTCCCAGTCGTGGGCTGTCATCAGAAGAATCGGAACATTTCCGGCACAGACTTCTTTCATCCGTCCCGCAGTCTCAATCCCGTCCATTCCCGGCATCTTCCAGTCCATCAGGACCACATCATAATCCTTTCCGTCTTCCCCGTTTCTCATACGCAGCGCCTCTTCGCCGCTATATGCCGCCTCCACATGGACACCGGTATCTTCCATCAGAAGCTGCACCGTCTCACAGACTTCCGGCTCGTCATCCACCACCAGAATCCTGTGAATACCTTTCTGTTCCCAGAACTTGTCGTCTGCCTCTGTCTCCGGTATCCGAAGTTCCAGATCTACGGTGAACAGGCTTCCCATATCCACCATACTGAAAACCTCAATCATCCCGCCCATCAGTTCCACGATATTTTTGGTAATGGCCATACCAAGGCCGGTTCCCTGTACCTTATTCGTTGTACTGTTCTCTGCCCTGGTAAATGCATCAAAAATCGTCTCCAGGAATTCCGGCGTCATTCCATACCCGTTATCCTCCACCTCAAACCTGACGTGCTCAAACTGGCTGGAATGCTGCTGCAGTCCGATCATACGCAGCCAGATACTGCCGCCCTCCGGAGTATATTTTACCGCATTCGAAAGAAGGTTGATCAGAATCTGATTCAGCCTCGTCTCATCTCCGATCAGATGCTCGTGCTTGATCCCTGTCACAGCAATCTCAAAATTCTGCCCCTTCGCCCTGGCGGCAGGACGTATGATGGCATCAATCGAAGAAATCATGTCTTTCAGCGCAAATTCTCCGAGAGAAAGCGCCACCTTCCCACTCTCAATCTTGGAAATGTCCAGCACATCATTAATAAGACTCAGAAGATGCTGACCGGAGGCAGAAATCTTCCTGGTATATTCCTGCACCTTCTCCGGATTATCCACGTCCTTGGCAAGCAGTGTGGCGAACCCCAGGATTGCATTCATCGGAGTGCGGATATCATGGGACATATTCGACAGGAACGTGGTCTTGGAATTGTTCGCAATCTGAGCTGTCTGAAGCGCCTCCGTAAGCTGCTTATTATGCAGCTCCCGCTCTGCCTCACGCTCCTTCTGGATCCTTCTCTGCTGCCTTTCGTAAAACAGATAGAATAAACAGCAGCCCACGAATGCCGCAAGCATCACTGCGACCACAATGAACATATTCTGATTGACCGCATCGCCCTCCCTCTGTATTGCCTGTACAGGAACATAGCCGATCAGATAGACCACGCCCTCATTCACAGACCACATATAGATCAGGGAATCCTGATTCTGGATATTATGGTAAAACATCATATCATTCCCGGCATTGATCTCCTCATCTACCGTCTTCTTAATATCCTCCTCACGGATCTTGTTGGCATGATAAAAATCATTCAGATTCATATGCCCTGCATCTCTCTCGCCAATCCCCTTGGGCTTCATGACGAATTTCCGGCTGGCAGCATCCATCAGATAAAGTGTTGCCTCACCATCGTAAAAATCATTTGGCAGGGCCTCATCAAAGGAATCATAGATATACTCAATATAGAGTGTTGCAATCTCCTCACCCTCCCTGGTGATGGGACATTTCATCGTATACGCCCAGGTTCCCATATCATTAATGTAAGAACTGGAAAGCGGCAGCCCGGCCACCGTCTTTCCCGCCGAAAAATCCAGTTTATCCTCTGAGAACACCTCTCCTGTGTTCGAAATTCCTTCCTTCTCTCCGGCACGGATCATAGAGATCCTGACCATGGTGCTGTTCCGTTCATAAGAAAGGACAAAATCTTCCGGATTCTTTGAATCCGCCATCTCCTGGGCGATCAGAACCTGGAACTCCGCCTCTTTTCCCAGGATCGTCTCAATCGTATTTCCAATGAGCTCCAGGCTTGCATCCAGATTATTGATTGCAGACTGAGACATCTCCGCCGATATTTTCCAGGCAACCGAATACACAACTGCACCCAGAATACTAAAAATCAACAAAAACGGGACAATCAGGACAGCCCTTCTGTACACCCCTTTTTTTATTTTTCTATTATTCCTCATAAATTATTTCACCCAACAGACTGCCAGACTATATTCCCGCTTTAGCAGACTACATGAATCCACCCTTCCGGAGCCTCGATCTGCCCCATCTGGATTCCGGTCAGCGTATCATACAGCTTCTTCGTCACTGGTCCCATATCTTCCATTCCGCTGGGGAAACAGATCTCTGTTCCATGATCCACCACCTTGCCGACCGGGGAAATCACCGCCGCCGTTCCGCACAGCCCGCATTCCGCAAATTCCTTTACTTCTTCAAACGGCACTTCCCGCTCTTCCACTTCAAGGCCAAGATATTTCTCTGCCACATACATTAAAGAACGCCTCGTAATAGACGGAAGAATCGTATCTGACTTCGGCGTTACCACTTTGCCGTCCCTGGTCACGAACAGGAAATTCGCACCGCCTGTCTCTTCCACCTTCGTCCTGGTGGCTGCATCCAGATACATATTCTCATCATACCCCTGGTTATGGGCATCCACGATTGCATGAAGGCTCATGGCATAATTAAGCCCGGCCTTCACATGTCCTGTCCCATGGGGCGCCGCCCGGTCAAAATCACACACCCGGATGGTAATCGGCTTCGCACCGCCCTTAAAATATGGTCCTACCGGTGTGGTAAATACACGGAACTGATACTCTTCCGCCGGTTTTACACCGATGACTGCGTTGGATCCGAAGAGATAAGGACGTACATACAGTGTTGCACCAGAGCCATAAGGCGGAACATATGCAGCATTCGCCTCCACAGTCCTGTGGACGGCATCAAGGAACCTCTCCTCAGGGAATACTGCCATCTCCAGCCGCTTCGCCGTATCCGCCATCCGCTTTGCATTCAGATCCGGACGGAACATCACGATATGCCCATCCTTTGTCGTATATGCCTTCAGTCCCTCAAAACAGGTCTGTGCATACTGGAGCACACAGGCACATTCGTTAATCACTACATTCGCATCGGAGGTCAGAGTTCCTTCATCCCATGCCCCATCCTTATAATGGGAAACGTATCTCTGATCCGTCTTCATATATCCAAATCCAAGATTTGACCAGTCAATATTCTTCTTCTCCATCTTTCGAGTCCTCCGTTCTTACAATACTATTTTATTACTGTCTTATCAAAATGTTATCAAAATCTATTATAATACCCCAAACCTTAAAATTCAAGGACGCACTCTCTGATATCCTTTCCCTCTGAAGCAGACGTTACCTCTCCATCATACTGATGGATTCGATTCCCACGCTGCCGCCTCTGACCACCTCAATCGTCCTGAATTCTTCCTTCATCAGCTTGATTACGGCATCATTCTTCGTCGCCGTCTGCACAAACTCCAGAAGCAGGCTGTCCTTCCCGTAATCAATCACCTTCGCCTTGAACGTCTCCGCAATCTGGAACAGTTCCACCTTGTCCTCTTTCGAACATTTCTGCACTTTCACATACAGAATCTCTTTCATGCGGACAAATACATCCGTAAAATCAATGACCTTGATGACCTCTACCAGCCGGTTCAGCTGCTTCTTGATCTGCTCGAAGGTCTCATCGTCACTGACCGTTGCAATCGTCATCCTGGAAACTGTAGGGTCTTCCGTAGTTCCCACCGTCAGGCTGTCCAGATTGTAGGATTTCCCGGAAAAGAGCCCGGAAATCTTGGAAAGGACACCTACCTGGTTCTCCACATACAGGGAAATCCACCGCTTCTTCATACTGTTCATATATCTGTCTCCTTTTTATTTATTCTTCCAACCACCCGGTCCGCTGCCTCTGGCCGCCTGCATTAACAGTCCAGAATCATATCCTCCAGCGTCCCGCCGGGCTTTATCATGGGGTAGACCAGATCCTCCGGGTCTATCTCAAACTCAATCACATATGGCGTCTTCTCACTCTTCATTGCCTCACGGAAAGCGGGCTCGATCTCTTCTGCCTTCGTCACACGGATTCCCTTTGCGCCGTAACTTTCTGCCAGTTTTACAAAATCCGGCGTGTATGCGGGACATTCCACTTCCCCGCATCTGCCTCTGCACGCTGCGCCGGAACGTAAGCAGGTCATGGAATACCGTTTGCCATAGAACAATTTCTGCCACTGGCGCACCATGCCAAGATTATGATTGTTGAAAATGCAGCTGATAATGGGAAGCTCTTCCAGTACAGCCGTCGCCAGTTCCTGGATGTTCATCTGCATACCCCCGTCCCCGGAAATGGAGATCACCGGCACATCCGGATTCCCGATCTTCGCACCGATGGCGCCCGGCAGTCCGTAGCCCATCGTCCCGAGTCCCCCGGACATCAGAAGCTTCTTCTTCTCATTCAGCTGGATGAACTGTGCCGTAAACATCTGATGCTGTCCCACGTCTGTCACCACAATCGCTTTCTCAAATACACGGTTGATGGTGTCGATCACATCAAACGGTGTCATAACCGGCTTCTTCTTCATCTGCATCGGATGCTCACATTTCCATTCGCCCACCTCATCCAGCCATTTCTTCGTGTCACACTCCGTCACATATTCCAGCATCCTGGTAATGGCTTCCTTCGCATCCGCCACAATGGGAACATCCACCTGTACATTTTTGGAAATGGCGGCCGTGTCGATATCAATATGTACAATCTGTGCATGAGGGGCGAAGGAGTGAAGCTTCCCGGTGATACGGTCGTTGAACCGGGTGCCGATGGAAAACAGAAGATCACATTCTCCCACCGCCATATTACAGGCATAGGCTCCATGCATCCCCAGATTCCCTATATACAGCGGATGATCCGTTGCAATCGCACCTCTTCCCATGACCGTTGTTACCACAGGCACCTGGGTCTGCTCCACAAGCCGTGTAAATTCCCTGCCGGCGCCCGCAATATTGACCCCGCCTCCGGCAAGGAACAGAGGACGCTTCGCCTTGGCAAGCATCTTGATCGACCGCTTCAGCTGCCCGATGTGGACCTGGGTATTGGGCCGGTATCCCCGGATATTCACTTCCGCCGGATATTCCCCGTTTCCCAGTTCCCCCATCACGTCCTTGGGAAGATCGATCAGCACAGGGCCGGGCCTTCCCGATCTGGCGATGTAGAACGCCTCCTTCACGATCCGGCCCAGATCCTCCCTGTTTCGGACCGTCACGCCATATTTGGTAATACTTCTGGTGATTCCTACGATATCTACCTCCTGAAACGCATCATTCCCGATGAGATGCCTTGCCACCTGCCCGGTAAAACATACCAGCGGCACACTGTCATAGTAGGCTGTCGCAAGACCTGTAACCAGGTTCGTGGCCCCCGGCCCGCTGGTGACCAGGCACACGCCCACCTTCCCGGTACTTCTGGCATAAGCATCCGCCTCATGCACCAACGCTACCTCCTG
>CAJULU010000055.1:14671-29809 GCA_910587575.1 uncultured Dorea sp.
GGATAGCCGAACAATGTGTCTACGCCTTCTTCCTTCAAGGCCTTTACCAATAACTTGTTACCGCTGATTTTCTTCATATACATACCTCCCGTTTTATCACTGACTTTCAGAAACCGTACTGGCATTATGGTATGCCCCTGGTATGGAAAAAAAACACCCTAAGCTTGTCGCTTAGGGCGAATATTACATCCGTGTTACCACCTAATTTCAAAGAGATATCCATGTGGCACCCTTTCGGTTCACTGCTCAAAGGCTACTTTTGCAAACCCGTCACGAAGACTTCCCACCAGCCGTCTTCTCTCATGACTTCCGGTATCTGCGTACTTCTCCTTGTCATAGCATTTCTCTCATGCTTACTATATTTTATAAGAATTATCACTATTATAGATGACCTTCCTATGCTTGTCAACCGGATATTTTTAACCTTTTTATGCCAGCTTTTTATGCCAGCACCCTTGTTCCGATTCCTTCCCAGGAAATCCGGCTGACGTCCGCCGTCTTCCTCTCCCTGGTGCGGATACTCTCAAGCAGCGCATCTGCCAGGCGTTCCTCAAACGCAGGCAGCGTCTCCGGCACCGGTTCATCCGTGTTCCTCATCTGCGGCATCTCCACGAATCTGACGTCACCGCCAGGGGCAGACCTATGAAGCCATTCCCTGATTCCCGGTAAATCCGTCATCACCACACGGTCCCCGCAGGCCAGGGCTTCGATAACCGTCAGCGGCAGTCCGTCAAAAAAGGACGGTAGCACAAAAATATCACTGGACTGATATACCCGGGCCAGTTCCGGCTGTGACAGCCTTCCCAGAAAACGGACTTCATAAGGACACTCTGCGGCCATCTCGCAGATCTGCCCGTACTCCTGCTGATTTCCCGCACTTCCCGCAAGCTGTACCAGAAGTTCCTCCCGCCTCAAAGCGCCTTCCCGTGCAGCCAGAGCAGACAGGCTTCGGATCAGGCTCATCACGCCCTTCTTCTCGGCAATCTTTCCTGCAAATACCATCCTTGTCACGCCATCCGCTTCCTTCGCTTCTCCAGGGCGGAAAATCTGGCTGTTGTATCCCATCCCTACCGTCTCGATCTTCCCCGGATCCGCCCCGTAAATCTTAAGCGTCCCTTCCCTCTGTGCCTCCTGAGGCACAAAAATCCGGTCAAGCGCCCGGATCTGCTCTCTGATGAACTCCCGTTTCAGATCCGTCTTACACATCTGCCTAAGATCCGTATTATGACAGAATCCGTAGACCCTGTGTGCCGGAAAATGCCGCCTTACAAGGGCAGTCAGAAAATACAGGTGATGGCACAGAATCAGATCCGGCTGGCATTCCTTTGCCGCCCGGGTAATGACCTCCAGAAAAGCCGCCTCAAACTGTGCAGCCATCTCCGGCGTCATATCGCAGTACCTTGTGCTTGGATATGGCATCTCATCCGACATCCCGGCAATCGGATAGGGCAGTTTTTCCGTCTCAAAATACACCGGATAGAAGCCCACTCCTTCCGGCAGTTCTGCCTCATCCTCCCGGTATACCCCGGCCACGACCGCCTGGGAATGTCCCTTCCGGTGAAATTCCTTCACCAGTTCCGTCAGATAGACTCCACTGCCCGTACTGTTCGGTTTCTGCGCCGTAATACTCAGAATCTTCATGGCCTACAGCCCTTTCCCCGGCATCCGCTCATATACGGTAAAATAATACTCCAGGTCAAAACAGGTCTGCTCCTCGCTGATCTTTGTCATAATCCACTCCCTGTCTTCATCCAGATTGGGAAAATAAGAGTCTGCGTCATAGGCATGGTTGATCTTGGTAACAAGAGCCTCGTCGCACAATGGAAGCATGGCCCGGTAAATGCTCTCGCCTCCCACCACAAAGGCCTCTCCTTCATGTTTGCCCATCTCTACCAGCGCTTCATCAATACTATGAACCACCACGGCTCCTTCCACATGGTAATCCTTATCTCTTGTAATCACGATGTTCACACGGTCCTTAAGGGGCCTGCCCTGTGGAAAGCTTTCCAGAGTCTTTTTCCCCATGATGATAATATTTCCCAGCGTCGTCTCACGGAAAAACTTCAGATCCGCAGGAATGCTCCACATAATCTTGTTATCTTTTCCAATCGCCCAATTCTTATCTACCGCAACAATTACTTTCATCTGTCTCTCTCCTTTTTCTATTCCTGAATCTACCAGTACATCGCTGCATTAATCTTGAAGTAATAGTGCTCGATATTCGTGTCAGCCGTGCGTCTGCTAACCGACGGTGTAGCGGGCTACATCCAGGTTAGCAGGCGTGCAGATGGCGCGGATAGCGAGTGCTGATTACTCAAGAATTAATGCAATGATGTACTAGACTGCAACCGGAATGTTCCGGATCTGCTCATGGGTCTCATAGTTCACCAGTTTCACATCTTCCGGCGTAAACTCATAGAAATCCTTGATCTTTGGATTCAGCCAGAACTCTGGCGCAGGCAGAGGTTCCCGGCTGATCAGTTCTTCCACCAGAGGCGCATGCCTGTCATAGATGTGGGCATCTGCAATCACGTGCACAAGTTCTCCCACCTCCATCCCGCAGACCTGCGCCAGCATGTGCAGAAGAACGGCATACTGGCACACATTCCAGTTGTTTGCCGTGAGCACATCCTGGGAACGCTGGTTCAGAAGCCCGTTCAGTATCAGACGTCCATCTTCACCCTTCGTTACATTGAACGTCATACTGTAAGCACACGGATACAGATTCATCTCATGCAGATCCTGGTGGACATAGAGATTCGTCATAATCCGCCTGCTGTAAGGATTGTTCTTAAGATCATAGATCACCCGGTCAATCTGGTCAAACATTCCCTCCTTATACTCATGCTTCACACCCATCTGGTAGCCGTATGCCTTGCCGATGGAACCTTCCTCATCCGCCCAGCTGTCCCAGATATGACTGTTCAGATCGTGGATGTTGTTGGATTTCTTCTGCCAGATCCACAGCATCTCTTCTGTACAGCTCTTAATCGCCGTCCGGCGAAGTGTCAGTGCCGGGAACTCCTCCGCCAGATTATAGCGATTGACCACACCGAAACGCTTTATCGTATAAGCAAGGCTTCCGTCCTCCCATCTCGGGCGGACCTTCTCGCCCCTGGTATCCGTGCCATGTTCCAGTATATCCCTGCACATATGAATAAAAACTCGGTCTGCATAACTCATATATCGGTTTACCTCCAACTTTCCCCTAACCTGCCTGCATATTCATACCCAAATCTGCATATCAGTGCATTTATTATAACATGGTTCTCTCATAAAAAAAAGAGGGACTTATCCCTCGATTTTTATTTCCTCTTTTCCCTTTTTGCAATCTCCCGAATTGTGCGGCCCGCAAAGTATTCATTCACGGCGCTTACCCTGGCCTTATCGTATGCCAGGAAAATCATCTGCGCCCTTCCCGGATTGTGATATACCTTCCAGTATCCGCGCATCAGTTCCCCCTTCCCATTCTGCTCAATAAACCCTCTGACATCCGCAACAGGATAGTCCAGAAAAACCCCGATCTCATGGGGAAACCCGCTGTTCTGACAGGTATGGCATCTGACCCGGTCTGCAAGCCTTAAAAGCGCTGCCCCGGTATCCCGGACATCATAGCCATAATGTCCCAGGAACTTTTTTACCTCACCCTTCCTCAGATATCCGTCCAACGCCCTCTGCCGGTATAAAAATACCAGAGACCTCCCCTTATTCTCCATCAGAATCTTATACTCCAGATCCGTACCCTCAAGGACCGCTCCCAGTTCACGGCAGTCCTCCTGTTCCAGATTCACCATACAGGCTGTCTTCAGCCCCTTCAGAAGCGGGGCACACTGCAGGATGATCTGACATTGCACACGTTTTCTTACATTTTTAACAGAAAGCAGGAACGATATCACTTCTGCAGACATATGTTCTCCTTTTTGTATCAATTAAGAAATTTCAATGAAAAGTATCCTGTTGATAGGATTTTCTCAATCTAAGGAATTTATCCCTGTTTCTGTCAGAAATATACTTTTTACATATGCCATGCAGAATCCGGCCTGGCAGTTCCGTAAACACCTGGACCTTTACGGCTCGGCTATATTATACAGCACCCTTTCCAGCATCTTTTCCAGTGCCGCCTTCTCCTTTTTATTCATCCCCAGCGTAAGCTTCTTATCAATCTTCTTCCGGTCCGCCTCCATCCGCCGCTGGATATCATATGCTTTCTCAGTCAGATAGATATTCTTGCACCGCTTGTCCCTGTCACTGGGGACGGACAGAATGTATCCCTTCTCGTCCAGTCTCTTTAACAGCCCGGTCACCGTGGGATTGCGTAAACTTAAGGCTTTCTCGATATCCCTCTGGTTCACCACCTCCTCACTGCTGCGGAACAGATAATCCAGCACCGCACACTGCGATGACGTAATTCCGATGGTTCTGAGGAGCTGGTTAAAATCCTTCTCATAAATTGTGTTAATCTGCTTGAACATGAAACCGACCGGCATCCGTTCCTTCATCCGCTCATCCCCTTACCGTACTTCCGCCTCCATCTGCCGCATTTTCTTAAGTTCTCTGACTGAACAGACGACCGCCGCCAGAGCCGCCGCTCCGTCTGCAATCGGTCCCGCATACATCACTCCGTCAATTCCCATAAACAACGGAAAGATCAGAATCAGCGGAAGCAGGAAGATCACCTGCCTGGTCAGTGACACCACGATTCCAAGCTTCGCCTTTCCGATAGAGGTAAAAAAGCCGGAAGACATAGGCTGAATTCCATTCATAAATGTCATCATCATAAAAATCCGGAAGTATCTCTCTGCAAAATGAAAATATTCTTCGCTTCCCGTTCCGAAAATCCCCACAAGCTGGCGTGGAAAAAGCTGGAAACATCCAAAAAACACAATTCCCACCATCAGTGAGATGCGAAATGCCTTCCGATACGTTTCCCGCACCCTGGCATATCTGCCTGCCCCGTAGTTGAATCCCCAGATTGGCTGGCACCCCTGGGAAATCCCGATGCAGATAGCCATGAAGACCATGTTTACCTTCGATATGACTCCGACACAGGCCAGCGGGATATCCGTCCCATACACAGAAGCAGCCCCATAGTGTCTCAGCGTGTTGTTCATCGTAATCTGAACCACGGCCATGGCAATCTGGTTAATGCAGGCCGCCATGCCAAGGGAAGCAATCGCTTTCAAATAAATCCACTTTGGCCTGAGCATCTCCAGGCACAATTCCATCTTACAAAATCTGGTAAAGTAAAGGATCACCAGAAAGCCAGACACGATCTGCCCGATTACAGTTGCCCAGGCAGCTCCCTTAATCCCCATATGAAATCCGAAGATAAACAGAGGATCCAGAATAGTATTCAGGACAGCCCCCGTGAGCATACACGTCATAGAGTAAGTCGGGCTTCTGTCAGCCCGGATCAGGTGATTTCCGCCCGTAGTCAGAATCAGAAACGGAATTCCAAAAGCCGTTATCCCCGTATAATCCTGTGCAAAAGGCAGCACATCCGGCGTAACGCCGAACAGTTCCAGCAGCGGATCCAGGAACAGCAGCACCACGCATGCAATCATAAGGCCGCAGATGACCAGCATTGCCAGTCCCGTTCCCATAATCCGACCCGCTTTTTCCCTGTTTCCCGCCCCTGATTCCAGGTTAAAATTCGAGGAACTGCCGATTCCCAGCAGCAACGCCGTGGCCGTACAGATAATGGACACAGGAAACGCAATATTTGTCGCCGCATTGCCAAGCATCCCCACACCCTGCCCGATAAAAATCTGATCCACAATATTGTACAGAGAACTGACAAGCATACTGATAATGGCCGGTATGGCAAACCTGGCAATCAGTTTTCCTGTCCGCTCTGTCGCAAGAGGATTCTCCAGAGCCACACTTTCATTCATTCTCTCACTCATATTCTCCACCTGTATTCTTAATCCCAATATAAAAAATAATCCGCACGAACTGCCCGGATTATCCCCATACAAAAGGGGCCGCCGGGAAATCCCATTCCAGACAGCTCCCTTTTATGAAATATATGTTTTACGGCCTCTGTCCCATGCCGCCTTCCAGCGTGATTGTCTCGCCGCTCATATATTTGAAGTCCGGTGAAGCAAGCTGTACGCAGACACGTCCGATCTCCAGCTCTGCATCTCCGTAATGTCCTGCCGGAGGCATCTTCACGTTCTGCTTAAATGCATCCGGATATGCCTTCTCAAAATTCTCAAGCTGCGCCGTCCATGCAAGTGGACAGATAATATTCACATTGATTCCGTCCTTCCCCCATTCTGTGGCCGCTACACGGGTAAGTCCCCTTACGCCTTCTTTCGCCGCAGCATAGGCACACTGTCCGAAGTTGCCGAAAAGCCCTGCTCCGGATGCGAAGTTGATGACCGTCCCCTTCGTCTCTTTCAGATGCGGATGACAGGCTTTCATATAGTAGAAGGTCGCATATAACCCAGAGTACACTGCCAGGTCAAACTGCTCGGTAGTGTGATCCTCAAGGGTGACACCAGATGCAGATGCCTGCGCATTATTGATCAGCACATCAATCCGTCCAAAGGCATCCATCGCCTGCTTTACAACGTTGCCAACCACCATCTCATTATCAGCCCCTGCGGAAACGTCTGCCTGGACTGCCAGAACCTTGATTCCATAAAGCCTCTCCAGTTCTTCCTTTGCATCCTCAAGCTTCTTCACATTCCGCCCTGTAATTACAAGATTGGCGCCTTCCTTCGCATATGCGGTAGCAATTCCATAACCGATGGACCCACATCTGCCGTCACTTAAGACGGAGCGTCCTCCTCCTGTAATGATTGCTGTCTTTCCTTTTAAAAATCCCATGTGGCATTCTCCTTCCTAATGCTGAATTCTGTTACAGATTTGTTATAAGATAAGAATAGCACGTTTTGAAAAGGAAAACAACCGAAAAAAAGGATGAATGATATCTTCATTCATCCGAATCCCTCTACGAAAGCGACAGACGGGGTTCGAACCCGCGACCCCGACCTTGGCAAGGTCGTACTCTACCAACTGAGCCACTGTCGCTTATTTTATTTCGTGTCCCTCAAGACAATACATATATTACTACATGGATTCACATTTGTCAACAGCTTTTTCAAACTTTTTTCATAATTTTTTCAGGGGGACATTTCAGTCCCCCATTTTCACGATAAACCCCACATCTCCTGTGGTTCCCCCCGAAGGGATTCTTCCGTTATACTCCTTCGATGTCACATGAACGGTCTGATCCTGTACCGAGTAATCTCCGTTCCATCCGTCTGTAAGTTCAATATTTTTATCAAACGGGATATCCACCGACCACTCCGTACATTCATGATCCGAAGTATTCTTTATCGTAAGTTCATACTGATGTACCGGCCTGCCCTCTTCCTCCCAGTTGTTTTTCAGATACATGGTAACTTCAGTCTCTCCGTTCACCAGCACCTGGCTTCCGCCTCCGTCTGCGGCCTGATCCCCGGCTTCCGGATCTGCGGCTTCTGCATCAGACGTAACATCATCTGCTCCTCCCTGTCTCTTCGTCAGCATCTGGTATAGCCATCTGCCGGACTCGCTTAAGTCCTCCGGGCCAAAACCGCTGGTCTTGGTGCAGGAACTCAGAAACATTGCCGAACTCTCGTCTTTGTTAGACAGATTCCATGCCACATAACTTACTCCGTACTGATCCATCAGATCCGCCCACTGGTCCGCCTGCCCGATATCAATCGCACCATTCCCGCTGGCGTCACAGATTCCGTACTCTGTCACGAATACCGGCAGTCCGCTGTCTATGGCAGCGGCCATTTTACTGCGCAGATCTTCCTTATGGGTGGCTGCGTAGAAATGAAGGGTATACATCAGATTTTCATACCCTGTAACCGGGTCTGCAGCCGCCTGATCCACAAACTGCGACCAGTTAGGAGTCCCCACGATAATCACGGCATTTTCATCATTGGCACGGATCACAGGAATGACCTCCTGTGCATAGGCCTTGATGTCACTCCACTGCGTCCCGCCGTTGGGCTCATTGCAGATCTCATACAGCACGTTATCGGCGCCCGCATATTCTGCAGAAATTTCGGCAAAAAATGCCTTCGCCTCTTCCAGATAAATGTTAGGGTTATTGTCTGATAAAATATGCCAGTCAATAATTACATACATATCCTGTTCGGTGGCATACTGCACCCCGCTGCGGATCAGCCCTTTCAGATATTCCTTGTCGCCGTCCGTGCAGTATCCGCCATTCTCGGCCGTATACATGGCAAGCCTTATGACATTGGCTTTCCATTCATCATGCAGCTGGGCAAAACATTCTGCGTTAATATAATCCGGGAACCACGCCATCCCGTGGGTGCTGATCCCCCGGAGCTGTACGGCCTCGCCGCTGCTTCCACACAGTTTTGTTCCCTCAACATGAAGTGCGCCGGTTACGGACGGAGCCGCAAGCCTGTTTTCTTCTGGCAGTTCCTCTTTCCCTTCCTTTTCTTCCTCATCCGTATCTTTTCCTGCGTCACGATCCTTCTCATTCCGATCCTTCTGCACGCTTTCTTCTTCCTGACTGCCGCAGCCCGCCATACATACCGCAAACAGAATAAGAAGCACCAGACTCCATATGGAAAGAATTCTTTTTCTTCTCTTCTTCCTCATTTCCCACACCCGCTTTCCTTCGTCTTTTCTGATAAATACAGTCTAACTTATCCCTTTTTTGTTGTCAAATATTATCAAAACCAGTCCTAATGATTTTTCAAAATCATGTCGATAATTAGATATGTAGTTCTCTGCAAAGATACAAGGAGGCATAGGTTAATATGAACAAAAACGAACCCGTTACAACGACACACATGACACCGCAGGAACATCCGGCAGGCAAGGCTGTCGTTCTTCCCCGCACCATCCATCTGGTTCCTATGGATTACATCAGCGGTTTTGAAGTACGCCCTGGATTCTATGAGATTAACGGCGCAACAGCCATCCCAGGCGGCGTGAATTTTACCGTGTATTCCCACGGAGCCACTTCCATCGAACTGCTGCTGTTTCACCGGGCCGAGGAAGAGCCGTTTGCCGTTCTTCCTTTTCCGGACCACTATCGGATCGGTAATGTATATTCCATGATTGTGTTCAAACTGAACATTGAAGATTTTGAGTATGCTTACCGTGTGGACGGACCTTATGAACCGAAGAAAGGACTGATCTTTAATAAGAATAAATATCTTCTGGATCCTTATGCCAGAGCAGTATCCGGTCAGAGCCAGTGGGGGGACTCTTCCCCAAGGGGACAGCATTACAAGGCCCGCGTGGTAAAGGACGACTTTGACTGGGGCAATATTGCGCCGCCCCTGCTTCCCACCGAGGATCTGATCATATATGAGCTTCATGTCCGGGGATTTACAAAACATGGTTCTTCCGGCGTTCTGCACCCCGGAACCTTTGACGGACTCCTGGAAAAGCTTCCCCATCTCCTGGAACTGGGCGTCAACGTGGTGGAACTGATGCCAATCTTTGAATTTGACGAGATGCAGGATTACCGTGAAGTAGACGGAGAAAAACTCTATAATTACTGGGGATACAATACGGTCAGCTTCTTTGCGCCCAATACCAGCTACTCTTCCTACCGGGAACACAACCGGGAGGGCAACGAACTGAAGCATCTGATCCAGGTGTTCAACCAGCATGGGATCGAAGTCTATCTGGACGTTGTTTTTAACCATACGGCAGAGGGCAATGAACAGGGGCCTTTCTTCTCATTTAAGGGATTTGACAATAATATCTATTACCTTCTGACACCGGAAGGATATTATTATAATTTCAGCGGATGCGGCAACTCTCTGAACTGCAACCATCCCATCGTAAGACAGATGATTCTGGACTGTCTGCGTTACTGGGTCAACACTTACCGGGTAAATGGATTCCGTTTCGATCTTGCCTCGATCCTGGGCCGCAATGAGGATGGCTCACCGATGAACAAGCCGCCGCTTTTGCAGGCTCTTGCCTTTGATCCCATCCTTGGAGACGTGAAACTGATCGCAGAGGCCTGGGATGCAGACGGGCTTTACCAGGTAGGCACATTTCCTTCCTGGAACCGGTGGGCTGAATGGAACGGAAGATACCGGGACGATATGCGCCGCTATCTGAAAGGCGATGAGGGCATGGCAACGACCGCCGCACTAAGACTTGCCGGTTCCCATGACATCTATGCCATCGACACCAGGCAGAATGCTTCCGTGAATTTTATCACCTGTCATGACGGGTTCACCCTTTATGACCTCTACTCGTATAACGAGAAACATAATGAAAAAAACGGCTGGGACAATACTGACGGAGCTAACGACAACCATAGCTGGAACTGCGGAGTGGAAGGAGACACGGATGATCCCGATATCCTGGCTCTCAGGAAACGCATGATCCGCAATGCCTTCGCCATCCTCATGTGCAGCCGCGGTATCCCTATGTTCCTGGCTGGTGATGAATTCTGTAATACTCAGTTCGGCAATAACAATTCCTACTGCCAGGACAACATTACTTCCTGGCTGGACTGGAGGCTGCTGGAAAAGAACCGGGATATTTTCGACTTCTTTAAATACATGATCCATTTCCGCAAATCCCACCGGCTGCTGCGTACCAATATCAGCAACGGTGTAAACGGATTCCCGGATGTGAGTTTCCATGGAACTACGCCCTGGTGTGAACATTTTGCTGATTATGACAGATATGTGGGCGTTATGTTTACCGGGCAGGAAAAAAGTTCTGGTCCCCAGTTTATCTATATCGCCTCGAATGCGTACTGGGAAGAGGTTGAGGTAACCCTGCCGGAACTGCCCATCTCCATGTGCTGGAAAATTATGGTGGATACCTGGAAAGAACGTCAGAAACCACATCCTTTGTATCGTGAACGGATTACCGTACATCCCAGAAGCGTAATGGTTGTTCTGGGTGAATAAAAGAGCAGGCAGGCGGATCAGAAACTCTTTCCAATCCGCCTGCTTTTCGTTCTTATTCACCAAGTCCGCCCTCTATGGCAGCTACCATCTCTTTCAGTGCTTCGTCTTCATCCTCTCCCTCGCAGATTAACTCTATCTCGTCTCCCTTTTTAATGCAGGCTCCGAGAACGCTCAGTACACTCTTTGCATTGGCAATCGTATTGTCGTACTCAAAAGTCACCTTGCACTTGAAATTACTTGCCGTATTGCAGAAAATTCCTGCAGGTCTCAAATGCAGCCCGGTCGGGTTCGTAATTGTAACTCTTTGTTTAACCATAATCTCCTCCGTTTATTCTTCCTGATCATCCTCCGTTTTTTTCTCTAAAATAATCTCTACTTCCTCACTGTCTACCAGTTCACATCCGTCCGGCAATTCCACTGTCACCGGAACAAGATAAGTACCCGGCGTCTGATAATTCTTTAAATCTATGCTCACCTTCCTGGCAATCGTAAATACCTTCAGAACCTCTGCAGGTCCTCTGACCTGAATCTCCAGATCCACTACCGCACCGTAAACCAGTTCTAAATCTTCCGCAAGATTATTCACCGTTATGGAACTGGTTGACACTTCGTAATTCTTCACACCTGGCTGTTCTATCAGAATTGTTATCACAACGCTGCCTGCATTCTCATCTGCCAGCGTCACTCCTTCCGGAAGATAGGGAGAAATGTCTACCATCCGCTCTGTCCTCTCTGACAGGTCCGGGATTTCCAGATCCTCCGCAGGTATCTCAATCTTGTCCAGCTTATCCAGGTCTTCTTCATCACCTGTCACACGTACCTCCCGAGGTTCCACATTCACAGCGCTTACCTTACATCCGGTTGCCGCCGTTATCATAGATGTATCCGGTTTCACGGGAACGCTCCGGATCTGATTCAGAGTCACACGTACGCTGACCCCCTCCTTTCCAAGATTATTAGCAAGAAGCGTCTGGTCAATTACGTTATTATTCCTGTCATACAGAATCAGTTTGCCCTCTATATCCGCATTCTCTGACAAACCTGATACATTTGCCTCTGCAACTACCCTGCTGATATTATCTATAACAGATTTTGGTCCGCGAAGCGTCACCTTCTCCGGATTCGGTTTCAGTTCCCCGAGCACATACCCTTCCCTGACCGTCCCGGTAGTAGTCGGTGTAATCGGGAAATTATTTTTTGCCTCATCTTCAATCTTAACCTGGAGATTACCCGGCGTTGTATAGACTTTCTCAAACTTAAACCCCGGTATGGACACATCAATCGGAATCTGCGTGCCCAGACTCAGCTCTTTCATGTCGGCAATCGCTATGATGTCCTCTGACCGGATCTTATTGAGAACAGAACGATTGGCGCTGACCGTCACCGCAACTTCCTGGGTATTGTCCACAATCTGATACGTCCTGTTGGTCGTTGTCACAATCTCTTCATTTATCACACTTACCGGAATTCCGCTATAAGTCTTATCTGTTACTGGATCATCGATATTAACCACAACAAGCCACATCAGCACTGCGCTAAAAAAGGCTAATATCTTAAGACCCCAGTTAGCTGTCAGTCTTCTTCTCATTCTTCCGCCTTCCTTTCCACAATGCTGCCAGCCTGCCGCCTTCCACTCTCCGGTCCTGAATGCTGATCAGTTTCTCTCTCAGTTCTTTCTCCGTGATATTCCGGGAAAGCAGGCCGCCCTGAGCCACAGATACCGCACCCGTCTCCTCCGACACTACAATGATCAGCGCATCACTTACCTCGCTCATCCCCAATGCCGCACGGTGTCTGGTTCCAAGCGATTTGCTGATCCTCATATTATCGGACAGGGGCAGATAACATGTCGCCGACACAATCCTGTCTCCCCGTACAATAATTGCCCCGTCATGCAGAGGTGTATTATGCTCAAAAATATTAATCAGGACCTGGCTGGACACCAGACAGTCCATTCTGATTCCTGTGCTCTCATACTCTGTCAGACGAATCGCCTGTTCTACCACGATCAGAGCGCCTGTCTTCACCTTCCCCATCGCATAGGCTGCGTCAATCATGCCTTCCCTGGTCTCCTCGCTGAAACGAACGCGTTCCCGCCCCGACTCGAACGGAACCATGGATGGAAGAAACTGTTTCTCCCCCAGCTTCTCCAAAGCCCTTCTCAGTTCTGGCTGAAATACTACGATTGCCGTTGTCGCCATGACAGTAACAGAATTTTTGGCAATATACAGTATGGTATGCATCTTGAAAATGGCGGCGATCAGAATGAATCCAGCCAGCACAATAATCCCTTTTAACAGCATCCACGCCTTCGTATTCCGAATCCATACCATAATGTGGTATATCAGAAAAGCAAGAATCAGTACTTCCACAATATCCGTTATCCGCACCTCTGGAAAATACCATCCGTTAAAAGCATATTTCTCTACAAATCTGGTAATCTGCTGTTCCATTCCCTCACCTCCTTTTCAACAACATAAATCTATCGGACAGAATCTAATTTCTTCTGTTCAGATCTCTTTTAAGGCTCTGTGTAAGAAGCATCTTATCCACTTCCCGCATATCATGCTTCTTGACCGACTGTCCCTTCTTAGGCGCCGGTCTCTTTCCGTTCCTTCCGACTCCCGAACCTGACTTCTTTCTGACAGACTCTGTATCAATAATCTCCGTTTCCTGCCTTTCATTAATCCGCTTGACCGTCTTCTCCGGTTTTGCAACGGAAAGCTTCGGAACCGCTTTTACATAGTAGTAATATTCGTCATCCTCGAACTGAAGCTTCTCGCTTCTTGCATAATCTACCGAGAAATAAAAAATTTCCAGAATCAGCCCGATCACAAGGGAAGCAACGCTGCCTCCGATCAGCATACCATAGGAAGTATGCACGCCAAGGGCTATATCTCCCCCCACAACCACAACCAGGTTTGCAATAATCCCCACAACAATCGCAATCTTCCAGGCATGATCCGCTGATGCCCTGTGAATCGTATAAACAATAAAGAAACAGATGATAAACGCTGTAAGCATCACCCACATTTCTTTGTTCTGGAAGACTTTCACAAGATATTCCGTCCCCTGGGTCAGTATCCCCTTGACACCCGTACCGTCCATATTCGCAGCGGCCTTCTTTACATATTCCATCATGTAATATACCAGCGTACCGCAGATTACCGCTACCATACTCCCCGGCGCCGCCGCAAGGCCGCAGGCAACCGGTATTACATAAGGAATATGCAGGAAGAACGCCAGGGGCGTCAGCAGCACCACCAGCGCCATACCAGGCGCAAGACGCAGATAGAAAATATACATAATCAGAAATAAAACCGCCGTCACCGCCAGGATTCCAAGTGATACGGTATACATGTGCAGCAGGATCAGCGCAGTCGCCGCCACGACCGTTACCATCAGCGGGAGGAACATACAGATAACCGCAAGAGCCACTGAAGCGACCGGAGACGCCGCAATCTTCATGAATCCTACATTCTGGTTAATCAGCATAAATGCCGTTACCGCCAGTATAAAACGAAGGGCTTTATCATAGATCTTTGAATTCCTGGAATATAGTTCTTCTAATCTTCCTCGTAGTACATACATACCGTCCATCTATCTGTTCTCCTTTTCATACATCCTGAGCAGCCGTGTCAGATTATGATTATATTTCTTCACTCTCTGCCTGGCTTCTTTATGCTTTGTATTAAAGACATGGTTTGTAATGATCAGATACACGATAATCAGAGAAATATATCCCAGAATCACCGCACCTGCCAGCATAACGATCAGATTATTAGATACGTTTTCCAGTATATCCTCCATCTTCACCAGCACAAATAACCCCACCGCACAGACATATCCGACTGTAACCCACAGTACAGAGCATATCATGTGGAGACTTGTATAATCCTTGCGGTAAAACTCACTGATCTTAAAGTCTTCCTTCCCCTCTGTCTGTTCATAGAAGGCAAGCTGGGTCATAAGTTCTACTTTTCTCTTATCTAACATAAATCACCTCAAAATGTTATATTGTACAACCAAACATCATTTTTAGTATAACAAATATCAGTATCCTTGTCCAATCAGATTTCACTTTTTTTGCAATTATTTCAATATTTATAGTTCAGATTCTTTGATAAAATGCACACATTTCATTAGTTTGTCTATTTTGCACATATTTTTAGTATCATTTCAGTATCACGGGACACGCTTTGTACATGCC
>CAJULU010000056.1:0-7056 GCA_910587575.1 uncultured Dorea sp.
CGCTCAAACCCCTTGAAAATCAAGGCTTTTTCCGTTTGTCGTTATTATACCGTAATGACATTCTCACGCAAGTATGTTGATAAATCTTGGTGCGAATCCAGTCCTGGTTGCTGAAAGGCTGGGGCATGAATCACCCACTATCACAATGAATACCTACGCACATCTCTTCCCAAAAGCACAGCTTGATATCGTTCAGAAGATAACGAAAGCAAAATATTAGTATCAAATCAGTATCATAGTGCATGAGTAAAGAGCCTGTCACCCTTATAATCCAAGGGAAAGAGGCTCTTTTTATTAATATCCTTGTCCAATACTTATGGTTAAAAAGTAGACTTTTTCTACTCCTTTCTTCTTCAATACTTCTGCCGCCGCATCTATCGTATTACCAGTCGTATAGATGTCATCCACGAGAAGCACCACCGGAACAGGCAGGAAGCTGCTTTTTACAGTAAATGCATTTCTCAGATTCTTCCGCCGTTCCCGATGCCCCAGCGACCTCTGGGGCGCCGTACAGATTCTTCGTGCCAGATTCTTCTCATCTACAGGAATCCCAAGCCTCTTTCCCAGTTCCCTGCAAAGGATTGCCGCCTGGTTATACCCTCTTTTCCGTCTGCGCTTTTTATGAAGTGGGATTGGAATAATGAGGTCCGGATTCCATCTTTTTATCATATGACCGCAGCAGCGGGTTAATTCCTCTGCATAACAGACCCCATATCTTCTTTGATTGTGATACTTGAATTGATAAACAGATGTGCTGACAGGCGCCTCATGCATCCACAGGCCGCATCCTCTGTCATACTGATGCTTCATATGCATACAGTCATAACAGAATTCCTGCTCTGCATGACGTACCGGTTTGCCGCACTGCATACATCTCGGTTCCCGAACCTTGAGTTCCCCAAGCTTTCCCCTGCACGCAACACAAATCCCCTGGCTGCTGACCCTGCCGCAGAACGGGCACACTTCCGGCCACAACCAGGTTACGGCTCTCTCCATGATTGTCTGAAATAATCCTCCATGTCTCATTGCATTTCCCGGATTCGTTCGGCAAGGCTGGTGTTACGTCTCTGTTCGTTCGTATTCCGGATCATCTCCTGGAACACCTGGTCACTCCCGACCAGCGTTACACAGCGCCTCGCCCTTGTCACGGCTGTATACAGGAGATTCCTGTGATACAACTGTCTCGGTCCTGACAGCAGCGGAATCACCACCGCAGGATATTCACTCCCCTGTGACTTATGTATGGTTATCGCATAGGCAAGTTCCAGTTCATCCAGCAAAGAATACGGATACTTCACCCTGCGCTGCTCATCGTACTCTACCGTTACAGTCTCCTCATAGGTATTGATCTTTCGGATGATTCCCATATCGCCATTAAAAATCCCCATGCCCTTATCAATGGCCATCCCATATCTGGTAGAAATCTCCCACTCCAGCTGATAGTTGTTCTTAATCTGCATCACCTTGTCCCCTTCACGGAACAGGCGTTCACCAATCTCTTTCTCCACCTTCCCTTTTCCCGGCGGATTCAGATATTCCTGCAGGATTCCGTTCAGACGTTCCACCCCCAGAAGTCCCTTACGCATGGGCGTCAGCACCTGGATATCATAGGCTGTGGCATCTACATATTTCGGAAGCTTTTTCTGAATCAGCGTAATCAGCACACTGATAATCACATTTGCATCCTGCCTCTTTAAGAAAAAGAAATCCCGGCTCTTATTATCCAGTATCACTTCTTCCCCCCGGTTAATCTTATGGGCATTGACAACGATATCACTCTCTCCCGCCTGTCGGAAGATCTTCGTCAGCATGACAACCGAAAAGCACCCGGATGCAATAATATCCCGCAGTACACTCCCAGGCCCTACGCTTGGAAGCTGGTTGCAGTCACCTACCAGAATCAGTCTGGTGCCGGGTACAATTGCCCGAAGAAGCGCCGACATCAACGGAAGATCTACCATAGAGACTTCATCAATAATAATCACATCCGTTTCCAGCGGATTCTCCTCATTCCTCTGAAACCCGCTGACACTGTCCTCCTCTGGATTCCCATTGACCTCCAGAAGCCTGTGGACGGTCTGTGCCTCATATCCGGTGGCCTCCGTCATCCGCTTGGCCGCCCGCCCGGTAGGCGCTGCCAGCAGAAAGTCCATCCCTTCACCGTCGAAAAAGTGGAGCATAGCATTGATGGTCGTCGTCTTCCCGGTTCCGGGACCGCCCGTCAGTACCATAACCCCACACTTTAACGCCTCAAGCACCGCAGTTCTCTGCATTTCATCCAGACAGAGTTCCGCCCGTTCCTCAATCGCACAAAGTCTGTCCCGGAGTTTTCCTTCCTCTGTTTTATAATCCACATTTAGGTCATGAAGCATCCGCGCCACATTCATTTCCATATAATAATACCGGGATGAGTAAATCCGCATCCCATCCGCTTCCTTCTTCATGACAATCTTCTTCTCAATCGCAAGATCCATCAGATATCTCTCAATATCCATAATCTGAATCCCCAGAAGATCTCCTGCTCTTTTCAGCAGCACATCCTGGTTCAGATAAATGTGCCCGTCATTCACACTCTGCAGAAGCGTATAGAAAATGCCGCTGCGGATGCGGAAATCCGAATCTGCATGGATTCCAACCCTGGCTGCAATCTCATCTGCCGTCTTGAACCCCACCCCCGGTACATGATCCGCAATCTGATACGGGTTCTCTTCCACAACCCGGTACACGCTCTGCCCGTAATGCTGATAAATCTTCGCCGCCAGTGTAGTAGATATCCCATATTTCTGGAGAAATATCATGGCCTGACGCATATCCCGCTTTTCTTCCACCTGTGCAGATATCTCCCGTGCCTTGCGCTCACTGATACCTTTAATCTCTGCCAGACGCTCCGGTTCTTCTTCGATAATGCGAAAAGTATCCTCCCTGAACTTCTTCACAATCTTACCGGCCAGAGAAGCTCCCACACCTTTAATGGATCCGGAACCCAGATACCGCTCAATGGATACCAGATCTTCCGGCTCACAGATCTCGGAAGATTCCACCTTAAACTGAAGGCCGTACAGCTTATGGGTCGTATACTCTCCCGTCAGCTTTAAAAGCCCGCCTTCCTCCACATAATGAAACTTTCCGACACAGGTTACCTCACCGTCATCATTATTCAGATTAAATACCGTATATCCATTCTCCTCATTGCGGTACACAATATGTTCCACATATCCCTTAATACTGTCCATTAAAATTCTCTTCGTCCGCTCACCAATTCCACAAACTGTCCCGTCCCGATTGCTACCACCTTCATCGGATCCTCTGCCGTCATAGTATTGATTCCCGTCTTCTCCTCTATCAGTTCTTCCAGTCCCCTGAGCATAGAACCGCCTCCCGTCAGCATAATCCCGCGGTCCAGGATATCTGCCGAAAGTTCTGGGGGCGTACGCTCCAGTACATTGATTACCTCTTCCACAATCTGTCCCGTCGGCTCACGAAGCGCTTCTTCCGTCTCCAGGGAAGTCACCGTTACAGTCTTCGGAAGCCCTGTCACCAGATTGCGTCCTCTTACTTCTAACTCCTCATCCTCAATCAGAGGATAGGTCGTCCCAATCTTAATCTTAATATCCTCCGCCGTGCGCTCGCCGATCAGCAGATTATGCTTCTTGCGCATATAACGTACAATCGCCTCGTCAAAATCATCTCCTGCAATCTTGATCGAAGAATTCACAACCGTTCCTCCCAGAGAGATAACGGCAATATCCGCCGTTCCTCCCCCAATGTCAACAATCATATTGCCGCAGGGCTTCGAGATGTCAATTCCGGCTCCGATCGCTGCCGCCACCGGCTCTTCAATCAGATTCACCTCTCTGGCTCCCGCCGCATAGGTAGCTTCTTCCACTGCCTTACGCTCCACCTCGGTCACGCCGCTCGGCACACAGATACTGATCCTTGGTTTCTTAAACGTACGCTTCCCCAATGCTTTCTGCACAAAATACTTAATCATCTTCTCTGTCACAGTATAATCTGAAATGACTCCCTGGCGGAGCGGACGGACAGCCACAATATTTCCCGGCGTCCGCCCCAGCATCAAGCGGGCCTCTTCTCCAATGGCCTTTATCGCATTCGTATCTCTGTCATAGGCAACCACAGACGGCTCCTTCAGTATGACGCCTTTTCCTTTTACATAGACCAGGACGCTGGCAGTTCCCAAGTCAATTCCGATATCTACTGACATCTTTCTTCCCCTTTCCCTATGCTATCTATATGATTATCATTTGTTGACCTGACTCTTGCGCATCTCTATCTGATCATCATTCGTTGATTTCATTCTTTATACACCTCATGGTGCTCGTTTCATTATAATCAACTTTACAGAAAATGGAAACCCCCTTTTTCCTTAAATCTTTGTGAATGACGGGGGATTGCGGTATTTTCCTCAGCATTCGACAAATGCCGGCTGGTTCTGCATAATCTGAAATGGTAAGCCTCTGTCATTTCCGGAGAACTGCAGCAATATACTTTCCTGTATAGGATACCGGATTCTGTGAAACCTCCTCCGGCGTTCCCTTCGCAATGACAGTTCCGCCCCTGTCTCCGCCTTCCGGCCCAATATCTATGATATAATCTGCCGTCTTAATTACGTCCAGATTATGTTCAATCACAATCACCGTGTTGCCGTCCGAAGACAGACGCCTCAGAATCTCCGTCAGCTTGTGGACGTCAGCAAAATGCAGCCCTGTAGTCGGCTCGTCCAGAATATAAATTGTCTTGCCCGTGCTCCTCTTGCTCAGTTCCGTTGCAAGCTTAATCCTCTGGGCTTCACCGCCCGACAGAGTCGTGGAAGGCTGTCCAAGACGGATATAGGACAGGCCCACATCATACAGCGTCTCCATCTTCCTCCGGATGCTGGGTACATTTTCAAAGAAGTGCAGAGCCTCCTCCACCGTCATATCCAGTACATCATAAATACTTTTTCCTTTATATTTTACCTCCAGAGTCTCACGGTTATACCTCTTACCTCCGCAGACTTCACACGGCACATAAACATCCGGCAGGAAATGCATCTCAATCTTCAGGATACCGTCGCCGCTGCACGCCTCACACCTGCCGCCCTTCACGTTAAAGCTGAATCTCCCCTTCTTATAGCCTTTTGCCTTGGCATCTGCCGTAGAGGCAAACAGATCCCGGATCAGATCAAAGACTCCCGTATAGGTAGCCGGGTTCGACCTTGGCGTACGCCCGATGGGTGACTGGTCAATATTGATTACCTTGTCAAGTCTGTCCATCCCTTCAATCCTATCGTGTTTACCCGGAATGATTCTCGCACGGTTCAGTTCTCTGGCAAGACGTTTATAAAGAATTTCATTCACAAGAGAACTCTTGCCGGAACCGGATACTCCCGTCACACAAGTCATCACTCCCAGCGGAAAATCCACGTCAATATTTTTCAGATTGTTCTCCCTTGCTCCGACAACTTTCAGCCATCCGGAAGGCTGCGCCCTTTCCTCCGGCACCGGGATACGCACCTTGCCGCTTAAGTATGCCCCGGTAACAGAATTCTTATTCCTCATAATTTCCTTTGCATTTCCCTGCGCCACAACCTTTCCGCCATGCTCGCCGGCTCCCGGCCCGATATCCACGATATAGTCCGCCTCCAGCATGGTGTCCTCGTCATGTTCCACTACAATGACAGAATTTCCAAGATCACGCAGATGCTTCAGAGTTCCCAGCAGTTTGTCATTATCCCTCTGGTGAAGCCCGATACTTGGCTCGTCCAGAATAT
The DNA here is from genome assembly GCA_910587575.1 of uncultured Dorea sp. GTDB lineage: Bacteria > Bacillota > Clostridia > Lachnospirales > Lachnospiraceae > Sporofaciens. The sequence continues at coordinate 5,771 of CAJULU010000056.1, forward strand.
AGGCAACCCCTACTAAACCAGATCCAATCTGCGTTGCCAGACGGATCCGCTGCGCCTCGCCTCCGGAGAGGCTTCCCGTTGCCCTGGCCAAGGTCAGATAATCAAGTCCCACATCCATCAGAAACTGGATCCTTGCCTTAATCTCTTTCAGGATCTGGCCGCCGATCAGCAGCTGCTGCCTGCTTAACTCCAGATGATCCAGGAACATTTGAAGGCGCTCAATAGACATTGCCGTCAGATCCGCAATATTCCGGTCTCCCACCGTTACTGCCAGAGCCCCCGGCTTCAGTCTCTGACCTTTACACTCATGACAAGGGGTAATCCGCATAAATTCTTCATACTCCGCCTTGGAAGTCTCAGAACCAGTCTCACGGTAACGGCGCTCCACATTACGCAGCAGTCCCTCAAAAGCCACGTCATAAACTCCTTCGCCCCTCTGCCCTTTATAATAAACCCGGACCTCTCTGCCATTCGTGCCATGGATCAGCACGTCATGGATCTTCTTCGGGTAATCCTTGAAAGGGGTGTCCAGAGAAAAATGGTATTCCCTGCATAACGCATCCAGAATAGCATAGGAAAAACTCTTCCTGTCATTACAGGACTGCCACCCCATAACCGTAATCGCCCCCTCCATGATACTCAGACTCTTATCCGGAATAATCAGATCTTCGTCAAACTCCATCTTATATCCTAATCCAAAACATTCCGGGCACGCTCCAAAGGGATTATTAAAGGAGAAACTTCTTGGTTCAATCTCTTCGATACTGATCCCGCAATCCGGACAGGAAAAACTCTGGCTGAAATGAATCGCCTCTCCGTCAATGACATCTACGGTCAGAAGCCCTTCTGCAAGCCCCAGAACCGTTTCTATGGAGTCCGTCAGCCGCTGTTCAATCCCCGCCTTGACCATCAGACGATCCACAATGATTTCTATATTATGCTTGATATTTTTATCCAGACTGATCTCTTCCGACAATTCATAGAGATTGCCGTCTACCCGCACACGGACATATCCGCTTTTCCGGGCACGCTCAAATAACTTGGCATGGGTTCCCTTCCTTCCGCGTACCACAGGAGCAAGCAGCTGGATCTTCGTCCTCTCCGGCAGTTCCATAATCTGGTCCACCATCTGATCCACCGTCTGCTTCCTGATCTCCTTTCCACACTTTGGACAATGGGGAATCCCGATTCTTGCATAAAGCAGACGGAAATAATCGTAAATCTCCGTCACCGTCCCTACCGTTGACCGGGGATTCCTGTTGGTTGATTTCTGGTCAATCGAGATT
>CAJULU010000056.1:7066-29300 GCA_910587575.1 uncultured Dorea sp.
GACTGGAGTTCAGACGTGTGCTCTTCCGATCTCGGAGACAATCCTTCAATACTTTCCACGTCGGGCTTTTCCATCTGTCCTAAGAACTGCCTTGCATAGGACGATAAAGACTCCATGTATCTTCTCTGCCCTTCTGCGTAAATGGTATCGAAAGCCAGAGAAGACTTGCCGGAGCCGCTAAGCCCGGTGAGAACGACCAGTTCATCTCTTGGTATATCCAGATCAATATTCTTCAGATTGTGCTCATTGGCACCTCTGATTCTGATAAATTGTTTACTGTCTTTTTTCTTTGCCATATTCTGTCCTTCCTGATCTACGAAAATATTACTCTAAATCATTCAGCGCTTTTTTCAGTTCAACCAGCTTGTCCCTCAGCTCTGCCGCTGCCTCGAAGTTCAGTTCCGCCGCCGCTTTCTTCATCTGCTTTGTCAGTTCTGCAATCAGCTTCTCCAGTTCCTTCCGGCTCATAGATTCCGGATCCTTCTCCATCCGCAGTTCTTCTGCGGCAACCTTCTTAGACACGGCAATCAGATCACGGACACTCTTTTTAATGGTCTGAGGTGTGATGCCATGCTCTTCGTTATATTGCATCTGAACCTTACGGCGCCTCTGTGTCTCTTCAATCGCAAGGCGCATGGAATCGGTTATCGTATCAGCATACATGATCACGTGTCCTTCTGCATTACGCGCCGCACGCCCGATGGTCTGAATCAGAGAGGTCTCCGAACGCAGAAATCCCTCCTTATCTGCATCCAGAATCGCCACCAGCGTAATTTCCGGTATATCCAGCCCTTCTCTCAGCAGATTGATCCCCACCAGCACGTCAAATACGTCCAGCCGCATATCCCTTACGATCTCTGTCCGCTCCAGCGTATCAATATCTGAGTGGAGATAACGGACACGGATTCCGACCTCACGCATATAATCTGTAAGATCTTCCGCCATACGCTTTGTGAGCGTGGTAATCAGTACCTTATTCTTCCTGGCGATTTCCTTATTTACTTCTCCCACCAGGTCGTCAATCTGCCCTTCTACGGGACGAACCTCAACCTCTGGATCCAGAAGCCCCGTTGGACGAATCACCTGCTCCGCTCTCAGTAATTCATGCTCATCCTCATAGGTTCCCGGCGTGGCCGATACAAACATTACCTGGTCTATCTTACTTTCAAATTCCTCAAAATTCAAGGGGCGGTTGTCTTTTGCCGAAGGAAGCCGGAATCCATATTCTACCAGCGTTGATTTCCTGGACTGGTCACCGTGATACATCCCCCCGATCTGCGGTACTGTCTTGTGGGATTCATCTATCATCAGAATAAAATCATCCGGGAAATAGTCAATCAATGTATGGGGCGGCTGGCCTGCTTCCAGGCCGGTCAGATGGCGTGAATAATTCTCAATGCCGGAACAGAAGCCAGTCTCCCGCATCATCTCTATATCAAAATTCGTCCGCTCAGAGATTCTCTGGGCTTCTAATAACTTGCCTTCGCTTTTAAAATACTTAATCTGTTCTTCTAACTCAGCCTCTATTTCCTTGATTGCCCGTTCCATGCTGTCTTTTGATACCACGTAATGGGATGCCGGGAAGATTGCCACATGGCTTAATTCTTTCTTGATCTCTCCGGTCAGGATATCTATCTCCGTAATGCGGTCAACTTCGTCTCCGAAAAATTCAATCCGATAGCCTATGTTCTCGTACAAGGCAGGAATAATCTCCAGTACATCCCCCCGCACCCGGAAGGTTCCCCGCTTGAAGTCCATCTCATTGCGGTCGTATTGTATCTCAATCAGCTTCTTGATGACCTCGTCCCGATCCTTGATCATTCCTGGGCGTAGGGAGATTACCATGTTCTGGTAATCAATGGGGGAGCCGAGTCCGTAGATACAGGATACGCTGGCTACGATGATTACGTCACGCCGCTCGGATAATGCGGCGGTGGCGGAATGGCGGAGCTTGTCTATCTCATCGTTGATGGATGAGTCCTTAGCGATGTAGGTGTCGGAGGACGGGACGTAGGCTTCGGGCTGGTAGTAATCGTAGTAGGACACAAAATACTCCACTGCATTCTCTGGGAAATATTCACGGAATTCTCCATACAGCTGCGCTGCCAGCGTTTTATTATGCGCTATGATAAGGGTTGGCTTATTCAGTTCCTGTATCACATTCGCCATCGTAAAAGTCTTCCCAGACCCCGTAACCCCTAGCAAAGTCTGGCATTGGTTGCCTTCCCGGAACCCCTTTACCAACGCCTCAATTGCCTCCGGCTGGTCTCCGGTAGGCTTGTATTCCGAGACTAATTTAAACTTTTTTTGCTCTGTTCCCACAGACATACCTCCTTACTATCATGCCTATCGGCCCGTAAATTCGTGTAATTTCTCCTGAAAATTCGTGTAATGGAAACTTCCCGGCGGGCGAAAAGGCCAATTACACGAATAAAGTCACTAAAACTGATTTTTCTAACTACGCAATACAAAGCAATCTATATGAGTACTATGTACCACAGAATAGCATAATTCTTTATCATGGGAAAGTCCTATCCTTAATTTTGTCATGAACATTTGTTCTGATTTATTGTAGCAGAAACACACTCTAAATGCAATAGAAACTCTCAGTCTGTCTTAAGAAATTTCTTTGCCCTTCTTTTAAGGCACAAAAAAGAGGGATAGTTCCTGGCTACCCCTCTCCTGCAAACCAATCATTTATGTCTGTTAATTCTATTACATCCGAGTAATTGTACACCATCGGTGTCTGTACTTTCTCTTTCTTCCTTTCCTCCATCCTCTCAACTTCTTCTGGTCCTTCCTCCTGAACCTCAACGGTTTCCTGGAACATCTCCCATAACAAAGCCCTGTCTGTATCATCATATGGATGAACTTCTGAAATAAATTCCTGCAGTTCGTCTACGCAATCTTCTATAATCGCCTGCATATCCGTATAGGTATCTACAGTAATAATAGATTTCGCGTGCCCTAATGCTGTTGCCACTGCTTTTTGATTAATGTTATTTTTCATCAAAAGCGTGGCATATGTCTTACGTAGATCATGAAAACGTATATGCGGCAGCCCTGTTTTTTCCAAAAGCTCTTTATAATGCTTAAAATGGTAGTCCTTACTCCGCGGACGCCCATAGCTTGAGCAGCATATATATCCCATATCCTGAAAAACCCATTTCCCTTTCTGCCTTCTGCTTCGATTTCTTTCATACCGCTTCCGTTCTTCCAGGATTTCATGATACACATAATCCGGTATATCCAATTCCCGGTAACTGGAACGGGTCTTCGGCCGGATCTCCTGCTTTGATTTTGAGTTCATACATTTTCCGTTTTCTTCTGCATGAAGATCCTCCCCAAGCTGGCGTTGAATTTTCAATTTGTGATGTACGAAATCCACATCTGAATATTTCAGTCCATTGATTTCACTTTTGCGCAGCCCCATCAATAGCGCAAACACGATCTGCATATGAATACGCGACTCCTTTGATGCCTCCAGCAAAAGTTTAACCTGTTCCAGATTATAGGTTTTAGCTTCTTCTACAACAATGGTATGATACTTGTCCTTCTTTGTCTGTTTAGGTAAATCTACGTCTGTGCATGGATTACTCATAATCAAATGTTTATCTAACGCATACCTCATTGATGTATTTAAAATTGTCTTCGCTAATTTAGGTATAGACGTATATTTTTCTGTCAGCGACTTATAAAGCTTACTCAGATGGCCTTGATTAAGTGTCATCAGCTTTAAATTTCCTATCTGCGGTATGATATGCTTATCAATACAATTTTTATATGTATGATAACTATTCGCAGTAAAAGACGGCTCCGGCCTCATAATTTGTTCCAGCCAATACACCAACAGCTCCCGTACTTTGATGTTAGATACACGACATAAGTTCCCGTATGAAGCTGTGCTATAACACCGTTACGTGCCTTACTAGCTTCTGTCTTTTTTGCATACCCGGCATGCTGACATATCTTTCTTTCTCCGTCTGAATAATACAGCGTAACACGAAACCCAAATTTCTCCTTAACAGACATAACATTAGATATTTTGTAATCTACATAAGGGTGCAGATTTACCTTTTTTAAATCCATTTCTCCTCCTTGTTACTCTTCATCCGGAACAAATTCTTTATTCATAAATTCCATTATCTTTTCATCTGCATCCATAATATCAAGATAGAACTCAAATGTTGTGTGAACTGAGCTGTGTCCAAGCATCCCCGATATCTTTGCTATGCTTACACCCCTCTCCAGGAGAATTGTTGCAAACATATGTCTCAGTCCATGAACCGTAATGCGCGGCAGCAAATTCCTTTCACACAGCACATACAGTTCTTTGTTCATAGAACCTAATCCGTGTGGCAAACCATTTTTCTGACAACTCACATAATCCATATCCTGATACGCATCCTCTAACAGATTTTTATTTGCCTCAATCTGCCGATGCCTTTTTTCTAGTTCAACTAAGACAATATTAGGAACCCGAAGTATGCGGTTGCTTTTTTCTGTTTTGGGATCACGCTCTACTATATTATATTCTTCTATACCGGCTCCATTTTCCTCCAGTTTTATATCAGCAGCTAATTGTCGTTGAATATGTACCGTTTTCTCCTTCAAATCAAAATCACTAAATTTTAGCCCTAAAATTTCTCCTTTACGCAATCCAAGATATAAAGCAAGTATTATCTCCAAAAACCAATTTCGTCCTTTGGCAGCATGCAATAAAAGAATAATCTGTTCTTTATTCAGTATCTGGATTTTCGGTTTTCTTCTCGGATACTTTTTTGTATTAGGAACCGGATTATATGAAATCATTCTGGAAACTACAGCATCTTTGAAAGCAATATAAAGTAATTCCCTGCTTTTATTTCCAGCAGACTCACAATATTTAGATGCACTCTTTAATAATTCATTCAAGTATTCTGAACTAACTACCCGTAGCTTAATGTCCTCTTCAATTGACGGAAAGATAAATGTGTATAGAACATATGCGGACACATATTGCGTAGTACTTTCTACTCTGTCTGAAAAATGCTTTGAAACCAATATATCAAATAATCCTTTAAAGATATATCTTTCCCCTGCACCAAAAATCGCGCTTCCATAGCTTGTTCAAACTCTGCCATGTGCTTTCTATATGCTTTCTCTGCTTCAACATCACTGCTAAAACCACCTGTCTTTCCATACTTTACGCTGTAATCTTCCTGCAGAATCTTTGTCCTGTGATACCACGAACCTCTTTCATAAAAGGCGTGCGGACACTTTTTTGATTTTTTATCCATTCTTTCTCCTCTTAAGCTTCCTCTCCATCAATCCACCTGTCAAAGGATTCTTTTGGAACCCGATAGATCCGTCCGATCTTAATTACTCTGAATGGAGCCTGTTTTTTATTAACCTCATCCAAAAAATCATAGGTTTTACTTCTTCCAATCCCCAGTAATTGCTGAATCTCTTCAGCATTGTACACCTTTGATAACAAATTTTCTTTCGCCATGTATCCTCCTCCTTTTTTAAGTTTCTGGTGAATGAATTTCCTTGCTGAATCTGCATTACTGCGTAAAAAAGACACCAAAAAACCATCTGATTTTTTAGTGTCTTTCTCATTTTTCGTCATTCGGTCAAAGGCCGACATAAAATTTTACTTCTGAACCTGCTCCAGAACAAAATTTTTACACAGTTATGCATCTCTGCAAAAAATTACAATTACACTTTAACACAATATATAGATATTTGTCAATATTATATTCTATATATTGTGTCTAATCAGTTTCCATTATACATTTATCAAGGTACAATTAATTGCATATATCATTCCCTATATTAAAAGAAGTCCACATACCTTTAATTTCTGTAAGGAATAATTATTTTGTGTTTTCTCATTCTGTTTACATTTATTTGCCGCTATCCTGCCCTAGCTTACAAATCCAGTCTTCCTCAACCTCCACTTCATTTTCCCTCAGATACTTTTCCACGCAAGGGCCGGACATACATAGGCGCATATTGATCTCCCATCGTCTCGCCTCTCCATATTCCTTTTCAAACTGCTCGCACCATTGCTCCTGTATGTTAAGCGCAATCCGTATTTTCGTGCAGTCAAACCCATATTCGTCCTCTACCGGCATCTGAAATTCCTCTGCCACCTTCCTGTAAAAGGCTGCCAGATTCAAATTAGGATAGAATGCATCAATCGTATCCTGTGTCACTTTCCGAATTCTTCTCTCCATATCTGTCTCCTCCCTGTTGATGGAATCATTACCTCTAAAGAAGTAATCTATTCTTCCGTTATTATAATGGTAAATGGTCTTCGGATCGGCATATCTGGCTCGCCGTCAAATGCATTATCCACTACAGAACGAAAATCCGGCTGATTGCTGCCTAATGTGATATCCTTCCACAAATGACCATACTGGTCTTTATAGACTGGACGCGACCAAAAGTCTGTACCAATCGGTTCCAGTTTTAAAGTATCTTTTTTAATTTCTGATGTATTCATACGGGATCTCCCTTCATTGAGCGTATGTCTCTGAAAAAGTCTAAGGCATCCAAAAATCCCTGCTGGTAAGCAACCCGCCCATATTCGGAAGCGCTTGCATTACTCTCTTCCATGGCATCATCAATCAGCTCCCATTGCTCATGTGTGAACATATCTTCGGTCAGCCGGTCAGCCTTTGCCTCTGCATTCTTCTTAGATTTCTGATATTCCCGGTCTTTCCGCAGCGTATCTTCCAAAGCCGTATCCAGCCTGTTTCGGATAAATTGCTGCAGGACTGTGTGCCGGATTTTAGATTCTTTGCCAGTATCTGCAGTATCAACACACGCTGTAGTATCCGAATCTATATCAGATACGGTATCTGCATTCTGTTCTTTGTGTATCTTATGAGCATTGGAATCTGTGCTGCTTACAGTCTGATTACTTCCCCGGCAGATATTTTGGAACAGATCGGCGAGTAACAAGATTCCTGCCTGCAATCCCAGTTCCATATATATGCTGGCATTTTCATTTACCAGCTCATCTGCTGCGGATAACAATATGGAAGCTCCATCTTCACCATATTGTTTGGCAACCTTTTCGAAAATCAAATCTGCATCATCCAGACGTGTTTCGTAACTACGGTCATCCTTGTCCGGAACCATTCCGTATAGCAGATAATCTGCAACTCCTTTTACCGTTGCCCTCTCAAATATTCTCTCAGCAAATTTCATAATCTTTTCCTTTCCGAAAAGAAAGGCATAGCATAAGTCATGCCTTCCTCTTCCTTTTCTTTCGTTAACAAGGTCCTCCTTCCGCACCGTGGAAAGCACCTGCCGGATACATCCATTGCCCCTTTACATAAACGGAATCTCTGGAAAATTCTCCCGTCACCAGGCTGTATAATGCCTCCTGGTCACCGTGATAGACACAGGATTTTGCACTGCCCACAAATGTATCCAAGTCACAGTTATTATCCAAAGTAAACCCAAGGATCTCTTCGTCCTGTTTCAGCATTCCATAGTCTTCCGGGTACAGCTCCCGGATGCCTGCAAACAGCGTCGGCGTTGAGAAGATGCACATGGCACAGCTGCAGCGGTTCCACCCGGCACGGTAACAGGGATGTGGGTTGACCTTATGCCTCTTTAAGACCTCCCAGACATCCTTTTCTGAGTAATCAATAACAGGCCGCCACTGGTGCACGATCCGGTGTGCTTTTGCTTCTGCATTCGTCCTGTGGACTTCCATCTCATTGTATTTACTCCGTCCGGCTGATTCCCCTCTGCGCTCTCCGGATACAATTAACAGCCGGGTATCCTCTTTCGTCTTTTCCAGGCTCGCTGTCACGCTGTCCTGCACGGAAGCTTTCAGGCTTCCGCTGCACCAACGCCCCTGATGGGTTGTACCCTTTGCCGGAAACTTCAGGCGCTTACCGCCTAGCTTTTCCAGACGCTCCAAGCTGTCAAGATTCCTTAACACCGTATCTGCCACCATAATCTTTAAATATGCAGAACACCAGCGCTTGCTTAAATCTCCGGTCTTCATGGGAAATTTCATGCGGTACCCGAATTGCTCCAGCTGTTTCTCCATATCTTCCGCTGACTTTTTCTTCAGTTCCAGACACTCCTTATATTTCTTTGACAGCGCACACTGCATAATTTCCCGTGTGTCTGGCTCCTGCCATTCAATGGGCTCGGATGCACCGATCCGGTATAATTCACCGAAGAAGCCGTTTTTGCGTCAGGACACTCGAAGCGGCACCTGTTCCGCTTCTGAAAAGGCATGGATATAACTGGAAGTACAGCGCCAGTCCATCTTCCTTTCCGGATGTCCGCCGTCGATATCATGATGCCAGAATTCAATCTTCTGTTTAGGCACGCCAAGCTCCAGCAGCTTATAGTAACAGGCAATACTGTCTTTTCCTCCTGAAATCAGAAGGATGATCAAATCATAGCTTTCTAGCGGTAACAACTCTTCTAGCAGAATGCTTTCCATATACTTTGAATCTCTGCGTCCCGGCACTCTCGGCCGGATTCTTTTTCCGGTTCCATATATAGGGGTATCCGGCTTTCCATAGATGACCGGCGTATCCTTGGTACAGTCGGCATCCCGGATAAAATCCGGCTGAAATAAGGCAAGCTGCCCGTTGGACTGTTGGAAATACGTTTCATTTTTCTTCAATCTGTCCACCTCATTTCCAAAAAATTATCCCAGACACTCTTCCTTCACCAAAAGAGCCTTCTTTCTTTCCCCGGAAAAATACGATTTCCCATTACAGATCCACATGCTCCCGCACGGCGCAGTCAATGCTCCCATAACCCGCCGCCACCCCGAAGGCATGGACGTATACAGCTCCACATCATTTTTTACTGCAAACTCTATAATTCGGTTAAACTTATCCATAGCATTCCTCTCTCGTAATTCTTTTTTTGTGCTCTCTTAAAAAGAAAGACGGAACTGATGATCCGCCTTTCTTTCTGTCCCATATTTTAACTTTAAATCCAACTTTCTGATCGCCTAAAACAGCTTTTTCCTGAGCATTTTCTTTCTATGCTGCCATAGGCCCTTTTCCCGTGTAGAATTCTCCATTCATTATGAAAAAAGTATTTTTCTGATTTCGTCTTTCTGCATTTTCCAGCGTACCTTTTTCGCGGTCATAATACTGCACCTTATCAGATAATTGGTCACATAACTCTACCTCGGCTTCATTTACCTCTTTCACCATCTGCAATAACCCGGATACATCCATAATCCCTATCGGTACAAGCAGTGTCTCATGAATGGAAGATGGCAGCACATAAAAATCAGAGCCTATAATCTCCCCTGCCTGCTTCATAATATCTTTCTGGAGAATCATGGAAGCACCATTTGTCATGTTTCTGTTCGTCAGGCACAGCATAGGCGTTTCCGCCATTTCCAGATGCCATTTGGCTTTCCCGTCTAAAAGATTCCGGCTCCTTTCGCTTTCCATCCTCACCGAACGCCAATAATCATCCATAGTGAAAAGAAATGCCTGTTTTTTCCTCTCTGAAAGAAGTGCATCCTCGTGGAGCTACATTAAGGTTATTTCCCACTTTTCCATCAGCTGTTTCGTAACAGGCATACTGAAAATTTTCTCCCTTTCTTCGCATAACCTCACATAGTAGACAGCCGCAAAATCTCCATGCACGGTGTAGATTTTATTCTCCAGCCATTTCTGGTTTAATTCCGGATCACAAAGCTTTATCATCAACCTGCTTTTTACCTTTTCATAATCGCTCGCATAGCTTAAATCCGCCAGGTATTCCAGATGATCATACCTCATCCGTAAATCAGCAATCTTCCTTACACAGATGTCCAGGTCGTCTCCTTCCACGTAATCGCGGTAAGCCTCTTCTAAGGGAATGCATGGAAGGGAGGTCTCTTTCTGCCGCATAACCAAAAGAACCGGAACCTTTCTCCCATTCTCCTTTTCTTTCACCTCAATAAATACCTGTGCATCTTCAAAAGACGGCGGCAGATACATCTTCACATTCTCCTTAACGTAATCGAAAAATTCCTTTTTATTCTTCATATTGTCTTCCTCTTTTCTTCGTTTTCCATTTTTAAGAAAAAGAAAGGGGAAACCTATCTTTCCGCCTTTCCTTTTCACATTTCACTGTCTTTTCAAAACTTCCTGTATCCTACCAATCTTTTGCAAATCCTTTCAGATACAGATTGTAATCATTCTCCCTCGTTATGAACCTGATCCAATAATCTGCCGCACGCCCATTCATAAAGAAATCGTATTCATGTTCACTCACATAGGAAGCCGGATGTTCCTTACAGAATTTTCTTAAGCGTTCCAGGTTATCAAACCGTGTCACCAAGCAGCGGTAAATATCCTGTGATTCCCGGTTAAATGCTTTCGTCCAAAGCTTACCCCTGCAAGGGAAATAACTCCCATTCCACCCATCCTGATTCCAGTATGCACGGATATGCCCGATCTGGGCATTTGGATATTCCCCTAAGCTTAAAGAGTCCGGTGCTTCTGAACAATGCTCGAACACGTCAATAAAATTACAGGTTTCCTTCATCTCAAACAGCATATTCTTACCCATATAAAATTCCCTCTTTCTCTATGCAGCACAGGTCTCTTTCTGCCTGTCGCCGTCTCCGGCAAGGCAGTATCCTGCGCCTGTCTCTGTCGTAATCTCTTCCAGCTCTTTCCGGCTTACCAATATCGCAAGCTCATTTTTTACCACGCCTTCCAGGATCCGTTCTCTCTCATATGGAAACGGACAGTATTTGTGATACTGCCCCTCCATCTCAAGATAAATCTCCTGAAAAGGAAGCACCCCCTTCTCTTTAAGCAGCCTTATTATTTCTTTTCTCATAAAGGCCCGCTCTTTTCTTAATTTCAGCAGATATTCCTTCCCTGCCATCTCAACCATATCATTCATTTCCTAACCTTTCTTTTATCCCCATGCCAGAATAACCTGACATGAGGAATCCTATCTTCGACTCTCTTTCCTTCTATGCCGCTTCTTTTCCCATATCCGGAAGCTCCATCAGATCCGCTTCTAAGACGTCCGCAAGGTACTGACCAGCAAATAGGCCGCCGTTGATCTTCACTTTCTTTTTCCGCATTTCTGCATAGGATTCTATCCGGATCTCCCGGCTCTTTTCTGCCAGCGCGAAATCATCCCCGGTAAGCTTTTTCTGGACTACCTTCTGCCACTTCCGTAAAAATGCAGAGGCTTTGTCAATATCCTTCTTCTGCCGGTCATACTCTGTACGCTTCTGGCGTATCACGCCTCCCGGCTCCACCTCCAGCGTATAATAAGGCTGATCCGGCTGTTTCGTCTTCCTTAAGAACAGGATAAAGCTCTCTTGATTATTGATCCGCTCGAAATACTCCTTCTTCTTGTCAATGCAGTGATGCAGTGCCTGCCCTTCCTCCAGAATGTCTTTGACGGATCTCGGTGCAAGAATCATATAAGTTTTGTTTGAGTATTCATACTTCTCCTGCAGCCTCGGAAGGATGTCATTGATGTACGGATATTCTTCTTCAAGTTCTCCCGCCGTCACTGACAGCCGGTTGTTCTGAATGTACTCCACCAGTTCACCATGTCTCTTGTACAGCTTGTTCACCCGGTACACAATCTCGTCATATACATTCATTTTGACGCGCTTTGCCATAGAAAGGTAATCCTCCCAGGTAGTCAGGACCTGGCGGATGCTGTCCTCCTTCCTCCCTTTCTGACGTACAAGATAGTTCTTTACCTGAACGTAGCTCATCCTGTCATGAATAAACGCAAGGTCTTCTGGAAGTATGCCATTTTCAATAAACCAGCCGATTAAATCGTCAGACAGGCAGAGATTCTCTTTCTTCTCCTGCTGGAGCCAATATAAAACATGGATATCGCCTTCTGCTTTTCGCAGCCTTTTCAATCTGGCGTTATCAATTTCCAGCTTTTTTGCCAGCCCGCCTTTTACATCCCTCCATACTAATTTCTCCGGGCTTTCTACCAGTTCTTCTGTCAATTTCGGAAGTCCTGCCTTTAAAATCTGCTCCAATACTGGAATCTTCACCCATGCATTAAGATATTTATGGGGATCCAAGGTGGAACCATTCTGAATATACTGCACCAGCCCAGTCATTTTTAATTCTTTCCGGCCCAAAGCAGGCAGCGTCCTGGGATATACTTTTCCTCTCAGCGGCGCAGGAACATAATAGTAGTAATAATAATATCTATGGTAACTGCAGCCTTCCCCGGCAATCCAGCGGTCTCCCCTGTTTTTGAAATTACCATAGTAATAAGGTTCTTCATGGAAGCCGGCATCATAGAGAAAGCGTTTTGTTTCAAAACAGTATACTTCCGGATTCTGAAAGTCTCCTTTGTGAAGCGCCATGCGTACATTAAATCTCCTTAATATGATTCCGGATCCGCAGCGTTGGATCAGATAAGCCGTCTCTTCGTCTGTCAAAAAAGAGGGTGCTTTGTCCACAGACTTAAAGATAATCTTCTGCCCACATCTTTTGCAGACTCCCGGCTGATTATATTTCGGATTTTTAATCACCACAGTCTTCCCACAATGGGTGCAGTATCCTTCCGTCGCACCGCCTCTCTTATATTTGTAAAAGATATAATGTTCCGTAACCGCATTCCTTAAAACCCACCGTTCCCAGTCTTTTGGCAATCCAGGCACCTGTTTCATGACTTCATCCCACACATCCGTTTTCTTTTTGTGACGGGCGATCAGCTGGCGTTCCCTTATTCCTTCCTGGTAATCCCACAAATCCTTATAGGTTCCGTTCTCTGTTCCTAAATATCCGGAAATTATTTTCTCATCCTTCCTGCTGATATAAGTTTCCGGATTATACAGATATAGGATGCCGTCAAGATGATACAGCATGGATTCCCTCCATTTCCCGCTGTCTGTCTCAAAGGTAATAAAATCGTCCGCCTTTTTATCAAAATACACCACGTACGACGGATGCCTGGCACCCGCTCGGACATATTCTGCATGATAAACCGAGACGATCAAATATCCCTTTTCCACCTTTGCCCGTAAACACAGCTTGTAATAATATCTCTTTCCCGCTGTACTATGCAAAACCCAATCGTCAGAAATCTCTTTTTTTGCCATTTTCCTCATATATGCCGTTAATTTGGCCGGCGTCAGTGTCATTAATTCTTTTTTCTTCATACCTGCCTCTTTTCCTTAACTTAACACTTCCCATAAGCATCATAAAATCTGTCTGAATGATAACGCTTCCCGTCAATCTTTATCAGCGCAATCTCTTCAATCTCCGGGCTGTCCTGTTCTTCCTTCAGGATTAACAGGAACTCTCCCTGTTTCCCTGCTGCTTTGGGATTTTTCCCGCGGACGATTCCAAATCCATTCCCGGCTGTACCTGTTTCCCTGCTTACCATAGCGTTACACCGGCGTTTCGGATGTTCCACCATGTAAACTGCCGCCTCAAAAAGCATCTGCTCCAGTGAAAGACGGCGGACCAGCCGCATTTCCGTACAGGATATCTTACTGTCCACCGCGTCCTCATCCAAATCTCCGGCCGCATCCACCTCATAATAAACAGAGTTGCGCCAGTCAGGATAATAATGAAAGCAATCCAGCGGATTCTCCGCACAATGGAAACCATTCTGTACGCAGTTTGCCTCTTCCGTCCGGTTTATGCCATTCTCCCTGAATTGAAAGCCAAGGCAGGTCAGATCCTTACGGAACCCTTTAAACGCTTTCATTCTCTTCCTCTCCCTTTTTCTCTTTGTCCTGATCTGCCATCATATCAAATAAGGATATCTGGACCGACTTTTCTGTTGGTTTCTCCGCTCCTTTCTCCTGTTTTTCTGTTGCAGGCACTTCTTCCGGCTTCTGCTTTTCTCCGCCTTTTTCCGCAGACTTTTCTTCTTTCCCTTCTGATGCACCTTTTACAGTCATCTTCCCAGATGAATCAGCATTCTTTTTTCGTTCTTCTTCTTTCTTAAGAGCATTCAGCCGCTTTTTCCGTTCTGCTTTCTGCTCCTTTATCTCCTTCGCTTCGTCATCCAGAGCATAATATTCCTCCGCCCACTGATAAACCTTCGTTTCTGATATTCCCATGCCGAAAGACTGATGCGCATGATCTGCCCGGCGGTTGGGATTGTTCTTCCCGCCAAACCGGTTATCATGTTCCTTTTCTGCCATCTGATAAGCCTGTTCCATGATATAGTTCATGCATTTCTGCAGAGTCTTCTGCTTTTTCAGCACCTGGCTTCCAAACAACAATCCTTTCTCTGCCTTCTCCATCAGGTGGCGTCCCACAATATCCGTAAAAAGCTGATCCTTCATATGCCACATCTCTTCCCGAAGCTTTTCCACCGCAGACGTATACTCCTTTTCCGATAGCGGAATCTCTGCAAGCTGAAATCTCTTCCCCTTGATAAAATCTTCCACATCCTGCTTCGGGACCAGCCACTGGGCCGCTAACACCTTTAGTTCCGAAAAATTCTGGGAATTCCTTAAGTGTACTGCCATTGCATTTAATTCTTCCGTATTGTTTATCAATTTCTCATACACGGCTATTTCTCCTTTTCATCCTTAGATTTCCAATCTGCCCATTGCTACTTCATGCTGCAAAAATGGAGAGCCTTTTGACTCTCCACCGGTTATGCTGCATTTTCCTGTCTCTGCATTTCTTCTTCCATTTCCCGTTCTACCTCCTCAGCAATCCGCCTGCGCTCCTTATCATCCTCTTCTAAAAGTCCGACCAGCTCTACAAGGATACGGTTACACCATTTGTTGGATTTCCACTTATCGGAAAGCTTTCTGGTTTCCTCCATTAGGTCTTCGTAGTCCCGCTCCATCATCTCCCTATTCCGGTATTTTTTATATACCTCATAGCATTCTTTCATGACTACCGGAATCGGTATCTTTGCCGCTTCGTCCATATTGGAGAGAAGCCCCATCAGCATCCGGTGATAATCATATCTCTTGCACAGCTCTTCAATCCCCATCTGTTCTCTCCCTAAGTAAAGGGACATAAAATCATTAAAAATCGCCGCAATCATGCTCTGGTCTATCATTCGTTTTCTCCTTTCAGATTTCTATACAACTGCCAGGTCATAAATACTCATCTGTCCTTCCACCTGCCAGTCTTCCTGAATTTCTTCCTGTTCTGTTTCAGAAGCCGGTAATGCCTTGAATGAAAGCCCCTGCAGCTTTTTTGCTGTTTCCGCGATTATCTCTGAAAACATGCCGGGAGTTCCATATTCCCGCAGCACCACCAGGTTATCTTCTGTAAGCGCATC
This sequence comes from uncultured Dorea sp., assembly GCA_910587575.1. Lineage (GTDB taxonomy): Bacteria > Bacillota > Clostridia > Lachnospirales > Lachnospiraceae > Sporofaciens. The sequence goes on from CAJULU010000056.1 coordinate 22,304, forward strand.
GGCAAGCCCCATAACTTTTCCGGATACTTCCAGCGCCTGGGTTTCCTTCTTCTGCTTCGGTGTCAGCTTCGGAAGGACTGCCTGCACATACCGGTATTCCTCCAGTGCCAGATACTCCTGTATGGCGGTTTTTGCCCGTATCCGGATCTCGTCCGCACAGGCCATGAAGCTTTTCTCTACCTCCGGAGGGATGAGCCATTCGCCGTTATTCCCTGCCACGTCCAGCTTCTCCTTTAGCTCTGACAGCTCCTGCCGGATCCGGTTCAAAATCACCCCGTCCGTACACATGCTGTCAGTATCGCCGTAAGCATATACCTTCTCCCATTCATAGGACAGCCTGGCAAACTCCCGTTCCCATGCTCCGGGCGGCTTTGCCTGCACCATCATTTCTCTATGCCTCCTTCCTGTTCCTTGCCTTTTCAATCCTTCTTTTTACCGTAGACGGATAGCAGTCAAAGGCGTTGGAAATCTCCTCCAGCGTATACCCTTCCTTCCGCATCCGGTACATCATATTTCCCATTGTCTCTTTTTCCATATTCTCTGCATCTTCCATTTTTAATTTTTTATCAAAGATCCTCCTGCTGACCGGATGCCCCGGCCCATACTTGTAGATCAGCTTCGCCTCCGTCACATTCACTTCGCAGAGGATCGCGATCAGTAAGCAGTAATAGCCGCTGTCTTCATTCCAAATCGACATCGCACACCTCCTTTACGGATGACCGTGCCAGCATGTCTTCTGGCCGCCGATAGAAAAACTCCTTATCTAAATATGTTTCCGGAGATTCCCTACCGCAGATGTTCGTCAAGCATACGGACAATCTCATCCATGCTTTTCGATTTCAGTTCCTCCAGCAAAAGATCCAGACTGATGAACGATAACATGTTCTTTACAAATTCTTCCTCCCGGTGGACAGTTAAAAATACAAAGATATATTCGTACAGCCCGTTCCTTGCCAAACAATGAATGATATTCCTCGCTACCACCATGTTCATATGTCCATCCCCCGGCGTACAAATCAGGTGCCAGTATCCACTGTATCTGTCAATCCACTTCAAAAGTTTCCTGCTTCTTTTTCTTGCACTCCTTTTTTTAACATCCTTCACCTTTCTGCAAAGCATGTAAAAGAAAAACCTTTTTCCTTGTCATGCTGCTTTCCCTTCCCGTTTTACCGCCACTTCTGCCAGATACTGGTTGAAATCCGTACGCAGTATCACGCCGTCAAAATCCGTACCTAACATCTGCAGCTCTTTTTTGTTTCCGTCTTTTAAATACTTTACAATCCCAAAATCCTTCTGGTCACAGGAAGCAATATACAGGTTCTTTTCCTGATCCAGACGGAAATGGATCTTGGCCCCCTTTGCAATGTCATACCTGCCCGCCATTAAAACAAACAGTTTCATTTTCTTAACCACGCCGCCTCTCCTGTCTCTCGAACATGGGATAACTGGTCAGAATCCGGAACCCCCAGTCTGCATCTGTATCCTTGATAAGCACCAGACAGGCTTTCCTTAGATTTTCTTCCAGTTTTTCCTCACCTTTACGGAAACCATATCCTATGCTTCCCTGAAACTGTCCAACCAATGAAATCCAGTCGCTGCCGCTGTATTTCAGCCATGCGGTAATACTGGAATCAAAACACTTCCGCATGATCCCGCTTACAACTGCATTTGCCACTTCCACATCCCAATAGGATGTTGCATAGCGGATATCTTCCTTCGTCAGCCTGGATTTCAACGCCAGAATCTGGATATCCGTATGTTTCCGCAACGTATGGCCACCATACAATCCCACCTGATCAAGGTTCCTCCGAATTGTCTGTAAGGTATTCAGGGTTATTTCCTCCGGAACATCAGCAAATAAATCAACCATATGTACTCCTTTCCTTTCACGGACATACAGATACTGATATCCCGACGGATATCAATATACAAAAAAAGAAGGAGACTCTCCCCCTCTTTCTGTACAGACTGTAAGGCTTTCTGTTATCCGTCGATTTCTTTTTCTATTTCTGGTGTTCTATATTCGGATCAGTATGCTCCTCCTTCCTTTCTATTTGCAGGGCAATCCTAAAACGCAAAAAAAGACACCAAAAACCCATTCTGAATCTTTGATGTCTTTCTGCCACTTGTGAGGCTAAGCCTTAAATTTATCTTCCAGTCATCTTCTGGAACAAACACACTTACTGCTGCATTCTAAGAATACTCATGCACAAAAATCTAATCCATTTATACTGTAACACAATATATTGTTATAGTCAAGGAAATAAATCTATATATAGTTTTTGTATCCACGTTTCATTTATTTATTTCTGTTTCCCAAATTGCATGGTCATATGCCGCAAGTGTTCTTGGATCAAACAGGACAAATCTCACAATGTCAATCTTATTCTTATGTTCTTCACAGAACTTTCGGACGGTTCTGACTGCCGCAAGTGCGGCCTGTTCTACCGGATAACTGTATATCCCTGTCGAGATGGAAGGAAACGCAATCGTCCGAATTCCATGCTCTACGGCGGTCTGAAGGGAATTCCAATACGAATTTTCAAGAAGTTGTTCTTCCCCTTCCCGCCCTCCATGCCAGACGGGGCCTACCGTATGGATGACATATTTACATGGCAAATGATAGGCTCCGGTAATCTTTGCTTCTCCTGTCCTACAGCCATGCAGCGTCCGGCACTCATCCAGAAGTTCAGGACCGGCAGCACGGTGAATGGCGCCGTCTACGCCCCCGCCTCCAAGCAGGCTGCTGTTTGCCGCATTTACGATTGCCTCCAAATCGTCTACTTTTGTAATATCGCCCAAAAACGTCTGTATTCGATATCCCATACCTATATCACCCTCCCGGAAAGATGGTCTATTTCATGCTGCGCAATCTGCGCCGGCCAGTCTTTCAGCTTGATTTTCTGTTTTTTCAATTGTTCTTCTATATTTCTTTCCTAATACGGGCAATGATGTCTTTCTTAATTTGTTATTCATCCCCAAGCTTCATTTTAAAACTTCTGCAAAGTTTGCTTTTATCTTCCTTTTCACTATATCAATTTCCTGATTATATCTATTTGCCAAATACAAGTATACTTTGCCATTAAAATTCAATTGATATTCACTTTTCATCCCTTTAGTAAAAGGAGCATCACTTTCAATTAAAATTCTATCAACTGGTAGTTTGTTAACAATATTTCTCCCTCTCTTACTTTCAAGCATTTGGTGATTTACTGATAAATAATATCCTCTGGAGATGGCTGTTTCCAAATCCACAATTCTTCCAGAATACCAATGCAGAATTACTTTACCATTAAATCCCTCCAGTGTAGAAATAGTCTCTCTACTTGCCGCTCTGCTATGAACACTCAATATTTTTTTCTTATCCGTACACCATGAAAGAATATTTTGAAATACCTCTATTTGTCTATTCTTATTTTTATCAGAAGCATTAGAAAAGTCCAAACCAATTTCACCAATAAATCTCGTTTCATCAACTAAATGATGAAATAGTCTTTGTTGGTACTTATATTCTTCAACCAATTCCGGATGAAATCCCAAAGCAATTTTAACAAATTTTTTATCTGCATATTTTTTATAATACTTTTGAAATAATTCCGGTAAATTTGTTACTGCGATTGTATATGATTTTTTCGATTCTATATATTCCAATACCTCATCTCTATTCTCATACAAATCAAAATGCATATGGGCATCCATGCTAAATTCAAACATTTACACTCTCCAAATACTGTTTTAATTCTTTCATTCCTCTTGAATATAAATCAGCATATTCTTCTACCTTTTCACTTATTTGTCCAGAACTTTGTATTTTAAGAAATGTTGTACTTTCATCAAAATTTGCAAGCGCATATTGATAAGTTTTCATAGCTTGCTTTGCAACAGGAAGCAAGCTATAGCTATTATCATAATATTTACTTGTATCTTCCAAATTTCCTCTTAATATCGCCGCCTTCCTAATTGTACATGGCAAACAATATCCACAATGCATTGTATATTTCATACCTCTATTCCTTCCATAGTCTGGATGGGAACAAGACATAGTATGTACTAAAATAGTCTGCAAGAAATCCCGATTCTTACATTCTAAAATCATCTCACCTTTTGTCTTGAATTGATACGGGTTAATAATCCTTATGTCTAATCCCAAGTCATAAATCAACTTCTGCAACATTTTCATATAAAATGGATGAGTTGTTCGCGTACTGCTACTACCTAATCTTGTGTGTGCTAATGGTATATTAAGTGAAATCAGTCCATTCTCCGGTATAATCAGTTCAATACTTTTATTCATTGTGCTGGCATATGCTATTGCATGTGCAAAAAACATAAATGAACGCGATCTTGTGGTATCTTCCCTCCCACCTATTACTGACGCGTGATTTTGTATAAATTGTTCTTCTTTAACCCCATAGAAATAAATAAATTTCTCTTTTAATGCGTCCTGATACTCCTTTGTTCCTTTGCCTCCACCATAGTGACTTACAAAAAGGAGTTTCTCCCTATTTTTCTGCAAACTTAATACATTTAATGCACCTATACACGAATCTAACCCTCCGGAAAACATACAGATTTTTGTAATATCATTATTAGGATTCTTTACTCTCTTCCATCTTTGTCTAGCCTTAATTTCTTTTTCTACATAACCTCTAGGGCGAAATTTAATCGTCCAATGATCTCCCGTTAAAAATTCAACATATCCTCTACGGAATATTTTAATTGATTCCATCTTTCATATGCTAAAACAGGCACATGAAGTTCTATATCTCTACTCCACGCATCTCTTCCATTATTACGCCATATTAAACGATCTGCCCCAAAAACAAACAGTGATAAATATAGCAAATCTAAGGCTTCGTCCTTATAAAAGACAGGAAAAATATTTTTGTATCCCAAAATTTATACCAAAACTCTTTACCATTGTTTAAATTAATATATCTACAATCAGATACCATATATGTATCATCCTCTGACAACTTACAAACAAATTTCATTTCATATCCTCCAATGCGGAATAACATTTTTTATATAATTTCTCTACCCCAGCATTTATCGTCTTATTTCCAAATACTTTTTCCCTCATTCCTACAGAATGGAACGCTACGTCTACAACATTTGAAACATATGATTTCATTTCATCTTCAATCTGTAATGTCTTTTCAATATCGTCAGAATTCTTCTCCAGACAATATTCCAAATCATTTAGTATACGCCCCCATATATAACATTCCACATATGTCGCCACTACTTCATCCATCAAATCATTATCAATCCTGTCTAGAGCCTTTATATCCAACCCGTTATTTTCAATAAATTGATATATCTTAGACATTGCATTTATTGCTGCTTCTCTTGCAACTGCATCTTCCTTCGAATTAGATGGCGCAGATATATAGTTAACCAAATCAGAACATATCTCTTTTGCGCCCTTACCTTGATATTCTATCCCCAGATTTTCAAATGTCTTTTCATACCCATCACGTTGTATACCGGAAAATAATCTGCTGATATTGACAGTTGCCCGTATTCCGGAACCAGAACTTTTTAATAGTCCATTTGCTCCTCCTGATGATTTCACATAGTTACTTGCCGTTTTTCTAATATTTCCCCCATTTCCATTAATATATTTTGAAAAACCTGTTTTCGTGGCTTGCCAACTAACTATAGGTTTTACATAATCATTCGGTAGCAATCCCTTCCTATCCTTATTCCCCTCATGACTGCTTGAGGTTCCCATATGTAGCCCTCCTCTAATCCAATATTTTATGTATCTCCTTCGAAATTTTATTGTTTTCCTCTGCCCATCTACGCATAACCTCTTTACATCGTGCTTTGTCTGTACATTCTGCATAAAAAGACTCAACAAATGGAATCAATGATATTGTCAATTTATCCCCTCGAATATCATCAAAATATGTCAAAGTAGTAATTTGAAGTTGCTCATTTAATGCACCCCAATTCACAAAATACTTAAATTTATCACTTACATATTTTTCATCTGATAAAAGGTCATTATATAAACCTTCTAATATTTGTGTCTGATCCATCATACTTAATTTATCGACATTCTTTTTTGCCTCTCTAAAAATACTATCTGAATGTTTAACTAATCCATCAAAAATTTTCCTTGCCTGCTCTGACATTTTTTGTATATCCACAAGTGTTTTATCATCCACTGATGAACGCATAAAATAAAAATATTCTATCAGATTCTTATCTCCTAAAGATGGCTTGATTTTAATCCACTGTCTCACCCATAAGTCATCTTTCCATGGAATAAGAGCTTTTAGTTTTGATTCATTTCCTGATTCAAGCGCTTTCAATTCTATATCTAACGAGTTCTGTCCTAACAACTCAACCATTTTTCGAAATAGAGATGGGTTAAAATATTCTACCTCCATTATCTTTGCCAATATCTGGCTATTCAAGGTTATTCTTTTAAAACTTGCCATCTTCTGTCTCATATCCATTGTATTTAAAAATCTTTTACATTGCCTTGGATTACCATCTAATCCACTTGACAAAATCCCTGATAATTGTTTGGATAATATAAGACTGTCATTTAATTTTGTTGCGGTTCTGGCATCATACCCTTTCAAAATCGTCATGTCTATTGAAAATTCCAATGGACTTTCTGCCCTTTTTTCTTGTAAATATAATAACAAATCATTAAATTTCTGTTCTTCTAATTCATTTTCAGCCAAAAGGCATAATATATAAAATTCTGTCTCATCTTTATTCATGCTTGGTATTCGAATCGGATATTGAATAAGTTTTTCCTGATATTCTTTTCCAATGTCCATATTAACTTACATTCCTTTCGCTTCGCTCAGGCACAAATAGGCAATGAAACAGCAAGTTTTGTGCCTTCTTTTACTTTGTTTCTATGGTATACTCTTCTTATGCAGGTACACTACACAGCACGGAGGAGGAAGTAGAATCGATTCCTCCGCTTTTCGGAATAAAGTCCGCATTTTAACATGTGTCGGCTGTCTTT
>CAJULU010000057.1 GCA_910587575.1 uncultured Dorea sp.
TTGTTTTTCTTCTCCCCAAGTTCCTCCATCACGTCCCGGTCATGGCACATGGCATCAGTTCTTCCACCAGTTCCGACAGCCGGATATAACGCTGCACTGTCCTCCCGCTGTCCCCGGCAGTTTCCCCGATGGCATCCGCAGTATATTTCTCCCCTTTGCTGCCCTGGTGCTTCATTGCTTCGTATTTCATCCGGTATGCCTTCGCCTTCTCACTTGGCAGGATGTCCTCCCTCTGGATATTCGTATCGACCATCAGGACTACCGCTGTATCATCATCCATTTCCCGGATAATGACAGGCATTTCCGTAAGCCCTGCAAGTTCACAGGCCCGCCACCGTCTATGCCCTGCAATAACCTCATAGCCGCCTTTCGGATGCGGCCGCACAATCCCCGGCATCAACACGCCATACTGCTTTACGCTTTCCACCGTTTCCTGCATTTTTTCATCATCCAATACCTGGAACGGATGGCCTTTAAACGTATGCAGCTCACTTAGGGGAACAGAAGTGACCGTTTCGCCCGTTTCATCTATGCCAAACAAATCATCAAAGCTGTTCAGCTTTACCTTCTCTGCGCTCTTACTTTTCATCCGCAAGCACCTCCTGTGTCAGTGAATGGTAGCCGCCTGCCACAATCCCCTTCGGATCATGAAGATAGATGCTTTTCCCCTCTGCCGTGGTTTCTGCAGCCTTTACAGATAACGGGATGCAGTTCTCAAAAATATGTACCCGGTTCCCATATACCTCCCGGATCTGCGCTGAAATGTCCCTTGCGAAGTTTGTTCTGCGGTCTACCTTTGTCAGCAGAATCCCCATAATGTCAAGCGCCGGGTTCAGCTTTCTGTGAACCCTTCCAATCGTCTTTATAAGCTGTTGAAGCCCTTTAACCGGAAGATACGCCGCCTCTACGGGAATCAGTACGCTGTCCGCCGCTACAAGGGCGTTTATCGTAATCATGCCAAGCGAGGGCATACAATCAATAATCGCAAAGTCATACTCCCCTTTTACGCTGTTGAGATACTGGCGCAGTATCGTTTCCCTGCTCATAACATTTACCAAGGCCGTTTCCAAGCCTGCCAGTTCGATATTTGCCGGGATAAAATCAATCCCTTCCTCATGGTGGATAATGCCCTCACCTAACTCTGCATCCTCGTCGTTGATTACCTTTTCCATGATGTTCACTAACGTCACATCCAGCTCGTCCGGCTCCGCAACACCTAAGCTCACCGCCATGCTGCCCTGCGCATCTGCCTCTACCAACAATACTTTCTTGCCTGCCCTGGCAAGCCCAATCCCTAAATTCACACACGTTGTAGTCTTGCCGACTCCGCCTTTCTGGTTTGCTACTGCGATCACTCTGCACATATATACTTTCCTCCTGATTCTCCAATCTATTTTTCTGTTCTTTCCACTTCCGCATATACACGGAAATACTTATTTGTCCCTTTGTTTGCAAATGGTTCCGACACTTCTTTCACATCCACGCCTTCATGCCGCTCCAAAAGCCGCCGGAACCAGTGAAGGTCTTTCTTTGTCCCCTGCATCCTGATTTTAAGCATATAAATCCTCCATATCCACGTAAAAACAGTATTCCGGATAGCGGAGCTTGACTGCCTCCCAAAAGTATCTGGCATAGCCGCAGCAGAATAAATCTTCCACCGTATAACACCGGCACTCTTTTAATTGTTCCTCCGCATCCTCCGTATCATAGACACTTGGTGTGCTATTACAATAGAGATTAAACGCCATCCGTACAATCTTTGCGCTTCCGCTGGTCTGCCAGCCTTCATGCAGGCACTCTGTTTTTACGCATCCTGTTTTAAAATCATAAATCCTGTCTACATTTACCCTGGTATTCCGGCCAATCCCAAGGCAATATACCAACGCTTTGTGGTACACATCCTGGTACCTGCATTTCTGCAGATATTCTTTATAAAATTTCTTGTGTTCATCATTCTTGAAAGTAATTGTGCGAGTATCTTTCTTTCCTGCACCTTTCGCTGTATTCGCTGCCATAGCTTGTCCTCCATTTTGAAATACTTGGGAGCTACACTCCCAAACCCTTGTGGAATCCGTGCTGCCAGTTACCCAAAATGCGGCTAACTGGCAACCCGGATTTGCTTTCCTGTACCAGTACATCCATGTTATAATTTCTTTGGGCAGAAAATAGTTTCCTATCCCATTTCGTAACGTTACTTTATCCAGATGTAGAAAATCTGTAGACATGAAAAAATAGGACTAAATAAAGCCTCTATAGTTCAAGGTCTTTATTTAGTCCTATTATAAATCAATCATATGCGATCACATTCACTGGAATTAATTGCAGCGACGAGATATTGATAATCAGAAACGTACACATTTCATTGCTTGCAATCCCTCGCTTTCTCACCGGACCGGGCAGCTTTCCTTTTCTCCTGTCTTCTTCCAGCTTCCCAAGCTCATCCATTGCCCGAAGCCCGGCCGGCGTCGCCGCCCACCCAAGTCCCAGCACATTGGCAATAATATTCGTCGTAATATGTTCCTGTGCCGGATGGTCTGCCGGAAGTTCCGGGAACAGGAACTTAACGAAAGGCCGGATCTTTCGGGATGCGCAGCGTATGATGCCGGCTTTTGAAGCAATCTCCATGAGACCGACCCAGAAGGACATGACCCCCATCATGGTAATGCACAAAGTAATGGCTTCCTTGGAGGAGTCAAGAGCCGCATTGGTAATATCCGGCATCCGCCCGTTAAAAGCGGCAAATATGATACCAATTAATATCATACCAGCCCATAAATAATTCAACATCTTCAATACCTTCCCATTGCTTTTATCTATACCATATGCAGCCCGAGAGTATAATAGTCAGTTGATTTCTGTATATTTTCATATTATATTATACTCGGAGGGTATACCTTATGTAAGAAAACGAGCAGACAGGAGGAGACATTGTGGAACATCTGCGGATCAGTCTGCCGGAACGGGTAGACAGGATTATTACGATATTACAGAACCATGGGTACGAAGCATATGCGGTAGGCGGTTGTGTCAGAGACTCCGTTCTTGGAAGAGAGCCGGAAGACTGGGATATTACCACGTCCGCCATGCCGGAGGAGACGAAAGCACTGTTTGCGAAGACCTTCGATACCGGGATCGAGCATGGAACGGTCACGGTGCTGATGGGGGATGAAGGATTCGAGGTGACGACATACCGGATTGACGGGGAATATGAGGATAGCCGCCACCCGAAGGAAGTGACGTTTACCAGGAATCTGAAGGAGGATCTGCAAAGAAGGGATTTTACCATCAATGCCATGGCATATAATGAGAAAGACGGGCTGGTGGACATCTTCGGCGGAATCCGGGATCTGAGGGTCGGTGTGATCCGCTGCGTGGGAAATGCTGTGGAGCGGTTTTCTGAAGATGCGCTGCGGATCTTAAGAGGGATTCGTTTTGCGGCGCAGCTTGGATTTGGAATGGAAGACGATACCAGGAGGGCAATGGGGGAACTTGCCCCTGTTCTTGGAAAGATCAGCGCCGAGAGAATACAGGCGGAACTGGTGAAAATCATCATGTCTGACCGGCCCGGGTTATTAAAAGATGCATATGAACTGGGAATTACGCAGGTGTTTCTGCCGGAATTTGACCGAATCATGGAAACGGAACAGGAGACGCCCCACCATATGTATTCCGTGGGGGAACACACCCTGAAAGCCATGAAGAACATCCGGGCGGACAAGGTTCTGAGACTGACTATGCTTCTGCATGATATGGGAAAGCCTGCGCTGAAAACCATGGATGAGGCAGGGGTGGCGCATTTTAAAAGGCATGCGGCAGAAAGCCAGATGATCGCAAAGGAGGTCTTAAGGCGGCTGAAATTCGACAACGATACCAGGAACAAAGTGACCAGGCTGGTATGTTACCACGATTACCGGATGCCGGCATCGGCGAAGAACGTGCGCCGTGCCATGAACCGTATCGGAGAAGACCTGTTCCCTTCCTATATGGAAGTGCGCCGTGCGGACGTACTGGCCCAGAGCCTGTATCAAAGAGAGGAAAAAATAAAGAACCTGGATGAGATTGAAGCCTTGTATCAGGAGATTACGGAGGCAAAGCAGTGTGTGTCGCTGAAACACCTGGCAGTTTCCGGGAAAGATCTGATTGCCGCAGGAATGAAGCCGGGAAAGGAGATCGGCGCCTGCTTAAATGACCTGCTGGAGCAGGTCATCGAAGAACCGGCTCTGAATGAGAAAGAGAAATTATTGAAACTGCTTCCGCCTCTTTAGCATATTTCCCCGGGCGCCGTCATACGTTAGAGAGAATATGTAATGTAAGTGCAGGGGATGGATATGCAGGAGTATGAACTTAATGTATTAGAACAGTATGATGTAGAAGTCAGCGGCACCCGCAGGACCAGGGGTGCTGTTTTATGCGACTCTGATCAGGGGCTTCTGCTGCTGAAAGAGGTAAAGGTGTCAGAAAAGCGTATTCCTGCGTTGTATGAGTTGCATGAGTATCTTAGAGAACAAGGATATACACGGACAGACAGGATCATACGGACGAAGGAAGGGGAATATCTCGCCGTTTCGGAGGACGGGGGGCGGTATCTGCTGAAACACTGGTTCCAGGGGCGGGAGTGCGATATCAAGAAACCGGCGGAACTGCTTGCGGCGGCAGGGAATCTTGCCAGGCTGCATCTGCTGATGTGCAGAAAGTCTGGGCATGGGGCCGCACCCGGGGCGCATCTTGGAGAGGAATATATCCGCCATAACCGGGAATTGAAAAAAGTGCGCAAATTCATGCGGGGAATCTCTCCTAAAGGGGAGTTCGAATCAGCTTTTCTGAAATATTTTGAACAGATGTACCAGTGGGCGGACGGGGCGGCCTGTGAACTGAACCATTCCGGGTATGACAGGATTTACCGGGAGAGCATAGAGAGGGGCTGTATGACCCATGGGGAGTACAACTACCACAATATCTTAATGCTGCCGGCAGAACACAGCCACAGGAAAGAACCTTGCCAGATTGCGGTTACCAATTTTGAGAAATTCAAGAGAGACGTACAGGCGGAGGATCTGTACTATTTCCTGCGGAAGGTGATGGAGAAACAGGGGTGGAAGGTGCGGCTGGGAGATAATATGATCAACGCATATTCGGCAATCCGGCCCCTGTCCAGAGAAGAGATGGAGTATCTTAAGATCCGGCTCATTTACCCGGAAAAATTCTGGAAGGTTGCCAATTCCTACTATCACTCCAACAAGGCCTGGATTTCAGCGAAGAGTATAGAGAAGCTTGACATGGCCATCCGGCAGACAGAAGAAAAGAAGCGGTTTTTAGAAGAGATATTTTCTTTTCATTTGTAGATTCCTGTTGTATAATAGAGACATTAAGAACAGGAGGTACAGAAATGGAATATCGTGAAAGATATGAAGGATGGTTAAGTGATCCATACTTCGATGAAGCTACAAAGGAAGAGTTAAGAAGCATTGCCAGTGATGATAATGAGATTAAGGAACGTTTTTACCGGGATCTGGAATTCGGAACAGCCGGTCTTAGGGGAATCATCGGTGCAGGAACGAACCGTATGAATATCTATACGGTGAGGAAGGCAACCCAGGGGCTTGCGAACTATATTATCAGTAAGGACGGACAGAAGAAGGGTGTGGCAATCGCATACGATTCCCGCCGGATGTCACCGGAATTTGCAGATGAGGCGGCTCTGTGCCTGGCAGCCAATGGCATCAAGGCTTATGTCTTCGGATCTCTGCGCCCGACGCCGGAACTGTCTTATGCAGTGCGCTCTCTTGGCTGCATCGCCGGGATCAACATTACGGCCAGCCATAACCCGCCGGAGTATAACGGATACAAGGTGTACTGGGAGGACGGCGCACAGATCACTCCGCCTCATGACAAGGGCATCATGGACGAAGTGAAAGCCGTGACGGATTACAATACAGTGAAGACCATGGGGCTTGAAGAAGCAAAGGCAGCAGGAATGTATGAAGTCATCGGCGGGGCAGTGGATGACGGATATATTGCAGAACTGAAGAAGCAGGTGATTCACCAGGATTCTATTGACGCAGTGGGCAGGGAACTGAAGATTGTTTACAGTCCGCTTCATGGAACGGGGAATATTCCGGCAAGGCGGATTCTGAAGGAACTTGGTTTTGAGAATGTCTATGTTGTAAAAGAACAGGAACTGCCGGACGGCGAATTCCCCACGGTTTCCTATCCGAATCCAGAGGCAAAGGAAGCTTTCGAGCTGGGACTGAAACTGGCGAAGGAGGTGGACGCAGATCTGGTTCTGGCGACGGATCCGGACGCAGACCGCCTGGGTGTGTATGTGAAGGATGCGAAATCCGGCGAGTACAAGGTGCTGACCGGGAATATGTCCGGATGTCTCCTGGCAGATTATGAGATCGGTCAGCGCAAGGCTCTGAAGGGCCTTCCGGAGGATGGTTATCTGATCAAGACCATCGTTACATCCAATCTGGCGGACGCCATTGCCAGAGGGTATGGAATCGGGCTGATTGAGGTCCTGACTGGATTCAAGTTTATCGGACAGCAGATTCTTGGTTTCGAGACTACAGGAAAGGGCTCCTATCTCTTTGGATTTGAGGAGAGTTATGGATGTCTGATCGGAACTCATGCAAGGGACAAGGATGCGATTGTTGCGACGATGGCTCTGTGTGAGGCGGCTGCTTACTATAAGACCCAGGGCAAGACGCTGTGGGATGCCATGGTGGACATGTATGACAAATACGGCTATTATAAGGATGATATTCAGTCCATTACCCTTAAGGGAATCGAGGGATTACAGAAGATCCAGGAGATTCTGGAAACCCTGCGCAGGAACCCGCCGTCAGAGGTTGGCGGATACCAGGTTGTGAAGGCAAGGGATTACCAGGCTGAGACGGTGAAGGATATTCAGACCGGTGAAGTGACGGGAACAGGACTGCCAAAGTCTAATGTACTGTATTATGACCTGACAGATGACGCATGGCTGTGTGTAAGACCGTCGGGAACAGAGCCGAAAGTGAAGTTTTACTATGGAATCAAGGGTAGTTCTCTGGCAGACGCAGATGAGAAGTCAGCAAAGCTTGGAGAAGAAGTTCTGTCTATGATTAACAAGATGCTTTAGAATTCCGTAAAACCTCGAAAATACGGGGAAAACTCGATATTTTGCCTTGACAATTATCGGGAAAGCAGTTATAACTGTATCTATAGGTCTTTATGCGATGACTGTATGGGGGCCGCAGAATAAATAATAGAATAAAATAAGGGATTCTATAGGTAGACAAGAGGAGGAAATTATCCATGAACAAGACAGAATTAGTTGCAGCAATCGCTGACCAGGCAGAGTTATCCAAGAAGGATTCTGAGAAAGCGTTAAAGGCTTTTGTTGACGTAGTTACAGAAGAATTGAAGAAGGAGCACAAGGTACAGTTAGTAGGTTTCGGTACTTTTGAAGTAAGCAAGAGAGAGGCAAGAGAAGGAAGGAATCCGCAGACTGGCAAGACCATGAAGATTGAGGCCTGCAAGGCTCCGAAGTTTAAAGCTGGTAAGGCACTGAAAGACGCTGTCAACGAATAATTCATTTGATACATGGGATTAGGATGCTGCGGGGGTCAGATGGACTCCCGGGCATCTTTTTTTCTTTATAGGAAATTTCGGGGTTTTAGTTTTTTAATATGAAGGAGGAGAACCGTATATGAGATTAGATAAGTTTTTGAAAGTGTCACGTCTGATCAAGCGCAGGACCGTGGCCAATGAGGCGTGCGATGCAGGACGTGTGACGGTCAACGGCCAGGTGGCCAAGGCTTCCGTGAAGGTAAAGGTGGGAGACGTGATTGAGATCCAGTTCGGGACCAGGACCGTCAAAGTGGAGGTATTAGATATCCAGGACACCACTAAGAAGGAAGAAGCCAAAGACTTGTTCAAATATTTGTAATATTTGACTGCAGCCTTTCATATGATTATTAAGAAAGGTTGTGAAGCGCATGGAAGAAAGAACCGTACAGAAAAATCATAAACTGGTGATCAATAACCGGAAGACCAGCATGGTGACCGGTGTGGTTGATGTGTTATCTTTTGATCTGAACGAGATTCTCCTGGAGACAGAGCAGGGGATGATGATGGTGAAAGGGTCGGATCTGCACGTCAACCGGCTGAGTGTGGAAAAGGGAGAAGTGGATCTCTCAGGAAATATAGACAGTGTCGCCTATTCGGACGTCCAGGCCCATGCAAAGCAGCAGGAGAATCTGTTCTCCAAGCTGTTCAGGTGATGTTATGCCGGGAATCAGGGAAGAGATGATGGTATTCCTCTCGGCAGTGGTATCCGGCGGGATTGTGCGGCTGGTCTATCAGTGTATCCGGTGTTTCCGGCGGATGGTGGGTCATACGCTGGCGGCGATTGGCGTGGAGGATATGATTTTCTGGCTGGGTTCTGCCGTCTATCTGTTTGTGCAGATTTACCATACAAGTGATGGTAGTATCCGATGGTATTTTATACTAGGTGTTGCGCTTGGAGTGGTTTTCATGTGGGTTTTTCTGAATGAGGAGGAAAAACTGTTCAAAAAGATTTACGGCCATAAAGAGAAAGATTTGCGCAAGGGGCTTGATAAAAAACAAGAAAAAAGTTAAGATAAGATGAAATAAGGGTGAGTATAACCGGCAGGGGCGCCGGTGAATAAGGGTGAATAGTATATGGGTAATACGGAGAAGAGACGTCCGGGGAGACATCGGAAGAGACGTATGCAGCGTCATAAGAGGAGCGTGCTGGCAGTCAGTGCGGTCGTTCTGCTTTTGTTTGCGGTTGTGTCGGCCAACAGTATTTCCTTGAAGAGCAAGGAAGAGTATTATCAAGGGCAGGAGATGGAATTAGAACAGCAGATCAAGGAAGAGAAAGCGCGCGCAGAGGAGATTGAAGAACTCCGCGAATATGTGGGGACGGATCAGTATGTGGAAGATGTGGCGCGGGAGAAACTGGGGTTGATCCACGAGAATGAGATCATACTGAAAGAAAAATAATGGACAGAGGATAAGCTTTAGGAGATGGTTCCTAAGGCTTTTTATTTTTTTGTTTTTGAAAATTATGTCTGAAAACCGTTGAAAGGGGAGCAAAGAATGGTGGAAATAAAGGAAAAGGCGGTATTTATCAATCCATATGTCGTACAGATGGACAAGTTTGCAGAGTCTCTGGTGCATTTGTCGAAAACGTTTCTTACACTGGAGGATTACAAGGGAACATTTTCTAAGGAAGAAGTGGAGGAGATGTTTCTGAAGGTGACGGACAAGGTCTGTGAGAACTGCGAAAAGAAGGAGTGGTGTCTGGGGGAGAACCGGGTCCATACTTACCAGATGCTCTATGAGATTCTCTGTACGGTGGAGGATTTCGGCGCAGAACTAAGCGTGGAGCTGAAACGAAGCCTGCAAAAGAGGTGTATTATGGCGCCCCGGTTTCTCAGGGAGACGCTGGAGACGTTTGAGAATGCGAAGAAGATTATGATGTGGAGCAACAAGATTGTGGAGAACCGGGAAGGCTATGCGCAGCAGTTAAACCGGTTTGCGGAGATGATCCAGCAGACGACCCGGGAACTGGACGCCGGGATTTTTGAGGACGAGCATCTGGAAAAACGGCTGAAGAACCAGCTTCGAAAGGGCGGGGCCAGGCTGCTGTCTTCGGTATTCTACATGACGGCCCAGGGGAAATACGAGATCCATCTTACGGTGAAGTCTATGAAGGGCCACATGATTGCCACCAAAGAACTGGCTTCCCTGGTGGGCTCCTGTACAGGGAGGACGATGACGCCCCAGATGGGGGAGCGTCCCCTTGTGGGGGAGGAATACTGTACGGTGGCCTGCGTGGAAAGCGCCAGGTATCACACCCTGCAGGGGGTGGCGAAGATCGGGAAAGGGTGCAGTAAGATTTCCGGGGATACCTTTCTGATGACGGATCTTCCGGGAGGAAAGAAAGGGATTGCCTTGTCGGACGGCATGGGGTCCGGGGAGGAAGCGTTTAAAGAGAGCAAGATGGTGGTGGAGATGCTCGAAGAACTTCTGGAGGCAGGATTCCCGGTTACGATGGCGGTCCAGCTGATGAATACGGCGCTGGTGATTGCCCGGGAAGAGGTGCGGTTCTCAACGATTGATGCAAGTCTTTTTGATCTGTACAGTGGAACCTGTGAGTTTGTGAAAGCAGGTGCATCCACCACGTTTATTAAGAGAAAAGATTCTGTGGAAACCATTAATTCCACCTCTCTTCCTGTGGGAGTAATCCGGGAACTGGAGCTGGAACCGGTGGAGAGAAAGCTGGAATCCGGGGATTACGTGATCATGGTGACTGACGGGGTTCTGGATGCCCTTCCGGTGGGAGAGCAGGAATCACTGATGACAAAGTTTATAAAAGATTCGCAGATTGTGAATCCCAAGGAACTGGCACACCATATTCTGGAACAGGTGCTGGAGTGTACGGAGGAGGTGCCGGTGGACGATATGACGGTGCTGGCCATTGGAATGTGGAAACTTTAGCTTGCATTTTGGGGCAGATTTCTTTATATTTATTACATTATAATGAATGTACGTTGCAGAAGAGAAGGAAAAGGTATGTATCAGCGGGTAAAGGAATATATCCGGCGTTTTCATATGCTGGATGGTGAAGACAGGGTGATAGCAGGCGTATCGGGAGGTGCAGATTCCATATGCCTTCTTTTCATGCTTACAGAACTGAGCCGGGAGATGGGTTTTACTGTGGCGGCGGTGCATGTGCATCACGGGCTCAGGGGGGCTTCGGCAGACAGGGATGCCGCATATGTGGAAGAAGTGTGCAGGGAATGGGGAGTGAAGTGCCTGGTGTCTCATGAGGACGTGGGGAGATATGCCAGACAGAACGGGCTGACTACCGAGGAGGCCGGCAGGGACGTCCGGCGGGCGGTTTTAAAGAAGGTTAAGCAGGAAGAGGGGGGAACGAAGATTGCCCTTGCCCATCATCAGAATGATAATGCGGAAACGCTGATCTGGAATCTTTGCCGGGGATGCGGTCTTCGGGGGCTTGGCGGGATCGCCCCTGTCACCGGTCAGTGGATCCGTCCCCTTTTATGCCTGAAAAGAGAGGAAATTGAATCATATCTTGAAAACAGGGGAATATCTTATTGTACGGACGAGTCTAATCTTACGGATGACTATACCAGGAACCGGATCCGGAACCACGTGATTCCCTGTCTGGAAGAGGCGGTCAACAGCCAGGCGGTTGCCCATATGTCAGAGACGATGGAGCTTTTGCGGCTGGTGGGAGGATTTGTGGAGCAGGAGGCAGACCGCCTGGGAAAACGCTGTGTTAGGTATGAGCAGACCGGGACAGGCGGACTGCGGGGGGTACTCCTAAAGGAGAAGTTTCTGCAGATTCCGGAAGCCCTGAGGGGATTCGTTCTCCAGGAAATGATCTGCCGTGTGGCGTGGCGAAGGAAGGATATCGGCGCCGTCCATATCAGAGATCTGGGGGATCTTCTTGGCAGACAGGTGGGGCGGCAGGTGCATCTGCCCTATGGGATGTGCGCCAGGCGGATCTATGAAGGAATTGAGCTGTCAGTCCTGTCAGGAGGGGAAGGGCCGGTAAAGAATGAGGTGTTTCATGGCTGTCCGGTGGAGTCAAGAGTATTTGAGAGGACGGCGGATATGTTAATATTTCCACAAAACCCCTACACGAAATGGTTTGATTATGATATAATAAAAAATACTGTAAAAATCAGACACAGGGAGCCGGGAGATTACATTACCATTTCGAAAGACGGCGGCACCCAGAAGCTGAAACAGTATTTTATTAATGAAAAGATACCGGGCAGTCTAAGAGACGGAATATGGCTTGCGGCAGATGGGAAACATATTATGTGGATTGTCGGGTACAGGCAGAATCAGATGTATCAGATCACAGACAAGACCAGGCGTATCCTGGAATTGAAATTTTACGGAGGACAAGGCGATGGCAGAGAGCGTCAGAGTGATGATTTCGGAAGCGGAGGTTACGAAAAGGATTGAGGAAATGGGAAGGCAGATCAGTGAGGATTACGCAGGGAAGCAGATTCATCTGATCTGTATACTGAAGGGGGGCGTGTTCTTCATGTGCGAACTCGCAAAGCGCATAAGCGTTCCGGTCTCTATGGATTTTATGAGCGTGGGCAGTTACGGGGACGGGACCACATCGAGCGGCGTGGTAAGGATTGTAAAGGATCTGGATGAGTCTCTGGAGGGCAAGGAAGTGCTTGTGGTGGAAGACATTATTGATTCGGGAAGGACGCTGTACTATCTGCTGGACGTCCTTCAGAAGAGAGGACCAGAAAGCATGAAGTTATGCACGCTTCTTGACAAGCCGGACAGAAGGGTAAGGGATGTCCGGGTAGACTATGTGGGGTTTGAGATCCCGGATGAATTTGTCGTGGGCTATGGGCTTGATTATGCCCAGAGATACAGGAACCTGCCGTATATCGGGATTGTAGAAGGCGTGGAATAGAAAGGGGCTTTGAGACATTGAATGACAGGAAGGTAAGAGGGCTGAGCGGCGCTACGGTTCTTACACTGGTGATATTTTTATTTGCAATACTGTGGCTTACCAATCAGTTTGACCAGAAGGAAGAAGAGATCAACTGGAAAGAGTTTGAAGAACTGGTGACAGGCAAGGATATTGGGAAAGTGGTTGTGAACCAGAATAAGAATGTCCCCACAGGACGGGTGGAGGTGGAACTGAAGGACAAGGACGGTGAGGTGAGATACCTCTATGTGTCGGACGTCAATGAGATCCAGGATTATCTGAAGGAGAAGGATATCAGCTATGAGATGCCGGATGTCCATGAGGACGGCTGGTTTGTGACGGTGGTCATGCCGGTGGCGCTGACGCTTCTGGGAGTCATGCTGATCTTTACTGTAATGAACCGTCAGAGCGGCGGAGCCAATGCAAAGGCCATGAACTTCGGTAAGAGCCGTGCAAGAATGAGTATGGGCGGCGACAAGAATATTACCTTTTCACAGGTAGCGGGCCTTAAGGAAGAGAAGGAGGAGCTGGAAGAGATTGTGGATTTCTTAAAGTCTCCTAAGAAATATATCCAGGTCGGCGCCAGGATTCCCAAGGGTGTGCTGCTGGTAGGGCCTCCGGGAACCGGAAAGACGCTGCTTGCCAAGGCCGTCGCAGGTGAGGCGGGAGTGCCGTTCTTTACCATATCGGGTTCTGACTTTGTGGAGATGTTTGTGGGCGTGGGCGCATCCCGTGTCCGTGATCTGTTTGAGGAGGCAAAGAAGAATTCACCGTGTATTATTTTTATTGACGAGATTGACGCCGTGGCAAGACGGCGGGGTACGGGAATGGGCGGCGGCCATGACGAGAGAGAACAGACGCTGAACCAGCTGCTTGTAGAGATGGACGGATTCGGTGTGAATGAGGGCGTCATCGTGATGGCAGCCACCAACCGTGTAGATATTCTGGATCCTGCGATCCTGCGTCCCGGAAGATTTGACCGCCGGGTGATGGTGGGAAGACCGGATATCCAGGGAAGAGAGGAGATTCTTAAGGTTCATGCCAAGGGCAAGCCGCTGAGTGAGGAGATTGATTTAAGGCAGATTGCCCAGACCACTGCCGGATTTACAGGAGCGGATCTTGAGAACCTGCTGAATGAGGCGGCAATCCTGGCTGCAAAGGAGAACCGGATCTATCTGAAGCAGGAGGATATCAAGAGGGCGTTCGTCAAAGTGGGCATCGGTGCAGAGAAGAAGAGCCGGGTGATCTCAGACAAGGAGAAACGGATTACGGCATTCCATGAGGCCGGGCATGCGATTCTGTTCCATGTGCTTCCGGATGTGGGGCCGGTCTACAGCGTGTCGATTATTCCTACCGGAGGGGCGGGGGGTTATACCATGCCGCTGCCGGAGAATGATGAGATGTTTAACACGAAGGGAAAGATGCTGCAGGATATCACGGTCGCACTCGGGGGACGTGTGGCTGAGGAGGAAGTGCTGGATGATATTACCACCGGTGCATCCCAGGATATCAAGCAGGCCACCAGTCTTGCCAAGTCGATGGTTACAAAATTCGGTATGTCCGAGACGGTTGGACTGATTAATTATGATAATGACAGTGACGAGGTATTTATCGGCAGGGACCTTGCCCATGCTTCGAGGGGATATGGGGAGAGTGTGGCGACCACAATCGACCAGGAAGTGAAGCGTATTATTGACGAGTGTTATGTCAGGGCAAGAGATGTGATTCAGAAATATGATCACGTTCTGCATGCATGTGCGGATCTGCTGTTAGAGAAAGAGAAGATTTCCAGGGAAGAGTTTGAGTCATTGTTTACAGGAGAGGTATCGGAGGCATAGGTTGAAAAGGTTGAAATAATAAGTAAAATAAGGGGGATTACGGCATGAATAGACAGGCATTATTTTGTGACGGAACAGCAGGTTATGTGATTCCGCAGGAGCCCCAGGAGAATGAATGTGTGAGATTACGTTTCCGCACGGCGAAAGATGATGTAAAGAGGGTACGTCTGATGACGGCTGTTGGCGGTTACGACCTGGCGAAAGAGAAGAACAGCGTAAATGAAAGTGAATTTGATTATTATGTGATTACCTGGCGGCTGAATGAGAATCCGTTCCGGTATTGTTTTGAGATCTCTGATGAGGAAGAGACTTGTTATTATGGCAGATGCGGCGTGTCGAAGGAGATTGTGGAATTCTATAATTTTGTGATCGTACCGGGCTTCTCTACGCCGGACTGGGCGAAGGGTGCAGTGATGTACCAGATTTTTACCGACCGTTTCTATAACGGGGATCCGTCCAATGATGTTGAGACGAATGAATACTATTATATCGGCGGCTACAGTACGAAGGTGAAGGACTGGAATAAGTATCCGGCTGCTATGGGAGTCCGGGAGTTTTATGGAGGAGACCTTAAGGGGGTCATGGAGAAGCTGGATTATCTGCAGGATCTAGGGGTTGAGGTTCTGTATTTCAACCCGCTGTTCGTTTCTCCTTCGAACCATAAGTATGATATCCAGGATTATGATTATATTGACCCCCATTACGGGGTGATCGTGGAAGACGGCGGCGAAGTGCTGGCGGAGGGAGAGACGGAGAACCGCAAGGCCACGAAGTATCAGAAGCGGGTGACGGATCTTAAGAATCTGGAAGCCAGTAACCAGCTGTTTATTGAACTGGTGGAGGAACTGCACAGGCGCGGGATGAAGATCATCCTGGACGGTGTGTTCAACCACTGTGGTTCTTTTAATAAATGGATGGACCGTGAGAGGATCTATGAAGGACAGAAGGATTATAAGCCGGGGGCTTTTGTTTCCGCTGACAGCCCGTATAAGAGTTATTTTCACTTTTTTGATGACGACAGGGCAAAATGGCCTTATAACGGCAGCTATGACGGATGGTGGGGGCATGATACCCTGCCTAAGCTGAATTATGAGGATTCGGTAAAGCTTGAGAATTATATTTTATATATTGGGAAGAAATGGGTATCTCCGCCTTATAATGTCGATGGATGGAGGCTGGATGTGGCGGCAGATCTGGGACAGACCAATGAGTATAATCATGTGTTCTGGAAGAAGTTCAGAGAGGCTGTCAAGTCTGCGAATCCGAATGCGTTGATTCTGGCTGAACACTATGGGGATCCCAGTGAGTGGCTCCAGGGTGATGAGTGGGATACGGTGATGAACTATGATGCGTTCATGGAGCCTGTCACCTGGTTCCTAACGGGGATGGAGAAGCATAGTGATGAACAGAGGGAAGAACTGCGGGGAAATACGGATCATTTCGTGGGATCCATCACGCACCACATGGGAAATATGCTGATGCCGTCTCTGCAGGTGGCAATGAATGAACTGTCGAACCATGACCATTCCCGGTTTCTGACGCGCACCAATTATATGGTGGGACGGGTGGAGAATCTGGGGCCGGCGGCAGCGAACGACTATGTGAACCTGGCTGTCATGCGGGAGGCCGTGGTGATGCAGATGACGTGGGTCGGGGCGCCTACCGTGTATTATGGAGACGAGGCGGGCGTCTGCGGATTTACGGATCCGGACAACAGGCGGACTTATCCCTGGGGACATGAGAACCAGGAACTGATTGCGTTCCATAGAGAGATGATCCGGATTCATAAGGAACATCCGGCGCTGCGTACGGGATCGCTGAACATATTGAATGGTTCGATCCGGGTGCCGAATGACGATGAACATAATATCCTTGTGTACGGGCGGTTCCAGGGTGAGGACCGGATTGTGGTGGCTGTGAATAACCGGTGCGAGCTTGTACAGGTTACGATTCCGGTATGGCTTGCGGAGGTTCCGGCGAAATGCAGGATGAAGAAGCTGATGTATTCTTACCAGGACGGATATTCGGTGGATTATGAGGAATATCTGGTGGAAGATGGAGAAGTGGTTGTGAATATGGGAGCGTATTCCGCATTGGTGCTGTGCGGATAAGAGGAGGGGGGAACGAGTCCCCCTCCTCTTATTTTGTCAATACTTCCACGCCTGTTTCCGTGACCAGGACCATATATTCTACCTGTGCCGACAGTCCGTCATCAATGGTGTAGACGGTCCAGTCGTCATCCTCGTCAACAAAAAAGTCCGGGCTTCCTTCATTGACCATGGGTTCGATGGTGAACATCATACCAGGAACCAGAACCATCTCGCTGCCTTTGGGCGTCACATAGCTGACAAAAGGTTCTTCGTGAAAATCCAGCCCGATTCCGTGACCGCCGATATCTTCCACAACAGAGTAGCCATGTTTTTTGGCATGGGTATTGACTGCATATGCGATATCGCCCAGATGTCCCCAGGGCTTTGCGGCCTTCAGTCCAAGGTCTACACATTCCTGAGTCACGCGGACAAGTCTTGCGGCTTCCGGTGAGATGTCTCCGATGGTGAACATCCGGGAGGCATCGGAATAGTAGCCGTTCAGAATGGTGGATACATCAACGTTGAGAATGTCGCCGTTCTTAAGGATTTCGTATTCGCTGGGAATCCCGTGACAGATGACGTTGTTAAGGGACGTGCAGACGCTCTTGGGAAATCCGTCGTAATTCAGAGGAGCGGGAATGCCGCCGTGCTCTGTCGTGAAGTCATAGACCAGACGGTCAATCTCTTCCGTACACATACCCTCGTGGATATGGGCTGCAACGTGATCCAGGACTGCGGTGTTCAGAGCGGCGCTTTTTCGGATGGCCTCAATCTGACGGGGCGTTTTGAGCAGGGAACGCTTGGGGACAATCTGGCCCCTGGCAGCCAGTTTCCATAATTTTATGTCTAATTTATCCACTGTGATACCTCTTTCTGACTGAACATTTACGAATAAAAATGTTCAGTTATGTTCTCAATTTCCATTATAACACCTTTGTCAAGAGGGAATCCCTGTAAAGGAAGAGATCTCAGGGAACAAAAAGAGGATATTGTATGTAAACTGAAAATAGGTTATAATCAGAATAACGTACAGAAAGTATAATGACGGAGAGAAGAAAGGAGCACCACATGTTAAGAATAGGAATGCTTACAAGCGGAGGAGACTGTCAGGCGTTGAACGCTGCCATGCGCGGTGTTGTGAAAGGGATTTGTTCTAAGAGAGACGATGTTGAGATCTATGGATTCCAGGAAGGGTATAAGGGACTGATTTATTCCAACTTCAAGATGCTGACTTCCAGGGATTTTTCAGGAATACTGACTGTCGGAGGAACCATCCTTGGAACGTCCCGGCAGCCGTTTAAGCTTATGCGGGTGCCGGATGAGAACGGACTTGACAAGGTTGAGGCCATGAAGCATACATACCACAAGCTGAACCTTGACTGCCTGGTTGTCCTTGGCGGAAACGGTACGCATAAGACTGCGAATATGCTGAGGGAAGAGGGGCTTCATGTCATTACCCTTCCGAAGACCATTGATAATGACCTGTGGGGTACGGACATGACCTTTGGTTTCCAGAGTGCGGTTGACATCGCAACGGACACCATTGACAAGATCCACACGACCGCTACATCCCACAGCCGTGTATTTATCGTAGAGGTTATGGGACATAAGGTGGGGTGGGTGACGCTCCATGCCGGGATTGCAGGCGGCGCCGATATCATCATGCTTCCGGAGATTCCTTATGATATCAATGTGGTTGTGGATGCGATCAACAAGCGGAAGGCGGCAGGCAAGAAATTTACCATCATTGCGGTGGCAGAGGGCGCCATTTCCAAAGAAGATGCAAAGCTTTCCAAGAAGGAACTGAAAGCGAAGAAGGAGAAGAACAAATACCCGTCTGTTGCCTATGAGGTGGCAGAGAAGATTCAGAAGAGAACGGACCAGGAGGTACGGATCACGGTACCGGGACACACCCAGAGGGGCGGTTCGCCATGCCCGTACGACAGGGTGCTGTCGACCAGGCTTGGCGCTGCGGCAGCAGAGGCGATCCTGGACGGAGATTTTGGATATATGCTGGGTGTCAAGAAGAATGACATTGTCCGTGTGCCTCTTTCCGAGGTGGCAGGCAAGCTTAAGTACGTGGATCCAAAGTCCAGCATCATCAAAGAAGCCGAGATGACGGGAATCAGTTTCGGTGTAAAGCAGAAGGGCTAAGGGGATACGGGCATGTCTTATATGGCATTATACCGGAAGTTCCGGCCGGATGAATTCGAGGATGTGAAGGGGCAGGATGCGATTGTGAAGACTCTGCGCAATCAGATTAAGGCAGAGCGGATCGGTCATGCCTATCTGTTCTGCGGAACCCGGGGAACGGGAAAGACGTCGGTAGCGAAGATATTTGCGAAGGCAGTGAACTGTGAACATCCGTCAGACGGGAGTCCCTGCGGGGAGTGTGCCATGTGTAAGGCGATTGCCTCCGGGGCTTCCATGAATGTGATTGAGATTGATGCGGCGTCCAATAACGGTGTGGACAACATCCGTGAGATCCGGGAGGAAGTGGCGTACCGTCCCACAGAGGGGCGGTACAAGGTCTATATTATAGATGAAGTCCATATGCTTTCCATAGGGGCGTTTAACGCATTGCTGAAAACACTGGAAGAACCGCCGGAATACGTGATTTTTATTCTGGCGACCACAGAGGCGCACAAGATTCCGATAACGATTCTGAGCAGGTGCCAGCGGTATGATTTTAAACGGATTTCGATTGAGACGATTTCAGAGAGGCTTACGGAACTGATCGGGAAGGAACAGCTGGATGTGGAGGAGAAGGCCGTGCGCTATATCGCAAAGATGGCGGACGGTTCTATGCGGGATTCCTTAAGTCTTCTGGATCAGTGCGCAGCCTTTTATATTGGTGAACGGCTGACTTATGACCACGTTCTGGAGGTACTGGGGGCGGTTGATACAGAGGTGTTCAGCAGGCTTCTGCGCCAGCTTCTTTCAATGGATGTACACCGGGTGATTGAGACGGTGGAAGAACTGGTGATGCAGGGAAGGGAACTGTCGCAGATGGCGGCGGATTTCACCTGGTATCTGCGGAATCTTCTGCTGGTGCAGGGGTCGGATCACATGGAAGATATTCTGGATGTGTCAACGGAGAATCTGGCCCAGTTAAAAGAAGAGGCACAGATGATTGACAGCGGCACGCTGATCCGGTATATCCGTATCTTTTCGGAACTGACCAGCCAGCTGAAATATGCGACCCAGAAGAGGGTGCTTCTGGAAGTGACGCTGATCAAACTGTGCAGGCCGCAGATGGATACCAGCCAGGACGCCCTGCTGGACCGGATCCGTGCGGTGGAGAAGCAGTTAGAGGAAGGAATTGCCCTAAAGCCGGCGCAGACGAAGCGCAGGGACGCTGACCCAGGTGAAGGGGGGCAGCAGGCAGAGAAGAAGCCGGAACTTCCCAAGGCGCTGGACGAAGATGTCAAGGCTGTGGCGAAAGAGTTCCGTTCTATAGTAAGCGGGGCGTCTGCAATGCTGAAAGTATATCTGAAGAAGGCAAGGCTCAGTGCAGGAGAGGGGAACCGCCTGCTGATCGTGATGCCGGACGAGATGAGTGCAGGCGTGGTTGGAACGCAGGAGCATAAGACGGAGATTGAGTCTCTGATTCAGGATAAAATCGGCAAGAAAGTAGAGATTGAAGTGCGCCAGATGGAGGAAGGCCGAAGGTTCGAGGATCATTTTGTGGATATTGAGAATCTGGAGGACATCATCCATATGGAGATTACGGTGGAGGATGAAAGCTGACGGAGGATACCTTCTCTTAAGAAGATGAACGGGCAGCAGGAGAAAATATAGAAAGAGTAGAATATAGAATTTGGAGGATATGGATTTATGGCAAAAAGAGGAGGATTTCCAGGAGGCGGTATGCCGGGGAATATGGCGAATCTGATGAAGCAGGCCCAGAAGATGCAGCGTCAGATGGAGGAACAGGCCAAGGAGATGGAGACGAAGGAATTCAGTGCGACCGCAGGCGGCGGTGCGGTGGAAGCGACGGTTTCCGGTTCGAGACAGCTGCTGAAACTGCATCTGGATGAAGAAGTGGTGGATCCAGAGGATGTGGAGATGCTGGAGGATCTGATTGTTGCGGCAGTGAATGAGGCCTTGGGGAAGGTTGACGAGGCTTCCGCTTCGGCAATGTCGAAATTCACCGGCGGTATGGGCGGACAGATGCCTGGATTATTCTGACACAGGAGAGCAGGAGATGGATTACTATAGTAACCAGATAAGCAGATTAATTGAAGAGTTGTCATGCCTCCCGGGCATAGGATCAAAGTCAGCGGCAAGGCTGGCTTTTCATTTGATTCATATGCCGGTGGAGGATGTGGGGCGGCTTGCGTCCACCATGGTAGAGGCCAGGAAGAATGTGCGTTACTGTAAGGAATGCTGTACGCTGACAGACCAGGAGTTATGTCCCATCTGCAGTAACGGGAAGCGGGATCATAAGACCATTATGGTGGTGGAAAATACCCGGGATCTGGCGGCCTATGAGAAGACGGGGAAATATAACGGCGTGTATCATGTGCTTCATGGGGCTATTTCGCCTATGCTGGGAATCGGCCCGGAAGATATCAGACTGAAAGAACTGATCGGGCGGCTTGAGGGTGATGTAGAAGAGGTGATTATTGCAACCAATTCCAGTCTCGAAGGAGAGACGACCGCAATGTATATCAGCAAGCTGATCAAGCCGGCGGGAATCCGGGTCACCAGGATTGCCAGCGGTGTCCCGGTGGGCGGTGATCTGGAGTATATTGACGAAGTGACACTGCTGCGCGCGCTGGAAGGGAGGACGCAGTTGTAGGTTCCGGCAAGGCTGGATAGAAACAGGTATCCGGGAGGTGGGGAGATGAGAAACAGGATTACGTCTACAGATATTGCAAAAGAGGCAGGGGTTTCCCAGTCTACCGTATCTATGGTGCTGAATAAGAAATATAATGTTTCTTTTTCCAAAGAAACCATAGACAAGGTGGAGGCAGCGGCGAAGAAGTTAGGCTATGTGCCGCCGAAGCGCAAGACCAGAAAAGGGGCGAAAAAAGAAAAGCTTCTGGTGGTATTCTGTTCGAATCTGACGAATCCCTATTATGTGATGCTGCTGCAGGGAATCGAACTGCGGGCCAAGGAGCAGGGATTCGGCCTGTTCGTATGCAATACCCAGCGGGATCTGAAGATGGAGGAACGGTATCTGAAGATGATGTGGGAACTGTGCCCCCTGGGGATTATTTATACCTGTAATCCCAGCCATTGTTTCATGGATCTTGTAAAGGAACTGGCACGGAAAATTCCGGTGGCAATTGTCAACAATCAGAATGAGAAAATGGATGTAGACGCTGTGGAACTGGATAATTCCAAGCTTGGGCGCATAATGGCGAGACATCTGCTGGAACTGGGACATCGGAAGGTGGCATATATCGCACCGCCGCTGACTGCCCGCCAGAAGCAGCGTTCCAAGCGTGTGGAGGGGTTTTTAAAGGAGTACGAGAAGGCGGGCTTGAAAGAAAATGTGATTATCAAGGCTGCGAAAGAAGAGATCGACCTGAATGTTGCCCATATTGATTCTGAGTATAAGATTGGTTTTGATCTGACAAAGGAACTGTTGACGGAACGGCCGGGCATCACGGCAATCGTGGGTCTGAACGACATGATTGCATTCGGGATCCTGGATGCTCTTCATGAAGCGAAGATCCGGGTACCGGCGGATATGTCGGTCATGGGATGTGACAATACACTGTTTGCCCGAATGCATAAAGTGGATCTGACGACCATCGAGCATTTCGTCATCTTCAAAGGACGGGATGCCTGCGATATCATTATGAAGAAAATAGCCTCCCATACGTCGACTTTTTCTGAAATAGAACCCATCAGCACTTACCATGTGGAGTATGAACCGAAGCTGATTGTAAGGGGAACAACCGGGTATGCGAAAGAGGAGAGAAGGAAGGGAAGCAAAAAGAAAAATTAATGTTTTTCTGCTGATTATTAGTAATAAAATGAATGTGTGTCTATGGAAGAAAGTAGGAAAAACCTCACAGAAATTAAAAAGTTAAGGGAACGAAATTCATAAAAAGGAGTTTTTGGAATTAATAACATATAATTATTAATAAAATGAATTATTAATAAAAGTGTGTGCTATTGACCAAAGCAGAACGTGTCGTTATAATGAAATCATCTGATAAATAGTGTCATAAATAACACTCGTCAAATCAAAAAGGAGGAAGAAACATGAGATTTTTCATTGACACAGCAAAAGTAGAGGACATTAAAAAAGCAAATGATATGGGTGTCATCTGCGGTGTGACAACCAATCCGTCCCTGATCGCCAAAGAAGGCCGGGTATTCGAAGAAGTAATTGCAGAGATTGCTTCTATCGTAGACGGTCCTATCAGCGGTGAGGTAAAGGCAACGACTGTAGATGCGGAAGGGATGATTGCAGAAGGAAGGGAGATTGCCAAGATCCACCCCAACATGGTTGTGAAGATTCCGATGACGGCAGAAGGACTCAAGGCCTGCAAGCAGCTGACGGCAGAGGGAATCAAGACGAATGTAACGCTGATCTTTACGGCGAACCAGGCGCTTCTGGCTGCAAGGGCAGGAGCAACCTATGTATCTCCGTTCCTGGGACGTCTGGACGACATTTCTGTAAGAGGAACGGATCTGATCGCAGAGATTGCCCAGATCTTCCAGGTTGCAGGAATTGAGACACAGATCATTGCTGCAAGTGTCCGCCATACGATGCATGTGACAGACTGTGCACTGGCAGGCGCAGACATTGCAACCGTTCCGTATTCTGTCATTGAACAGATGACAAAACATCCTCTGACCGATGCAGGAATTGCGAAGTTCCAGGCTGATTATAAGGCGGTATTCGGAGAGTAGGAAAGACGATAAAGAATAATCAGGAGGAAGACAGATACATGAACAAGTTGGAGTTAATGAAGACAGCGAATGAGGTCCGCAAAGGTATCGTGACGGCCGTTCACAGTGCGAAGTCCGGACATCCGGGCGGTTCTCTGTCAGCAGCAGATATTTATACTTATTTGTTTTTTGAGGAAATGAATATTGATCCGGCAGACCCGAAGAAGCCAGACCGTGACCGTTTCGTCCTGTCCAAGGGGCACACGGCACCTGGTTATTATTCTGTGCTGGCGAACAGAGGGTTCTTCCCGGTGGAAGACCTTACCACTCTGCGGAAAACAGGCTCTTATCTGCAGGGACATCCGGATATGAAGCACATTCCGGGTGTGGATATGTCAAGCGGCTCTCTGGGACAGGGAATCTCTGCGGCAGTCGGAATGGCGGTTTCTGCAAAATTATCGAATGATGATTACCGTGTATACACGCTTCTTGGCGACGGCGAGATCCAGGAGGGACAGGTATGGGAGGCTTCCATGCTTGCGGCACACCGGAAGCTGGACAATCTTGTTGTGATTGTAGACAACAATAATCTCCAGATTGACGGGCCTATTGATGAGGTGAATTCCCCGTATCCGATTGACAAGAAATTTGAGGCATTTAATTTCCATGTCATTAATATTAACGGAAATGATTTTGATGAGATCGCAGCGGCATTCAAAGAGGCCAGGGAGACAAAAGGACAGCCTACGGCTATTATTGCGAAGACGGTCAAGGGCAAGGATGTTTCCTTTATGGAGAACCAGGCGGCATGGCATGGGAATGCCCCGAATGACGAGCAGTATGCGGTTGCAATGGCAGATTTAGAGAAAGTAGGTGAAGCATTATGTCAGATGTAAAGAAGATCGCAACAAGAGAGAGCTATGGCAATGCTTTAGCCGAATTAGGAAAAGAACATGAAGACATCGTCGTATTAGATGCGGACCTTGCGGCAGCAACCAAGACGGGCGTATTCAAGAAAGCGTTCCCTGAGCGTCACATTGACTGCGGAATCGCAGAGAGTAATATGATGGGCGTTGCGGCAGGAATCGCTACCACTGGAAAAGTTCCGTTTGCAAGTTCCTTCGCCATGTTTGCGGCCGGACGGGCATTCGAGCAGGTGCGCAACTCGATCGGATACCCGAAGCTGAATGTGAAGATTGGTGCAACCCATGCCGGAATCTCTGTTGGAGAAGATGGGGCGACCCACCAGTGTAATGAGGACATTGCCCTTATGCGCACCATACCTGGGATGGTTGTGATCAATCCGTCTGATGATGTAGAAGCAAAGGCTGCGGTAAAGGCGGCTTATGAGCATGAAGGCCCGGTATATCTGCGTTTCGGAAGGCTTGCGGTTCCGGTGATTAATGACCGTGAGGACTATCGGTTCGAGCTTGGGAAAGCGATTACTCTGAGGGAAGGAACGGACGTTACCATCATTGCTTCCGGACTCCCGGTGTCTGAGTCACTGGCAGCGGCAGAGAAGCTGGCAGCAGAGGGAATCAGCGCCCAGGTAATCAATATGCACACAATTAAGCCTCTGGACGAAGAGGCGGTGATCAAAGCGGCGGAAAAGACCGGTAAGATTGTGACTGTAGAGGAGCATTCTGTGATCGGCGGTCTTGGAAGCGCAGTGTGCGACGTGGTTGCAGAGAAAGCGCCTGCAAAGGTCTTGAAGATCGGAATCAATGATGTGTTTGGAGAATCCGGCCCTGCGGTACAGCTGATTCAGAAATACGGCCTGGATTCGGAGAGTATCTACGAGAAAGTAAAAGCGTTTGTGAAATAATATATATCTGAGAAACTGCCGGAAAAGAATCGTTTCCGGCAGTTTCTTCCGTTGAAGATTCTTATGAAAAAACCAGCCGTTCAGCAATTTACAATCCCCCGTTCTCATGATAAAATATAAAAACTGACAAGTATTGTGACACATTTGAGACAACCCGTCGAAAATGCCTGCAACATGCCGGAAATTTCCAGGGACAAGCCCCACAGATTGATAAAATATGCAGAATCCATATGCTATCATTAGCAAAAATATGCAAAATGAGGTGAAGAGTATATGGAAAGACAATTTCCGAAAAACGTAAGGCAGATAGGCAGTGTCAGTGACGAGCCTAAGATATACGTGGAAGATTATGTGGATATTTACCTGAACCAGCAGGAGCAGGCGGCAGAGACTCCTGTCGGAGTTATCCTCATTGGTGAGATACTAAAGTTAGAAGGGCAGGATGTGGTGTGTATATCCGGCGCCATGAGGATCAGGGATGTCCGGATGAACGGTACGGAGATTGTCATAGAGAAAGAGACTTTTCAGAATATGGAGGAGGAACGGAAGAAATACTTTCCTTCCGGCGAGGCGGTGGGCTGGTGTCTGATCGAGAACGGACATCCTTCGAGACAGGACCGGGAGATCAAAAAAGTTCATAACCGGAGGTTCCCCAGGGATAATACCGTGTTTATCTGGAAGGATGCGCTGGATAAGGAAGAGACTTTCTATTCTTTCAGAAACGGCGAGATGATCCAGATGGACGGGCATTTTATCTATTATGAGAAGAATCCGGATATGCAGAACTATATGATTATGACACGGAAGCAAAACGGGGTGACGCCCTGTGAGATGGTTGAGGATCAGGCGGCAAAGGATTTCCGCAGTATCGTCAGAATGAGGACGGAGGAGAAGGAACGGCAGGGCTCCAGGCTGATTTACGCCACGAGTGCATTGCTTGTGGTGGTGGTGCTTGCCATCGGAATTTCGACGATGAATAATTTTGACAAGATGGCGGCTGTCCAGGATTCTCTGGAGACTTTGTCACAGTCGGTCAATAAGTCGGGGAACCAGACGGAAACAATCAGTGAGGAGCATCCGGAAGCCCTGGCTGGACAACCCCAGGATGAGGCCGGAGTAGAAGCCGGGGCCGATACGGATCCCAATGGTCAGGCAGGGGAAGGGGAAGAGGACGATACGGGAGCACAAGGCACGGTTCCGGATCCTTCCACAATACAGGAACAGTTAGACAATGAGAAGTATTACATGGTTCAGAAGGGAGATACGCTGGACAGTATCAGTGTGAAATTATACGGCGATACGTCGCATGTCAAGGCAATCTGTAAGATGAACGGTTTGTCAGACGGCAATCTGATCTATATCGGACAAAAATTATTATTACCATAGCGGTAAAGTATGCTACAATAAGAGTACCAATGAATAGCAGTGAAGGGGAGACGGATGATACGGCGAAGAGATAGAAACCTTCATGTTGTCAGAGAACAGGAAGATCCAACAGACAGGATTGTAAGAGAGATTTTAGATGAATTGAATAGTGAGGATGATTTTCAGAACGAGATGGGAGAGCCGGGCAGAAGGCGGAAAAGGTCTGTAAAAGGGAAAGTGACCGCAGTGATGATTGTGCTGCTGGCCGCAGCCGTGGGCATGTATCTTCTGGTGAATCTGCAGACGTACACCAGGGTGCGCACAACCGATGTATACGGCAAAGGAGAAGCGGCGAACATCGGCTACAGAGAATTTGCGGGCGGTGTGTTAAAATACAGCAGGGACGGCATTTCTTATATTGACCAGAAGGGAGAAGAGCAGTGGAATCATTCCTATCAGATCAAGAATCCCTATATTGAGGCTGAGCAGGAATCTGCGGTGGTGGCGGACAAAGGCGGCAATGACATCCTGGTGATCTGCGAAGACGGGGTCAAAGGAGAGATTCATACCGCAATGCCGATTGAGAAAGTGAGTGTTTCCAGGCAGGGAATTGTGGGTACCGTGCTGAAAAATGATTCTTCTGCAGAGATCATCTGTTATGATACGGCGGGAAATATCCTTGTGGAACATAAGACGTCTTCGGTAGGAACAGGATATCCGATGGATATCGCTTTGTCGGAGGATGGAAAGGTGATGCAGGTTCTGTATTTCTATACGCAGGACGGCGCAATTACCTCAAAGGTAATGTATTATAATTTCGGCGAGGCCGGACGTAACAAGACGGACAATCAGGTAAGCAGTCAGGAATATAAGGATACGGTTATGGTTTCTGGATTCTTTCTTGACCAGGACGTCTCGGCGGCAGTGGGGGATAATTGTCTGGCAATCTATCATGGTAAAGATGCGCCGGAGGAGAAAGTACAGATTGCAATTGATAAAGAGATCAGAAGTGTGTTCCACAGCGAGAACTACATTGGGATGGTTCTCAAGAATGAAGGGAAAGAAGGATATGAGCTCCGCCTGTACAATGGTGACGGGAAGGTAGTTATTTCCAAGGATTTCACCGGGGATTACGGCAATGTAAAACTTTGCGGGCGGCAGGTCATTATGTATGAAGGGAAAAAGTGCAGCATTATATTGAGAAACGGAATACAGAAATTTGAAGGAGAGATGGGAAATAACATCATGGAGATCTTTCCGGTGGCAGGTGTTAATAAGTACATTGTGATGAGTGCAGACGGGATGGAGAAGATCCGGCTTGTAAAATAAGGAGAAGATATGAACTGGTTGTTGATTACGGTAATGATGATCTTTCTGATTTCTATAGTGGTAGGGGCTGTACGGGGGGCGATTAAGATTCTCGTTTCTCTGGTGACAACGCTGATTACTTTTGTGGTCGTATTCTTCGCAACCCCGTATGTATCAGATGCCATTGTAAAGCTTACCCCGCTGGACGAGGCTATTGAGACCCAGGTGAGCAATGCGATTGCAAATGCGGCAGTATCGCAGTTATCGGGAGGCAGCAAAGGAGGGATGACGGCAGAAGGGGTAAGGAAGGTCCTGGGGGCTGCGGGACTTGATGAAGATACCCTTGCACAGTATGGAATCACGGTGGAGGATATTGTGAACGGCAATATCAGTAAGAGTGAGCTTGCGAAATATGGAATATCGGGAAGCGTCCTGGACGGGCTGCTCTCCGGACAGCAGGAATCGGTTGCTGAGGCTGTGGGGGAGGCAGAGATTCCGCGGGAGATGCAGATGGAGGCAATCCGCAATGCGGATCTGCCGGATGTGTTCAAGGATCTGTTGCTGGTGAATAATAACAGTGAGATCTATAAACAACTGGGGGTCAAGACGTTTGCACAGTATGTGGGGAGCTTTATGGCGAAACTATTTATTGATATCGTATCTTTTCTGTGCACGTTTCTGCTGGTAACGATTATTATACGGGCGATTGTATTTGCCTTGGATATTGTGGCGGAACTTCCGGGAATCGGGGCGGTGAATCACCTGGCCGGCGGGCTTATGGGCGTCCTGGGAGCACTGATTGTTGTCTGGGTCCTGTTCCTGGTTATTACGCTGCTGTTTACGACTTCCATCGGAAAAGAGATGTTTCGGATGATAGAGGCAAATGGATTCCTGCAGGTATTATATGATTATAACCCAGTGATGAAGCTGGCGACGCTGTTTCGATAAACAGGAAGAAAGAATCGCAACAGGCCGGGATGAAGAATCAGGCTGCTGCGATTCTTTTATATGGTGAAAAAATAGTGAAAAAATAGAAAAAAAGGTGTTGACATTTAAAACGAGTAGTGTTATTATTAATAACCGTCGCAGGTATGTGATGGAGTTTTCTGGAAAAGCAATGATATAGCAGTTTTGAAAGAAAATAAAAAAATGAAAAAAGTTGTTGACAGACAGCGAAAGATGTGATAATCTAATATAGCTGTCGCAAGAGAGCAACAACAGAGAACCT
>CAJULU010000058.1:0-13317 GCA_910587575.1 uncultured Dorea sp.
GGGCCGGAAACGTTTTGCGGAACGTCACTCCCTGTGCGGGAGTGTGGATTGAAATGAAGCTATACTAGAACTGGTGTTCGATCACTAATGTCACTCCCTGTGCGGGAGTGTGGATTGAAATTCAGAAACCTGCACTCGACCGTATGAAGGAAGCGGGGTCACTCCCTGTGCGGGAGTGTGGATTGAAATCCTGGAAGTACAGGGCCGGAAACGTTTTGCGGAACGTCACTCCCTGTGCGGGAGTGTGGATTGAAATAAAGAAATGGTGAATGTCCATCTTGAGGACATACAGTCACTCCGTATGCGGGAGAGTGGATTGAAATCATCTGTAATGCGCAAGTGCCAGAAAGATCCCCGCATCACTCTCTGCGCAGGAGTATGGATTGGAGTAATCAGTATCAGATGAAAGAAATCAAGGAAAGTGTCATTCTCAGCGAGGGAGTGATGATTGAAATCATTTATCCTCTAATATGTATGCCTGCAAATGTTGTCATCACTCCTGGTGCCGGCGTGACAATGAAAATTTCTTATAATATATGATAAAATACATCTAAAGGCCGTGAGATCAGCTTCCATAAAAAATAATATAAAAAAGTCATAACCAAAGTACATTGAAAGCAACCGACAGATATGCTATGATGTGAATTGGAACATTCAAAAGAAAAGATTTCATAGAAAAGGATCATATTATGACGAAAGAGCAGATACAGGCAGTTAGAAATTTGGAAGATAAATTAAAGGAAACCGATGTGTCTGCGCCCGATGACCTGCTCTGGGAGACGCTGGCAGAATTTCAGAAGCATCCTTTCTATACAGCGAAAAATCTGGAGTTTTTCTATATCATCAAAGGAAATGAGATGTTTGTAACCCGGAAAGACAAATCTATTACCAGAGCCACTGTCATGGTAGCATTTCACAAAGCATTAGAACTAAACCGTGTGGTAACAGGACCGAAGAAATTAGGCACCTTCGGGGCAAGTTATCTGTACCCGGTTTTTCAGAAGATTGGTGTGATTAAGGAGACTTCTTAAGCCCTCCCGGCCCTTTTAATCGTCCTGTCTGCCAGGAGCGTCAGTCTTAATCTGCAAAGGATATCTTTGTTGCGTTCTGTAATTTTATCAAGTATAATACCAGAAGATGTAACTGACTGCAGGATAAATGATGGGTATGAATTCCCGGAAGATGAAGCAAGATAGAACTTAGGAAAGAAAGGGAATGGATGGTATGAGCAGAGGGGCAGAATTTTTGAACTATGTAACCGGCCAGCTTAAGATCAGAATCCGGGAACTGGACGACACAATCAGTGCGGTACAGAAAGACATCGCCGGAATGAACGAATACTACTGGGAAAATTACACAGAGATGGATCAGTACGGATACGAGAATTATGATAACCAGCAGGCGCTTTTAAGTCAGGTCAATGCAGGCCAGGAACACCGGAAACAGAGAAGCCGGTGGAAAAAGATGCTGGATTCTCCTTTCTTCGCAAGTATAGACTTTGTCTACGAAGATGAGGACGAGGCAGAGACTTTTTATATCGGAATCGGGAATTTTGCCAGGGAAAGAGGCGCCATACCGCTGATTTATGACTGGCGTGCCCCGGTCAGCGGTCTGTTCTACGATTATGACAAAGGTCCTGCCTCTTATCATGCGCCGGGAGGCGAGATGAAAGGAGAGATTCTGTCAAAGTGGCAGTATAAGATCCGAAGAGGAAAGATGGTCTACGAGTTTGAGAGCGACATCAAGATTGACGATGATATTTTAAAACAGGAACTGAGCGCTAACAGCGATACACAGCTTAAGAACATCGTAAGGACAATTCAGAAAGAGCAGAATGCGATCATACGCAATACCAGGGATAAGATTCTTCTGATTCAGGGAGCGGCAGGTAGCGGGAAGACTTCCATCGCACTGCATCGGATCGCATACCTTCTGTATCATGACAGAGGACATCTGCAATCCTCCAATATCCTCATTCTGTCGCCTAACAGCGTGTTTTCCGACTATATTTCCCACATCCTTCCGGAACTGGGAGAAGAAAATATTAAGGAAATGAGTTTTGACCTCTTTGCATACCGGCAGCTTAAGGATACGGCCATGGACTGTGAGGACCGTTGGGATCAGATAGAGAAGCAGATGAGGCAGGCAGCGGATGAAAACGGCAGAACCTCTGATGCCACATATCGCTGGAAACAGTCAAAGGATTTTGTGGCAGCAGCCGAAGGGTTTCTGGCAGAGCTTGAAGACCGCCTGGTAGATTTTAAGGATATAAAATACGGAAAGATGGAGAAGAAGGCAGAAGATATTCTCCACATGTTTTATTTCCGATTCCAGAATGTCCCCCTTCTGTCCCGTATGGATGCGGTGATGGAGTATTTCATTGATGAATATGAGACACTTTGCGGGCGTAATATCCAGGAAGAGGAGAGGGAACTTGTGCAGGAGAAGTTTCGCAGCATGTATGTGACCAGAGACCTTTGTCAGATCTATAACTGGCTTCTGGAAGAATATGGATTCGTAACGCTTGACGATAAGCTGCGGGAGGAGCGTATTCTGGCGTATGAGGATGTCTATCCATTATTATATCTGAAATACCGTCTGTATACGACTTTGGACCACCAGAATATCCGGCATCTGGTCATTGATGAGATGCAGGACTATTCTTATCTTCAATATGTGATTCTTGAGAAGATGTTTTCCTGTAATATGACAATTCTTGGGGATCGTGCGCAGACAGTGGATAACCAGGTACAGGACGTGCTGACTTTTCTGCCGAAGCTTCTGGGAAAGAAAGTGCGTAAGATTGAACTGAACCGAAGCTACCGGAATACTTATGAGATTGCGGAATATGCCAGCCGGATTGCCGGGATACAGGGGATTGAGTATATGAAACGGCATGGCAGGGAGGTAGAGGAGTTAGAGTGCATTTCACGCAGGACGGCGGCAGAGAGAATTCTTGAGCGGGTAAAGCTTGATGAGGATGGATACGAGACTGCCGCAGTCCTTACCATGACAGAGAAAGAAGCACGCAGTATCTATGAAGCCATCCGTGAGAGGGATAAAGATGCCGCCTATATTGACCGGGACAGTGAGAGTTTTCGGAAAGGGATTACGGTTACTACCTACTATATGGCAAAAGGACTGGAATTTGACCAGGTGTTCGTGGCAGGGCAGGAGGTGGAAAGCCCGTTTTTCCGCCAGTTTATGTATATCTGTGCAACCCGGGCGCTGCATGAACTCTATGTATTGAACTATCCGATGACAGAACCAGGAGAGCCGAAAGAATAAACGTTAAGTATTGTATAAAAGCAGGAGAGCCGAAAGAATAAACGATCAGTGTTGTACAAAAGAATGAATACTATGTATCGAATGATCCGATAAAAGAAACCGAGAATACGAAAGACTGCAGACGAGAAACGAAGGAGAAGGAAGAATGGCAAAGTTAAGTACACTGTGCTATATTGAGCGGGATCATCAGTATCTGATGCTGCATAGAACCGTAAAAAAGAATGATGTGAATAAGGATAAATGGATTGGCGTAGGCGGACATTTTGAGGAAGATGAAAGCCCGGAGGAATGCCTTCTCAGGGAGGTAAGGGAGGAGACCGGATACACACTCACCTCTTACCGTTACAGAGGGATTGTGACCTTCATATCGGGAAACGGAGTCACAGAGTATATGTCTCTGTTTACGGCGGATGGATTCGAAGGCCAGCCCGTTCCCTGCGATGAAGGGCAGTTAGAGTGGGTGGATATAGATAAAGTAGAGGAGCTGAACATCTGGGAGGGCGATAAGATTTTTTTCAGACTGCTTGCAAAAGAGCGGGGATTTTTTTCGCTGAAACTGGTATATGACGGTCATGACAGGCTTGTTTCGGCGGCACTTGACGGAAAAGAAATGGAACTGAACGAAAACGTATTTTGAACAGACCCGGCCAGCGGTCAGCAGATGCACAGATGATACGATGGAAGTGAAGAAAGGGGTGCCAGAAAACGGCAAATATTCTCCTGACACCCCTAAAGATTTTTCATCTGCATCCGTATCAGTCAAAATCAAACTTCGTATATCTTGTATTCATGGCCCCATACCGGGTACGGACCATCTCATTCTTTGCCAGTACATCCTCTACAGTTCCCGTATACTGGCACCGGATACAATAATACTCTTTCTTATCCTTATCATAAAACATATCAATATCCAGATCCCGCATAAAACAGGAAGGACATCTGTAATTTAATCTGCCTTTTCCAGATTGAGCCATGTCGTAAACATCTCCTTATTCTTTATTTTTTTCTGGTATCCAAGAGTAAACATAGGAGAGAATGCGTATCCTTCCCGGATGTACCCTTCTGCGTTGTCAGAGGCTGTCATGGAAACCTTTGTCTCAATTGCCGGAATCACGGCAGAAACGGCCTTTGCATCTGGAAGACGTTCCTCTCGGCAGCGGTATTCATAAGCAATCCGCTTCGTCTCATTTCCTTCGCATGTCAGAGTAATTCCCGTCATATCCTCCGGATATTCCGTTGTCCCGTAACAGGCCACCATGTATTCATTCAGTTCTACCTGGGCATTGGGGTCGCTCATCTCAAGAACGGTACGCTCAATCCGGATAGAACCGCTTCCCTCCTCAAAATACTCCTTTGTCTGCAGTGTCAGCGACAGGCCGGCAAATTCGATGGTCACAGGATCCAGAGTCAGAATCCTGGTGGTTCCCTCCTGGGAAAAATGTGCTTTCGTACGGCACAGACACAGATCCACTTCCTCGCCCTTGTAGCTTAACTTGGCGCTTCGAATCGTCCCTTCCCCTGCATAGTGGGTAAAATAACCTGCCCGGTATTTCTCCTGGATCAGAAAAGGATAGGAGGCATCCTGCACGTGCTTCGTTCCGATACCAACCTCCCATTTCAGCTTTGCCGCATAGGGCCGCAGATCAAAGATGGCGCCGCCCTGGTCCATGCTGACACCGGCTCTCATATAAGGATCCGTATACCAGAATACCTGTTTGTCAGAGCCGTAGAGGATATCCCGCCACAGCGCACATTCGGGCTCTTTGTAGGTCTTCTTTTTCCGGTAATAGTCGGCGAATTCAGACATGGTCATATCAATCAGCTTTCCCTCTTTTTTCAGATCCCCGTAATACTTACACCCGTCAGAATAGGATTTCAGCAGCAGTTCATAGGGAGCTTCCCACCGTCCCATCTTATTCATCCATCCGGGACCGACGAACATCATATTGTAAGCATAGCCATTGTTGTACTTTTCCTGCGCCCGGTACTGGTCGATCAAGTTGTAGAGGTAAGGAAATTCCCAGGTCTTAGTGTCGTAAATCATACCCCGGAGCACGTTCTGTGGATGGGTTCCGAAGTTCGAGCCGTTCCCGTCGTAACAGGCCAGAAGATCTCTTGACAGATGGGGGATGGCAACGATGCCGCTGTCCTCCTCCTCGTTGGCGGCCGGTGCATGGGTATTCTGCCTGGAAGGAATCCAGGGCGCCCAGGGACCGCCGTCGAACAGGGTATACCAGGAATTGTTGCAGGTATGGTAAGCTTTCGGACCCTCCTCCCAGCACGTAGCGATCGCACATTTTACGGATGGGTAAGTCTCTTTGATATAGTTGGTCAGATCTGCGTCCATATAATAGGAACCGGTAGATTCCGGGTAGAATCCGAAAATATTATGGAATTTTTCAAACACATCATCCACAATCCTCTTCTTGTCCTCCATCGAGAACATCCAGATACAGAAATCCTTGGTCTTATATTTCTCACGAAATTCCTCGCAGGGCAGACCGAGAAGGGAGAGGGCGATTTCATCGCCGTATACCTCGTGGTCATTTTTGGCGATTGCCACTGCCTCATCATTAAAAAGAGCGGCATAGGTCATATGGATTGTGACCTTCAGTCCGTTTTCATGGGCGAGTCTCTGCTGGGTCCGGAAGATGTCCAGAGATTCTGTCAGAAGTTTCTTATCTCCGATGTCCTCCTCTTTGCCATGCCCTGTGATGGTTGCAGAATACTCCGGAACCATCTCCGGGCGATGAATTACATTCAGAATAAATTCACTCATTTTTCATTACTCCAATCATGGTTAGTTATCACAATAATTAATAATATATCCGGCACGTATGCCCGCCTGTGCGGGAAAACATGCCGGACATTCATAAGCGTCTCAAAGAATATTATTTTACAGCGCCGGTAATACCTTCTGCGAATTGTTTCTGTAATACGAAGAATACGATCATCGTAGGAATGGAACAGAACAAAACGCCCATCATAATCATACCATAGTCAATCTTGTAACCGCCGATGGTGTTGGCGATCAACATTACCATGTTCAGAGATTTACCGTCTGTCATGATTACCTTCGGCCACAGATAAGCGTTCCATGCGTTCATGAACGTGATAACTGCGGCAGCCGCATAAGTAGATCTCATGGTAGGGAAGAACATGCGGAAGAAGATTCCGATCTCGGACAACCCGTCAAGTCTTGCCGCCTCGATGATATCAATCGGGAATGCACGGGCATTCTGCCGGAACATCATGATCATGAATGGCGTCGCTATCATCGGAAGGAAGAAGCCGACAGTTGTGTTCAGAAGTTTTGCCTTGGAAAACATCTGAAACAGCGGGATCATAGTCGCTACCTGAGGTATCATCATGGCAAGCAGCAGGATAGAGAACAGTTTATCCTTCCATTTGTCATGGTAAACTTCAAATCCATAGCCAGCCAGTGAACAGATAAACAGACAGATAATGGTCACTGAGATGGCATATACGAAAGAGTTGGTCATGGCACGTGCCAGGGGCTGCTGTGCAACCAGATTCCGGAAGTTCTCCGCCGCAAATGAACCAGGCATCAGACGTCCTTTGGAGATGTCGATATAGTTATTCGTAGCAGCGGATATCATCCACAGAAACGGAAATACTGAGATGATGGAAAAAATCGTCAGAAATATGTAGGTTGGAATCAGTCTGCGCTGAATCATGGATTTGTTCTTTTTCTCAGTCACGTGTATCACCTACTTTCAGATTGATAAATGCTAAGATTGCTACAATGATAAATACAAAGAATGCCATGGCACTTCCGTAACCGAAGTTCGGTGCACGCAGGAAACATGTATTGTAAATGTAGTGGGACATTGTAATTGTGGCATTGGCCGGTCCGCCGTTGGTCAGGTTGACAGACTCATCGAACAACTGCAGTGTACCGTTGATGGACATAATGAACGTCATGATAATCGTTGGCTTCAGAAGAGGTACGGTAATTCCCCAGAATGTCTTCCATCCGTTGGCGCCGTCAATTTTGGCCGCTTCATATACAGAGTATTCAATATTCTGAAGTCCGGCAAGGTAGAATACCATGTTGTATCCGGTCCATCTCCAGATCAGAGCGATAATGATAACCATCTTCGCCGACCAGGCGGTTCCCAGGAAATTGTACCCATGATCCAGAAATCCTAATTTAACTAACGCATTGTTGATCAGACCGTCCTGTGCGAACAGAAAACGGAAGATAATTGCATAGGAAACCAGTGACGTTGCACATGGCAGGAATACACAGGTACGGAAGAAACCTTTAAACCGTAAATCCTTGTTGTTCAGAAGCTGTGCAAGCAGGATTGCCAGCACCAGCATGATCGGCACCTGAATCGCCAGGTAGAAGAATGTGTTCCCCACTGAACGGAGGAATACCCTGTCCTCAAACATCCGGGCATAATTGGAAAAACCGGTGAATCTGTAATTCGATCCTTTTCCTGTCTGCAGGGACAGGATAAATGCCCTGATCATCGGGTAGAAACTCATGACTGCGATCATAATAGTTGCCGGAGTGAGGAATGCCCAGCCGGCGGCTTTCTGCTTGGCAATCAAGGTCATACCTTTCTTTTTAGGTTCCATAAAAAAACCCCCTTCGTTCCTTAAGCTTTATATAGTTGTATAATAGTTCGGGGGAACCTGACAGACGGTCCCCCCGAAAATATTATCGCATAAAATCAGACCGGAATGCTAATTTTTATTCATAGTAGAATTCAGCGTCTGCCTGAGCCTGCTCTAAGGTCTTGTCCTTATCGGCACCGGTCATGATATCCTGGATTGCTGTTGAGATAACCTCACGTACATCATAGTAATACGCACTTGTGTTGTTGGTAGGTGTCTTCTCAGCATACTCTACAATTGTGGAGTAGATCGGCTGGTCATTCCAGAACTCCTGCGGCTCCTGATAAGCCTCGGACTCGCCTGCAGGTCCCCATGTACCGATTGCGCCTGTGGTAGGAAGAATATTTGCATACAGGTCTACGCTTCCTGCGAATGTCTTAGCAAGGAAATCATAAGCAAGATCTGTGTTCTTGCAGTTAGAAGTTACATACCAGGAAGAACCACCGTTGTTGGAGTAGTTCGTAGCATTAGCTGTCTTTATAAGCTTAGGCATATTGGTAATCTCCCACTTACCAGCTGTGTCTTCCATACCCATGATCGTAGCCATGATCCAGTTACCGTTGATGGTTCCTGCACACTGTTCATTTGTGATAGAAGATACATACTCATCCCACTCATTTACTTCGTAGAAAATGCCTTCTTTTACCATCTTCTGATAGATATCAATACACTCATTCAGAGGCTCGTTGCCAACCAGATTCGGTGTTCCGTCTTCATTGAACAGGGAAGCGCCTGCGGACTGCAGCATCATCATGATGATATCCTGGCTGTTAGCCTGTCCTGACAGCATGTACTTTCCAGTCTTTTCTTTTACTACCTTACCAACTTCTATGAATTTATCCCAGTCAACGTCTGTGATATCTGCAATTGTATATCCGGCTTCTTCCAGAATGTCTGTCCGGTAACAGGAAACAA
This sequence comes from uncultured Dorea sp., assembly GCA_910587575.1. Taxonomy (GTDB): domain Bacteria; phylum Bacillota; class Clostridia; order Lachnospirales; family Lachnospiraceae; genus Sporofaciens. The sequence goes on from CAJULU010000058.1 coordinate 8,851, forward strand.
CAGCGCCGTTATCGAAAGGTACGCCGTAGTTCTTGCCGTCTACGGTAGAGTAGCTTAACTTACCTTCTGCAAATTCGGAAAAATCAATTCCGCTGTCTGTCAGATCTGAGAAGGCTTCCGGATAGAAGGATACGAACTTCTGATAGGAGTTATCCTGCATAAGTACGATGTCTGGCATGGTGCCGAAGTCTGCGGACTCTGCACAGGTCTGCAGCTTTGTCTCACAGTCGTCGGACAGAGTCTCGACAACCTCAAGTTCAAAATTCTCATTCACGGTATCTTTGTAGATCTTGCCTGCCTCCTCGATTGCCGGAATATTGAACGCCGGGTCCCAGGTCCATACTACAAGCTTGTCCCCGCCTTCGCTGCCGCCGCCGTCACTGCTGCCGCCTTCGTCAGAACCGGAATCTCCGGATCCGCCGCCGCAGGCTGTGAGTGAAAATGCCATAGCGCCTACGAGTAATACTGAAAGTAACCTTTTCTTCATAATCTTTGTCCTCCTTTTGATTAATTACTTCATGCTCGTATTATATCAATATAAACGGCTCAAAAGTTGGCATAATCGATCGTATAGTGAGCAAAAACAATCATATGTGGTGCTATTGTATGGGATTCGACGGGAAGCGACACATTTTTTGGTAAATATTGAGAAGCACTGTAAGAAATGGGAAAAGAGAAAACCCCTCTCATATGGATTTTAACAGTACGGTTCCATATAAGAAGAGGTATGTGAGTTCCTTTTTATCAGCTATGAAAGAAAGACCCTGTCCGGATATCTCCTTTTAATCATCTGAATCATATCATCGCTCAAATCCAGAAGAAGCTTGATCTTCTCCCGGTTCTCCGTAATAATCATGGTGTAATAAGGAGTATCTTCTTCATAAGAAGTATAGTCATACTTGGTAAGCCGTACGCTTCCTCCGTCCCTGCGGTATCTGGCCACGGCATCGTGCCAGCTGGGGGCAAGAACCTCCAGGGCTTCCATATCCAGATTGTGGGCGGGCCTGCGGTGCCGTTTCCCGAAAATGACGTCAATGGTCAGATGGTTGTCCTCCAATATATATTCGTAATCCTTCTGGCAGTAGGTAGTGTAGAAATAATAGAGAACGACCAGAAGAAAACCTGGCAGCATGAATCCTTGGGACAGCATAATGCCCATCAGCAGAAAAATTACTGCAAAAACAATCATGGCCATGCGGAGAAAACCTGTCATGGGTTTTGGTTTCCGTGTTACCTGTGTTACAATCCTGTAATTGTACATATGATCCTCCTGTTGTTCAAAATATATCAGATATCATATCAGTTCAGCCTGCGGAATTCAAGAGGCGTAACGCCGGTTGTCTTCTTAAACATGGCGATAAAGTGGCTGGTGTCAGAAAACCCGGTCTCCCCGGCAATCTGCTGTACCTCCATGCGGGGACTGGATACCAGGAATTCCCTGGCCTTATTGATGCGCAGAGTCGTCAGGTATTCATAGACAGAACATCCGAGGAAACGCCGGAACAGCCGGGACAGATACTGGGGGGTGATATAGACCATGCTGCTTAAGTCCTGTACCGTGAGTTCCGTGTTATAGCGGGTTTCTATCTCTTTTATTACCGGAGCCACATAACGCACATACAAGGGTTCGTCAGCCAGCGCACGGGTGTGTCTGCTGCGGGTAAAATGCAGAAGCAGGCAGTAACATTTGAGCGAAAGAGCGTGGGTGTCAGCAGACAGGACTTCCCAGTCTTCCATGATTTCTTCGATCAGAGTCCCGATCAGGGCTCCCTGTTCTTTTTCTATGAACACAACAGGCCGGTTTCCCACCAGTTTTTCAATACTTCCTTCAAGAGTTCCCGTAAATGTGGCAAATGCAGTCAGCCATTCGTCCGTATCTTTTGCATAGGAGTGATGGAGGAAAGGGGAAATCAGAAGTCCTTCCCCTTCATTCAGAACATATTCTGTTCCCTGGACCTTGACGATTCCCCGGCCCCGTTCCGTCTGCAGGTAGTGATAGAGGGGAAATCCCTTGGGGCGAAGTACACGGTCCTGGCTCCAGAGGCAGCCGATGGAATCAAAGATGAAAGGTTCGTTGACCGGAAAGTTTCTGTAATGTATTGGCATGCTTTTCACCTGTTTCGAAATGTTATATTATATAGTTTAACATATTACACTTTCTTTTGTCTATCTGTAATATAATAAGAGACAGAAGTTACAGATTGTTAAGGCAGATTGTAACGGGGAATTTTATCAGAGAGACAGGTAAGGAGGAAGTAACAATGGACCGTGTATTTGACTATGAGAAATTAAAGGACCCGCAGTATTTTCGTGACGGAAGGCTTGACGCACATTCTGATCACAGATATTATGCGTCCCTGCCGGATATGGAGAATCATATAGAAGAATTTAAGGAGAGTCTGAATGGAGTGTGGAAGTTCCACTATGCCAGGAACTACAAGTCTGCTGTCTGCGGATTCGAGAAAACGGATTACTGCTGCAGGGACTGGGATGATATCCATGTGCCTGCCCATATTCAGATGGAGGGGTATGATGCGCCCCAGTATGCCAATGTGCAGTATCCCTGGGAAGGGCATGACGAGATTCTGCCGGGAGAGATTCCGGAGTATTTCAACCCTGTGGCAAGTTATGTAAAATATTTCACAGTACCGGAAAGAATGAAGGGAAGACGTCTCTTTATCTCGTTCCAGGGGGCGGAAAGCGGACTCGCCCTGTGGCTGAACGGAAGATTCGTGGGCTACAGCGAGGATTCCTTTACGCCTTCAGAATTTGAACTGACAGAGTATCTGGCCGAAGGAGAGAACAAGCTGGCGGCGCAGGTATTCAAGTGGACAGCCTCAAGCTGGTGCGAGGATCAGGATTTTTACCGTTTTTCCGGTATCTACAGAGACGTGTATCTGTACACCGTGCCGGATGTCCATGTACGTGATCTGAAGATCTGTGCAATCCCGGATGAGACACTTACGAAGGCACAGCTTGATATCCAGATGGAGTTACTGGTTTCAGGCAGCGCCTCAGCGGGAAAAGCGGTCATCTGTCTGGCAAAAGACGGACAGGAGCTGATTCGGGAGGAGAAGGCGCTGGAATCTGAGACTGCCTGTTCCTTTACGATAGAAAAGCCGGAACTGTGGAGTGCAGAAGAGCCGAATCTTTATGATCTGACCATTGAGATCTATGAGGAAGGGGGAACCTTACAGGAGGTGATCCAGGAGAAGGCCGGCTTCCGAAGGTTCGGGATGAAGGATCATATCATGACTCTGAACGGCAGAAGGATTGTGTTCAAGGGAGCCAACCGCCATGAGTTCAGTTCTGTGAGCGGACGTCATGTGAGCGAGGCGGAACTTCGCAAAGATCTGGAGACGATGAAGCGCAGCAATATTAATGCCATCCGTACCTGCCACTATCCGGACGATTCCCTGATCTACCGTCTCTGCGACGAGTATGGGCTCTATATGATTGACGAGACGAATCTGGAATCCCACGGAACCTGGGATACGGCCATGATGACGGGGGACGATTCCGGCGTGGTGCCTAACGACAGACCGGAATGGCTGGACATGATGCTTGACCGTGTGAATTCCATTTACCAGAGGGACAAGAACCATCCGGCAGTCCTGATCTGGTCCTGCGGAAATGAATCTTACGGCGGAAAGGACATCTATGAGATGTCACAGCTTTTCCGCAGGCTGGATCCGAACCGTCTGGTTCATTATGAAGGGGTACACCATGACCGCCGTTATAACGATACCAGCGATATGGAGAGCCAGATGTATACTTCCGTAGAAGGAATCAGGGAATTTCTGGCAAATGACAGAAGCAAGCCGTTTATCTGCTGCGAGTATACCCATGCCATGGGGAATTCCTGCGGCGCCATGCATAAATATACGGATCTGACAGACACGGAACCTCTGTACCAGGGCGGGTTTATCTGGGATTATATTGACCAGACCATCTGTAAGAAAGACCGCTACGGCAGGGAATTTCAGGCATACGGCGGAGATTTCGGAGAGCGCCCCACGGATTATAATTTCAGTGCGAATGGAATCGTATACGGGAACAGAGAGGCTTCCCCGAAGATGCAGGAAGTGAAGTTTAATTACCAGAATATCACGGCAGAAGTTGGACGGTCCCAGGTAAAGGTAATCAATAAGAATCTGTTTGTCAATACAGATACCTTCGAGTGCCGTGTGACTGTGGCAAGAGACGGCCAGGTAATCAGACGGGCTGCGCTTCAGACCCATGTAAACCCGCTGAGTGAAGAGACTTACCCCCTTCCTCTTCCGGAAGAGTCTCTGGCGGGAGAGTATGCGGTTACCGTTTCCTTCCATCTGAAAGAGGATAAGATCTGGGCCGGGAAAGGCCATGAGGTGGCGTTCGGGCAGTATGTTTACCAGATAGCAAAAGCAGAAAAGGTATGCGGTAAAGGTGTGAAGGTCATTCGAAGCACACATAATATCGGCGTCAGGG
>CAJULU010000058.1:13415-28640 GCA_910587575.1 uncultured Dorea sp.
TGCGCAGTGGAAGATTGCAAGTATGTATGTTTCCGACAAGGCGCTGGGCGATGAACTGTTTAAGCCGAATCTCCCTAAGGTACAGGTGGGAGAGAACAGTGCGAAGATTTCCTTTACCTATTATCTGTATACAACACCGGCCGCACAGTGCCAGGTGGATTACGAGGTGTTTGGAGACGGACGGGTGAAGACCACGCTTTCCTATGATCCGGTAAAAGAATTAGGAGATATGCCGGAATTTGGCATGATGTTCAAGATCAATGCTGATTATGACCATGTGAAATGGTACGGCCTTGGCCCGGCGGAAACTTATGCTGACCGCAAAAAGGGTGCGAAGCTTGGGATTTACCAGAATCTGGTGAAAGATAATATGGCAGAGTACATCGTTCCCCAGGAGTGCGGCAATAAGGAAGAAGTCCGCTATGCCGAGGTTACATACCGCAAGGGCCGGGGGCTGAGATTCGAGATGGCATCTGAGAACGGGCCGATGTGCTTCTCGGCGCTGCCATATACACCCCATGAGATGGAGAATGCAAAGCATCCGTTTGAACTGCCGGAAGTGCATTATACGGTAATCCGTGCTGCGAAAGCCCAGATGGGAATTGCAGGAGATGACAGCTGGGGGGCAAAGACCCATCCGGAGTATCTGATTGATGTAAGTAAGAAGATGGAATTCAGTTTCTGGTTCTGCGGGATCTGATGGAATCCGTTTACCATAAGGAGCTGACAAGGGGAAAGAAAAAAGGGTGTCGTGAAATGGGGTTTGCAGCCAGTTCACGGCGCCCTGTTCTGTATCAGAAGCTGTGAGGACAAAGAATAGACAGATATTGTTCGTAGTTGACACCATCGTTACGAGGAACCTGTTCTCTGACGGAATCCATAAGGGCAAGTTCCAGAAAATTTCCGGCCTTCTGGATGAGACCGGGCAGCAGGTCGCCGCAGGCGCATCCGGCAGCGATGCAGGAGGCGAATAAGTCTCCGGTTCCGGAATAGCTGCCCCCGATATATGGGAAAGAAAACAGAGAGGAACCCTCCGGGCCGACCAGAAGGTTCCCCATCTTTTTCGTACCGTCTGTATCCTGGAAACGGATCCCTGTAATGATGATGGTTTCTGGACCTTTCTGGCAGAAATCCTGGGCAGTCTCCTGAATTTCCTGTATGAAGCTGGCAGATGTTTTTGCGGATGCGTCCATCAGCGTCCGGCAGTCTGTGCCTGTCAGAAGGCATAGTTCCGTGAGGTTCGGCGTAATGATATCGGCCTGGGAGACGAGGGAGCGCATCTGTTCCAGGAGCGCAGGGCTATAGAAGGGGTAAGGCCTGCCGTCGTCACCCATGACGGGATCTACCAGCAGGAAGGTGCCGGAATCCCGGAATGTGTCAAGGAAGCGGAAAATCTGGCGGATCTGTTCTTCGCCTGCAACGAATCCTGTATAGATTCCGTCAAAATGCTGCCCCATTTTCTCCCATTCACTTCGGAACCGTTCCATTTTATTGGTATAATCATCGCAATAATAACTTGGATAACCTGTCTGGGCAGTCAGAATTGCCGTAGGCAGGGGACAGGCCTGCACGCCCATTGCCGAGATTACGGAGATGGCCGCCGTGAGGGAACAGCGGCCAAAGCCTGAGAGATCATTGATTACTGCTATTTTCTTAGTCATAGATTTTGTTTCCTCATTATAATATGTAGTTAATACACTGATATTCGTCCTTATCTATGGTATCATCATGGTGGATAGATTGAAAAGTCCAGATTAGCAGAAAGTAACCAGGCCAGTGAAACGATTTTAGCTGTTTTTTAACACAGCTTTCATGTCTTCGGGCAAAGGTGCGCAAAATGACATCTCTTCACCTGTGATTGGATGGGTGAATGCAAGCCTGTGGGAATGCAGCGCCTGTCTGCCTATATATTCCATATCGGGATGATACAGATAGTCCCCGATCAGCGGGAAGCCAAGATATTTCATATGTATCCGGATCTGATGGGTACGGCCTGTCTCCAGATGAAGAGAGACCAGGCTGTGTCCGTTTTTTTCTTCTACGACTCTGTAATGGGTAATTGCCGCCTCACCGTGTGCAAAGTCCACCGTCCGTTCAATAATGGTGCCGGGCTTGCGGGAAAGCGGCGCATCAATGGTGCCGGAGAGGGGAGTCACCGTTCCCCGCACGATGGCAAGATACTCCCGGTGTACCAGATGCCTGCGGACCATGTCAGAGAGGATACTTGCGCTGACCAGGTGCTTTGCGACTACGGTAAGGCCGGAGGTGTCCCGGTCCAGCCGGTTGCAGCAGCGGAAGATGAAAGGCTTCCCTTGTTTCTGATAATACCAGGCGAGTGCATTTGCCATGGAATTGGTGTAATGGTTCAGAGACGGGTGGATGGGCATCCCGGCCGGCTTGTTGATGACAATGAGGTCTTCGTCCTCGAATACGATGTCCAGGGGAAGACTGACAGGCGGAATCTTCTTGGAGCATCCGGTTTCGCATATCTGGATCTTAAGGCGGTCGCCTGCCGCATATAGTAATGAACGCCGTTTACAAGGACGCTCTCGGGCATCCGCTTGATTTCTGCCAGGTTCTGGCGGGAATAGCCCCGCCGCCTTAAGTATTGCTCTACCCGCAGGCCGTCCCCTGCGGAATCAATCACATAATCAATGACTCGGTTCATGTTCGTCTCCTTTGGCCGTCTGATAGAATCATTCCCAGATTTACACTAACGTTTGTTAGTATATCATGGATTACCTGAATTTACAATTTTATGAAATGGCCTAATACAGAAACAGCATATCTTCATGTCCGGAGGAACTCCCGGTTCCCTGCTCCTGCATTTCCAGTTCCTCCTGAACCCGTTTTTCTACAGACGCCGGCGCCTGCGTGATCTCCTGTCCCTCCTTCCAGATGGTAAACCGTTTGTTATGTTTGCCCTGATAGTAGATGAATGCGTTTTTGTGGACTGCTGCAGGAAAGTCCCAAAAGTCGCTGTCATCCGGGAAAATCTCTTCCTGCGCAACAGTCTCTTCGGCAGGAACTACAAAGGAGTATTTCTGGGAATCCAACCGGCTAAGAAACACCTGTTCCAATTTGGATACTTTCTCAAGGGACAGACAGCTTTCTCCATTGTCATAAGATTCGGAATACTCATTGTCCGGAGAGTCGATTATGCCGCCATATGAAACCGGGGAGCAGGGCTGCCTGCTTTCTAACGTAATATAGAAATCCCCGTTTTCTAACTGATATAGTTCCGTCATTTGTATATCTTCGACTGCTACGCGTCTGTCGAACAGGTAAAGCTCCGGATTATACTCTTTTACCAGAGAAATGGCGGTTGAAACCACGAAAACCGTAATGGCTGCCGACAGGACAACGACCACTTTCAGCCAGTTGATCTGCCGGGAAATCCGCCGTAACGTCTCGATACCATCCGAGGCAGAAGAGCCGGATTCATTGCCATTCTTTGCGGCGGTTCCGTCCTGTGCAAGAGTGACGGGCGGAAGTTCCGAACTTAACGCATCCAGATATTCACGGCAATCCTCACATTCAGGCAGATGCTCTTCAATCAGATCCTTACTTTTCTCGCTGCACACGTCATCTTTATAGAGGGGCAGCAAATCTTTGATTACATCACAAGATATTTTTTTCATAACAATCTCCTTTCTGTCTATGAACCGGCGGATGTTTCATCCCGCATATGCTCCCGTATCCTGAGCCTTGCCCGGTGGTAGGTGACTCTTGCCCAGTTTTCCTGCTTTTCAAAGATTTCTGCGATTTCCTTAAAACTTAAATCGCCAAGCACCCTGAGGGTAAAGACCTCTTTGTAAGGCTCGCTCAGGCAATGAAGGACTTTATAGATGGAGAGGGCTTCGTCTTTTCGGATACAGATCTCTTCCACGTCCGAATCGTCCGGCATATCCTCCAGAGCTTCGGAGTGTACCGGCTTTTTCTTACATGTGCCGGAGATATAGAGATTCTTGGCTATCTGGCAGAGCCAGGTCTTCACCGAGCAGCTCCCGCGGAAATTTCTGGCTTCTTTCAGCGCTTTGAAAAACGTCTCCTGGGTGATCTCTTCGGCAATGTGCGGATCCTTACTCATTGCCAGTACGAACAGATAAACGTCTTTAAAAAACCGTTCGTAGAGATCATCGAAATCAATCTTCATTCCCTCACCTCCTCCATTTGCTAATTAGACGCATGACCTGGCGTTTCGTTACAAAGATTATACGATATTTTTAAAAATATGTGCAGGCAGTAAAAGAATTCTGTTCATAGTGTGAAGACAATGATATACTGATCTATGAAGAACAGGTGTGATCTGAGGAAGAAAGTGAGGCGGCAGGATATGCTTTTCACCAGAGATTACTGGAAAAAAGAGTGGATGGCATTAGAGAAGAGGGAAAGACGTTACCAAAAGAAGCAGAAGGAGGAAAAAGAGTCAGCTATCCGGCAGAAAATTTCAGAAAAGATACCGGATAAGCTGGAGAGTACGTTAAATATGGCGTTCAGGAAAGCGTTTGAACTTGTGTTTGAAAAGGGGACAGGTGTGATTGAAAAGACTTATGATAAGACAAAGCATGAACAGTCCTTCCAGGTTCATGCATATGCGGCAGAGATCCGGAAAAACCGGAAGAGCATCAAGGCATTTTCCCGGCAGGCAGGGGCAAGTCAGACGAAGAATCTGTTGATTTCTGGTGTGGAGGGCGTGGGATTAGGCGTGCTGGGCATAGGAATTCCAGATATTCCGCTCTTTACTGCCGTGATCTTGAAAAGTATTTACGAGATTGCCCTTAGCTATGGGTTTTCTTATGATACAGAGAAAGAACAATGCTTTATTCTGAAGGTTATTGAGAATTCGTTTCTCCATGGGATGCAGTTTGAGCAGGCTGACCGGGAACTGAATCTGGGGATACCGTCAGAATGTTCCAGGAAAGAACAGATATCCCGGACCTCTGACGTGCTGGCGGGAGCCCTTTTATATATGAAGTTTATTCAGGGGATTCCTGTTGCCGGAATTGTGGGCGGTCTGGCGGATACTATATATCTGAAAAGAATCACGGATTATGCGGATCTGAAGTATAAGAGAAGATTTCTGAGAAGCCGTATTCAGGAAGGCGAAAATTAAAAAAATCAAAAATTTCGATCTGGGGATGAAAATGTATGTAAATATGGGTTATAATAGAAAATAGTTCTATATTTCAGAGTAAAGAAAGGAAGAAAAGAGATGGCAGTATTACATTTGACAAAAGACAATTTTAAACAAGAGGTACTGGAATCCAAAGTTCCGGTGCTGGTTGATTTCTGGGCGACATGGTGCGGTCCATGCCAGATGGTAGGTCCTGTGATTGAGGAGATCGCAGGGGAAGTTGCGGAGGCGAAGATCTGCAAGGTGGATGTAGATGCGAATCCGGAACTGGCGAGAGAGTACCGGGTGATGTCCATTCCGACGCTGATGGTGTTTAAGAACGGGGAGGCTGTCAGAAGGGATGTAGGCGCTAAGTCAAAGGATGAGATTCTGGATATGCTGAAATAAAAAAGGAGTCTTTGTGAAGTCAGTGTAACAATGGCTTCACAAAATTTTTAGAAAATAATTAGCACTCAACCGTTGATAATGGAAGTCGATTTTTGTCCTGTCTTGTGTATCCCGAAAGTGGTATGGTAATTTAGAATATCTTTTGTTTTACAATAAAACACCGGATTTTATATTGCAGCAAAAAAATGCCAGAGTGTTGGATATAGATTTCTTGAAGAAGAAAAAATGCACATGGACAGATTTAACTATTAGTAAAAATAGTTTCCGTATAGCACCAGATGATACATTTTATGATATTTCTGGTCATTGTTTCTTTCCAAAGGAAGAAGATCAATTATGGCTTTTGGGGTATGCCAATACATCAATATTTGCAGAATTGCTTAAAGTATTTAATTCTATAATTCACTGTCAAGTTGGAGATGTTGGAAAAATTATTGTACCAGATATTGGAGAACAGAAAAGCAAAGTTTCTGTTTTGGCGGGAGAAAATCTTGATTTTTCAAAAAAGGATTGGGATTCTTTTGAAACCTCATGGGACTTCCAGTATCCTCCATTGCTTCGTAAAGTTCCTACCATTGCTGAAGCTTTTGACCAGTGGCAGACTGAATGTGAAGAACGGTTTAATCAGCTGAAAGCCAATGAGGAAGAACTGAATCGTATTTTCATTGACATTTATGGTTTGCAGGATGAACTTACATCGGAAGTTGAGGATAGGGATGTTACTGTCCGCAAGGCTGACCTTGGCAGAGATATTCGCTCTTTCATTTCCTATGCGGTTGGCTGTATGTTTGGTCGATACTCTCTGGATGTGGATGGTCTTGCCTACGCAGGCGGTGAATGGGATGCCAGCAAGTATGCTTCTTTTGCTGCTGATAAGGATAACATTATCCCGATTTGCGACGATGAATACTTTGAGGATGATATTGTCGGTCTGTTTGTGGAATTTGTGAAAACCGTTTACGGTGCAGATACGCTGGACGAAAACCTGAAATTCATTGCCGATGCTCTGGGCGGCAAAGGTCAGCCGAAAGATGTAATTCGGAATTATTTCCTAAGTGAGTTCTATTCTGACCATTGCAAGACTTATCAGAAATGCCCGATTTACTGGCTGTTTGACAGTGGTAAGAAGATAACGGCATTCGTCACCATTTTCATGAAAAGCCAAAGAAATCTATTATAAAGACGGCAATAGCTTCGTTACAAGCTATAAAAGGAACTGTCGAATTTGGATCGGCAGTTGCGGCTTTGATTCAATTTGTTGGACCAATGCTATCGTAACAACAGTTAAAACTGTAAAAAAGAGCGAGGTGTTATAATGACCATAGAAGAAATTCTTGCAGGAGAATCGAAGAATGTGGAGTTCAAAGAGAACCTGCCTGAGAAAAGCATTAAATATATGAAGTCTGTGGTTGCCTTTGCAAATGGAACCGGAGGAAAAATCATTTTCGGAATTGCCGATAAAACCAGAGAGGTTGTTGGCTTTGACAAGGAAGATGTGTTCAAGAAAAGGTTTCTGAGGGCAGACAGCGCCCGTATTATATCAAAGCTCTTGGCAGAGATGGCGGTGTATATGTCCGTGTTGCCGGAACTACCCGCCTTGCCGACGAGTATATGGTAAAGGAGTTGCTGTTTGAGGGCAGTAATCGCTACTATGATCAGGCTTTGTGTACGGGACTGAATATCACGGATGACGATATTGATGCTCTTTGCAAAGCCATGAAAGAACAGGCAGTCAAAAATGCCCATAATGAGGAACAGAAAGCATCCATCAAAGATGTCGGCAGACAGCAGCTGCGTTCCTGGGGTGTTTTGATTGAGTGTGATGGAAAAGATTATCCGTCCAATGCCTTTGCTGTTTTGACAGGCAATGGTGGACTTCATGTTGCAACGCAATGTGGCGTGTTCAAAGGTACCACGAAAGCGGTATTTGTTGACCGTAGAGAATATACCGGTCCGCTTTGGGAGCAGATAGATGAAGCATTTCAGTTTGTTCTGAGAAATATTCATCTGGGTGCTACCATTGTGGGAATTTATCGGCAGGATATTTATGAGATTCCACCGGATGCCATTCGTGAGTTGATTATCAATGCCATGGTACATCGTAGTTATCTGGATCATGGTACAATACAGGTTGCGGTATATGACAACCGATTGGAAATCACTTCTCCTGGAAAACTGCCAATGGGACAAACTATGGAGCGTATGAAAGAAGGCTATTCCAAAATCAGAAATGAAGCCCTTGCCCATGCGTTTGCTTATATGAACCTGATTGAGCATTGGGGAAGCGGCATTCCGAGAATTATTGATAAAGTAAAAGCTGCCGGATTGCGGGAGCCGGAGTTTATTGGTGGCGAAGTTGATTTGCGTATCAATATTTATCGAGGTCAGGTTGACGGCACTGTTGATCTCAATGCCCCCAATACTGCCGTTAAACCGCCGTTAAACCGCCGGGAAACCGCCGATAAAGTGCCGGCAAATGAACAGGAACAGCAAATTTATAAGTATGTATCGGAAAATGCCGGCATTACAACGGCACAGGCGATGAAACTTCTTGGCATCAAACAGCGTAGAACCAGAGAAATACTGGTTAAAATGGTTGAAAATGGCTGGTTGAGAAAAGAAGGTGCTTCAAGAAGCACAATTTATGTAAAAAATACGGAAGGGAGATAATGCAGCATGGATACAGACAAAGTAATACAAGACTTGAATCGCAGATTTGCTGCACCTCTGCCGGAGTTTTATCAGCGTCGTATCATCTTCTGGTACGATGAAGATAAGGAACTTGAGGATAAGCTGGACGAGGTGGTTTTAGAAAATGCAAAGGTGATTGCTCTGACTGGCAATTGTTTTCTGTGAAGAAACTGCTTTCGGTAGTTGATCTGACAACAAACTATCTGGTTTACAGCCCTTTAGCATATAACCGCCCGGATGATAACTGGCTTCTGGATGTGGAGCATTACAGTGAGGAGTTCCGGGCAGACTTGATTTCCATATGGATGGATGAGATGGGGCTTGCATCGAATCCGGCCATGCGGAAGCAGATCAAGAATTATCGTGCTTATTTCAATAATGTCTGTCATGGCGGCAATTTGCGGATTGAAAGACGCACAGCCGAACATGATTCTCCGCAGTGTGTTCCGTGCCGGACGTATGCAGAGCATCTTCCCTTCTATCACCAAGTTTGGTATGGCAGCGTTGTTACCGCATAAAGAACTGACAGTAGAAGTTCGGAATGATACTTTGACGGTTCTGGTAGATGGTCAGTCTACGGTAAGCACTTACCGGGATAAGGTTCTGAAATCAGAAGATCCGGCAAGTGTGGCTTTGAAATATAATGACATCATTGCTATGAAACGAGTAGAACGAAGTGCGCTGGTAAAGGGCATGGATGTGGTTTACATTTATCACGATACCATTGATGAAGCGAGCCATACTTCTGACACTGCTGTTTTTTCTGCCTGTGATAAGGCAATCTCAGAATTGAAGAACCTTGTGCGTATTATTGTAAATGAATTTGGTCGCACAAATATTTTAATTACGGCTGACCATGGATTCCTATATACCTATAGTCCTTTGAAAGAAGCGGATAAGGTAGATAAAAGAGGTTTTTTGATGTAGATGTCGTGAACTCTGACGCTATAAAAAAAGAAAGCAACAGGCGATGTGTGGAATATGGAAGAAGATATGCAATTATGCAGAAAGGTGTACAACCTGATTATTTGATGCCTGTAAAATTTCTGGACGGAAATACAGAATTTGATGGATTTACTCCAAGGGAAAGTATCCGGATCAAGATGAGTGGTGGCGCTATGAATTTTGTGCATGGTGGCATCAGTTTATAGGAAATGGTTGTTCCAGTTATTGAGTCTCATCATTTACGTAATGATTCTATGGAATATAGGAGAAACAAGCAGAAGTACGATACTAAGCCGGTAACAATCAGTCTGCTGTCGGCAAATCGTAAAATCAGCGACAACGATGCAGAAAGAACTTTTCGCTGCCAGTTTAATCTGAAGTCTCTGAAATACAGCAATACCGCTACTTACTATCTGGTAATTGCAGATGAACAGGGATTGCAGATGCCGCAGCGTGAGCTATTCCAGATTGACATCGCCTTTGCGGTGGATGAGTTCGATTTCTTTAGTTAATACCGCAGGAGGATAGAAAGATTGAGCAATTTACAGAGGGTGGAAGCACCCGTGAAGAAATAAAGAACAAGCTCCGTCAGAACTTTGACGGTAAGATTGTTCGGAAAGATCTGACAAAGAAAATCAAGGAAGGGGCGAATGTCCCAGTGTATGTACTTGAGTTTCTATTGGGTCAGTATTGTAGTTCAGATGATGAAACAGTCATTGAAACAGGCGTACAGAATGTGAAGCGTATTCTTGCGGACAACTTTGTACGCCCAGATGAATCACAGAAGATTCTATCTCAGATGCGAAAGAAAGGTAGTCATACGATCATTGATATGGTGACTGTCCGACTGGATATGAAAAAGGACTGCTTTTTTGCAGAGTTTTCTAATCGGTTATCTGAAGCTGATGTACCCAGATGGTGAGTTTACGAAAGAAGAACTGGAAGAAGTTATTCAGATTGCATTGGAAATGTGCCGTCGTGTAAAAGAACAGCTGAAAAAGCCGGGCGGCATGGAGTTTTATGATGTGAACTTCTCCTATTCAGATGCACAGATCACCATGAATATCTATAATCACATTGCTGAAATGTCTCATGTAGAGAATGAGATGTCCAAAATGAACCTGCCAGAAACCGTACCTGCTGTGGTATAAACCATAAGTCGTTGTCGTAAAAAGTGGTAAGAAAATCAGACGAATATATTTTTCAAAAGATTTGTCGTAAAAATGTGGTCAAATCAAGAAAATCGAGTGCGAAAGCAAGTGAAAAACCTCTGTGAAGCCCGTAAAATCAAGGCTTCACAAATTCTTCACAAAAAATTAGCACTCACCTATTGACAGTGCTAACAAGATACGTTAATGTTATATTGTAAATAGAACACCAACCAAATCAGCATGAAAATAAAAAGGAGGCTGTACTATGAATATAAATAAATTTACGCAGAAATCCATGCAGGCGGTTCAGAATTGTGAGCGTGCGGCGCTGGAATACGGTAATCAGGAAATTGAACAGGAGCATTTGTTTTATGCACTGCTGACCCAGGAAGACAGTCTGATCCTCAAACTTATGGAGAAGATGGGGATTAACCAGGAAATGGTAATCAGCCGGGCGGAGGAAGCGTTAAGAAAGCGTACCAAGGTACAGGGCGGCCAGCAGTATATCGGACAGGATCTGAACAAGGCGCTGATCCACGCCGAAGACGAGGCCAGACACATGGGAGATGAGTATGTATCTGTCGAACATATTTTTCTGGCTCTTCTGAAATATCCCAACAGAGAACTCAAAGCCATTTTCCGGGAAATGGGCATCAAAAGGGACGATTTTCTCAAGGCATTATCCACGGTCAGAGGAAATCAGCGGGTAACCAGCGACAACCCGGAGGATACCTATGATACCCTGAACAAATACGGTTCCGACCTTGTAGAGCGTGCCAGAGAGCAGAAACTGGATCCGGTCATCGGGCGTGATTCGGAGATCCGTAATGTGATCCGTATTCTTTCCCGGAAGACGAAGAATAATCCCGTGCTGATCGGTGAACCGGGAGTCGGAAAGACGGCGGTTGTGGAAGGACTGGCACAGAGAATCGTCCGGGGGGACGTGCCGGAAGGGCTGAAAGACAAGACCATTTTTTCACTGGATATGGGTGCGCTGGTGGCAGGCGCCAAATACCGGGGAGAGTTCGAGGAGCGGCTGAAAGCGGTGCTGGAGGATGTGAAAAACAGTGACGGACGAATCATCCTGTTCATAGATGAACTGCATACCATTGTAGGTGCGGGCAAGACGGACGGCGCCATGGATGCGGGCAATATGCTGAAACCCATGCTTGCAAGAGGTGAACTTCACTGTATCGGTGCAACGACTCTGGATGAATACCGGCAGTATATCGAGAAGGACGCTGCTCTGGAGCGGCGGTTCCAGCCGGTCATGGTGGAGGAACCGACAGTAGAGGATGCGATTTCTATTCTTCGGGGACTGAAGGAACGCTACGAAGTCTTCCACGGGGTTAAAATTACGGACAGTGCGCTGGTTGCGGCTGCGTCACTGTCGGAGCGTTATATTTCTGACCGTTTTCTCCCCGACAAAGCGATCGACCTGGTGGACGAGGCCTGTGCTCTGATTAAGACAGAGCTGGATTCCATGCCGACGGAACTAGACGAACTGCAGAGGAAGATTATGCAGATGGAGATTGAAGAAGCGGCTCTTAAGAAGGAAGACGACCGGTTAAGCAGAGAACGCCTGGAGCATCTGCAGCAGGAACTGGCTGAATTCAGGGAAGAGTTCGCAGGAAAGAAAGCCCAGTGGGATAATGAGAAAGTGGACGTAGAACGTGTCCGTAAGCTGCGGGAAGAGATCGAGCAGGTGAATAAGGACATTGAAAAGGCGCAGCAGTCTTACGATCTGAACAGAGCGGCAGAACTGCAGTATGGAAGGCTGCCCCAGTTACAGAAGCAGCTTGAGGCAGAGGAAGCAAAGGTACGGGATGAGGAGAAAGCCCTGGTACACGAGAGTGTGACGGACGATGAGATCGGAAAGATCGTATCCCGCTGGACAGGGATCCCGGTTGCGAAGTTAAATGAGAGTGAGCGCAGCAAGACGCTCCACCTGGCGGATGAACTCCATAAACGTGTGATCGGACAGGATGAAGGGGTGGAACTGGTAACGGAGGCTATTATCCGTTCCAAGGCAGGAATCAAGGATCCTACGAAGCCAATTGGTTCTTTCCTGTTTCTGGGACCGACAGGCGTGGGTAAGACGGAACTTGCCAAAGCGCTTGCCGAGAGCCTTTTCGATGACGAGGGCAACATGGTACGGATCGACATGAGCGAATATATGGAGAAATATTCTGTGTCCAGGCTGATCGGAGCGCCTCCGGGATATGTAGGATATGACGAGGGCGGCCAGCTTACCGAGGCGGTCCGTAGGAAACCCTATTCGGTGGTACTCTTTGACGAGGTGGAGAAGGCGCATCCGGACGTATTCAACGTGCTGCTGCAGGTACTGGATGACGGAAGGATCACGGACTCCCAGGGACGTACCGTGGATTTCAAGAATACGATTCTGATTATGACCTCCAATATTGGTTCTTCTTACTTATTAGAAGGAATTGATGAGCAGGGAAATATCAGCGAGGAGAGCCAGAACATGGTGATGGAAGATCTGCGGGCGCATTTCCGGCCGGAATTTCTCAACCGTCTGGATGAAACCATTCTGTTTAAGCCATTGACGAAAGGAGATATTTATCATATTATTGATCTGCTGGTTGCAGATGTCAACAGACGTCTGGCGGACAGGGAGATTGCCATTACGCTTACGGAAGCGGCGAAGAGTTATGTGGTTGAGGGCGGATACGACCCGTCCTACGGGGCAAGGCCGCTGAAACGATATCTGCAGAAGAATGTGGAGACACTGGCGGCAAGACTTATGCTCCAGGGTGACGTTGGGGCACAGGATACGGTGGTGCTGGATGTGGAGGATGGAAAATTAAAGGCATACTGCGGTACTGCGTAAAATGAAGGAAATTGCCGTAAAATGAGGAGAGGAGGCCTGCTTCTCTCCTTAGAACAGTCTGTGATTTGGGCGAAGTGACCGGATCAGATGCACCAGTGCAAGTTATTTTTGTTATTTATTCCAGATAAAACTTTTCGTTTTTACTTGACATTCGTAGGAAATAAAGTATAATTCTTAATAGAAAGCAATCATTTGTTTTTTGATAGTGGACTGATATAATGGAGGCAATAATGAAAAAAGATAACGACCTTTTCCCCGAAGTAGATAGTGATGGGGATTCCTCGGATTTTTCACTCGAAGTCCTTTATGAGGATTCTTTCGAAGACAGGCCTCTTGATGATGACTCTTGGGATGATGATGGACACAGGCACAGACATAAGCATGGACACCATGAGCACCGGAAGCATCGCAGCTCGAAGAGATGGAAGAAGATAATGTTAGGCCTGATAGCGGTTATTGTTGTCGGTATTGCAGGATTAACGGGTGGCTTCTTCTATTTGCGTGCACAGGGTGAGAAAAATCTCAAGACGGATGTTGCGGCTGCCGGAGATTCGGCGGAAGCACAGGAAGGACTTTACATTACATATAACGATAAAAAGTACCAGTATAATGAAGACGTGATTAACTTTCTGTGTCTGGGAATAGCCAAGGATGTTCCGATTGAGGAGAAGACAGCGATTACAGGTCTTGAGACTGGCGGAGAAGGATTTGCGGATGCGGTAATTCTGGTCAGTCTGAATATAGAGAGCGGCAAGATTAAGATTTTTGCGATTCCGAGAGATACGATTGTTCCGGTTAAGGTGGTTGATTCTGCGGGATATTTTGTGAGAACTGAGAATATACAGCTTACTTCACAGCACGCATATGGACAGACGGCGGCGGAAGGAGCTGAACTAATGGTCGATGCGGTATCGAACCTGTTCTTTAAAGTGCCGATACAGAGATATTGTTCAATCAATCTTTCGGCCATTCCGATTCTGAATGATGCAATTGGCGGTGTGGATGTGCAGGTTCTTGAAGATATTGAAGGTTCTACGGGAACTTACCATGCAGGGGAGACGATTCATCTGAAGGGGAAGATGGCGGAGGACTATGTCCGGGAAAGAGATACCAATGTGAAGGGAAGCAGTCTGCAGCGGCTGGAACGTCAGAAGCAGTATATGACTAATTATTTTGCGACTGCGAAAGAAGCGGTGAAAAATGATATGACGCTTCCGCTTACGCTCTATCAGAGCCTGCAGGGGAATATGTATACGAATATTACGGTGGAGGACATTGCATATCTGGTACCGGAATTGCTGAATATTTCTCTGAACCCGGAGGATATGGTGGCGATTCCCGGTGAAGTGTCCTGGGGTGAGTATATGGAATATCATGTGAACACCGATCAGCTCAAAGAGATTGTTATCAATAATTTTTACAAAGAGATTCCATAAGGGGTTGATTATGGAGAACAATCATAGTAAGATAAAGTTATGGAGGAGAGACCAATGGAGCAAGATAAGAAACAGAAGAAGTCTTCTGGGAATTCGAAACTGATTATTATCCTGGCAGTCGTGCTGGTGCTTGTTGCGGGAGGCGGAGTTGGGTTTTATATGAACTCTTCTAAGGAGAAAGCCAAGGTTGCCGCAGAGGATGAGAAAACGGCTGATCCGGACAAGACGCAGGAACAATATGAAAAGCTGAAGGAGCAGGCGACGGTGGAGGAGGATCCGAATGATCCTATGAACCGGAAGATTGATTTCGCTGCTGCCCAGGGAATGAACCCGGATGTGTATGGATGGATCTGGATCCCGGGAACCAATGTGGATTACCCGATTCTCCAGAGTGAGACGGAACCGGATGATTATTATCTGAACCATACGATTGAGAAAAAAGAAGGACTTCCGGGAACGATTTATACTGAGAAGTATAATTCAAAGGAATTTACTGATCCGGTTACGATTATTTACGGACATGATATGAAGAATGGAAGTATGTTTGCAGACCTTCATCTTTACGAAGATCAGGCGTTCTTTGACGCAAATCCATACATTTACATCTATTTGCCAAATCAGACT
>CAJULU010000059.1:0-14605 GCA_910587575.1 uncultured Dorea sp.
AAGTTTACAGGAAAATATCAGGGATTTCACTACACATTCTTATTTAACGCTTACGAATATCCAGCATAAATAAAATTAGATGCCTGATACACATATCCAACCTTACCGACCATTCCATCTGCCCAGGTAAATAATATCTTCAATTCCGGAATATTCCTGTGAATCCATTTCACAAGTTGTGATAACATCT
Source organism: uncultured Dorea sp. (assembly GCA_910587575.1). Taxonomy (GTDB): domain Bacteria; phylum Bacillota; class Clostridia; order Lachnospirales; family Lachnospiraceae; genus Sporofaciens. The sequence goes on from CAJULU010000059.1 coordinate 191, forward strand.
GGGATTCACTGTTTCGTGGCATCTCTTCCGTCATACACATTCGTCCAATCTCCAGATAGTCTTTTGTATCCAGACTCGGAAAAATTCTCTGTATGGTGTGTCGTGGCCTTGTGCCCCATCCAAGCGTAACCACACCGACCAACTCCTTATCCAGAAAGAATCCCAGAAAATATTTATTTATCTTCGGAAGAGTATTGGAATAATGATATTTCTGAATCATTTTTAGGGCATCTTCTTTTGAAATTTCTTTTATATTGAACCGATACATTTCCTCACTTCCTTGCATAATAAAAGCACCTACCATTTCTGATAGATGCTTCATCTCATTTTTATATAATTTGTAACAGCTTATTCAAGCACTTTCCAATAACCAGTCTTTTTAGAACCAACTCTTTCTACATATCCATTTTCTTTCAAGAATGTCAGGTTATTTTCTACTGCCGTCTCGCTAATCCCCAGTATCTGATGCAATTCGCTGGTAGTAATATTAGGATTATCTCTCATTTCTGTTATAATTCTTTGTCTTCTTGAGTTTAATCCTTTTTTATTCCCAACTTTATCCCCAACTTTTTTCCCAACTTTTTTAATCTTCTGAAGTGGGATTGTTACAACGATTGAATTTTCTCTAAAAGTAAATGCTTCCTTTCCGTAAGTTTCAATAATCTTAGGCACTCCTCGACCAGATTTCTCACTGATATGCAACTGCAAAAAGATTTCTGATAGCTTTTCATTTACTGGAATGGATTCTCCCAAGAAAAATCCTTCCATAGTCTGTGCCGGTGCCAATGTTCCTCTCGATAAGATTTCAATTCTGTTTGAGAATACAGAAATCATCGGTTCATTTCCACTAATCCACAGATTGTGTAAAATAGCATTTATAATTGCTTCTCTAAAAGCCTTATTATCAAACAACGGTGTTTCCGGACGTTCCACTACGCGCTCACTTTCATCTGTCTGAATCAAATTTAATACATCTGCGTATCTTAATACCTCGTCCAAAGTATAGAGCAAACAATTATTACCAAATTCTCTTACCGAAAACAAATTGGAACCTTTCGTTTCTCCTTCAAAAATTGATACTCTTAATGGAAAATGTGAATTATCTGAAAGCAACTGTGCCAACAAATTATACTCTCCATCCTTATTTCTTAAACCAAGATTCTTCTCAAAGGTTCTTTCATTTAATACGATTCCTTTTGAACCATAATATCCGAACAATTTAGAGAATGTCAGTTCCTGATATTTTGCCGGTAATGTCTCAATCGTCTCCACTCTTCCATCCAAAATCTTAAATAACTGAATCTCCCTCTTCGGGTAATCTTTTAAGTTTGCTTTAGAAGAGCCTATACGGATATATCGCTTTTCTTTAAAAGCCGTCGGAATCTCCTCGGCAGCAGGAATCACCAGAACAACAACTCTTTTACCATCAATGATTTCTTCCTCGAACGAAAAGTTGATACTTGGTGACAAATTTCTCGCCAAGAAATTTTGATATGGCTCCTTATTATGATCACAATACTGATTAAATGTCGTACCCACAATCTCATGGGTTTCATCATTTACACCCCATATAAAGTATGCTTGTGATTTATAATGAAATGCCGCTGCATTTGACAATGCTGATATATATTCACCCAGCACTTCTGGCTGAAACCAATTTTCTTTAAATTCAAACCATTCCTGTTCATCGTCATATGCACATAAGTCTAAAACTAATTTTTCAATATTCATAAATCATCATCCTTTTCCCAACTTTTAATCCCAACAAAAACATTATAACACATTGGGAATAAAGTTGGGAATATTTTATGCATTTCTCAAAAAATTATTCTTAGAACCTATCAAAATCCTCCTGTGTCGCAATTTGGGCATATTTGCAATCATCATTTCTGCTTTCAGCGTACATATCGTTGATAAGGCCTATCGACAGCAGTTCCAAATCTGCCATCGATAAGCCTAACTGTACGCATCTGAGAAGAAACAATGGTGTTGTCATTTCACGGTCTGTCGGACGAAGTTTTTTTTAGCTTCCACATCGGTCTGCACATTTAATCCCCAGAGTTCAATGAGCTGTGGGAGCACCTGATAAATGGAAAAGGTGTTGAATCCATCCAGCCACTCTTCCGGTGTGTTCGGAATACTTGCATCTGCATGTTTTGCCATGACAAATGCGATATTCTCAAACATCTCCAAAGAAAACATGTCCAGATTGGAACTTTCCTCACTGTTATCTCCAATGGATTTTTCCAACGCTTTCAGGTCCTTGTAAATATCCCTCTGGAATTTCATACGATAAATTCTCGGAATGGCAGCAGATGCCTTAAAAGACACCTGCTTACCGTCAATCTCAATCTGTTTAATCATACTCATTATGCTACGCCCTCTCCTTCATCAGATTCTGTTGTAGTCGGCATATATACAGCTTTGTACCAGTCATTGTAAACGGTTGTATCTGTAGTATTTCCTGTCTTCGCCTTCACAAGACCACTGGAAAGCGGTGTTGCTTTAATGGTAAGTGTTTCTGTCTGTACCTCTCTGGTATCCTCGTTGGTCTTACCTTCGATACCCGGTCTGGATGCGGCACAGTTATAAAGCACGTGACGGATGTGCCTCTGGTCACCATCAAACTCAAACAAGAGTGCAAAGGATTCCAATTCCACCTGTGCGTTCTCAATCAGAACACCGTTATCATCCAACTCTTCCTTCAGGATTTCTGTACGGAAATCTTCCGGGATAAGTGCAAGTTCCAAATCACCCTCATAACCCATGTTATTGTTGATAACATAGTAGGCGATACCATCTGCATAAAAGTTTTCCGGTTCTCCATTAGCATCTAAGGAAATAGATACAGAACCCGGAATGGATTTCGGATCCCCATAGGAAACCGTGCCATCCTCTGCAATGGTTAAAAGCGCATAGTGTGCGTTTTTCAGATTATACTTTACTTTGTTATTCTTCTCTGACATCTCTATACCTCCATCTCAAATGTGTAAAGGACTTCATAGAGCTTTTCGCTCTCTATCCAAGTTTCAGATTTGTTGTAAAAGATTCCGTGTTCATCCAACACATCCTCCAACTGCTGTTCCACCGCCAAATCTTTCAAATCGGTGTACAGTTCTATATGAACCTCATTTATCTTGTAATAGACCTTGCCATCCGCTGAGAAGTTATTGCTTCCCGGAAGCAGATAGCAGATAAATGGTGGCTCCGGCGATTCCCCTTCTGCAAAGTGATGGTATGCAAAAGGAATCTGTGTCTCACTTAAAATCTGCAATAATTCTTCCATCTTCTAACCTCTCAGTACTCTTTCTATCTCTTCCTGTAACTGTCTGATTCCATGCTGTTCCGCCGGTGCGATATGGGCTTTCCCTTCCACTCTACCACCATTCCTTTTGGCATGACCATATTCCAGAAGATGTGCAAGCTGATACCGGTTCTTAGAATGAACCACCATTGTCAGCGTCTGGGAGGTTTCCCTGACCTTCTTTGCTGTCCAACTCTTTGCATACTTTCCGGTATCTTCCGGAGCATTCGCCTTAATCTCCTTCCGAACTGTGGTACTTGCATGTTTTACAGCTTCTTTCATATCATCCGTAGCAAGTTCTGCAAATTCTGTCAGCCCTTGCATGATCACATCCGCCATATCATTGATATTTACTGTGGACGCCACCCTTACCGCCTCACTTTCTCACATCGGAATTTCAAAGATTTCTTTTTGTAATTCATGTGATCTACAGAAAGAATGTTGTAAATCTCCCCACGAAACAGGATACGGAAACCTGTGGACACGATGTCCACAAGTTGACTGCAATACCTGACTGTAAATGTGATACCTACATCATCTATTGTCTGCCCCGCTTCTGATTTCTCATTTCTGCTCTCGCCACCAATGGTGGCAAAACAGGAATAATAATCCTCCCACGCATTTTTACGATTGCCAATGCTATCCGAGACTACAGCACTCTTCTGGAACAGGATTTTTTCATTCAACAAAGATACCTTCATCAGAACCCCTCCTGTCTGCACCCAAAGAGTAAAGAACGGAGTGATAATGTTAATGCATGGTGGTCTGCTTCTTCCCTGTGTTCATACAGATACGCAACCGCATACATGACTGCAATTCTGGCACAAGGCTCTTCCTCAAAAGCATCCTCATCCGTTATTCTTGCCACATCCATGCACAATGTCTGAGCAGATTCCATGATATTACGGAGCAGAACATCATCATCCTCAAAGTCCACACGAAGATATTTTTTCATTTCATCCAACGTAACTACCACATTTTCACCTCCATATTAAGATGGTGCCGGACTAAACCGACACCACTTGTCACCAGAATTAGTCACCCATCTTAAGTACCTGAACTGCTTCGGCAAGCACTAACTTACCATCCACACGTTCTTTTGCCACAAAACCGACCATACCGTTTCCGGCAAAGAGTTCCTTAAGTTCTGCAAAAGAACGAACTCCACGGTCACCAATGTTGTAGTAGCTGAAATCACCAAAGGCGATAACAGGCTTACCAGCAGCAATGGTAGGAACATATGCAGAGGTCATTACTTCATAGCCAAAGAGTCTGTCCGGTTCTCCAGCCTGTAAAGAAGGCTGCCATAAATACTGACCGTTTTCATCTTTCAGCTTACGAAGTGCCGCAATCGTCGCATCGTTCATAATGAACTTCGCTTTCTTACGATAAGGGCGCTTTAATGCGTACACAAGATTGATGATTTCATCTGCTGTAATCTCTGTTGCACTTGCAGCAGTCACACCAATCTCTCCGCCACCCTCTTCTGCAAAAATACCAAGAGGCTTGCCGGTGCCATCTCCATTGAGGAATGCATCCTCTTCTGCATTTGCCAAGGCTCTGGAGAACTGACGGATTAAGTAATTCTCTAAGCCAAATGCATTGTCATAAAGCAACTCTTCCGTAACCTTTACAGCTACATGGAGTTTATGGGCATCGAGATTGATCTGGTCGAACTTCGCATCACCAAAGGTCAATGCCTCCCCTTCGTCAATCCATGCTGCAGCCGGTTTAGAACCCGCAATGTTAATTTTGCGTTCTCCACTGGTTGTAATGGTTGTACCAAGTCTACGGAAGATATTTTCCTCTTCCAAACCTTCGATCAATCTGGAATCGTACTCTTCCGGTACGAGATAACCACCGTCGGTATCAATACCCTCAGAAAGCACGTTTCTGATATTACGGAAATTGTTACGGATTGCATGGAGCATTGCTTCCTTATATTCGTTAGAAGCACGACCAGTTTTTTTCTCCTGACCGCCGGCACCATTCATAGGCTTACCTGTAATCGGAGTATTTACAGGCTTGTTAAGCTCTGCTTCCATAGCCTCCATCTCTTCCATACGTGCAATCTCAGCAGAATAATTCTGCACCTTCTGTTCCATCTCTGCATAAGTAGCTGCATCCTCAGCGGATAACAGACCATCCTTATCACGTTTTGTTTCCACGAAAGCCTTAGCAGCTTCCCACGCTTTGTTTCTCTTTTCTCTCAGTTCTAAAATAGTCATAGTAGATTACCTCCAATTTTTTAATAAATTAAGCCGACTCATCAGCGAATCGGCTTTGACTTTGTTACTGTTTTCTATTTCTTCTTTCTGCTGGATTCGACACTTTTCGGCGATTCTTTCCATTAAGGAATTGACCACCGCTGTTTTTGAATACAGCATGGATACCTGTGGAATTTCCATCTCATCCACGGCACCATTTCTCTGGATGATTTCATCTGCAAATCCAACCTCAATGGCCTTGTTTGCGTCCATCCACGTTTCCGCATCCATGAGATGTTCCACCATTTCCGGTTCTCTCGGAGTGATAATCAGCTTGCCATTCTCACATTCCACCTGAATCAGACCACCAACATCAAAACCGGTTTCTTTCAACCAATCTCCTTTCAGGATGATGGATGGTGTTCTTTTATAGTTGTAGCCACTTGCTTCATATACCTTCATTTTTCTAAATTTCTTAAATGCCATAATATTGCCTCCTTAGATTTGCCTTGTTCTAGATTAAATTCACAGACCTTGTATCGGATATAGATTCATCCGAGAAATTGTGTTCCACAGCCCAACGGCACCACCTCCCTTACACGAAAAAAAGAACTGCCAACACTTCATCGTGTTAACAGTTCTTCTGTAAGTTCAGTTTATTATGTTTTATTTTTCTTCGTTCTTAATTCTATGGTAATCTTCCATATTGATGCTTAAGTCTACGTAAGAATCGGGCTTAGATTTTCGGTTGCTCAAGAGACACACCGTCTCCACATGATAAGTCCCCGGAAAAAGATCAACCCCCCTAATCCTCTCCACCCGATACCCTCTCCCCTGCAGCATCTCCAGATCCCTGACCAGACTGGTCGGCTTACACGCAATATAAACCATCCTCTCCACCCCGAAATCCGTAATCTTCCGAAGCGCCTTGGGATGCACCCCATTTCTGGGCGGATCCAGCACAATCAGATCCGGCGTCTCCCCCAATTCATCAATCACCTTCAGCACATCCCCAGCCCAGAACGAACAGTTCGAAAGCCCATTCCCCTGGGCATTCTCCTTCGCCGCCCGGACAGCTTCCGGGACAATCTCCACCCCCGTCACCTTCCCGGCAACCGGGGCAAGCACCTGCGCAATGGTCCCAGTCCCGCTGTACAGATCAAAAATCACCTTATCCTTCGTCTCCCCAATATACTCCCTTACCGTCTCATACAAGACCTCCGCTCCAGGAGAGTTGGTCTGAAAGAAAGAAAACGGCGTAATCTTAAACCGGAGCCCCAGAATCTCCTCATAAAAATAATCCTGCCCATAGAGAACCTCCGTCCCCTCATCCCGGACTACATCCGCCACACTGTCATTCCTCGTATGCAGAATCCCGGCAATCGTCCCTTCAAGCGGAAGCGAAAGCAGCCGTCCCGTCCATTCTTCCCCATTGAATTTCCAGTCAGAATCATTCCCTCCCGGACAGATTCCATCCGATCCGGAACTCCTCTCAATCCCCTCTTCCAACCGGGCGCATTCCCCTGTCGTCACAAGATCAATCAGTATCTCCCCCGTCCTGGCCGCCTTTCTCACCAGCAGATGGCGGAAAAATCCTTCATGGCGCATTCTGTGATAATACGGAAGCCCCGTCTCTTTCGCATATTCCAGCGTGCAGGCAAGCACCTTTCTGAAATCCTCATCCACAATCTGGCAGTCCGGCACGTTGACAATGTCATAAAAACTCCCCCGCCTGTGCATCCCCAGAGCCAGCGGCCCATCCTTATACTCGTCCCCAAACGAAAACTCCATCTTATTGCGGTATCCCTGTCTCACCGGACTGGGTGTGACCCCTTCCCAGACATATCCGCCGTCGACAGCCCCGTCCATCATCTCTTTCAGCTGGGCTTCCTTCATCTTCAGCTGTTCCTCATAAGGAAGATTCTGGTAAGTACATCCTCCGCACTGCCCGAAATGCGGACACGGAGATGGAATCTCCAGATCAGAAGGAGAAATGACCTCCAGTATGCGCCCCTCTGCCTTTCCCTTACGGACCTTACTGACCGAGAATCTCACCTTCTGTCCCGGAATCCCATTCTTCACAGTGACCACTTTCTCCTCCCCAGGAAGCGCAATCTTCCCATGATTCGGGAATTCCACCCTGTCTATCACACCTTCGTACACCTGACCCTTTTTCATCATCTTTTACTCCTCTTATCCAGCCGCATGTGATTTGCCAGCCATAGGTTATTTCCTTATCCTTTACATTCCCTTCTTATACTTGGCCTTCAGAATCGTTCCTTCCTGGTTCACCACAATCCGGTCAATACTCTTGACATACTGATTAAACTGGGCATACCCGTAATCACTGATTCTGAAATCCGCATACTCCTCATACACCTTATTGCCAAGAGTGCTGAGTTCAATCCCGTTCCGTCCCGCCTTCTTCACCAGATAAACCACATACCGGTCAATATCCTCCTTCATGCCCCAGTCTTCCTTCAGCGCAACCGAAACCAGGTTCCCATGCTTGATAAGCTGAATCCTGGAAAATTCCTCCAGAAACTTTGACAGCATGTTGTAACCATAGCTGCGGACGTCGAAATCCGGGTACAGGCTCACCAGACGGCTCCCCACTTCCCCAAGCCCGGTCACTTTATTATCATCCTGGTTCTCAATAATCATCTTGATAATGGCATCCTCGATCTTCTCCTTACTCAGACTGTCATGAGGTTCCTCTGCCTTCGTACTCCCCGGCTCCTGCTCTGACAACAGGTTCTCCAGTATGGTAAATTTATCACAGGCCTTGCGGAACGGCTCCGGCGTCTTGTTCTCCCCCATGCCGATTACCATCTTGGCGCTCTCCCGGATCCGAGTCACCAGACGGGTAAAATCACTGTCACTGGACACGATACAGAATCCGTCCACATCATTCGTATATAAAATATCCATGGCATCAATAATCATCGCCGAATCCGTAGCATTCTTCCCCTGGGTGTAGCTGAACTGCTGAATGGGCATAATGGAATTCGTCAGAAGCTCGTCCTTCCAGCTGGAATGCTGCGTGTTCGTCCAGTCCCCGTAAATCCTCTTATAAGTGATTACTCCATACTTTGACAACTCTGTAAGTATGGGCTTGATATATTTTGCAGACACGTTATCTGCGTCAATCAATAATGCATAACATTGTTCATCCATCTCATTCTCCTCTTGCTTTCCCGAAAATACCGCCTGCCGTCAACAGCCGCCGTATTGCCGGATTCTGAAATCCATCTCTCCTGCTTTCCCCACAGAAGTCAGTCTGCAAAGCAGGACGGTATTCTTCTTTCTCCGCAGGAAGTCATGCTGCAGACATCTCTTGGCCGTCCAATTCTGGCCGCATGTTATTTGCCAGCCATCTGCTTCTCCTGCTGTTCGATCATCTTCTTAACCATATACCCGCCAACAGAACCGTTCTGTCTGGAAGTCAGGTTGAAAAACGCTGTCCCCACGCACCGTTCCCGGACGCCACTCCTTCCAGTACAAGCAGATTTCATTTTCATTTCACATTACAACCGCAGCACTCTCACGAAAAAAGCAGGCAAGATGCCCCTTTCTTCACCTGATAGGCCTCCAACCTGCTTCCTCTATCGTACGTCCTACGACATATTCTCTTATACCTGATCATCTTCATTGAAGAAATCATCATCAAAATCGTCCTCGAAATCTTCTTCGAAGTCTTCGAGATAATCGGGTGTAAAAAAACAATATACCGCATAAGCGATTGCTGCAATACCAGCAACTGCGCCCATGATTGCAAGAACCCACAGAAGTGTCTTGCTGGTCTTGTCTTCTTCCTTCTTATTCATCAGCTCGCTCAATCTTGATGCCGCAATCAGCTCTTCGACTTTATTCATGCTCCCACATCCTTTCCATATGCTCTTTCCAGCAATTCAAATATTAAAATTATTATAACACTATATTTTTAAGATTACTATAACGCCCCGCTCGTCAAAATCCACCGTCACCTCATAATCCCGGCCGCCTTCCACAATTGATTTCACGGTTCCTTCCCCGAACTTGCCATGCCTTACCCGGTCACCCACCTCATACCCAGGCTTTGCGCCGGAAGGAGCGCCGAACTGTCTGGCCGGCTTCTGCGCCGCATACAGTTTCGTCTGAAATGCCTGTTTCGCCTGTTTATACACATTCTTTACCGGAAGCTCTTCCACCGTTTTCTCAACCCTGGCCCCCGTTGATACCAGGTTGGGCGGTATCTCATTTAAGAAACGTGACATTCTGTTATACTGGGTCTCCCCCCGGATCATACGGCGTCTGGCACAGGTCAGCGTCAGATTCTTCTCGGCCCTGGTAATCCCCACGTAACAGAGCCGCCGCTCCTCCTCCAGATCCCCCGGATCCTCGGAAGTAATCGTCATGTAGCTTGGAAAAATCCCGTCCTCCAGGCCTGCCAGATACACATGGGGAAACTCCAGCCCCTTCGCACTATGTAACGTCATCAGCACAACATAATCCTTGCTGGCATCCATGCTGTCAATATCCGCCACCAGGGCTACCTCCGCCAGAAAACCGCTGAGAGTCACCGGCTCATGCATTTCCTCGCAGGTCTCCTCGTAGGCCACGATCTTACTGATCAGTTCGTCAATATTCTCAATTCTGGCCTCCGCTTCTTCATCACCCTCTGCCTTCAGGCCCTCCACATATCCTGTCTCGTCAATGATCTCCTCCATCAGCTTTGATACAGACATCTCTTTCGCATCCATTTTAAAATGCTCAATCAATGCCACAAAAGACTCCAGCTTTGCAGCGCCCCTGCCGATACCAGGAATCAGATCCACCGCCCGGAGAGCCTCATAAAAACCGATTCCTCTCCCGGCCGCATATTCCTGGACACGGTTCATACTCGTCAGACCGATTCCCCGCTTCGGCACATTGACGATCCGGCGCACCGCAAGGTCATCCTGCCCGTTATCCACGGTTTTCAGATAACAAAGCAGATCCTTGATCTCACGCCTGGCATAGAAGTTAATGCCGCCTACCACCTTATAGGGAATATTCTCCGTGACAAACTTCTCCTCAAACATACGGGACTGGGCATTCGTGCGGTACAGGACTGCATGATCCTGGTAGGAACACTCTCCGCGGTTTACATTCCTGCGGATATCATCCACAATATACTCCGCCTCATCATACGCCGTGTCAAACTGTCGGAGGCAAATCTTCTCCCCCTCTCCGTTGGCCGTCCAGAGCGTCTTGTCTTTGCGTCCCACATTATGACGGATCACTGCATTTGCCGCATTGAGAATATGCTCCGTAGAACGGTAATTCTGTTCCAGCTTAATCACCCTGGCCTCCTCGAAAACCTGCTCAAACTCCAGGATATTCTTGATATTCGCCCCCCGGAACTTGTAAATAGACTGGTCGTCATCCCCCACCACGCAGAGATTCCGGTACTTCGCAGCCAGAATCCGCACCAGTTCAAACTGCACGGTATTCGTATCCTGGTATTCGTCCACCATGATATAGCGGAACCGCTCCTGGTAATGATCCAGTACGTCCGGCTGGGTCTGGAAAAGCTGTACGGTCTTCACCAGCAGATCGTCAAAATCCAGCGCATTGTTAGACCGGAGCTGCTTTTCGTATTCTTCATACACTTCCGCAATCTTCTGTCTGCCGAAATCACCTTCCGCCCTGCGGCGAAGTTCCTGCGGCGACAGCAGCTCCTCCTTCGCATGGGACACCGCCCCCAGAAGCATCCGCTCCTTGTACACCTTGGTATCAATCTGCAGCATCTTACAGATGTCCTTCATCAGCGTCTTCTGGTCATCGGTATCGTAGATGGTAAAATTCGTATCATACCCCAGCAGGCCGATATGCCTGCGCAGAATCCGTACGCACATAGAGTGGAAGGTACTGACCCATACACTTTCCGCACCAAATTCCACCAGTCTGTCCACACGTTCCCGCATTTCCCCGGCCGCCTTGTTGGTAAACGTAATCGCCAGGATATTCCAGGGATTGACGCCCATCTCTTCAATCAGATAGACAATCCTGTGAGTCAGCACCCTGGTCTTGCCGGAACCGGCCCCTGCAAGCACCAGAAGCGGTCCTTCTGTATGAAGCACCGCCTCTTTCTGTTGTTCATTTAACGTATCGTATATACCCAATTTCCTTTATCCTCCCTCATCTGCATCTTCCGTTGTCTGAATCTCCCAAAAGTAACTGGATATATTATAGTGTTTTCTGCTGAAAACTGCAAGAAACATTTACATCTGTTTCATCAGATTGACCATCTCAATGGCCGACAGCGCACAGTCGTAACCTTTGTTGCCTGCCTTGCTCCCTGCCCGTGCGATGGCCTGCTCGATATTCTCCGTGGTCACCACGCCGAACAATACAGGGATACCTGTTGCAAGCCCTACCTGCGCCACGCCTTTGGAAACTTCGTTACACACATAATCGTAATGGGAGGTATCCCCGCGGATCACCGCGCCCACACACACAACCGCGTCATATTTCCCCGACCTGGCCATCTTAGAAGCCGCCAACGGGATTTCAAATGCTCCCGGCACCCAGGCAGCCGTAATGTTCTCCTCTTCCACGCCATGGCGCACCAGGCCGTCCACCGCACCGCCAAGCAGCTTGTTGACGATGATCTCGTTAAATCTGGAAGCGACGATTCCTACCTTCATCCCCTCCGGTGCAACCACTTTTCCTTCCAATACCTGAATCTGTCTCATGTTCATTTCCTCCTATACATATTGAAATATCCAGATCTACAATGCAATCTGATTAAATATATGTCCCATCTTCTCCTGCTTTGTCTTCATATAGTTCAGATCATATTTCTGAGGTGCAATCTCAATCGGCACCCGCTCCCGGATCTCCAGGCCGAAATCACTCAGTCCGTACACCTTGTCCGGATTATTGGTCAGCAGGCGAAGGGAACGCACGCCAAGTTCCGACAGGATCTGGGCGCCAACCCAGTATTCCCGCAGATCCGGCGCAAATCCCAGACTGATGTTCGCCTCCACGGTATCCATTCCCTGCTCCTGGAGCTGATAGGCTTTCAGCTTGTTAATCAGCCCGATTCCCCGCCCCTCCTGGCGCATATAGAGAACAATTCCACGTCCTTCTTCCTCAATCTGCCTCATCGCCTCATTCAGCTGCTTTCCGCAGTCACAGCGCAGGGACCCGAACACGTCTCCGGTCAGACATTCCGAGTGAACCCGGCAAAGCACGTTTTCCCCGTCCCCGATCTCACCCTTGACCAGCGCCACATGGTGCTCTCCCGTAATATCATTGACGAATCCGTGGATCTGAAAATGCCCGTACTGGGTAGGCATATCCGCACAAGCCTCTTTCACCACATGTTTCTCGTGAATCCTGCAGTAATCCTGCAGATCTTTGATGGTAATGAATTTCAGGCCATACGCTTTCGCAAGTTTCCACAGGTTCGGGGTACGCATCATCGTCCCGTCATCCTCCATAATCTCACAGCACACACCGCATTCCTTCAGTCCCGCCAGACGCATCAGATCTACCGTTGCCTCTGTATGCCCGTTGCGTACCAGAACCCCGCCCGCTTTTGCGATCAGGGGAAATACATGGCCCGGTTTTCGGAAATCCTCTGGTTTCGCAGCCTCGTCCACACATTTCATCATGGTATAAGAGCGCTCTGCCGCAGAAATCCCGGTTGTAGTATCTCTATGGTCAACGGACACCGTAAATGCCGTGCCATGGTTATCCGTGTTCTCCGATACCATGGGCAGGAATCCCAGACCTGCCGCCACTTGTCCGCTCATGGGCGTACAGATCAGCCCTTTGGCATGGCTCGCCATAAAATTAATATTCTCCTGGGTCGCAAACTGCGCCGCACAGATCATATCTCCCTCATTTTCACGATCCGGGTCATCGGTCGCCAGGATGATCCTGCCTGCACGCAGATCCTCAATCGCCTCTTCAATCCTGTGATACTGATACTGCTGTTCCATACTGTCCTCCTATATTCCGTACTCTTCCAGAAACTCCATGGTAAGCCCGCAGGAATTCTCCTTATTCTCAGTCCGGCCGGCTCCCAGAAGCTTTTCCACATATTTGCCCACAATGTCATTTTCCAGATTCACCAGATCTCCCGGTTTCTTCTTAAGCAGTGTCGTCTCTTCGCCCGTATGGGGGATCACCGACACCTGGAATCCCCTGTCGCTGACGGCCGCCACCGTGAGACTGATCCCATCAATGCCCACCGAGCCTTTCTCCACAATCAGACGCAGAATCTTATGCTCTGTGCGGATGGACACCCATACGGCATTTTCTTCCCTGCGCAGGCTCTCAATCACCCCGGTGCCGTCAATATGGCCGGACATGATATGCCCGCCGAACCGTCCGTCTGCTGCCATCGCCCGTTCCAGGTTCACCAGATCTCCGGCTTTCTGTTGTCCCAGTCCGCTTCTCCGGTAAGTTTCTGCCATGATGTCTGCGGTAAACTCCCCCCGGCTCAGTGAAGTCACCGTGAGACACACGCCATTGACCGCAATGCTGTCCCCTTCCTTCGTTCCTTCCAGCACTTTTAAAGCCTCAATCCGGATCTGCCCTGAATTCCCCGCCATCAGAATCTGCCGGATCTTTCCCGTCTCTTCTATGATTCCTGTAAACATCTCTCCACCTGCCTTACGTTGTACTCAATCAGAAGATCTTCCCCGATCTGCTCTGCCCTCTGGAATTCCAGGAAAACAGCCTCGTCCGGCAGGGCGGCGCCGATACCGGCAACCGGTGTTCTGGCGTCATTTCCTCCAAAGATCTTCGGAGCCATGAATGCATGCACTTCCTTCACAATCCCTGCCCGCAGGGCGCTGTCATTTAAGATCCCGCCGCCTTCCAGCAGAATACTGTCAATTCCCTTCTCTCCAAGAATCTCCATGAGTC
>CAJULU010000059.1:14615-27921 GCA_910587575.1 uncultured Dorea sp.
ATTTCCGTCTGAAACCGGAATCACCTCCACGCCAAGCTGTTCTAACCGGCGGATTTTTTCCCGTTCCCCGTCTTTGTGCCCGGCTGCATCATCCGGTGCATATGCCACGATGGTTGCATATTCTGCCGCCGTCTGACAGATCTGGCTGTCGGCGGGAATCCTGAGACGGCTGTCGCAGATAATCCGTACAGGACTTTTCCCGTCCGGTATCCGTACATTCAGCAGCGGATCGTCGGCAAGCACAGTCCCGATCCCTGCCATGATTCCCATACACCGGTGGCGCAGCTTCTGTACCTTCAGACGCGCCGCCTCTCCTGTAATCCACCTGGACGCTCCTGTTTTCGTTGCAGTCTTCCCATCTGCAGTCATGGCATACTTCATAATCACATAAGGCGTACGGCTGGTAATATAGTGGAAAAATATGGGATTCAGGCGGTCGCATTCCTCCCTCATAAAATTCTCCTCCACCTGCACGCCGGCGGCTCTGAGAATCCCGGCTCCTTTCCCTGCCACTTTGGGGTTGGGGTCGGCGGAACCGATTACCACCCTCTGAATTCCATTTTCAAGAACTGCCTCCGTACATGGCGGTGTCTTTCCGTAATGGCAGCAGGGCTCCAGCGTCACGTACATGACCGCCCCTTCTGCCGGTTCCGTCAAAGAGGCAATGGCGTTCCGCTCTGCATGGAGTTCTCCATACCGCCTGTGATACCCCTCTCCGATGATACGGCCTTCCTTCACAATGACCGCACCCACCAGCGGGTTGGGGTTCGTCCAGCCGATGCCTCGTTTCGCAAGCTCTATGGCCCGCCTCATATAATCCTGATCTGTCAAATACATCCCTTCTTTCCAGAACTGCCTTTATAAAGCAAAAACCCCTGCAGAATCTTCTACAGGGGCCGTCTCACTATGCGGAATATACCAGAATGCTCTGAAATGATTCATCATTCCAGAGCATCTCACACAAAGTATATCTCTACGATTATACTATCATCTTCTTCCATCCAGACTATACTGTCGGCCCCGGAATCTCACCGGATCAACCTTACGGCTCGCGGGCTGTACCGCCGGTAGGGACTTGCACCCTGCCCTGAAGACATTCTTCTCTTTACTTATGTATTTTATTATACTCCGGTTCCGCCCCGATTTCAAGACATTTCATAAAAATTCTGGGCCTCCGGTACGTTCCGGTACATCTGGCTCAACTGATCCTCGATGGAGAAGAAACTATCCAGCAGACGCGGGTTAAAGCTTCCGCACTGACCGGTTCCGATCATCTCGATCACCATATCCCGGGAATAGGGCGCCTTGTACACCCGCCTGCAGCTTAAGGCATCATAGACATCCGCAAGGGATACCACCTGTGCCCACAAAGAGATGTCGCTCCCTTCCAGCCCGTCCGGATATCCTCTGCCGTCCCACCGCTCATGATGATGCAGCGCAATGTCGCAGGCATAATCAAAAATCCTGCTATCCCGAAGCTGCGGAATACTTTCGAGAAGTACCACCCCTTTGGTAGTATGCGTCTTCATCACCTCATACTCATCCGGCGTCAGTCTCCCGGGTTTCGTCAGAATCGCATCCGGTATTCCGATCTTTCCTACGTCATGCATGGTAGAAGCAATCACAATATGGTCGATCTCCTCCTGATCCAGCCCGTTTCCAAGGCTGGTATTCTCCAGGATAATCCGGGTGATATCCGAAATTCTCTGGACATGGCCACCGGACTCCTCATTTCGGAATTCTATGGCAGTGGCCAGCGCTTCGATCATCCCCTGGTTCAGCTGTATAATCTGGTTTGCCTGTTCCAACAGCCTTTCCTGCTGCTTTTGCACCACATTGTTCAGATGATGACGCGCCTCAAACAGTTCAATCACAGATTCTACCCGGCGTCTCACCACATAAGAGACGTATGGTTTCCGGATTACGTCCATAACGCCAAGTTCACAGGCTTCTTTCATCACGTCCTCATTCACCTCAGCCGTGATAAGGAATACGGGAATCGACTCCAGAAGCCCCCTCCCCTTCATCTTTCTTACAACCTCGATTCCAGACATCTCCGGCATCATCACATCCAGGAGTACTGCACAGAAGCGGTTCCCGGAATCCAGGATCTTCTTAAGTCCCTGGCGGCCATTCTCCGCTTCCTCTACCTGAAAGGAACCCATAAATATTTTCCGCAGTATCGCTCGGTTTATGGCATCGTCATCTACAATTAAAAGCTTACCGTTTCTATATTGTTTCATTTCTCAAAGCATCCTTCCTGGACAATCGGTCAGACATTCTCACTTCTCCTGATACAGTCAATCACCCTATCCTGAATCTCTCCCACCTGCACGAAAGCTGCCCTGGCCTCCCCTTGCCTTCCTTCACGCAGCAGGTTAAGGATTTCCGTATATTTCACAAAAAGCGGCCGTATGGCCAGATTGCCGGCTGTACCTTTCAGCATATGTACCCGTCCGATCAGTTCCTCACAGCTTTCGCAGTCAAAATCTTCCTCCTGTACCGGATTCTTTTCTACGATATCCACAAACATTCCAAGCATCGTCCTGTACAATGACTCATCTCCCAGAACACGGCCCAGCCCCTCCTTCACGTCCACACCCAGTTCTTCCAATTCAACCATTAACTCCATACCAAAAATTCCTTTCTCTGCAAAAAAACTCTATTTCTTCCGCTTCCGTTCCAATACCTCCTGGAACGTAGCTTTTAACTGATCTACCACAACCGGTTTTGACACGTGGGCATCCATACCTGACTCGATTGCAGCTCTGATATCATCCACAAAAGCATTGGCAGTCATGGCAATGATGGGCACACTCTTTGCCGACGGATGACCGCTGGCACGGATGGCTCTCGTAGCCCCATAACCATCCAGGACGGGCATCTGTACATCCATAAAAATGACGTCGTATTCTCCGGGAAGAGATTCTGTAAACCGGTCCACTGCCGCCTGGCCGTTTTCTGCGACATCACAGACAGCGGCCCCCATGGACTCCAGAAGCTTGACCAGAATCATCTGGTTGATCTC
Organism: uncultured Dorea sp.; assembly: GCA_910587575.1. Taxonomy (GTDB): domain Bacteria; phylum Bacillota; class Clostridia; order Lachnospirales; family Lachnospiraceae; genus Sporofaciens. Next base: position 17,644 of record CAJULU010000059.1, read on the forward strand.
TATGTCATCCACCACAAGGATATGTTTTCCCTCAAAAACCTCCTTCTCTTTTTCCGCCGGCTTAACCGAAGGTTCACTTTCCCCGCCGTCGAAAGCCCGTTCGATCGCATCCTTAAAACTATGCATAAAGAAGGGTTTTGCCAGAAAATGACTGACTCCCGCCTTAAGGGCCTCCTCTTCAATCTCCTCCCAGTCGTAAGAGGTAAAGAAGATGACAGGAATATGGTCAGGCTCATTCTTACGGATCAGACGTGCGGTTTCCAGGCCGTCCTGATCCGGCATCTTCCAGTCCAGCAGCATCAGATCATAGGGTTCTCCCTTCTTTCTGGCAGAGCGCAGTACAGAAACCGCCTGTCTTCCGCTGGTGGCATAGCTGACTTCCACCCCGGTACATTCCATTGCCTTAACAATGTTACGGCAGACATATTCATCGTCATCCGCCACGATCATACGGCGGATACCATATTTTTTCCAGAATGCAGGATCCTCCTCCGACGCCTCACAGACTGGCAGATCCAGCTGCAGCCTGAAGATAGATCCTGCCCCCAGTTCGCTCTCCACCTCTATGGTGCCGCCCATCAGATCTACCAGGTTCTTGGTGATTGCCATACCCAGCCCCGTCCCCTGTATCTGACCTGCGGCCAGGTTCTGTTCACGGGTAAAGGGGTCAAAGATTACTTCCAGATATTCCTTGGACATTCCCTGTCCGTTATCCCGGATTACAAACTCCACGCGGCTGTATCCTTCCGTCACCCCGGTCAGTTCATTGACGTACATCTCGATACTGCCATTCTCCGGCGTATACTTGACCGCATTGGACAGGATATTAATCAGCACCTGGCAGATACGCAGCTTGTCTCCCAGCAGATACTCGTAATCAAAAGGCGTGGCAAATATCCGGAACGACTGGTTCTTAGCCCGGCTCTGAGGCCGGATAATCACATTCAGTTCTTCTATAATCTCCGATATATCTATGTCTGTAATGTTCAGGGTTGCATTGCCTCCTTCAATCTTGTTCATATCCAGCACATCATTAATCAGTCCCAGCAGATGCTGGCTGGCCGCATTAATCTGATGGGTATACTCCAGTACGTGCTCCGGGTTATCCGCTTCCTCCCGCAGCAGGGAAACCAGACCGGTGATGGCATTCATCGGCGTACGGATGTCATGACTGACATTCCCCAGGAAAGCGCTCTTGGCCTTATTGGCCACCTGCGCCATGTCCAGGGCCTGTGTCAGCGTATCCTGTGTCTTACGTTCACTGGTACGGTCAGAAAGATACAGGATGACCTTTCTTTCTCCCTGCAGAAGTGTACTGTAGAGGGATTCCCGGAACCATCTGCGCTCTCCGGTCTTCTTATGAATCCGCTCTCTCATCACATCCGTAATGGAACTTCCCGGCTCTAAAGCAGCCAGATCATCCAGATCCAGCTCCCTTCCCTCCTGATTCCAGGTACACTCAAGGGAATCCACATTCTCAAGAATCTGTTCCGCAGGAATTCCAAGCACCCGTTCCACGTTCGGACTCACATATTCTACCCGGTGTTCTCTGACATTCAGCATTACATAGACGTTATCCGTATTATTGGCAAGATATGTAGAGAAAATATCAAACTGCTGCTTATTGTACTCAATCTCCCGTTCCTTCTCTCTGATCTCCTTCTGGCTTCTCCAGTTAAGCAGGAGGAAACATAAAAAGAACACCATGGCCGCCACCATAAATACCACTGTCACCTGTGAATTCCGGATAATCTCATTCGCCTCATCCATAACCGCAGAGAACGGCACCACGGAAACCAGATACCATCCCTCTACATTTTCCACAGGGACATAAGTGTAGATATACTTTCCCTTGTCTCCGTCGAACAGGAACGTGCCCGCCTCCCGGTTCTGCATCGTATCCGCCAGATTCCCGGCATCGCTGCCGCCGTTTAATACAATGTCAAAAATATTATCATACGAATGCTCACTGTTTTTTCCAACAGAACTCAGAAGAATGTCCCCCTTATCGTTCACTACATATCCCAGGCCCTGCCCGTCATAAAAAGAAAGCGAAAATTCCTCGGATACCTTGGTACAGACATAACTCTTCTGTATCAGACCAGGAACGCCGTCTGCAAATTCAAATCTCTCATAATAACCGAACGCCGGCTCGCCCGAATACAGTCCCGGATAAGGATCTCGGACATTCGCACCCGTAAGAGAACGGTACGTCTCCAGTTCTTCCCCCTCCATCTGATAAATCTGTTCCGACTTATTATTATAATACATCCCGGTATCCAGATTCATGACGGAATAATGGGCATTCACCTCAGAAAACGCTTCCAGCTTCTCGTTGATTCCTTCTGTATCCCGGGAATCAGCCTGTGAAAAATACACGGCAAAGCTATGCAGACGCTCCCTGTCCGCCGAAATAAAGGTATGAAAAGCCTGCTGCTGCTGCCGTGTCATATCCATGACATCCGTCACTGCCTGATCCATCAGATTACTGCGCAGCACATGCATATATCCCACACCGCCCAGCAGAATCACCGCAATGCACACAATGATCAGGGCATTTACTGCGTAATACTGTTTCTTTTTATCTCTTTTTGTCCCCTTCACCATCATCCGCCCTTTATTTCTCAATCATCTTCTCAATCGTTTCCAGCAGCAGGGCAAGATCCATAGGCTTTGAAAGACAGGCGTCAATCCCGCTTTTCATCGCTTTCTCCCGGCTGTCCGGCCGGATATCCGCAGACAGCGCAACAATCGGAATATGCGCCAGAGTGGGATCCTTAAGCCGCCGGATTGCTTCCGATGCCTGCCATCCGTCCATAACCGGCATCTGCAGGTCCATAATCACCAGATCGTAATCCCCCGGAGAAGCACATTCCATTTTCCGGACGGCAATCTGTCCGTTTTCCGCTGTCTCAACGCTAAATCCCATCCTCTCCAGAAGTTCTGTCTCGATCTCCCTGTTAATCTCATTATCCTCCACAAGCAGGATGCTCATGCTTTTATCAGCCAGGGCGCCTTCCCCGAAAGCTACATCGGTCAGCGGCTGTGCCCGGAACGTGAAAGCAACGGTAAATGTGCTTCCTTCATCCACCGTACTACTGACCGTAATACTCCCATGCAGCATATCCACAATATTTCTGGCAATGGTCAGTCCCAGGCCGATGCCATGCACGCCGCTTAAGGTAGAATCCCTCTCACGGCAGAAGGGTTCAAAAATCCTGCCCAGGAATTCTTCACTGATACCAATACCATTATCCTTCACCACAATGTTATAGACAACATAGCTGTTGGGCAGTTCCTCTTTTTCCAGCAGCGTAATGCTGACCCTTCCGCCAGGCTGCGTATAAGTCAGTGCATTATTAGCCAGATTGAGCACAAGCTGATGCAGCTTTTCCCGGTCCGCATAGATCACACGGTGTCTGATTCCGCTTAAATCCAGGGTGAAAGCAATGGATTTTTCCTTTGCCTGCGGTTCCAGAAACTGATAGGACTCCTGCACCGTCTGACACAGATCACATTCCACTTCCGCAGGACCTGCCGCATTGGCCAGCGACGAAATATCCAGCACCTTTGTAATCATATCGAGAAGCTGATGGCTGGCTGTTTCCACACGGTCCAGATATTCCATCACCTTATCAGCATCATGAATCTCCAGCTTCGCCAGAGAAGTAAATCCAAAAATGGCATTCAGCGGCGTCCTCATCTCATGGGAAATGTTGGAAAGGAACGTATTCTTAGCCTTTACGGACAGATTCGCCTTTTCAAGTGCCTCGGCCAGCAGCCGTTTCTGTCCCATCTGCTGCTGGTTTCTTTCATCCGAGGAATCTCCGATAAACACGTAAAAGAAGTCCCCCATGGCTTCCCCCCGGATATAGTGGCCGTAATCTTCCACCCAGTGAATCGTCCCGTCCATGCGGCGGATACGGTATTCCACATAATCCAGGTTATACCGGTTCCTTGCGATCTGCTTCTTAATGCTCTCCTCCACCACATCCAGATCCTCCGGACAGACTATGCCCCGGAAAGAATTTCCGGTAAATTTCCGGAATTCCTGCATGGTTTTACACTGAACAATGCGCAGCAGACCCTGGTTTGCATAGATAATCTTTTCATCGCCATCTGCATGATAGATTAAGAAACCTCCCGGAATCTCTTCTATAAACCGCAGAACTTCACACGTCTCCTGAAAACTCCTTTCGACTTCTGCCGGAATCCGCCCTTCTGGCCAGCCCGATTCAAGGATTTCCTCCACCTCAAGCCCGTTCTCTTCCAGAATATTCATCAGATGTATCATACGTTCAATCAAGTGCTCTTCCCGTCTGCGAGCGCACATAATCTAACACCCCCTCGTTTTTATCCAGTCTTTATATCGCTTTCTCCCGCCATTTTCCACGTTTATAGAAGAAACCCGTAATGATTGCGCCAAGCACCCAGGAAATCAGAAGGGACACATAGATACTTTCTTTGCGCCCGCCCGGGAAATCGGTGCTTTTCGTCAGATATACCAGTCCATAGGCAATCGGCACACGCAGGAAAATGGTCATCACGATAGAAATCCACATGGGTGTCACCGTGTCCCCCGCACCGCGCATCACTCCCGACAGGCTCTGGATAATCGCCATGGCGATATACCCTGCCGCCAGAATCCGCATCATATTCATACTGAGTACCACCAGATCTTCCGTATTGGTAAAGATCGCCATCAGATGTTTCCCAAACAAAAGTATCAGCCCCGTGATCGCCGCTGAAAAGCCCACTGCCATCAAGGTTCCCTGCTTCGCTCCTTTTGTAACACGGTCATACGCTCTTGCACCTACATTCTGCCCGGCGTAGGTAGTCATAGCCGTCCCGAAAGAAAAATTCGGCAGCATAGCAAACCCGTCCACCCTCATAACGATTACATTCGATGCAATAAACTGCTCTCCGAAGCTGTTCGTCAGAGACTGCACTACCAGCATCGCCATAGACATGATTGCCTGCGTTACCCCGGACGGAACACCAAGCCTGATAATCCCCATCCCATGCCGGCTGGTCAGTCTGAAATACTGCGCCTTGAAATCAAAAAGATCCTTCATGCGCATCAGTTTCAGCAGACACAGCATCGCTGAAATAGCCTGTGCAATCACCGTTGCCAGCGCCACGCCGCTGACTCCCATATCAAAGCGGATGACAAAGACCAGATCCAGAATGATGTTCAGCACACTGGAAACAATCAGATATAAAAGGGCGGAAATCGAATCCCCAAGCCCCCGCAGAATCCCGCTCAGTATATTATAGAAAGCCAGTCCCGACACGCCAAGAAACAGAATCCGCAGGTAAGAGGTACACCAGTCCAGGATACTGTCCGGCGTCTTTAACAGCACCAGCAGCGGTCTTGCCGCCACCGTTGCCAGCGCCATTACTATAATAGAAGAAATAGCCGTCAGAACAATACTGTTGGCAATGGCAACCGACAGATCTTCCCGCTTTCTGGCGCCGAAATACTGGGATACCATAATACTTGCACCCACACTGATCCCGATAAACAGCACGATCAGCAGATTTAAGATCGGGCCTGCGCTTCCCACAGCCGCCAGCGCATTATCTCCGACATAATTTCCCACCACCACGCTGTCAACGGTATTGTACAGCTGCTGGGCAATATTGCCAATCAGCATCGGCACCGTAAAAATCAGAATATCTTCCCAGGGTTTTCCTACGGTCATATCCACTGGGGCAAATAATTTCTTCAGTACACTCATACGCTTCCTCCTCATCCACATTCCCTTACTATCTGTTATAACACAAATTATTAAATTTTAATAGAGTATTTAAAAAATCCTTGTGATATAGTTTTAAAAACTATATAATAGTTCCATTGAGGTGATAAAATGACAATTAATACAAAGGACATGCTGAACAGCATTCTCTCAAGCATCTCGCGGATTGAATACGTGAGGCCGGGTTCCATTCCGAACATAGACCTGTACATGGACCAGGTGACCACATTTATGGAAGAACAGCTCGCCTCCACCAAACGGCATGAGGAAGACAAGATTCTGACCAAGACCATGATCAACAATTATGCCAAGAACAACCTCCTGCCCCCGCCTGTGAAGAAGAAGTATTCCAAGGAACACGTCCTTGCACTGATCTTCATCTACTACTTTAAGAACATCCTGTCCATCAAGGATATCGAGACCCTTCTCGCTCCGATTACGGAGAAATATTTTGATTCTGACGGGGAATCCGGCATGACCTCCATCTATGAGGAGATCTGTCAGCTTGAAAAGTCCCGGATCGATGCCCTGCAGAAAGATGTGGCAAGATCCTACCACTGCGCCATGGACAGTTTCACCGACGTGCCGGAAGAAGAGCAGGATTATCTTCAGTTTTTCTCCTTCATCTGTTCCTTAAGCTTTGACGTATACGTCAAGAAGCTGCTGATTGAAAAACTGATTGATGAGCTGCCGGAACCATCGCACGAAAAAAAGAAGAAATAAGGCTCTCACAGTCTTGTTTCTTCTTGTCTTCCTGTCTGATTCAGCCAGCCGCTCTCCTATGACTCTTCCGCATGAATCCGTGCAAACACCATGTCATAACCATCGTTGCCATAGTTCAGCGACCGGTTCACCCGGCTGATGGTGGCCGTGGAGGCACCCGTCTTCTCGGCAATCTCAAGATAGGTCTTATGGTCTCTCAGCATCTTAGCCACCTCGAATCTCTGGGACAGCGATAACAGTTCGTTAATCGTACAGATATCCTCAAAAAAAGTATAGCACTCCTCTTTATTCTCCAGGCTCAATATGGCACGGAACAGATAATCTACCGCCTCCGTCCTGATCTTCTTACTCATATAGCATTATCTCCTTCGCAGACTTCTCAAATTCCTCTTATATTTTAGCACACTAAATTCATAAAGTCTATAGCTTTTTCCTTCGTTTCAGACATGACTTTCATTTTTCTAGTAATGTGCTGGCAATCAGATTCACAGAGTCTGCAGCACTTTTCTTCGTTTCAGACATGACTTTAATTTTTCCAGTGATGTGTTGGCAATCAGTTCTTCCGGGAAATTCACTTCTTCCAGGGCACGGAACGCATAGGGATAGACGGCAATGTCCTCATCTACATGGGAATCACTTCCCAGCACCACCATTGCCCCCTGCTTTCTGCACTCCCACAGCATATCCCGGCAGTTCTCCGCAGTATTGACCCGGAACCCTTCCGGGCGAAGAGAAGAATTATTCACTTCCAGAAGCGTTCCCGTATTCTTCGCCTCCCTGACCAGCGTCTCCATATCTGCCGGGAATCTCCCGTCATCGGGATGGCCGATGATATCCACGAAGGGATTCTGCATCACATTCGTATATGCCTTTGTTATCATTTCCCTGGAACGTTCCCCCTTATAACAGGGCAGATGCATACTGGCAATGGCGATGTCCATCTCCTTTAGCAGTTCCTGTGAAAGATCCACCGTTCCGTCTTCATCCAGAATATTCAGTTCCGTTCCCATCAGAAGCTCGATTCCGTACATCTGTCTCGGAACCACCCGCAGATTCTGGAAATAGTATATATGGCAGGTTCCTGGCATCTTCACCGCATGTTCTGTGACTGCCAGGCCCTTCAGTCCCTTCTTTGCCGCTGCTGCCGCCATCTCACGGATGGTATTGTATGCGTGGCCGCTGGCAAGCGTATGGGAATGGGTATCAACTTCGATTTTCATAAATCATCGTCCTTCTTTCTTATGCATTTCATTTTCAAGCATGGAAATATTATACTGTATATGTACGGCTTTTTCTACACAATCTAAAATGAATCATAATAAAAAACGGAGGTTATGCCATGAAAGATAAAAAAAATCAGGAAATCATTGATGAATTCGACTATCTGTCCAATGCAGCTTCCTCGCAGGACTGCACCGGGCTGATTCCGTCCGCACCTGTTTCTACGGAGGAAGTTGAAGCTTACGAGGAGCTGTACCATTTTCTGCCGCCAAGCGGAAGAGCTTCTTCTATCAAGCCTGACGAACACTTGAAATAGTCCTGCATATACTAATGAAAAAATGGAGTTTTCATCATGCCTTCTATGAATCTGGTTCCGGTAAACGGTGTGATTCAGCGTATTAACTCATTTAATAATAACTGCTGTATGCTCGAAGTCACAATCCGCAATTCCGATGGAATCACAAACTTTATTGTAAGTCCCGATACCTACGTGATCAATGAGGTCCGCCTGCGGGCGGGGATGAACGTCACGGCGTTCTATGATGCCAGCCTTCCGATTCCACTGATCTTCCCGCCGCAGTACCAGGCAATCTTTATCGGGCGGAGGAACCCGACGGAGAATATCTATGCCGGGGAATTTGACGGAAACCTCGAAGCTCTTGACGGCGCTCTGAAACTGAACATCGGACGGTCTACGGAGATCGTGACGTCCAACGGCCAGCCTTTCGACTGTTCTCTCGAGGGGCAGATGCTGATTGTGTATTACAGCGCTACAACCAGGAGTATTCCGCCGCAGACAACACCGAGGAAAATTATTGTAATCTGTTAGAAACATTCCTTGAAGGGGCGTTGCAGAATACCGGTTATATAGGATATGTGGATGAGCTGTTTGTCATCCATACCATATTTTGTATATAATGGCTGTTTTGCAACCGCCCCTAAACAAACGGTCACACGAATACTAATTTATCTTTTATAATCTTTTATAATTCTGCATTTTTTTCTTTCTTCTTTCCTATTTCTGTGTTATAATATGGATACGGGGCATTAGCGCAGTTGGGAGCGCGCCACACTGGCAGTGTGGAGGCCACGGGTTCAAGTCCCGTATGCTCCACTCTGAAACCCTTGGTTTTACTGGCTTTGTAATACATGGGTAATCAAAAGGTAATCAAAAAGGTAATCAAAAAGGTAATCAGACACATGTTCGATTATTCTGCATATTGATTTGAAATTCGGGAATGCTGTTCAGTATTTCCGCTTTCTTTTCATTAGTCTTTCTGTTTCTCCCATAATATTTGTTCGTACATTTAATATCAGTATGTCCCATTAGGTCAATGATAACTTTTTCTGACACATGGTTATCTAACAGAATACTTGCATATGTTTTTCTGATTTTATGCGGAGATCGTCTTGGAATCCCTATCTTGTCGCAAATATGATATAACCTTTTCCTAAAGGAGTATGTTTTTGTCCTGTTCCCATCTTTTTCAAACATATATTCCCCAAATGGATTTATATAACGTATTTTCCGAATAATCCATTTACATTGTGGTGGGAGAACCACTTCTCGGATTCCTGCTTCTGTTTTAGGGGATTCCTTAATTTCATATACATATTTACCTGTATTGTCCTTAAACCTCGTTTCTGTACGTTGTATCTGGATAGAACTGCCATCATAATCATCCCATTTCAACACCGCCAGTTCTCCTACTCGGATTCCAGTAAAAAGCATAAGCAATAGCCCAAGATTGGTTAAATCAAGATTCTCCATTAGACATTTTTCAAGTTTTTCAAATTCTTCATCATCAAAGACTTCATCTTGATCCGCTTTCCGGCTGCTTTTGAATATTTTTCTGGACATGTCCATATTGTTTATTACTTCCGTAATTCCAAACTGCACATACTTCTTCTTTCTCGCTCTTTTAAAAATGCCATATATGATAGTCCTTAAATTAGAATAACCCTTTTGCGTCAGATGGAATTGGGTAATACAGTCTATTATAAAGTCTTCAATCTCATCTTCAGTAACAGATTTTATCTTTCGCTCTCCGAATGTCTGAAAATACCGTTCAAAATCAATGTTATACCTCTCATATGTAGGTTCCTTTATTTCACCTGTTTCTAACTTGCGATCAATCCATTCTTTAAAAATATCTTTTACCGTTGGATTTTCCATCTCAGCTTTCCAAAACGAAATCACGGCATCTTCAACTGCTTTCTGGCTGTTCCTCTTTATCATTTTTCTTCCAGATTCTTTATTCGGGATATATGTTCTCCATTTACCATCCTTTCCTTGACTAATTTTATACGGATGTTTCTCTAATAATTCCTTTCTCTTAGCCATCTCTATTTTTTCTTGCACGTATGATAGGTCAATTATATTATTTTCCAGCGCATACTGCAAGATTTCTTTCTCATTTAATTTCTCTATAGTAACTTCATCTCCTACTTTATATATAATTATGGGCTTGCCAGTCGTGCCGACAAGCCTCGGATTATTCAAAAGTGGCAGCAGACTGTAACCGTCCACTGCCTATACAAATTCAAAATGTCGGTACTGCTTACTATGCATGAC
>CAJULU010000060.1 GCA_910587575.1 uncultured Dorea sp.
CTCTGGAATAAGGCAAGGGGGCATAGACACAAAATTAAGAACACTACCCTGCTATTATTAGCCTGGCGTTCTTCCGTTCATGGTATGATTATTGAAAGAAATGCTGAAGCAGGTCAGTTTTATTTGTCAACATGAAGTATGTGATGGCCGGCGGCTTTCAGAAGACGGTTCATCACAGCGCTTCCGATTCCGCATGTGGAAAAAGACTCACTATAAATGTAATCGGTCCCGTCACTGTCGAAATCCCGCAGAATCCCATATAAATTTCCGGCTACGGTTGCTTCGTCCTGCCTGGTTCCGATACATTTGAAATTTCCCGTAACATATCTGCCGGCTGTCTCTTCTGTGCCTATGATTCCCACTTTGAATCCTTCGGCAGTTTTTTCTGCGGCCATCCGGTTAATCTCTTCGATGACCCGTGAAATATCTCCTTCCAGAATGGTCATTTCCGCTTTGGGCGCATAATGCCGGTACTTCATCCCCGGCGCTTTCGGGGGTTCTGCACTGTCTGGTTCTATCAGAGTCTTGTCCACCAGAATCTCACCCGTCAGGCTTTCCAACATCTCCCTGGTCACGGCTCCTGGCCTTAAGATCATCGGAGGATCCACGGTCATATCCAGGATGGTCGATTCAACTCCGATCTCTACGGCTCCCCCGTCCACGATCATATCAATCTTTCCGGACAGGTCTTCTTCTACGTGCCGGGCTGACGTAGGGCTTGGGCGGCCGGAAGTATTCGCACTTGGAGCCGCAATATACCCGCCCCCTGCCCGGATGATTTCTTGTGCAATGGCATGATCCGGCATTCGGACAGCCACTGTGTCAAGGCCCCCCGTGGTTCCCAATGGCACGCATTCAGCCTTTCGGAATATCATGGTAAGAGGGCCAGGCCAGAATTTTTTTGCGATTATTACTGCTTTCTCTGGTACTGTCTTTGTAATCCTGGTCAGGGAATCCATATCTGCTATATGTACGATCAGTGGATTGTCAGACGGTCTTCCCTTTGCGGCATAGATTTTCCCTGCAGCCTGTTCATTCAGTGCGTCAGCCCCCAGTCCATAGACGGTCTCTGTAGGAAATGCCACCAGTCCTCCCTTTCTCAAGATCTCTCCGGCTTTTTTCAAGGTATCCTTATTCATTTGTTCCGTGTTGATTTGTTCAATGATTGTTTTCATGGGAAATATTATACTACACTCTATTCCTTCATACAAGCTTCAATTCCCTTTACGATTGCTTCTGCGATCTGCTGCTGGTATTCATCGGTAACTAATTTTTCCGCTTCCTCATGGTTACTTAGAAACCCGCATTCCACAATAATTGTGGGAACTTCTGTTTTCTTCAGAAGATAATAGGTGTCGTCTGCCTTTGCCTGCCTCCGGTTCTCTTTATCAACAGCCAGCAGTGATTTCTGCATGATTGCGGCAAACTGTTCGCCTTGTGCGGAATGCTTATAGTAGAATACCTGTGCGCCATGAATGGATTCTTCATGGTAGCTGTTCTGATGAATGCTGACTGCGAATTCGGGAGAGGTATTATTAATAAGTTTCACCCGTTCTTTCATATCCTGTACCTTCTGGCTGCCATTTTTGTTTTCTGCAAGCATGGTGTCTTCTTCCCGCGTCATTACGACTTTTACGCCCTTTTTTTCCAGAATTTTTTTAACTTTCTTTGCGATTTTCAGATTGATGTCCTTTTCTTCTGCCTTATTGATGCCGACTTTTCCGGGATCGCTTCCACCGTGTCCGGCATCCAGAACCACCGTATTCTCAGCTTTTTTTACTTTGCTGCCAGATACATAGCTGCCCAGATTCCGGCTGATCACGATCAGTCCTGCTAATAAAAGGATCAATAGGAAAAATTCTGCTTTTCTACGCAAAATAAATACCTCCTGTCAGTCTGTCTATACATCTATATGACTGCAGGAAGTATTTTATATTTTTTTATCAGATAATCTTCGCCTGCCGCAGAAGAAAGCGGTAACGAAGCCAGGCGGCGTTTCCCCTGTAAATATAGGAGTCGATCAGATCCGGATCCGAGGCATACTGGAAATTAAGGTAGGCTTCTTCTATTTCCTGGCGTGCATTGGCGATTTCATCCATCAGTGTATTTGCCTGGGGATCGTAGGACAGGCGTCTGTATACATCTTCTTCTGCTGCGTTTCCACGTTCAAATAATCTCATGATTCACCTCTTATGAAAATTCAACCGGTTTTTGTACTACATTTCCAAACAATCCTAGTATAAGCAGATTTTGAGAATAAAATACTTCTGTTGTGGATATATATGGTATTAGAAAAGAAAGGCCGGGAGGAAGAGGAATGTCTGAACAGAAACCGCAGATTGTTACAAACTTTATCGTAAGGGTAATTATTGGATGTGCCATGATCTTTTTTGTAAATGAATTTCTGAATGCACAGGGAATTTCCGTACAGGTGGGGCTGAACCCGTGGACTGTTTTGACATCCGGAATCCTTGGAACTCCTGGGGTTGCGCTCCTTTATGGGATTTCTTTCTATGGAATTATGTGAAGGTTGCACAAAGTTTCGGTTTTTTTAAAAATGGGATAGACAAATCATGGAAAAGAGGTTTATAATCATTCTACAAGTTACGGAACAGGTAACTTGCATCTGATAGATTCACTGGAAGTTCAAAGTGTTCGATGCCGTATCGGCAGCAATTCACGGAGTATTTGATGAAAGAGAAGAGCAGGGGGGATATTATGTGGGCAGCAGAAGTCTTGTAATTTGCGAACAGGAGGAAGGATATGCAGCAGCGTTTGCGGTATTTCTGATGAAGAAAAAGGAACTTGCTTTTCAGGTCCAGGTATGTAACGGGATTTCACAGGTACAGGAAATCCTGCATAAGCAGTCAGTCGATATTCTGATGATTGGCGGGGACTATCCGGCAGATGAGAGAAAAGGGCTTGAAGCCGGGAATGTTTTTGTACTTGCGGAGTCTGGAAAGACGGAGACGAATTCTGATGAAACCCTGGTGTATAAGTACCAGTCTGGGGAGACGATTCTGGCAGAGATTATCCGGAAGTGCAGCGATGAGAATGAGAAGGGGGATCTGTATTTTCCATCAGTCAGGACGAAAGATTCCAGAATCATAGGTATTTTTTCCCCTGTACACAGAAGCGGAAAGACCGGATATGCATTAAAGCTTGGTCAGGAACTTGCAGTTTCAAAGAATGTACTGTATCTCAATATGGAGGTCTATGGAGGAATCAGAGGGCATTTTCCAGAAGAAGGTCATAACCTGGGTGATATCCTTTATTATATGAGACAGGAGAAAAGGAATCTGGGTGTGATCCTTTCGACTCTGGTGGAACATATGGGGGCGTTGGATTATCTGCTTCCGGTGAAGGTGTCTGAGGACATTAAGGCGGTAACGCTGGAAGAGTGGACAGGCATGATTGCCCAGATTGCAAAGCAGAGTATCTATGACGTGGTGATTCTTGATCTGGATGAAGGTCTTAAGGATATATACGGACTTCTTCGGATCTGCACGGAGATTCATGTTCCGGCAATAAAAGATATGATGGCAGAGGCGAAGCTTCTGCAGATGGAAGAGGAGCTGCATCTGCTGGGGTTTGATGATGTGAAGAAGAAGATGGTGAAAAAGGAGTGTGGAAGATGAAGAGAGGCTGGCTTCCATGATCGGTTCAGAGCAGCTGCATGCCAGGATTCTGGAGGAGCTGGATCTGTCCAGAGAGATTGAGGATGAGGAACTGACCCGTCTGATCTACCGTGTGCTGCAGGAGGTTTCCAGGGAAGAGTATCTGTCGCTGGCCGAGAAGACGGCGCTGGGAAGGGAATTGTTCAATGCGTTCAGGAAACTGGATCTTCTGCAGGAATTTCTGGAAGATGAGACGATTACAGAGATTATGATTAACGGGACACAGAATATATTCTATGAGAAAGACGGAAGGATCTTTCAGTCGGACAGGCGTTTTATCTCCAGAGATAAATTAGAGGATGTTGTCCAGCAGATTGCGGCAGGTTCCAACCGTCTGGTAAATGAGGCGTCTCCGATTGTAGACGCAAGGCTTTCCGATGGCTCCAGGGGCAATATCGTCCTGGATCCCATCGCACTGGATGGCCCGATTGTGACCATCCGTAAGTTTTCTAAAGAGGCAGTTACCATGGGACAGCTGATCTCGTGGAATTCCATCAGCAGTGAAGTATCCGGATTCCTTGCCACCCTTGTGGCAGCCGGGTACAACATATTCATCAGCGGAGGCACCGGCTCGGGTAAGACCACGTTCTTAAATGCATTATCACAGTATATTCCCAAGACGGAAAGAATTATCACGATTGAAGACAATGCAGAATTAAAAATCCAGGGTGTTCCGAATCTGGTAAGACTGGAAGCGAGAAATGCCAATGTGGAAGGCAGCGGGGCAGTGACCATCCGGGATCTGATCAAATCAGCACTCCGGATGCGGCCGGACCGCATCATTGTCGGTGAAGTGCGGTCGGCAGAGGCCATCGATATGCTGCAGGCATTGAATACGGGACATGACGGAAGTCTTAGTACAGGGCATGCCAACAGCCCGGAGGATATGTTAAGCAGGCTGGAAACAATGGTACTGATGGGGATGGATCTGCCTCTGCCTGCGATCCAGAGACAGATTGCATCCGGAATCGACTTGATCGTCCATCTGGGGAGGCTGAGAGATAAGAGCAGGAAGGTACTGGAAGTAACGGAGGTATTGGGATATTGGGAAGGTGAGATTCGATTGCAGACATTGTATCAGTATACGGAACTTGAGGAAAAAGCAGGGAAGATACAGGGAGAGTGGAGGAAAGTCAGGGAGATCAGAAATCAGGATAAATTACTGGCAGCAGGATATCACATATAGGGAACATCTGTGGAATGTGGTCAGGGCTTCTGGGGTTACGGCGGCTACGGCCTGGCTGTATTACCGCTCATTCTGGCTGGCGCTGCCGTTGCTGCCGGTTTTTATCTGGCATTTCCGTATGATGGAGGAAGACTGTGCCAGGAAAAAGGAACTGGAATTCCAGGCACAGTTTAAAGAAGCCATACAGGCGGTATCTTCTGCACTGAACACGGGATATTCTGTAGAAAATGCATTCCGGGAGGCACAGAAGGAACTTAGGCTGATTTATCCAGAGAATGCAAGAATCTCAAAAGAATTACTGATTATTACCAGACAACTGCGGATTCATGTGCCGCTTGAGAAAATTCTGGAAGAATTCGGGATGCGTATGCAGACAGAGGATGTCCGGAATTTCGTGACGGTATTTGCGGCGGCGAAGAAGAGCGGGGGAAATATGATCTCTATCATACAGGATACGGTACGGCAGATTAGCGGAAAGATTGATGTAAAGCGGGAGATTGACACGATGCTTGCGGCAAAAAAATATGAGTTCCGGGTAATGTCATCGGTCCCTTATGCCATAATCGGCTATATGTCCTTAAGTTTTCCCGAGTTCATGGACAGTCTGTATGGGAATTTATTTGGAATCGGGGTGATGACGATATGTCTGGGAATCTATCTGGGCGCTTATTATCTGGGCATGAGAATGATAAGGATCGAAGTCTGAAGAGAATCATCCTTCTGTCAGCAGGCAGCATGCTGTTGTCCGGAATTATCCTTCTGGCAGTGGATTTTCTGCAGTCGGCAAAGAAGATGGATGGCGTTCTTGAGAGAAACGATTATGGCGGCGGCAGCAGGATGGAAGAACTGGAGGTTGAGGTTCAGGGGGAAGAGAAAAAGATTCCGGTTCAGATCGAAATAGCGGAACAACAGTATTCAGAAGAAGAGATTCAGAAATTGTTCGGGAGAATGATACAGAAAATGGAAGAGATGATTCTGGGAGAAAATGAAAGCCTGGACAGGATTGAATATGACATGAACCTTCTGACGAAGATTCCTGATGAGCCCATAGAAGTTTCCTGGGAACTGGATCATTATGACGTAATGAATGTCAGAGGGGAACTGCAGCCGGAGTTCATAAAAGAGGAAGGGACACTTGTGACCTTACATGCAGTTCTGACTTATAGTGAAAATGAGGAAGAACAGGCATCGTATCAATGTACGGCGAATGTATTTCCAAGGACGTTGGATGAGGAAGAACAGGAAAAGATTCAGATAGAGGAAGCAATCCGCAGACAGGAAGAAGAAAGCCGCACCAGCAGAAAACTGAGGCTGCCTGATAAGATTCTGAATAGGGAAACAGCGTATTATCGGAAAATGGACAGCCGGGGACTGGTTCTGATGATTATGGGGGTACTTACGGGTATATTGGTATATGCTTTGGATATTCAGAACAGGGGGAAGGAAGAGGAACGTAAAAAACAGCAGATGATACTGGATTATCCCGGGATTGTGAATAAGATGACCCTTTTCCTTGGAGCTGGAATGACGGCAAAAAGGGCCTGGAAAAGGGTGGTAGAGGATTATGGATACCAGAAGGATATATGGGGAGAACGGTATGCTTATGAGGAGATGAAGCGTGTCTGCCATGAGATGGAGAGCGGAGTTGCAGAGTCGGAGAGCTATGAAAATTTCGGGAGGCGGTGTAACATCCAGGTTTATATAAGATTCGGAGCGTTATTATCGCAGAATCTGAGAAAAGGAACGCAAGGGCTGACACAGTTATTAAAGGTGGAGTCTGTCCAGGCGTTTGAGGAGAGAAAAGCGAGGGCAAAGAGGCTGGGGGAAGAAGCGGGTACGAAGCTGCTGCTTCCGATGTTCCTAATGCTGGCGGTCGTGCTGGTCATTGTGATTGTTCCTGCGTTTTTATCGGTTCAGATGTGAGATAAAAGAGCAGGAGACAGGGTGTAGTGCAAAAAAGGAAGGAGAGGTATTATGTGGAGAGCAGGGTATCTGTTATCGAAAGTGAAAGAGAAGCTGCGGGAAGACAGCGGAATTGGCGTGGTTGAGGTGATCTTGATTCTGGTGGTGTTAATAGGGCTGGTGATTATATTCAAATCTCAGCTTACCAGTCTGGTACAAAATATCTTCCAGAAGATAGTCAGCGAGAGTTCCGGGATCTAAGTGAAGATAGTCAGTGAGAGTTCGGAAATATGAGTTCAAAATCCGGGGGAAGGATTGGAGATTTTATGACAGAATGTAGGAAGTGTATGCAGAAGGAATACCAGACGGAATGCAGGAAGTGGATGCAGAAGAAATACCGTGGGGACGTGACGGCATTCTTAAGCCTGATTTTTATTCTGCTGGTTACTTTCATCGGCGGTATGATGGAAAGTGCATCGATACAGGTTGCAAAAAATTACCGGAGGACGGATACGGACCGGGCAATGGAATGTGTATTTGCAGAGTATCAGAAGGAACTTCTGGAAGAATACGATATCTTTGCCCTGGATGGCAGTTACGAAACAGGGCATTATGCTGAGGAGAATGTGACGGACCGTCTGGAGTATTATGGTCAGGGAGGACTGGAACATAAAATAGAAAAAATCCAGTTTCTGACAGATAATGGGTGCAGTGCATTTCTTGGACAGGTTTCTATATTTATGGAACATAAATATGGAGTGGACGCCGTGAAAGATATGCTGGGAACGGCTTCTGTGTGGGGGCAGCAGGGGGAGCGGGCAGAAGAGTATGCGAAAGAGGAAGACTCCTGGAAGATCCATATGGATGAACTGCTTGAGGAAAATGAAAGTGAACTTCCTGAGGAGGATAATCCGATTGCCCATATTGGACAATTAAAGAAATCTCCGATACTGACGCTGGTATTGCCAGGAGATCAGAACGTGTCAGAAAAACGTACAGATGGATTGGAGATGTTAG
This sequence comes from uncultured Dorea sp., assembly GCA_910587575.1. Taxonomy (GTDB): domain Bacteria; phylum Bacillota; class Clostridia; order Lachnospirales; family Lachnospiraceae; genus Sporofaciens. The sequence continues at coordinate 7,783 of CAJULU010000060.1, forward strand.
AAAAAAGGAACCGCAGCCATGGATACGGCAGATTCCCGGATGCAGCGGATGAGAATGGAAAGTTATCGTCTCTGTTGTTTGGAGAGTATCTGTCAGATCATTTTTCTGACTTCACGGATACCGGGCATATGGGGGCGCTGGATTATGAACTGGAATACATTCTGGCGGGAAAAGACAGTGACAGAGAGAATCTGGAATCTGTGGTCAGAAAGATACTGATTCTTAGATTTGTTCCTAATTATGCGTATATCCAGACCGACAGCGCTATGAGGGCAGAGGCCGAGGCGGCTGCGGTGACACTGTGTACGCTGCTTGCGGTTCCTGCCATTACGGAGGCGGCCGCCCAGGGAATCCTTCTGGCATGGGCATATGGGGAATCCATTATGGATCTCCGTTCATTACTGAAGGGAAACCGGGTGCCGCTGGTGAAATCGAAGGAGAGCTGGCAGCTGCAGTTTTCGAAATTGCTCACACTGGGTACGGATGAAGATCATAGTGAAGGGAAAGATCATGAGAACGGACTGGAGTATTCAGAATATCTCCGTATCCTGTTATTTCTGTCTGAGAAGAATACAGCCGCATTGCGGACGCTTGGTATTATGGAACAGAATATAAGAAAAATACATGGACAGGCTTATTTCCGTGCGGATCTCTGTATAAGCAGAATGGAGGTTCGTTCGGTATGCAGATTGAGAAGAGGAATCCGTTATCAGTTTCGGACTTACTACGGTTACTGCTGAAAGGCGGATACAGATGCCCTTTTGGATATCAGAATAAAATCCAGGAATAACAGACAATAAAATAGAAAGAAAGGAGAAGGATTCGTACGATGAAAAATAAGACACTCCCCTCACATTCAAAAGATTCTTATCTGTCCGAAAGGGTATCTGTATCCGCCTTTACACAAGCCAGTATTACGGTGGAGGCTGCTCTGGCAGTTCCGCTTTTTTTCCTTGCTGTGGTCAGTCTTCTGTATCTGATGGAAATTATGGCAGTTCAGACCGCCGTGCGTTCCGGCCTGCAGTATGCGGGGAAAAAAGCTGCACAGGATTCCTGTGTGGCTGCAATGGTGATTCCTTCACATCTGGAACAGGACGTGGTGGAAGCAATCGGTACAGAGCGGTTAGACAGAAGTATTGTGCTTGGCGGAAGCGCAGGCGTCAGATGTGACGGATCAAGAATTTCTTCCCATACGGGAATAGGGGAACTGGTGGTGACCTATAAGGTACGCCTGCCGATTCCAGTGTTCGGTGTGCCGCCTGTCCAGTATCAGGAAAAAATGCGTATCAAGGCATGGGTGGGATATGAAAAGCAGGGATTTGGTTCAGAGCGTGAAGAGACGGTTTATGTCACGGAGACAGGGGTAGTCTATCATAAGGATTATCACTGTACATATCTGGAGTTATCAATCCGTATGGTTCCGAATGGAAATATTGCGGATCTGAGAAATCAGAGCGGAGGAAAATATTATCCATGTGAACATTGTATGAAAAGGGGAGGAAATGGGGTGTATATTACCGATACAGGGAATCGGTATCATGGCTCGCTGTCCTGCAGTGGTTTAAAAAGGACAGTCTATGCGGTTCCTTTGTCAGAGGTTGTTGGAAAGGGGGCATGTTCCAGATGTGGACGATAAGCGTGCTGCTTAGTATGGGACTTCTGGTCTGGGTATCAATTGCAGATATTCGTTCCCGTAAAGTACCAGTGTATATACTGCTGTCTGGAAATCTGGCGGCACTGGCGTACCAGATATTTGCAGGGAAGGATTCTGTCTGGCTGATCATAGGAGGAGCCGGGGCCGGACTGCTGTTTTTACTGATCAGCAGGGTTACACGGGAGGGATTGGGATATGGGGACAGCTGGATGATACTGATTCTGGGAATTTATCTTGGTATATGGAAACTGTTAGAGGTGCTTTCGGCAGCTTTTCTGATTCTCGGTATAGCGGCAGTCATATGCCTGTGGGCGGGAAAGATGTCCAGGAAGTTCAGACTTCCGTTTCTGCCATTTCTGGCGGCGGGATATCTGTACAGTATTCTTTTGGAAGGGGGAATTTTGTGAAAAAGAGTATCCTGTGGGCGGGTGGACTTCGTCCAATAATGTATATGTTAAAGGGAAGCGTGACGGTGGAGATGTCTGTTCTTATGCCGATGATTCTGTTTCTGATTATGGAATGCATTCTGGCGGTATTCTATTTTCATGACAAAAATATACTGTCTGGAGCAGCATATGAAACGGCTGTTGCAGGGAGTACAAAGGCACGGGAAAAGGATGGCGTAAAAGAGGGAGAGTTAGAGACTCTCTTTCATCAGAGGGTGAAGGATAAATGCATTCTGTTTGGCCGGCCGCAGGTATCGGTTCAAGTGGAAAAAGACGAGATTGTAGTAACTGCAGACGGATCAAGAAGATATATGAAAGTTTCGGTTATCAGAAGAGCAGCCGTTACAGAGCCAGAGAAGAAAATCAGAAATCTGCGGCGTTTGAAGAAAAATAGAAATTAAATAGTTTCTTTAGAATTTTTCAGATAGAAGAAAGGAGGGATTACGGAGATGGAACGTAAGATTACGATTGAAGAAGAGGTTTTTTATAAGGAAGATTATCAGATTCGTATGCTGAAAGCAAACAATCTGAATGGAGTATTGAAGATGGGCGGCAGGGGGATGAATGAAAGCAGTTATTATGATTACGATGTTAGTGGGAAAATTTCGATGAAAGCAATGTTTGCAAGAAGCAAAATAAGTGCAGAAGACATAAAATTATTTCTCAGAGATCTTATCAATGTAGTCAGAGAGGTAGAAACTTTTTTGTTAAATATTCACTGTATTCTGTTAAAGCCCGAGTATATCTTCTATGAAGAAGGAAACTTTTTTTTCTGCTATTATCCGCTGGCACAGCAGGATTTGTGGGAAGAATTTCATGAATTGACGGAATATTTTGTGAAGGAAGCGGATTATCAAGATCAGGAATGTATTCGTATGGTTTTTCTGCTGCATAAGAAGACTATGGATGAAAATTACAGTCTGGAGAAACTGGCGGCAGAATGCATGAAGTCAGTAAAGGAAGAGGGGGATATGGAGAAAGGAAATAGAAACAGAGAGGAGACTGACGGACAGGAAGAGGATATGGAAGAAGAGTACAAGGAGAGAGACTGGATCACGGAGTGCGAAATGGGAAGTTCGGTTATGCGGGAAGCGGATAATATGTGGGCACCAGTGAAAAAACTTCTGAATAAGAGGAGAAAATCAAGATGGGGAGATTGGGATGGTCTGCATATTGAGGAAGAGGATTTTACATAAAGTGTGATAGTGACTTTATCATTTATAGATAATGACTTTGTCCTTTGTATATGTTACAATAAAATTGTCAAAAAAATGGAAGAAGGCGGCGAAGATGTATGCGGATAAAGCGGAAGAGTTTGGAATTATGAAGTCAGATATTGAGGTTATCAAGATCGTGATTGCGGATCACAGTAAGAAACTGTGTGCAGCTGCATAGAATATTACAGAAAAATAAGTGATAGAGGTTACTATATCTGGAAAAATATGGTATACTATGCAGGAATAATGAAGATATATACTGGAAGGTGAATCTGTGATACATAAAAATAGAATAGCTGCACCTTGCACGGTCTTACTGGCGGCAGTGAACATCATTGTTTTCTTCGTGCTTACAGCCCAGGGAATGACAGAGGATGGGATGTTCTTACTGGAACATGGCGCTATGTATGTTCCAAGGGTGGTGGAGGATGGAGAGTATTACCGTCTGTTTACCAGTATGTTTCTGCATTTTGGATTTGAACATCTGATGAATAATATGGTGACACTGGTACTGATTGGATGGAATCTGGAGATTGAGATTGGAAAGGTTAAGTTTCTTCTGATTTATATAGTCAGCGGCCTGGGCGGTAATGTCCTGTCTGCCTGGTATGAATTCCGGGCAGCGGACTATGCCGTATCGGCGGGGGCTTCGGGAGCAATCTTTGGGATAATCGGAGCGCTATTATATGTAGCATTGCGTAACCGTGGAAGAATCGGAGAGATATCGGGCAGAGGAATTGTGTTCATGATTATCATCAGCCTGTATTATGGTTTTTCCAGTGGAAATGTAGACAACATGGCCCATATCGGCGGTCTGATAACAGGATTTTTATCAGGGGTTCTGTTGTATTGGAAGCATAACGGTAAAGACGGTTCCGCTTCCGGGGTCTGATTCTGCCTGGATGGATCCGCCATGAGCCGTAATGATTCGTCTGGTAATTGCCAGTCCAAGCCCGGTTCCGTTTTTCTTATGTGTCACGAATGGTTCAAAGATGGAAGGAAGATCATGATTATCAATTCCAGAGCCATTGTCTGTGATGGAGATACGGATTGTCTGGCCGCTGTATTCTGTATCCAGACGGATTGCGCGAGAATCTGAATCCGGACGTGAAAGAACCGCATCTTTCGCATTGCCCAGAAGGTTTAGGAGTGACTGTTTCAGTTTTACAGAATCCGCCATGATGGGTGGCAGTGCGGAATCAATTCTGGATGTGAATTCGATATCGCTTTCCAGAATAGACGAGGCAAATGACAGGACAAGGCTCTTGAGGAAGGTAATGGTATCAATTCTGGAAATGGATAGTTTTTCACCATTGTTATAAGAAGAGAGTTCTTCTAAAAGCTTAGTCATATATTCAATATCCTGGTGCATGGAATCCCAGTATTGGAAATCCAGAACTTCCGGATGCTGCGCTTCAATTAACTGAAGCGTACTGTATACGAGAGTTAAAGGATTTCTGATTTCGTGGCTGATGGCGCTAAGTTCCATGCGGTGTGACTCCAGAAGTCTTGTAAGAAGGTTCCTTTTCTCAGAACTTTCTGCCATGATTTGTTGTAATTTGTCGTAATCTGTTACTGAAAACATAGTATTTACCGCCCTTTCTGAATTAACAGTTTAGCATTGGCGGATGAAATAATCAATTATTATTTTCAAGAAAGGATGATTTAGATATGAAGGATGAGAACTGTATATTCTGTAAACTTGCGAACGGAGATATACCAACGGCTACTTTATATGAGGATGAAGACTTCAGAGTAATCCTGGATGCAAGTCCCGCTTCAAAGGGCCATGCATTGATCATTCCCAAAGAACATTATGCTGATCTGTATGAACTTGATGATGAATTAGCGGCAAAGGTTCTGGTTCTGGCTAAGAAAATGATTACAAAGCTTACAGCCGTCCTCGGCTGTGACGGTTACAATATTGTACAGAATAATAAAGAGGCAGCGGGACAGACGGTGTTCCATTTCCATCTGCATATGATCCCAAGGTATCGGAATGACGGCGTTGGATTAGGGTGGAAGATGGGAAAGCTGACAGATGAGGATAAAGAGGAATTACTGGCCAAGATAAAATAGTTTAAAGGAAGCGAAGGATGAGAAGTAAGTGGAAGCTGAGTTAATTACAAAGGCAGACTTCAGGGTAATATACGATGAAAATATTGATCTGGTATACAAGGCAGCAGTAAAATATTCTGGGAATCATCATTCAGCAGAAGAAATTGTGCAGAATGTTTTTATGAATTTTTATATAAATATGGAGAATGTGAAAAGAGGAGCAGCCAGGTCATGGCTGCTTCTGACGACAAAGAATCTGGCGCTGAATCTGAAAAGAGACCGTGACCGAGAGTGTCTGATGGAAGAATTCGATGGTGAATTCGAAGTACGTCTTTCAAAATCAGTAGAAAACCCGGAGGAATTTTACGTGAGAAAGATGAAAAATCAGCAGTTTGCAGAATTGGAGAAGGGTATATTTGAAGCTTTGTATGAGAAGAATCCCAGATGGTATGAAGCCATTACGATTACATATGTATTGGAAAAGCCGCAGAATGAAGTTGCGGAGAATATGGAAGTGACGCTGGAAGTGCTGCAGGCTATATTGTATCGGGCAAAGAAGTGGATCCGCAAGAATTACGCAGAGGAGTATGCTCACTTGAATAAAGCGTAAAACAGGTGCCGGTACTGACACCTGTTTTATCATTTTGGAAAATTTATCTGAATATCGACATTATACGACAAAAAATGCCGATATATAGTATAGACGGAATTATTTGTTTACAGCGGTTTCAATCAGGTCTATGATTGTATCAATGGAATTCTGCTGAGGAGAATTCTTCATGGCATCTATGTAAGTGTTCCTGTTCTTATATAATGTCATAATGGAATTCAGAAGTTCTTCTTTGGTGAGGGCTTCTTCTTCCAGAACGACACTGTAGCCCTGACGCTCGAAGGAACGGGCATTCAGAATCTGATCCCCACGGCTTGCATTGGCGGAAAGCGGAATCAGCAGATTCGGCTTATGGAGGGCAAGCAGTTCACAGATGGCGTTAGCTCCTGCTCTGGAGATGACGATATCTGTTAAGGCAAAGAGATCTTTTAATTCTTCTTTGACATACTCAAACTGGGCGTAACCTTCCAGACTGCTGAGTGATTCGTCAATCTTCCCTTTGCCGCAGAGATGGATAACCTGGAATGTCTCTAAAAGTTCGGGCAGGACACTGCGTACCGCTTCGTTGACTGCCACGGAGCCGAGACTTCCGCCGATGATCATGATTACGGGTTTGTCGGAAGTAAATTTGAGGAACTCTTTGGCTTTGTATTTGTCACCGGACAATAATTCCTGCCGGATGGGAGAACCTGTCAGTATGGCCTTTCCTTCGGGAAGATGGGTCAAAGTCTCCGGGAAATTGCAGCAGACTTTGGTTGCGGAAGGAATGGACAGTTTGTTCGCAAGACCAGGCGTCATGTCAGATTCATGAATGATGGTTGGTACGTGGCGGCCCTTGCCCGCCAGTACGACAGGAACAGAGACAAAGCCGCCCTTGGAAAAGATAACGTCTGGATTCAGTATCTTCACCAGTTTTTTAGCTTCGCCTAATCCTTTGATTACGCGGAATGGATCTGTAAAATTCTGGATACTGAAATACCGGCGCAATTTTCCAGAGGATATTCCATGATATGGAATTCCAAACTGCTCGATCAGCTCTTTTTCGATACCATGGTAGGAACCGATATAATGGATATCATATTGTAGTTCTTTAAGCCGTGGCAAAAGGGCGATATTCGGTGTTACATGGCCTGCGGTGCCGCCGCCAGTTAAGATAATGCGTTTCATAATGACCTCCCAATCTTGATAAAGGATAGAACTATGTCTGTATGACATATCTGTTATAATTATATTATACGTTTACAAGTGATTTGGTCAAGAGAAAGAAGAAGATTTTAGGATACCCGATGAGCAGTATAGAAGAACGCATATATTTAATGAGAGGTATAATAATGAAAAATAATGATGAGTTGCTGGAACTGATGATAAAAGAAGAGTACGAGAAGGAGGCCATGGAGGAAGAAGCCGGACTTCTCAAGGACGATGCTGTCAGTCTGTCAGTGGAGAGGAAAGAAGCCTTGTTTTTGAAAATCACCGAAGCAATTGAGAATTTCGAAAAAGAGGATGCCTCAAGCCTGAAGATGGGCGAGAAAATGAGCCGGCATGAAAAGGCCGGACTGAAAGATCCTATAGAGAAAACCGAGATGCCGGAAGAAGAACAGAAGCCGGAAATCATGGAGAGTGCCGGAAAGCCGGAAGAAGAACAGAAGCCGGAAATCATGGAAAGAGCCAGAAAGCTGGAAGAGGAGCAGAAATCGGAACCCGTGGAGAAAGCCGGAAAGCTGGAAGAGGAGATAGAGCGGCAAGGAAAGAAAGAGCCGTGGCAGCAGGATCATCTGTATGCGAATATGTCCGAAGAAGACTTAAAGGCACTGGCAATTGGCCGACGGGTTATGGAAGAAGAGGAAAAGGCAAAGAGAGAGGGGAAGGTTGTCCGGAAGAAAAAGAAACGGATTCAGATGTATGTCGGGCTTGCGGCGGTGCTGGTATTAGTGATGGCTGTTGGAGTTACGAGTATGGGCGGGCCAGAAAGAATTATTAAGATAGTGACTAGAATGGTTGGAGGGAGACAAGTTGAAAAAGTGAATTCTAGTGAGGATAATCTGATTCTGGTAGATGAGGATGAAGAAGAGGCATATCAAAAGATTAGTGATGAACTGGGAATAATGCCGGCAAAAGTGATGATAGTATCAGATAAAATGAAATTTGTAACCATGAAATTAGATGAAGTATTGCAGACGGCAGAATTATATTACGATTATAATGGAAAGCAATTAATTTATTTTATAGGTGCGTCTTATAGAAAGGATTCTTTTGCATATGAAATTGCAGACGAGGTTATAGATCAATACTTTATGGAAGTGGGAGGGAAACAAATTGAAATAACTAAATACCAAGTGACAGGAGAGGAAGCATTAAGATTTTCGGCGGATTTTGAGGAGACAGATCTAAAATACTTTTTGACGGGAATCATGGAACAGGCAGAATTTGAATTAATAGTAGAAAATTTACATTTTTTTTAATAAAATGCGTCAGTTTTTGTCGAGTTATGTGTTTATATATATGAGGGACTAAAAGTGGGATAGGAGGTGTAAGAGTGAGAAAAAGGGCGTTATCTGTATGCTGCACATTTTTGTTGGTCATCGGCATGCTACTAATATCGGCGAATAATGCACAGGCGGCATCAGAAGACCCAATCTTGGATGGTTCATCCCTGACCTATAATGAAGAATCTGTCGGCTATGCTACACCGATTACAAGAGGTTTAGATTTGGCGGTGGGTTATTCTAAGTGTGTCCGGTTAGGTCCTGGAAAGATTTATGCTGGCGGGACAAGTATAGCAGAACATGTGGTTGATAATATCCGGGTATCAGTTATCATCGAACGTGCTCAGAAAGGAGATACATCCTGGACTTACTATGATAACTGGTATAAGATAAACGAGAATGCGGACAGAGTCAGTTCTAATCGGACTCTTGAAGTAGAAGGCGGATATTATTACCGGGTTCGGAGTACTCATTCAGCCAATCATGATTGGGCCAGTTCCTTTACCGATGGTGTTTACATCGAAGAACCCTAAAGAACCATTCAAACAAGTATAAGAGAGCAAAATACCAAAAAAAGGGCTAATGGTAAGCGACATACTAATAGCGACATACTACTAAAATTGAATATTGAATAAGGACATATTTTGCAATCTGAGGAAGACAGAGATAGTCTAAAAAACTAAAGATAGCGGTAAAAACGAGGGAGGGCTGCAGGAAGTACCGTCTATGGCGCAAACCGATGGAACTATTAATTTAATTTCGACCTTACATTGAGAAACCGTAGGCCTACGATACAGGCTAAAGTCGTCTAGACGGTACTTCCTGCAGCCCTTCCAAAAGATAAGTAAATGCTAACATATGCTTCTGTTATGCTTCTCCGATTGCCTGTCTCAGAGCCTTGGCAAGCTGATCCGGGCAGGATGTAGGTTTGAAACCACAGGTAATCCCTTCCATGCGGGAGATTGCGTCATGTACATCCATACCGACTACCAGGCTTGCGATTCCCTGCGTATTTCCTGCGCACCCCCCAACGAACTGTACATTCTTAATAATGTCTCCGTCCACGTCTACCTTAATCAACCTTGAACAGACACCAGATGGTGTAAATTCCATCTCCATCTCCTCCTTTTCCTGTTTTATTTTGGCTTCTTCTGAAAAAATTACTCCGTAAGCTTTTTATTCTATAAGAGATTTCCTTAGATATAATCTCCACTATTATTATACAATGAACTTCAACAGTTACAAGAAAAATTTTCATAAAATAGAGATTCAGATCTGTCAGTCAGCTCCATGAAGCTGCCATTGGATTGAAATTTTCACCATTTTCCGATATAATAACCATAAAACGAGACAGGAGGATAATTAGAAAATGATAGGAGTCATCGGAGCAATGGAAGATGAAGTTGCGGCATTGAAGGATGCCATGGAAGTGCAGGAGACGATAGAGAAAGCTTCCATGATCTTCTGCCGGGGCGTTCTATGCGGGAAGGATGTCGTGGTTGTAAGAAGCGGAATAGGTAAGGTAAATGCTGGGATCTGTGCCCAGATCCTGGTAGACAGATTCGATGTGGACATTCTGATTAATACTGGGATTGCGGGTTCTCTGGATGCGAAGATTGATATCGGGGACATGGTGGTTTCCACAGATGCACTGCATCACGATATGGATGCATCTGAGTTCGGGGATCCGCTTGGACAAGTACCGCGGATGGATGTACTGTCTTTCCCGGCGGATGAAGACCTGGTGAAGAAAGCCGTAGAGGCCGGTAAAAAGTCGAATCCAGATATCCATACCTTTACCGGAAGGATTGCCAGCGGAGACCAGTTTATCGCATCCCGGGAGGTGAAGGAGCGGATTGTCCAGAATTTCCATCCTCTGTGTGTGGAGATGGAAGGGGCGGGAATCGCCCAGGCAGCCTACTTAAATCAAGTTTCGTACGTCATAATACGTGCCATTTCGGACAAAGCTGACAATAGTGCCCATGTGGACTACCCTACATTCGAACGCCAGGCGATTGCCCATAGTGTAAGGCTTGTCAAAGAATTACTGACAATTATATAGAAAGAACAGGTTTCACAATCCGTAGGAAAATGACAGATTCTCCTACAGCAGAGTGCGGAATCTGTAGAACGGTTTTTAAGCTCTTCTTTGGAATATCAGTTATAATTCTATTCAGAAGGAGGGCTTTTTTATGTTAGAAACAATATTGGACAGGCACATTGTATTTGTGCTTCTGGGAATCCTGGCAGCCGTAGGGATTATGAGTAAATTTATTGTCAATGTCGCTTTGAAACGTCTGGTACGTGCAGCGGGAAATATGAATAAAAGCACCCATCCGCTGATGCGCCTGGTACGTGCCAAATTTGAACATGCAAGTATGGTCAGCGACAAAGTGGAGAACGTGAAGGTGTTTGTGGACAAGTACCTGTATGAGTATAAGGTGCTGGGGCTTAAGCTTCACAGCTGGAGAAGGATGGAAAAGGCAGCGGCAGCGTTATGTCTGTTAGTCGGTGCAGCGGGTGCGGGGCTTGAATACGGATTAAATGGAATGAGTGACCTGGTGTGGAAGACAGGCGCAGTGGGAGGCGGACTTGGAGCATTTGTATACCTGGTTCATCTTCTGACGGATGAGAAGTACCAGTTAGATGCAGTCCGGAATTATATGGTAGATTTTCTGGAAAATGTATGCCGTCACAGATTCGAGAAATCTTATCATAAGGAGATCAAGGTTCTGGCACAGGATGGTTCGGCGGCAGAATTCGGAGCCATGCCGGCGGAAGATCAGGGACATGACGGAGACAGCTATGCGGTGAGAGAGAAGGAAACGGCAGAGGATTTATATGCGGTAAGAAATCTGGAACTGGCAGACGAAAGCCTGTACGCCGGGAAGCTGCAAAAGCAGGAGGATGACAGACTATATACGGAAAGAAGCCAGAAGCCGGCAAAAGACGGTGTGTATAACAAAAGAGGCCAGAAACCAGCGGAAGACGGTGTATACGGAGAAAGAAGCCAGAAGCCGGCGGAAGAGAACTTATATACAGCAAAACAGCACAGCCAGACAGACGAAGATTACGCAGTGAGAAAACGGGAACAGCCACAAGGACAAAGCGCCGTCAGTGCGTTTCTTGCAGCAGAACTGAAAGCCGGGGAATCTGTTTTCCGTGACGGAAATATAGAAAGCGATGATTCGGTCAATACATTCCGGACAGCGGATCTGAGAGTGGACGAGGTGGCGAATGCGTTTCATGCATTTCAGATGCCGCAGCCAGAACGGAACGAGGGGAACGGCACATTTCGGGTATCGGAAGAACGGAAGAAGGAAGCGGTGGAAATAGAGGCTCCGGGAGGACGGGAGAAGCGGAAGGAGAATATTGTAGAGATTCCGGCGCCGGATCCTGGCAGAGAATCTATGAATCCGGTAGTGGTGGAGTCACCGGAACCGTCTTCAAATACTAAGAATTCACAGATTCGACAGTCATACCAGAAGGAGAGGATGCCGAGAAAAGAAAGGACCCAGGAGGAGGCGGACCGGGATGTTGTGATACGAAGGATACTCGAAGAGTTTATGGCTTGATTAAAACCGTCTGATTTGGTAAAATAATAAATGTATAAAAATACCATTAATGAGCGGGAAACCTGTCCGGTACAGGTTTCCCTGCATGAAGGAAGGAGCCCTAATATGAGCAGAGTTACATTTGATTATTCGAAAGCAAAGACGTTTATCGCAGATCATGAGATGGAATCCATGAAGAAGATTGCAGAGAATGCAAAAGCAGAACTTCTTGGCAGAGAAGGAGCAGGGAATGATTTTCTTGGCTGGATCGATCTTCCGGTGGATTATGACAAGGAAGAGTTCGCAAGGATTAAGGAAGCTGCGGAAAAGATCAAGGGAGATTCCGAGGTTCTTCTCGTGATCGGTATTGGAGGCTCTTATCTTGGCGCAAGGGCGGCGATTGAATTCCTGCGTCATAATTTCTATAACATGGTATCTAAGGAGATCCGTAAGACACCGGAGATCTATTTCGTGGGGAACAGCATCAGCAGTACCTATCTGAAGCATCTGGTTGATGTAATCGGAGAGCGGGATTTCTCCGTCAATATTATCTCAAAATCTGGGACAACAACAGAGCCGGCGATTGCTTTCCGTATCTTCAAGGGAATGCTGGAGAAGAAGTATGGCAAAGACGGTGCGGCTAAGAGGATTTACGCAACCACTGACAAGGCAAGAGGAGCGCTTAAGAATCTGGCAACAGAGGAAGGATATGAGACATTCGTTGTTCCGGATGATGTAGGTGGACGTTTCTCGGTATTGACGGCTGTGGGCCTGCTTCCGATAGCAGTCAGCGGTGCAGATATTGACAAGCTGATGGAAGGTGCGGCAGATGCCAGAGAGCATGCGCTCAACGACAGCTATGAGGAGAATGATGCCGTGACCTATGCGGCGGTCCGCAACATCCTGCTCAGAAAGGGCAAGGCAGTCGAGATTCTTGCCAATTATGAGCCGAGTCTGCACTATGTATCTGAGTGGTGGAAGCAGCTTTATGGCGAGAGCGAAGGAAAAGACCAGAAGGGAATCTACCCGGCATCTGTTGACCTTACGACAGATCTTCATTCCATGGGCCAGTTCATCCAGGATGGAAACCGTATTATGTTCGAGACGGTTCTGAACGTGGAGGAGTCAACGGAAGAGATTGTGATTGAAGAAGAGCCGGTAGATCTGGATGGATTGAACTATCTGACAGGAAAGACGGTTGATTTTGTCAATAAGAGCGCCATGAACGGAACCATGCTTGCTCATACAGACGGAAATGTCCCGAACCTGGTAGTAAAGATTCCGAAGCAGGACGAGTTCTCGCTGGGACAGCTTTTCTACTTCTTTGAGTTTGCGTGCGGTGTGAGCGGATATATCCTGGGAGTGAATCCATTTAACCAGCCGGGCGTGGAGAGTTATAAGAAGAATATGTTTGCACTTCTTGGAAAACCGGGATATGAGAAGGAGAGAGAAGAGCTTCTTAAGAGGCTGTAATGCGGACTTTGTATGACAGGCTGGCAGAGTATGGAAGGTCGGATTACTATGGTTTCCATATGCCGGGGCATAAGAGGAATCCTGAACTGCTGGGAGAAGGGTTTCCGTCTGGAATTGATATAACGGAGATTGACGGATTTGACGACCTACACCATGCGGAGGGGATTCTGAAGGACGCACAGGAACGGGCGGCAAAGGTGTATCATGGAGAGGAGACCCATTTCCTTATTAATGGAAGCAGTGTGGGAATCTTAAGCGCCGTTGCGGGTGTGACGAGAAGAGGTGATACCATACTTGTGGCAAGAAATTGCCACAAGTCGGTGTATCATGCCATAGAGATGAATGGACTGAACCCGGTGTATCTGACACCGGGCTTTCATACGTCTGTCCAGATGAATACGGAGATTTCTGCAGAAGAGGTACGAAAGGCTCTGGAGAGGAATCCGTTGGCCAGGGCAGTGGTGATCGTGTCCCCTACCTATGACGGGGTGGTGTCGGATGTGGGGGCTATCGCAGAAGAAGCCCATAAGAAGGGGATTCCGGTCATTGTTGACGAGGCACATGGAGCGCATTTCGGGTTTCATCCGTATTTTCCCGGAAATGCAAATACAAAAGGGGCGGACATTGTCATTCACAGCCTGCATAAGACGCTGCCGTCGCTGACACAGACGGCTCTTCTGCATATGAACGGGGAACTTGTCAGCCGCAGGAAGGTATGCAGATATCTTCATATGCTGCAGAGCAGCAGCCCTTCTTATGTTCTGATGGCAAGTATTGATTCCTGTGTGGATCTGCTGGAAAACCGGCGCAAGGAGTTATTTGACCCGTATGTGAAGAATATGCGGGGGCTTCGGGAGGAACTTGCGGGGCTTCGCTGGCTGAAGCTGATCCAGACGGACAGATATGATTTTTCCAAAGTGGTGATTTCTGCGGGAAATGGGGGACTTACCGGGCGGCAGCTGTATCGGATTCTGCTGGAAGAGTATCATCTTCAGATGGAGATGGCGGCCGGGGATTACGTTCTGGCTATGACGTCTGTCGCAGATACGGCGGAAGGGTTCCGAAGGCTTGCCTGCGCTTTGCGGGAAATTGATGCAGCGATGGGTGAATCTGCAGAGACGGTAAGCCTGGGGCAGGGGACAGGAAGTTTGCGGAAAAAGAAGAATATTCCTTGCCTTCCCAGGCCGGATGTGGTATATAATAGTTCGGAAATACAAGATGCGTTCCGGACGAGGTTCCTTTCATGGAGAGACAGCGTGGGACGTGTATCTGCGGAATATGCTTATCTGTACCCGCCGGGAATTCCTTTGATTGTTCCGGGAGAAAGGATACCACAAGAGGCGGCGGATGTGTTACAATGGTATTATGAGATGGGTTTTTCTGTCGAAGGATTAAAAAAGAACTTATATATTGAGGTTTTGGAACAAGAGGCTTAGAAAAGATTATAGGGGAATACAACATGGGAAGCTTTAAAGACGTGGTAGGCCACAAAGACATTATCAACTATATCCAGAATGCTGTGAAGATGGAACAGGTATCGCATGCATATATCATGAACGGAGAAAGAGGCGCCGGGAAGAAGCTTCTGGCGTATCTGTTTGCTATGACGCTGCTTTGCGAAAAGGGCGGGCCAGAGCCATGTAACACCTGTCATTCCTGTAAACAGGCAGAGAGCGGTAATCATCCGGATATTATCAGGGTTACTCATGAGAAGCCGAATTCAATCAGTGTAGAGGATATCCGGGAACAGGTGAATAACACTATCATGATAAAGCCTTACCAGGGGCCTTATAAGGTCTATATTATTGACCATGCCGACTTGATGACTGTACAGGCGCAGAACGCTCTGCTGAAGACTATCGAAGAGCCGCCCCGGTATGCGGTGATCATGCTTCTGACCGAGAATGCACAGCTTCTTCTTCCCACGATTAATTCCAGATGCGTGATGCTGAGGCTCCGTTATATTAAGGACAAATTAATTAAAAAATACCTGATGGAGAGTCTGAAGATTCCGGACTACAAGGCGGATCTGTGTACTGCCTTTGCCCAGGGGAACATGGGACATGCCATCATGCTTGCGAATTCGGACCATTTCAACGAGATCCGGGAAGAGGCGGTTCATCTACTTAAGCATGTCCACGAGATGGAGCTGAGTGAGATCATCCAGGCAGTGAACGGCGTCACCGTATATAAATTAGAGATTACGGATTATCTGGATATCCTTATGGTATGGTACCGGGATGTTCTGCTGTATAAGGCAACGAAGGACATGGATGCAGTCGTGTTCAGGGATCAGATCGATGGCATAAGGGAGCGGGCAAGGAAAAGTTCTTATGAAGGAATCCAGCTGATTATCAGCAGTCTTGACAAGGCGAAAGCAAGGCTTAAGGCGAATGTGAATTTTGAGCTGGTCATGGAACTGTTGTTCCTGACGATGAAGGAGAATTAATCATATGACGAAAGTGATTGGAGTTAGGTTCCGCCCGGCGGGAAAGATTTATTTCTTTGCACCAGGAAAATATGAAGTCAGTACGGGAGACAAGGTGATCGTTGAGACGGCGAGAGGCGTAGAGTTCGGAGCCGTGGTCATGGGGCCGAAGGAAGTGGATGACAGTAAGATTACACAGCCTTTGAAGTCGGTGATACGGATTGCGTCCCAGGACGATGTCCGCAAGGAAGAGAAGAACCGGGAGAAGGAAAAGGAAGCATTTGCCATCTGCCTTGAGAAGATCCGCAAGCATGGACTTGAGATGAAGCTGATTGATGCGGAATATACGTTTGACAATAACAAAGTCCTTTTTTACTTTACTGCGGACGGGCGGATTGATTTCCGGGAACTGGTGAAGGATCTGGCCAGTGTGTTCAGGACCAGGATTGAATTAAGGCAGATCGGCGTGAGGGATGAGACGAAGATCCGAGGAGGAATCGGAATCTGCGGTCGCCCCCTGTGCTGCCATACCTATCTGACGGAATTTGCGCCGGTATCAATCAAGATGGCGAAAGAGCAGAACCTGTCTCTGAATCCTTCTAAGATTTCCGGTGTCTGCGGCCGTCTGATGTGCTGCCTGACCAATGAGGAAGAGACATACGAGGAACTGAACAGCCATCTTCCTTCCGGAGGAGACCGGGTGACAACCCCGGACGGGCTGAAGGGGGATGTGCAGTCGGTGAATGTGCTGCGTCAGCTTGTGAAAGTGATTGTGACGCTGGATAATGACGAGAAGGAGATCCGGGAGTATAAGGCAAAGGAACTCCGGTTCAAGCCAAGACGAAGGAAGAAGGATATGAAGCTGTCCCGTGAGGAGATGGCGGAACTTAAGGCACTGGAAGAGAAGAATGCGGCATCAAAGCTGGAAAATCAGTAGTTATGAATCGTTCAAAGAGAGAGTATGTGAAAGAGGGAGAACGCCTGGACGACCTGCAGATCAAGGGGTATCAGATTATACAGAGCCCCGGGAGATTCTGTTTCGGAATGGATGCGGTTCTCCTGTCTTCTTTTGCAAAGGTAAAGAAGTGCGAGTGTGCCCTGGATCTTGGAACGGGCACGGGGATTCTGCCGGTTCTGCTGGCGGCGAAGAATGAGGGAGATCATTATACCGGTCTGGAGATTCAGAAAGAGAGTGCGGACATGGCGCGCAGGAGCGTGGCATTAAACGGACTGGAAGAGGAGATTGATGTGGTAACGGGAGATCTGAGGATGGCATCAGAGCTCTTCTGTGCGGCTTCTTTCCAGGTAGTTACCGTGAATCCACCCTATATGATCGGAGAGCACGGCCTTAAGAATGAGAATGAAGCAATGTATGTGGCCCGTCATGAGGTGCTGTGCACGCTGGATGACGTTCTGCGGGAGAGTGCGAAACTCCTGGCGCCGAAAGGAAGGTTCTATATGGTACACAGGCCCTTTCGTCTGCCGGAGATTCTGGCAAAGATGTCGGCATACCGGATAGAGCCGAAGAGAATGAGGCTGGTACATCCTTATGCTGACAAGGAGCCGAACATGGTGCTGATTGAGGGACTGCGGGGAGGAAAGCCCAGGATGAAGGTAGAGCCGCCGTTGATTGTGTATCAGAAAGACGGAAATTATACGGAGGAACTGCTGCAGATCTACGGGATGAACCGCTGACAGCTCTGACGAAAGCGACAATGGAAGGAGAGGAACCATGGCGGGAACATTATACCTATGTGCAACACCCATCGGTAATCTGGAGGATATGACGTATCGCTGCATCCGGATCCTGAAAGAAGCGGACCTGATTGCAGCCGAGGATACCCGCAACAGTATTAAGCTTCTGAATTATTTTGAAATCAGGACCCCGATGACCAGTTACCATGAGTATAACAAGATAGAAAAAGGAAGAAAGCTTGTGGAGAGGCTTCTTGGAGGAGAGAATATTGCGCTGGTGACGGATGCCGGGACGCCGGGTATCTCGGATCCCGGTGAAGAACTGGTGCGGATGTGCCATGAGGCAGGGGTTCCCGTGACAGCGGTTCCGGGAGCGGCGGCGTGTATCACGGCTCTTACCCTATCCGGGCTTCCTACCAGGAGATTTTCTTTTGAAGCGTTTCTTCCGTCAGATAAGAAAGAACGCCGCAAGGTGCTTAAGGAGATGGAGCGGGAAACCAGGACCATGGTGGTTTATGAGGCTCCCCACCGGCTGGTGAGGACTTTGAAAGAACTTTCGGGAACCCTTGGAAACCGCAGGACCAGCATTTGCCGTGAACTGACCAAGAAGCACGAGACGGTGTTTCTGACTACCCTTAAGGAAGCCGGTCAGTATTATGAAGCGCATGAGCCGAGAGGGGAATGTGTCATTGTAATAGAAGGAAAAAGCCGGGAGGAGCTGCAGGAAACAGAGCGGGCCGGATGGGAAGAAATGAGCATCCTTAAACATATGGAATTCTATCTGGACGAGGGGATGGAGAAGAAGGAGGCCATGAAACAGGTGGCGAAGGACCGGGGAGTCAGTAAGAGGGAAATCTACCAGGCTTTACTGTCATAACGTGCGGCGGCGGTGCGCAGAGGGCTTGTAAAATTTTCCTTGGTCAAATTGTATAGTATTTTGTGAAAAAATTGTTCAACTTGGGTATACCGGAAGTTGAACTTTTTTTATATACTTCTTATTATAGCAAGACGGTATCACCGATACGAAAATATATTTTTATGGAGGAAACACAAAATGGCAAGTTTATCATTAAAACACATTAATAAGAAATACCCTAATGGATTTGAAGCTGTAAAAGACTTCAATCTTGAGATTGAAGATAAGGAATTCGTCATCTTCGTAGGCCCTTCAGGATGTGGTAAATCTACAACACTTCGTATGGTTGCAGGTCTGGAAGACATCTCATCCGGTGAGTTATGGATCGGCGACAAGATGGTGAATGATGTAGAGCCTAAGGACAGAGATATCGCAATGGTATTCCAGAACTACGCTCTGTATCCACATATGACAGTATACGACAACATGGCTTTTGGTCTGAAGTTAAGAAAAGTTCCAAAAGACCAGATTGATAAGATGGTACGTGAAGCTGCCAAGATCCTCGACCTTGAGGCTCTGTTAGACCGTAAGCCGAAGGCTCTTTCCGGTGGTCAGAGACAGCGTGTTGCTATGGGACGTG
>CAJULU010000061.1 GCA_910587575.1 uncultured Dorea sp.
TGCACCGGAGCCTCTGGCGCAAGGGATTCCAGACACACTTCCCTTACGCGGCGCAGTCTGTAATAATAGTTTGCTTTCGTAATGCCGTGGCCGGCACACCAATCGACGACACTCATGCCTGCGGGACGGTTCTGGCATTCCCTGATCTGTGCAGCCCATTCTTGTAAACGGTACTGTACAGCTACTACCGTTGTTTCTGAACTCATAGACTTACCTCCGTATAGCGGTATCAAAAGTTGAGACTTAACTTTTAATACCCATGATAGAAATATAGTCTATTGTCACACATTTTGCCGCCATAGTCGAGGTACGCACTATCTACCGTTTACTCTAATTCAGCCTTCACCGGGTTCCTGTAAGTATAATATAATTGGTCAACACCAAGGAAAGAGGTTCGATTTTTTCATAAATCGTTTTACACTATCCTAATTTTTATCTTAGTTTAAATAACGCAAAAATGATTCGTAAAAAAACTTCTCCTTTTTTTCTTTACTATCCTGAGGTATTCCTAACCTGTCAAGTGCCTTTTGAACCGCTGTTTTTGCTGAATGCACAGTAGTCCCCAGAATATCACGTCCGCCGCCATTATAAGCGCTCTCCAATGACATGGCAAACAGACTCGTAAGGCATGTAAGCTTGCCTCCTGAATTCACCCCATACCCATACCCATTTATACCACATTCTTTCTCCGCTTTATTCCAGGCTTCTTTCACTTCATTTGGCGCTTCCGGTCCCAGAATGTCCAGTCCATCAAATGACTTTTTGTTTTTGACACTCTTATTATTATAAGTATTCACATAATTATTTGTATAAAAACCTATTTCCATGAAAATCCATCTCCCAACTTATAAAACATTAATCCATGTACTGAACTCTTTAGACGTTTGAACAGACCACGCACTATATTCAAATTTACCACTTGTATAACTCGTATTAATCGTCCATAATCTTAATACTCCGTCCATGATATTATCACCATTTAGATCAACATATTCCGTATCGGTCGACTCCATTTCCATATGTTTAAACTTTGCCCAACGCACAGAACTAAATCCAACCTCAAGTGTTATGACCTGAAACCAATCTCCACCATGATCCAACTTTGTTGCATACTGGCCTGCAGATATATGTTCTTCTCCTGCATCTTGTGAATTTACCCACATAACCTGCATGCTCGTCAATGGTGCCATTGCCGGACGTGACAAATTCTCACCTGAAAGAATAAGATCCTGCATAGACTCATTTTCTTCTAATACTTCCTGAATGCTATTATACTGTTTAACATTACTTTCATCCTTTGCATAAGCAGTAGTACACATTCCTAACATCATAGCTCCTACCAACATCAATGATACTAATTTGTTGAATTTTTTCATTTCCTAGTCTCCTTTGTGTCAAATTAATTTATAAGATATCTTATACATCCAGTATATTATTTTTTCTTAGGATTTCTACCCATTGTCCGTAAAAATGGATTTTTGGCTGTCAAAATTTTCTTTTCCCACTAACAAGACTAAGAAATTATATAATCACCTATCTAAATATAACAAAATTTCTCCTAATATTTGTTTTATTAGATCAAAAGCTTAATTTGAAAAGCTTTGTCTCTACTTAAATATGCAATCGTACCATCATATTTATTCAAAATCCGCTCCACATTTTTTAATCCGTATCCATGTCTCATTTTATCCCCTTTCACAGATACTGGCCTTCCCTTCTCCATAACAGGAGCTTCCTTAACAGAGTTTTCTGTCTTTATAAATAATAACTGTTTTTGATTCTCTATCTTTACAGATATCCATTTATTCGCATTTTCGTCCATTCTCATACATGCCTCAATCGCATTGTCAAGAAGATTCCCTAACAGGGAACATGTGTCACTATCATCAAACAACCACTCTGCAATCGGTACTGCCTGTATTGTAAATGTTATACCTTCTTGTTCTGCCAGGGTTCGCTTCTGCTCCAGAAGCATATCTGCTATCTGGTTTCCTGTCCATACTCCTCTCTTTGTGTCAAAAAAATTCTGTTCTATTTCTTCTATATATTTATCTATCCCTTCATAATTCTCTTCCATCTTAAAATGCTTTAAAACTAATATATGGTTCTTTAGATCATGAGATAACTGCCGGTTCTTTTCCATGGCTTTTTCTAATTCAGTATACTTTTGTGTCACCATAGTGTCACGCATAATCAGCAATTCTTTTTCCTTTTCAAGCGTCTTGTTCTTCAAGAACACGATTCCGGTAAAAAGTGTAATCAACAAAACGCCTATAAGAGACAGCCCCGTTGTTCCTGCTTCCTGTTCTCTGCCCTCAAACATCATATTTACAATTGCTATCTGATAGTACTTTAGCATGAAACACATAATAATCGTAATCGCCAATAACAGATTTTGAAATTCACGTATGTATGCTTTCTCAAATTTCAGTCTGACAATCTGATATACACAGCATGCAACGATAAGCCTTACACAAAAGAAGAGGATACATTCCATTATTGAATTCGCATATAAATAGACCACATTTTTAAATTCATGCCTTAATACTATCATACTCACAAAAGCAGCGAAAAAATCCAGCAATGCCACTAAAGCATAATATAAGATAACTGTGATAATTCTTAAAAATTTATACTGCCCACTTATCAATAACACACATATACATGTGACAGCAACACATACAATAAATGCAAACTGCGAAAAAAATATCAGACTGCGATTTCCTCCTACATCTATACCTGTCCCGACAATATTCGCACATAAAATTACCCATTCTCTTTTACAAAAATACTGTTTCTCTAATACAGTCCCGCATAACAGCCAGTACAACATCCCCACTTCAAAAAGAGAAATTCCCATAAGAAGAGCTTTAATAACCATTACAGATTCCCCCTATACAGACTAATCTGCTCTTTTATTTTCTTGAAGCTGATTCTATTTACAAAAATTCTTGCTCCATTATCCATCAGGACCATACCGTCCTTCATACTGGCAATATGAGAAACATTTATAATGTATCCTCGTTCAATTAAGATAAATTCATCACTTTCCAGCTTCTCGCTCAGCTTTTTTAATGAGATCCTTTCTTTATAAATAGCATGTTCAGTTATGTAGCAAATATATTTTGATCCCTTTTCCTTCTCTATGTATATCATATCTCGATAATACACTCGCACCTTACTCGTCGGTGTGCCAATCATCCTAAACTGTTGTTTCTCCTTCTTCACACGGTCAATCAACTGTCTAAGGATAGGCGGCAGCCTCTTTTTCATATCTTCTTTGAGAATATATTGATACGCCTCTAGTATGTAACTCTCCGATGCATATTCAAGATATGCTGTCAGGAATACCAGGTAAGGACCGCCACCCTCTTCATGCAGTCTTTTCCCCAACTCCAGTCCACCCATATCCGGCATATCAATGTCTGAAACCAGGATATCAAACTGATCTCCCTGTTCTATCGCCTGAAGAAAGTCTTTCGCCCTTGTATAAACAAAAAGATTCACCTCATCCTGCGGCAAAATTTCAGTCTCAACACACTTTCTGACATCTTCGAGAATTGCTGTCTCATCATCTATAAGTGCAATATTCATCATTTGCCCTCTCTTCTAGTCGATTCCGTCCACCTTACGCTTATAAGAATACCATAAATTAAATTTTTTCATCCCTTTGTCCTTTAAAATTCATTTTTGACCGTGAAAAATCCCAAATCCATGCTTTCATTCTGCAAGAATATAATATTTACCCCTATTTACATTATGAAACACAACTTCCTCATCCCGGACATAGAGCTTACAGGTATTCTCCCACAAAGTATTTTCCCCATCCTGCTTTATCACCCTTCCACAATGATATGTATATTCTCCAATCTGCCTGTTTCGGGTTTTTTCTATAATATCTTCCACCGCATCAGATATTTTCATCGAATGCAAACCTGGATTCCATTTTCCTAGCAGCTGGTTAATCCGCATCTTCTTCAAGGGAACCTTCTTGCTTCCCCAGCTTCGTTTTGGAAACACCTCTTCCTCTTTCTCTCCAAGAGCATCCAATACAGCCTGAAATTCTTTCTTACCGCTTTCATATGGATACCCCATTTCCAGATAAGCATAGATATGCCATACTGCTTTGTCCAGATACCTTACATCACCTGTTGTCTCATACTTATCCCTAAGCCAGACGACACTTTTCTCCAATGCATCCTTGCTTGATAATCCAAGGTCTTCGATGTCACGAAGCCCCAATTTAATAACCTCTACCTCCATACTATTGTATCTCGTCATTTTCTACTCCTTTATAAAACCCACGTATTGTATACGACACATTATAACAGCCCATATATTTTACTGCATCATATTGTCCGGGAAAACTATATTTTTGACTCTAAAAAATATTTCATCCCGTATTCTACGTATGCCATGCGCTTCCTCTAAATATCATTTAACAAATGTGGGTAGTCAAAAGAGCCTCCTATTTGTAAGAGTAAAATCCTTACCAGATTAATCCTTCCCCCCTGCGTAAATAACCGAATTTTCATCAATTGATCCTTCCTCATTATACACCATATTCCCTCAATGAGACTTCTAAGAATCTGATTACTTTTCCCCGTTTTGTTGAGATTTTATTGAGGTTTTCACCTTCAATAGTGAAAGGAATCAGAAAACCCGCCCCCTCTCCGGCAGCCTACAGGGCGAATACAGCCGCCGCATCAATAAAAAAGACTACTTTGTCTGCCTTCTTATTTTTCTATCATTTTTCCAATTTTCCTTGCAGATTTACCATATTGTAATACACTACAACGTATTACATTCGTGTTACAAATAAAACTCACTTTAATACAGAATTAATATTACCTATTCCTCCACCGCACATACACCTGATAACCAATAAACCCTAAAACCACTACCCTGACAGCCCACCCGTACTTCACCAGCTCAAAGAACACGAGCACAACGCATCCCGCCAGAAGCAGCTTCTCTTTCTTCCCCATAATTAGAAAAATGAATACGCAAGCTTCGATGAGACACTTCCAGGCAGCTTCATGGAATCACTCCCCTGCTTCAAGGATGTAATACGCACCATACTCTGCCGGATATCATAATTGACGCTCTTTAACGCCCCTTCTGCCGTATAATAGATCTGCTCCAACGCATGCTCTGGAAATACATTGCAGATAACCGTGGCAATCTTTTTAAAATCCTCCATATCTTCACAGACTACAACCAACTGAACCCTGCAGGATTCCTTCCCGGCAATCTGCTCCATATAGGCACGAAGCCCGTATACCTTCCGGGAGAGATACCGCTCCCATTCCTCCTTTGTAAAACGCTTGCTGTCAACCCTGGTGAAAAACGGCTCTATAATCGTCACAAAACGTTTATCCCCCACTTCATGCGTCAGCTTAGAGTTAAATGTGATCCGCCCCTCCGAATCCCTGTAGTCAGGCATAAAATCAAACGCTTTCAGATATGGACTTTTCAGAAGCTCCGAACTTACTAAGGATGCCGCCGCCCTCTCCACAATCTCAATCGGCGGTATCATATCTTTCTCCGGCCTTGCATCCGTATTCATCTTCAATGCCTGATAAATGACCTTTGAAAATTCCGGCGTCGTAGAATACAGCACAATATTATTGCCGTTCAGCTGATAGACAAACCTGCGCAGCATCCCCATCCCACACATTTTCTTGATCCTGCTAAGCAGCGCCTCCCTGTCTATATTCTTAGGCACATTCTTCTTCGGCCAGAAATTCCCCAGTACTTTCACCGTCGCAGCGACCACCTTGGGAATCGTAAACCGGTACAGCGAGACTGCATAGCCGATATACAGATCCGATAACACAAACTGCTCTGCATGATAATAACATGCGATCTTATCCAGGGAGTTCCTTCTGTCCGATTCCGGTACGCTGACCTCCATCTCCGGAATATAAGCAAACAGTACCTTGTCCCCCATCGTTGCCACGATATCCCGCGCGGCGCGGGTTTCCGTTCCTTCCACTCTTATACCTCCTCTGCCCCACTATCTTGATTCTCTGGTTCACCGCTTATATATACCGGACCTTCATCCCCCGGCTCCTCTGCAGGGATTTCATTCTCACTTGCAATCTGTTCCAGCGAAAGAGCCTGAAATACCCTGGCCTTCAAAGAGCGCTCACTGGCATTGATGTAATAGATTGTCCCCATATATTCCATCCCCGGTACAATGGCAAAGCTATGCCTCTGGGAAGGATATTCCGCAAACACCTGAATGTCGTCCAACCCGTTGATTTCTCCAAACCAGTGATTCTCCCTTTTTGAAAGGCACCGGATTTTCACAATATCGCCTTTATGGTACTTTTCTTCCAGTTCCTTGCTGTCCCATGGGTCCTGTACCAGTTCCTTGCGCGAGCAGGAATAATAATACATCCCCTTCCTTTCCACCCTCTCCAGAACCATCACGTCCAGGATGTCCCCGTAAGACGCTTTCCCGCGCAGGGTCTCTGTAAATGTCCTTTTCCAGTTCCCCACATAGATAAATGCCGGAATCCCCACACCGCACAGGTCAAGCCACACCCCGGTATCTACCGGCTCGCCCTTTACCATCTTTGTCTGTATCTTCAGCACCTTGCCCTTTACGACAACCGGTGTCTTCTCCTTTTTTGAAAGATATCTCTTAAGCTCCGCCTCTATCTCCGGACGCTTTTCAAGCCTTGCCGCCTGATGGCTCACATATACGACTTTTCTAACCGGATCAATCCCTGTCACCTTGACACAGTACACATCCTCCAGCTTCTGCGCCCGGTAGCGCAGGTCGTAAGGTTTCCCGTTAATCTGATCCGCCGGCATGATGACCGTGATATCTTCGTCTACCTGGGAAAGATCCCCTGTTATGGAATCCACCCTGGAAAACGACAGCATCATATATTCCCCGCTTTGGAATGCCGACTCGTATTTTTTCAGATGTCCCTTTCTTTCCGGCACCCCCGGCCGGTTTCCTTGGTTTCCCAGGAACAGGTCGCTGATATTCTGCAAAGTATTCATAAATAACCCCTTTCTTCCTATATAAATATACTGACCAGCTTTGTAATGCCAAATGTAAAAATAATCAGCAGTAACGGTACTGTTACCACAAAAAAAGTAATCGCGAATTTCCTCAGCTTTTTATTCAGTTTCGCAGTCACCGCGATAAACACACCGACTACAAGCGAAATCACACCGATAAACAAAGACCACCCTTTGATTCCCACCAAATGCCTGTAAAAGACATTTGCAATGCTGCGCAGAATCCGCTCCATCAAAGGCCCTTTCACCTCTATCTCATCTGTTGCTTCCAGATGTTCAAATCCGTCCGTCCAGTTCTTCTCTATACTCTCCTGCAGGGAATCATAGACATCTTCCTGTCTAGCCTTATCTGCCGCATGTACCGGACTTAAAGGGATCCACGCCATAAGAAGCCAGGCCATGAAAAGGCCTGCCCATCTCCAATATCCCATAAACCATCCTTTCTTCACAGAGACCTGAAAAATTCCTCCATCAGGTCCTCCTTCCCGTCTGCCCCTGCTTCATTTATTTCTGCGCTCCCCTCTTCTTTCTGCGGGGAAGCCGCTTTCAGAAACGGTGCGAATACGCTCTCCTTCTCCTGCATCCTGTACCAGATAATCCCCGGACTGCACATGCTGAACAGTTCTTCCATCTCCGTAAGAATCTCCTGTTTTGGTTCCGGGCGCATCATGACTGCCTTTATTACGTTCCCCATCCCGTCCTCTTCCAGGATGCTCTCCATCCGCGCATACACTTCCTGCCTTTCCGCTATGGAAATGACTGCAATGGTGTCCTCAGACAATGCATACAGATTCCCCAATTCAAGGGATGCAACCTTCACAGCAAGCTGCCGTACCCTTTCCCCCATCTCTTCGGAGCCTTTCAGGCGGATTCCCTCCCGGTATTTATCCCACCGAAACCCGCACAGGATCACCTGGTGCCCCTGTTCCTGAATCCTGCCCGCCGTCTGCCTGAAATACATCCTGCCGGGCAGTCCCGTCGCGGCGTCCAGATATCTGTTTAAAACCCGCAGCCTCTCATCCTGTGAGAGCTGTAAGAAAAAGGCCATCAGCTGCCCTATCCTCCATACCGACTTATCCGGATTAATTTTTTCTCCCGCCTGGCTCTCTATAATCCATAACCCGGCAGTCCCGCGCCGGCGGACCGAAAGCGTTACTGCCAGATGGCTGCGAATTCCCTGCCTTTGTGACGTAAAGCAGAAAAACTCTTTTCCGTTATCTTTATATTCCTTTCCGGCGGCCCTCCTTAGGAATTCTGTCTCATCCGGATCCCGGATCGTTGAGGCCGCCAGCTTCCATCCGTCCTCCTCACTCCGGCCAAGGATTGTATGCTCCCTGCCCGGCAGACAGTCTGACAGAAAAGCGGCTGCTTCTGTGAAAAACTCCTTTCCGCTGGTATTGTACAGATCCATCAATTCACTATATACCTTCTCCAATGTCATTCTTGCGTCTCCTCAATATTTGCCACCTGTTGGATCACATCCTCCAGATACTGTATCTTTCTGCCCTTAAATATCCTGTTCAGCAGATAATAGCGCGCCACACGGTATTCCTTTGCCGTTTCGTCTATAGTCTTCCTTCCGCAGCCGATAGCCAGATATCCATACAGGCTGTGCAGGTAGCCCACATTATAATTTTCCCCGAACCCAAGCTCCGCACTGGTACGCTCCAGCATCTTGCGGTACGCCTGTAGCTGGAGCTGCTTTCCCTGCTTGTTGACGCACAGCCAGTCATCCAATGCCTCCTCCTGCGCCTGGCACACAGCGATCCGCTGCAGAGCATACCACGCAAGCTCCCTGCGCCCGTTCTCATCAAGCTCAATAGTCTCTCCCGCATACATGAGCTCCGGAAGAAGCTTGATACTGCCGTCTTCCCAAAAATACAAATCGCTAAGCTGCATATCTAAAATATCCTGAATCCGAAGCACCGTGTGCAGTTGAAGAAAAAAAGCGGGATAAGCCCCTGTATTATACATTTTTACATGTTCACTAAGTTTCTCCAGGTCCTTTAAAATCATTTCAATTGACGGCGTTTCTGTCATATGACTTGCTCCTTTCGTTCCACTGCCCTCCAAATTCCCTATTGCTGGATAAAAGATATCTGCTCTGTGCCGCTCTCCTGTATCAGGTAGCTGCACGTCCCATCTACCATCTGGGCAATAACATCTGCACAGAATATTCCTTCCCCGTCTTCCCTTGTCTGCAGATACAGGCTTACTCCCTCTGCCTCTTTGGCATAGGCTATCTGGATTGCTTCTGCCCCGGTAACGATCTTCCCCTGATAGGAAACTGCCGGCGGCTCCTGCTGTTCCGGCACAGATGGCTGCCCGTTTTCTGCAATATCCACGCTATATGTCTGTCCTTCTCCTGCGGCGGCCTGTGGCGCGGAAACCACCTGCTGGTCTTGCACCGGATTGTATGTTTCTGTTGAGACCGGCACCTGCCCCGACCTGCCTGCCGCTGCTGTCTGTGCTGTCTGTTCCTGTGTTTCATGTCCTTTGTCCGTTTTTTCTGTAGTAATATCCTTCAAATTACGGTCAGCAGTTTTTGTATCTTGTTTTTTCTCTTGTCTCTCCCTCTTTTTCACTGCCTGATCTGCCGCATGCCCTGCTTCATCTGTACCGGCAGCCTTCATATCCTTTTTGCCGCTTTCTTCCGAATAGCGGGAAATCACCGGTATCCCCGTCTCCTTTGACTGGTGCTCGGAATACAGGAAAAATCCAAACAAGATAACAGTTGCAAGAAAGATCAGCGCTATGCCAAAGGCTATCGCACGAAATGACAGCCTTCTCCTTTCTGCCTTACTAAAGGCGCCTTTTTCTTCTGCGTCCTCCTCTTTTGGCAGCGCCTCAAGAACCCCTGTCGGGAAATCCTTTTCATCCGCGCTAAAACCAAGCAAATCAGAAATGTCCTCATCAATCATGTCCGCCACCTCGTGCTCTTTTGCACGCGGGATTTCCTTTTCCTTCGCAGCGGACGGCGCCCTTGGGTAGATCTCCTTTTCCGGCTGCCTGAGAACCTTCAGATTGGGAGGAAGCTCCTGATTCTTCTTAAAAGGCCAGTGCCGCCTCTTTTTTTCTTTTACTCCTGTTACCTGCCGATACATTTCATCAGAACCAAGCGTATCCTTTACCCTCTCGGAAAAATGCTCAACTAAGTATATATTTTCTATGATTTTTAGAGAATTTGCAACGTAATGATATTTTTTTATAATCTCTTCTTCGTCTTTCGTCTCCTCCACATAGGAAAGGTATCCCTTCATACGGTCTTCATCCACGATCTCCAGGGAACGCATGGCGTCTGCCGCCGTGGATATCTGGTAATACTCCCTGCACTCCCGGCGGGTTCTTGGATAAAGGATCCTTTCCATGATATTCTCGGCCGTTGCGTCCTCCTCGTACAGCGCATTCAATATGCCCGCCGTATAGAGCACTTTCATGTATGTATTCGCCCGGTGGGATTTGCGCAGGGAAATGACGATATTCAGGTTATAATCATCCATCAGCTCTGCCAGTTCCTCTGCTGTATACGGATAGCTGCTCTGCATTGCTTCCTGCAGCACCAGGAGGCGGAATTCCGGATGTTCACTTACATACTGCCGGATTCCCTCTTTGCGGTATCTGCTGACGCACACAGTCTCAAACCCTTTTGCGCGGGCCGTTTCCTGAAGCGCACCGCAGATGTCATCACTGGCCTCACTGGACAGCCCGCATAATATATACAGCTTTTCCATCTGTTCCTGCATACCGGCCCTCCTTTACTGTTCCATAGTGTCAAGTACCGTACACCTGTCAATCTTCCATCCAGCCTCCTGCACCAGCGATAACTCCACGATCTGCCGGATCCCGAAATTTCCGGAGCCGGACAGCCTGTACCACACCACCGCAATCGATTCTGCCCTCCCCTGCCCTATGGTACGGAAATAGCAGGTCAGCTCCTTTAATTCTGAAACCATCCGGTTTGCCGGGAACTCACCATCCTCTCCATCCGACATCGGAACAATGGCTTCATATGCCTCCTGCGTCATATATTCCTCGGCGCCTTCATAAAACATGCGCTCCGACGTATCGTATGTATATAATACTTCTGCAAATTTACGGACGGTTTCTTCGACAGTGGGCTCATCTTCTTTCCTCTCTTCTGCCTGCACCTCTGTATCATCTTCCTGCACCTGCCCACCCGGCATACTGATAAAGAGTGCAGCTGCCATAAATATCAACAGGCTTAGCACGATGATAGACATTAAAACTATCTTTTTTCTTCTCATATTATCTTCCTTTTATCTATTTTCTTCCGAAACACACGAGCTTCTCCCTGTAATATCCTGACAACACAGAAAACTGACAGCGGTTTCCGCCCGCATGAAAAAACTGCCCGTTTCCGGTATACACCCCTACATGTGTAATAAACGTCCCCGCATCATATGTAGCAGTAAAAAAGACCAGATCGCCGGGGCGTGCCTGGGATTCACTGATATGGGAAACGGCATCATACTGATCCTGCGCCGTCCTTGGCAGGGATATGCCTGCAGACTGATAAAGCTTCTGTGACATGGCGGAACAGTCTATCCCCGATTTTGAAGTTCCTCCAAATACATAGGGCACATTTTCATATTCCTTCATTACCGCATACATTGCTTCATAGTTTTCCATGGCGCCGCCGGCAGAAGACGCATGCATATGAGAACGGACATGTTCTACATATTTCACGTCCCCATAGCTACTCCACCCGGATCTGGCTGCCATCATGCCTGAAAAGCTGCGGGCCGCTTCTTCCGAATGCTTTCCTCCGTAATGATCGCGGACATAGGTTAAGTAGCCGCCCCCGAAATTATAAGACTGGATGACCGTATCCATATCTACCCCTGCCTTTTTTCCAGATTCCGCCAGGGCCGCAAAATACCGTATTCCCTGTTCCAGGCTCACCAACGGGTCTGTGATACTGTTCGGCGCCATGCCCGCGCTTTCGGAACACTGGAGAATATCAGGATACCTGTCAGAATCCCCTCCCGACTCCTGTGCGATCATGGCAAGCAGGATCTCAACATATTCTCCCACCCCGTATTTCTGCGCAAATTCCTGCACATACGGCCTCCACCGCTCCACAAGCGGGGATACATTGGCCGTTCCGTACATATTATCATCTCCCGGAAATTCACATCCTGACAGCTGCAAGATCACCGCCAGCACCAGAAAAAGGGCTATGATATTTTTTCTCTTTCCCATATATTTTTTTAGAAAATATCCTTATTCTGCTTCTCAATGATGGTGCGTATCTTCTCCCGGATGGATTCTTTTGCAGAATGGTATCTTTCTGTTCCTTTCTCATAATCTGGCTGTAAGCTGAGTTTCTTCATGACCTCTTCCGTCATATATTCTGTCTGCAGTTCAATGCGTTTTGTACGCTCCTGCCGCTGTGTAAGCTTAATCCCCTGTGTCTCCCTGACCGTTGCCCTGTACTTTTCCGTCTCAATATTGGCTTTTTTCAGGGCAATCAGCGCCGCGCTGTTACGCAGTTCTCCGGAAGATGTAATGATCTTTTTCAGCGCCTCTGTACTGTCCCGCTCTATTTCCGCCTGGATCTTCCGGAGGGCCGCTTCGCCTTGCGCCGCAACAGCAGCTGCCTTGTTCGTTGCGTCTGGAATCCTCACTTCAGGTTTTTCAGGCAGTACCGTCTCCGGTCCGGCATCATGACTGTCCGGTCCGGGCGTACCTGAAGTTGCCGGGAAAACCGGCAAAACATCTGCCCCGCCGTGAGCCGCTTTAAAATCAGCACTGGCTGCAGCTCTTACCACAGGTTCCCGATAAATGCCGTTATACACCGCATTCCCGTTCCTGGCCACAGCACCGGCAGAGTATGCGGCAATATCCGCTGCACTTCCGTCTGTATTCGTACCTGCCATTATAGCAGTTCCCACAGCGTTCCTGGCCGCCTTTGTACCTGTCATTGCCGCGACTGCTACTCCGTTTCCGGCTGCTGTGCCTCCCAGTGCGCCGGCCGCTGCAGCCATCGCCGCCGTCGATGGCTGCATGAATATGCTCCCGCCTCCTAAAAAGGCCGCGCCCGCCATGCCGCCGGCCACAGAAGCAGTTCCTTTTACAATTCCCGAAACCGCCCTCTGCCTGTACAGCTTCTTAAGCTGTTCATTGGAAAGTGCATTTCTAAACTCCGGCTGTTCAAAGTTATTGATATTAGCACGCTTACAGATGATCTCAGACCTTGCATCATCAAAGGCACTTGGCACCGCGCCGCCCTGTCCGCCCCGGATTGCTTTCGCCTGATTCCGGAGCATATTCATATCCCGCAGCTGTCCTGCAATTTTCTGCTCGGTCTGTGCTGCCCGAAGCGCTGCTTCCGCCCGTCTCTTTTCCAGTGCCTGTTTCTCCTCAGAGCCTTGTTCATACTCTAGCTTTTCCCTTGCGAATCTCTTTTCTTCGCTCTGGAAATGCGCCTTCTGCGCCCGCAACCCGTCAATGGTATCCTGTTTCTGTTCCATGGCACGGTCAAGCTCCCTAAGAGCCTCATTCTTCGTAAGCATTTGGTCTGATTCCACGGATGTGCTGCCTTCACTTTCCATGTCACCGATAAAAGAAGCCCCTGACAGGGAACCTTCCCCGCCATGCGGTTCTTCTTCATTCACAGCAAAGTTTCCTTCGGCCTGTGCTCCTACGGTATCGTTTCCCTCCCCACCCGCAGGAATTTCCGAAGGTTTGATTCCCGGATGTTCCTTATCTCCCTGTGCCTTGAGGGCTTCCGTTTCATCGAATCCGTCCTCCTCCAAAGACCCTGACTCATAATCAGAAATAGCAGTCCCATCATCCATAATTGCCCCATCAAAACGTCCCCCTGCACGTTCCAGGTCAGAAGAATCCACTTCCTCCAAAAGCCCGCCCTGGTCCGGACGTTTATCTTCATATCTGTCCTGGGAATATCCTTTCAAAGATTCCCCATTCTGGCTGTATCCTCCAAGCAGCGACTCCCTCTCCTCTTCATCGCTTTCAGCCAGTTCCTTATGCATTTTGCTTTTCTGCAGGTCGGAATGGATATCGGAAACACGGCCGAATGCGCTCTTTGCCTTATTTGTAAGCGCGCGGCCAAGCGTTGCAAGCGCCATAACCCCGAATAACCCTCCGCGCTCATTGCTCTGGACGCCAAGCAGGACCTTAATGCGGTTCCGTGAGGGAATAATGAGCATACACATGATCATCTGAATGATTGCAATCCCCTTAATCACATCGGCAAGCATTATACTGGCCAGGAGCGGCACCAGTAAGAGCACTGCATCCAGCACAGGAGTAAGGATATCTGACAATACATTCATCATCCAGTTCCCCAGAAGGTCTCTTTTAGGGGAATGCATCAGGCACATAATGGGAAATGCCACAAAGCAGATCAGCAGATCAATCGCCAGCGCCACATATAAAACCGCAAAGTAAAGGGTAAGCAGCACCGTTCCCAGATACATCAGGGAATCAATAAACCTCCCTGTCCTTTCCGCATTGATCAAAAACGCCTTCGCCAGAGAAAGCGTCGCACCTCCGGTTATCATCTCCCCTGTGGCGCTCTTAATGCCGTAAAGCACTACATCCCTGGCATACAGGACAACATCGAAAACATACGGCATAAGCGTCAGCACAGCAAATTTCATTGCCGTGGAATAAAAGCCTGCCTTCACCTTTTCCCGGCTCTGCGCCGTCTGCCCCGTCCAGGCGCTCTTAGCCAGCAGGTATACAAAGCCAATGCCCAAGAATACAAACGACATGCTCCGGATCAATGTGTAGCATATCGAAGCGGTCACGCCATAAGGGTTCCCTGACCTGAGCTCAAAGGCAAATATATTCACGGAATTCGGTTTCCCGCTCCCCACACGGCCGTAAATAATGTGATCCAACCCTGCCCCAAGATTCTTCTCTATCAGCGAGATCAGGCTGCTTGCCGCATTCCGGATCAGCTCCGAGAGATACTTTTCCACCATCCCCGGCTCCCCCGGCTCGATATCCTGCACCTCGTCTGCCGCATCCACGGTGTCTGAATATATCGTTTCATCCGCATTGTCAAGCCATGGGGATCTTCCCGAAAAACGGTCTTCGTTCGCCTGGTCAACATCATTATCCAGGCTGTCCTGCCCCGCTGTAAAATCATCCGGAAGTTCCGTGGCATATACTCCCATGCTGCCGGCCATCAGGATCATAAGGAGAACGCATACCGCACATGCCGCTCTCCTGTTTTTCTTTTTATATTTCATATTCGCCCCTCTGTTATGCATACATCTGCTGTATAATCCGGGGATCTGTCTCTACGAACACCGCCTCAGCCGCCTGAAGGTAGTCTAGCTTGCAAAAACAGACCTTTCCATTATCCACAATGCAGACCTCCCCTTTCCGGCTGCCGGAATCATCATCCGGATCTCCGCCCAACTCCAGCACCCGGTCTGTCTGCCCGTTTGTCAGGTTCAGGGCCTCCTGCACCCATTTCCGATCCGAATACGACTGCTTGAATACAAACTTTGCCGCCGCCTGCTTTAAAAGCGCCTCCGTCTCCCTGCAGCAGTCATAGTCCTTCAGCGCCTGTGTTGCCGTCCATAGGGAAACCAGCCTTTTTCTTGAAGTACGCGCCACATAATCCAGGCTGGCAACCGCTGATTTCATGTTGAAGTTCTGGTGTACCTCGTCAACGATTACGCCCAGGCACTGGGTCTTCTTCGGATTGGTCGCATTCGTCTTGATAAACTGCTCATTTAAATAGCTTAATGCAATCTGCCGCGCGATAGGCCGCTCAGACTCCGGGAGCTGGGAAATATCAATGTTTGTAAAGCATTCATTCTCCCTGATCTTGATTGTGCTCTGCCCGTCATAATAAGCCTTTGAGCCGTGAATCTTTAATATTTTCCCCTTGCAGGAGCACACCCTGTTCTTTTTCCATTCTTCCCTGCTATAAAAGGCCATGCACTCCGGGCAGTAATACAGTTCGCGGACACGATCCTTTAAACTGTCCAGGATAATCCGGTATGCCTTCTTATGTTCTGAAATCGTATTTACCTTGTCATTCAAGAGCGCCTTTTTATAGAAATCCATAAGCACCGGCATTCTTTTTCTTATCTTTCCGCTTGTCAGGACACCGTTCTTAAGCCCCTTGCCGGATTCATACAAGGATTCCACCACATTGTCATAAATTCCCTTTTCCTCATACAATTCTGCAATAATATCCGTAACGATCCTCTCAATGTGGGTGACAAGCGAGAACTCCGCCGGCTCTTTCCCGCCCTGAATCAATGTCATCAGATCGGATTTTGCATTTGCTATCTTGTCCTGGAGCCGAAGCACTTCATATGTACCGCTGATTTCCGACCATTCTTCCTCCTTGTCAATATCAAACAGATTGATAACGTTCCCCGCATTATTCTTTATCTCATAGTTTGTGCCGCACATGATATCCGCCAGCATTGCGTACTCACCCCGGTTCCCCTTCGCCTGGGAGTCAATACATACAAAACGGTATCCGTTCTTTGTGATGTATCTAGATGCCAGTATCTTCATACAGGCCGATTTCCCAGTTCCGGTCATCCCTGCAAACACCATATTATAGCCGTTATGCTTCTTCTCATAGACATCAAAAGCCACCGGCATGCCTGTACTCATATTGCGCCCGATAATGATCCCCTGAGGATGGAAAAAACTGTCCTGCGTGTGGTTGAAGATACTTGCCACACTGAGTTTATCCAGTGTATGTCGCTTTAATCCGCTGGAACGGATGGGCCCTGCCGCCGCCTGATAGCGGTACATCAGCGGCATGCCTGTCAGGTAGCTCTCTGCCTGCAGGGAATAGCAGCAGGATATGGTAATCTGCTTTTCTTTTGCCAGATTCCGGAAAGCGTCCGTCCTGCGGTTCAGCTTTTCGAGATTTTCTGCCATAATGGTAAAAAGAAAATATACATGGTAAAGGCTGTTATCGCCTGTCTCAATCCTCTGCGCCCAGACTTCGGCATCCTTAAGTTTCGCGTTCAGTTTCCTGAGCTGATTCCTGTCCGCATTTTTTTCTGCCGTAATCATGTTCGTCTCTATCTCCACGATACGCCCGTCAAGAAGGTGTGAAGCCCGTCCTTCCCCAATCGGCTCAATGAAAACAGAGCTTGTCATCCGGTCAAAATTGAACAGTGCCGGAAAAGTAGATGCGAACACTGTCCTCTTTGGAAGCGTATCTATTGTAAAGCTCCGGACATAGATATCATGTCCCGCGTCATGTATGACGGTGTAGGACATAGGGTTCGGGTTGATACCATCCGGCGACACTACTTTTCTCGCCTCCGCAACCTTCGCCCGTTTCTTAAGCCTCTGCTTCCGGATATCCTCTGCCAGCCTGTCCTTTTTCTTATGAAGCGCAAGGCATAGGACTACTGCCAATATGAAAGCGGTTATAAGAAGTCCTGCTATGACCATAAAAACCATTGTCCGGTTATGGATTAGTAATTCTCGCATGGCTCTGCCTCCTTCCTGCATCTGTGCGGACCTCCTGTACGATTTTCTCCACAATCTTCCTGTTCGCTGCTTCTTCTAGCTCCTTTAATGAATCACTGGAAACACAGATACTGTCATACGCTGACTGAACAATATCCTCTACAGTCCCTTTTGCTGCCGAGACCGGATGTGTGTATCTCCGGATCTCCTCTAAGAGCTCCACACCGGTCATCCGTTTGGCATGGACTCCGCAGTTTCGCAGCGCAGTGATATATGCGCTTGCCTTTTCCTTAAGCTGCGCTTCCGCACGCTGATAGACCTCCTGCTCTTCCAGCGTCTGAGAGGAAAAGTCAACCGCGTTGTACTGCCAGTCAAAGACGTATATCTCCTCCCGCTTTGCCTCCGCATTTTCTCCTGAGATGGCCGTCATATACTGGATCTGTGCATTTAACTGGTCAATCTGGTAGCCTAATGAGATCAGTTCCCTCTGCATCTGTTTCAATTTCTCATAATAGATGTTATAATCCTCTGCCAGGAGATCCGGCGCTTCTGATTCTTCTTTTGTATCGGTATAGTCTAGATTCAGGGAAAAACGGCGTTCCTGCAGCCTTGCCGCCTGTTCCTGATAGTCTTTAATCAGTCCGTCAAGGTTCACATCCCGGGCCGACTGCCGGTACTGAATCGGGTTATTATCAAGCACATTAAAAAATGTCACATAGCCCCGGATCGTCTGGAGTTTTTCCTCTACCTCGGCATCGGCGAACGAAAAACCCTGGCATTTAATTGCCGCAATGAACCGCCTGCCATTATCTGAAACCAGCATATCCTCTGCAACATCATCCAGCTTCACGTACTCCATAACATCCTTTCTCCTGAACTCAGAGTAATCCACCTCCTTCTCCGCGGCCACCGTTTTTCTTGTGCGGAACAGATATACTCCAATACCGCCAAATAATAAAAGGATTATAATAACCGCAGCCGCAATCATCTGTATGTTTCTTACCAAATCGTTTATTATCTGCATGTCTCTCCCTCTTCTGCTACACTAATAAATCTGCAAACTGTTTGAACAGCGCAAGCCAGAACGGGATACTGAACAGCATAATCGCAATCATCCCTTTCATCAGCGCCTCACGTTTTACATCTTCCTTCGCTGCCGCGCTACGCATAAAACAGATCCGGATCACCATATAAAATACAGAAAACACAATCCCCATGATTCCTACGGTAATTCCAAGCTCTGAGGACGAGGCTGCAAGGTCTGTAAGGGGGCCGCTTTCAGAAAGCGCAGTATCCTCCACATAGGTCCACGGGTTCAAGTCTTTAGGCTCAATTTTCGAGAAATCAAAGGGATCTTCCCCGCCTTCCTTTGCACACCCGCCTGCCCCCGCAAGCAAAACCAAAAGGAGCAGAAGTAAAAGCCCTCTTTGCTTTCTTTTCATCATGCTTCTCATAGTTCTTCCCCGTCTCTACCGTCATAATTTTTTACATAAATCTCCCCGTGTATCATCCGGTAGAAAATCCGGAAGATCAATTCATCAATCGTGATCCCTCCGCCGGCTAAGAACATTGCATCCACCGGCAGGCGGATCATGACGATCCCCATCACCAGCAGGGTTAAAAATATCATGACTATAAGTGCAGGAACCAGCATCCCCTTCGCACTTGCCCCCATAAGCACCCTATAGTCAATGATTCCGCTG
The DNA here is from genome assembly GCA_910587575.1 of uncultured Dorea sp. Taxonomy (GTDB): domain Bacteria; phylum Bacillota; class Clostridia; order Lachnospirales; family Lachnospiraceae; genus Sporofaciens. The sequence goes on from CAJULU010000061.1 coordinate 19,197, forward strand.
ACTACCAGCACCAGCGCCTGTTTTCTGTTAAAATACCGGAACCATCTGTCCTCACTCTTAAATTCCCCCGGTATCGGGAATACACCTAACCTGGACATCTCTTCCACCTCCAAATGAAAAAAAACAGGACCCGGAGGTCCTGTCATGTTATAAACCTGTGCCAATCGACTTAAAAAACCCGATGATGCTAAAAACTGAAAAAATAACAATTCCGGCTAAACATATGACTAACGCATGGCTCTTTTTCTCCTCTTTCTTCTGGGCATTGCTTGTAAGCAGAAGCGATACCGCCGTAAAGATGATTGAGAAAACAAGCCCTATAATGCCCAGTGTCAACATCAGTTCATATCCGGAAGCCCCAATATCCTTCATCTTTGCGATCAAAGAATTAAAGACCCCGGATTCACCGGGACTGCTTGTCATAAAGTCCCACTCCGATGCTGACGCAGCCAGAGCCATAACGCCCAGCCTCCTCGCAGGGACAGCAAGTCGTTCGGCTACACAAAAAATCTTCAAGTGCAAGCCTCCTCCATTATATGAAATTTGTATAAATCACATGTGTTTATCCTTATCCAAATCATAAACGAAAAAGTAGATAACTGCAAGCTACGCACATAGCCGGAAATATAAGGAATCTACAAATGAATCCTTTTTCTCCCAATATAGTACAAATTCTCCCATTTTGGTAAAAAATTAACAAACAGATAATATACGCCGTTTTATTCTGAAACCGGCATCAGAAAAATCTTATTCTTATCATCTTCATGCTGACGCATCACAATCGGCATCTTATCCGACATCGTTTCTATGATAATATCCTTTTCTTTTGAAAAAACGGACAGGCTGTTCTTGAATTCTTTTTCATTTACTGCCACTGTCTGTATGTCCCCATCCTGTGCACAGATTACAGCGGCATTTGACTGCTCGTCCTTTCCCTGCAGGATTACCTGCGTCTCCCCCTGCTTTTTAATTTCCAGCCAGGGTGTCTCCATTGTAATTTCATAGATTGCAAGCGCCTGAAGAACATTGGTCAGCCGGGCTTTCCACGCTCCCACCCGCTTAGTCCTGTCCATCACCTGCAGTATCGCATCCATCGGAAACGGAATCTCCTGTGTCATGATCATAACCACATCGCTGCCGCATTTTATCCGCAGCATTTTCGCGTCAATCCCTATGGTCACCTTCTTCTTCTCCAGATTCTTTACTGCGCTTCTCAAAGTCTTGCCCTCTATCACCACAGTAATGACTTTATTGTCGGCCGCCCCTTCCTCTTTATTTTTAACCGGGCGGAACGTGACATTCTGGGATTCTGCATAAGCGCAGCGAGTACCGTTGCTGCTTGCCCCTATCATGACCTTCTTTTCCGGATCTATACGGATTCCAACGCAATGCAGACCGCGGCTACCTTTTTCTTCCCCATAGCAGCTGGAGGCAAAGTTCACGAAATTGATAAAATCCTCCGTATGCATCTCAATTTCCTGCAGGAGCCGGCCATCCGGCTTTAACGCCACGATTTTCTGGCCAAGCGGGAGGGTTACTTTATTTCCTGCCGCGGAAATCTTCACATCCTTGTCAATCTCGATTTCAAGGGCCATATCCAGCGCCGCATACGCATTTGCAGCAGCAAGCGCTTTCTTCCCGCTGATATGTACCTCCGCTTCTTCTACATCAGCAGTTACATTACTGATATCCATAGAGCTCACTGCCTGAACCTTCCCGTCAAAGGCAAGGAAGATCCCCTTGCTCATATCCGGCATTCCCTTAATCGATTTGTAAAAAACAATCTTTACCCCGTCACTTTCACCTTTTTGGCTTGATACGGGTATTCCGATTGATACCTTTCTCATGGTTTCTACAAATGCGCCGCTGTGTACTTTCATTTTAAACATAATATCTTATCCTCCTAAAAAAATAATAACTCTAAAAGTTCTTTCAGCTCTGTATCCTCCGGCTCTTCCGAATCCACTGTTTCTTCCTGCTTAAGGGTGATATCCTCCGGCTCCCCTGCATTATGGTTGTCGAAAGCAAAAACCAGATCCAGTATGTCCCGTCCCGTAGCTGCTTCATATTCGCCGAACGGGTCATCCAGGACGGGGACTTCGCTTAAACCCGTCAGTTCAGAAAAAACCATCATCTTTTTATAGCTGGCCGTTTCCCGGCCCTGGTTGTTCCGTTCATTCAGGACATCCATCATCTTCCTTAATCCCTGCTCTTTCTTTTCGCTTTTATCCGCTACAGACTGCGCAAGGATTACGCGCGGGTCTATCCCGCGTGCCATTGTGTACAGCCCTTCCGCCGAGAAATGTCCCTGTATGGAACTGGTCGCAACCTCCTTCGTCGCCACCAGCTCAACGGCATCCATCTGAATGGTCCTCTCTGAAACCAGATAGTATGTCCTGCATTCTTCTGTCTGGTTCAGCCGGTAATGCCTGCGGCTGCTCTGCCAGATTGTAATCATGTCATACCCAAGCTGGTAAAATATAATTGTCGGATAGTTATATTTTTTTCCTTGATAAACAAATGCAAAATCGAGTCCGGTTGAAACACATTTCGCATTTGTGATGAACACCCTGGCGCCTTCCGCAGCCTTCTGGTGCATCCACTCCTCCCTTTTTACTGCGGCGGGATATGCGCTTTCTATCACAACCACCTCATACCCGCACAGGCCGCAGGTTTGTTCTAAAACATCCTTTAGCCGATAGGATATGGATCTTTCCCGTTCTCCGGTATACTCACAGTAGATAAAGCAATTTCTTCCTTCGCCAAGCTCCCTGCTTACAATCTCTTTCAGCTTCTGCTCTTTATTAAGAAGCTTTCCCTCTTCTATCAGGCAGCTTAAGTCTTCCGGTTCTACAATCATCTCCCCTGTCGCAGGGGAAAGTATCGATCCGCGGTTATACGGCATATCCGTATAAGAAAGAGAAAACTGCAGAAAACTCCCCATAATTAGTTTTCCGCTCCTCTCTTTCATTTCCTCCTTCATGCATGCCCTTACCCGGCAATACTCCTCATATATCCGGCTCTCCAAAGGCACGATGACCACATCTTCATATAGCTTCGGAAGATATCTGCTCAGGTCTGAGAGATCCAGGAACAAGGACGTGTCCAGCAAAAATTCTGTAAAGATCAGCACGGATATGCCCGGCAGACAGCGCTGCGGTGTTATCACCCGCCCGCGCGACATTGAATGGTAATTCCCCCCTTCCTTGATTTCATAGACCGTTTCCACCGTTCCGTATTTTTCAACAAACCTCCTTTCTCCCGCACTGCTGTACCGATAGCCTTTTGCCCGCATCCTGCCAGGATCCAGCCTGAACAGCGTATAAAAAAGATCCGATGCATATCCTCCTGCTATTGTTCCTGTCAGTGCCAGCTGTTTCCTGCTTGCCTTTATCAGGTCGTGCATGGCATATCCCTGTGCGCTCCCGCCTGCCTTGTAAGACTGTACTTCATCAAAAATCGCCAGATCAAAATACCCGGCCAGATACTTTTTGATATAACGTGTCAGTCCAAAGCGCCTTGGCCCATAGATGTCCATCTCCTCTATCTCTTCGTCTGTAAGCTGATTGAGCTCCTTGTACAGCATTTCTCTGTCCTTCATAACCCATACAGATTTTCTGCCTTTCATGGCACGGTTCGCATAGTGTGATATTTTCTTCCATTTCTTTGGCTTTTCCTTCGGCTTCCAATACATAATCCTGTTGTCAACCGGTTCACAGGCCGGCATCCACAGAATCTCCCCGCAGCACCGGCAGAAACGGTTCGCACTGTTCTGCTGGGCAAAATTCTCCGGCATCAGGACTCTGTATTCACCTGTCGTCTCATCAATACTTCCCGATCCGTCTGCAGCCAGAAGTATTTCACCGCATTTCGGACATATCATCCCCTTTACGGCCTCTCTTTGTTCCATCAGTTCCCATTTACGGCACCCGCACCCACAAGATGACCGCAGGTCAGCCGGAAACTCCTTCTCACAATGGCTGCATACAGGCACTTTAGGCTTCTTAACCTTTATTTGGGTTGGAGTCGGCATATAGGCATAGGATAATTTCCCAGTGTCTTTCCCGACTATATAATACTCTTTCCCTGCCGGAGTTTTCCCCTTTTTCCTGAGCGCAGTCAGCTGTGACAGCTTTTCAATAATCTCTACCTTCGCATAAGGACTTTCTTCATAGATAAATTCCTCCCATTTATGTACCAGATGCGCCGGACACATGATGATAACCCTGAACTTTATCAGCCTGCCGTCCGTATAAACCTCCTTTACGGTCTTTTCAGAATGCTTCCTAAGATACTCCTGGTTAAAAAAAGCCTCAGCAACCCCCAGCCCCTGAAGGGTCTTGCCTGCTCCCATGCTTTCAATGAGAAATGCATATTTCTTTTTTTTCAGACATTCAACCGCGCCGTTCACGACAGCCGCCTGCTGTGGGTATAAACTCTTGCCGATAAACGTAAGCTCTTCCACTTTATCCTTCATCGATGTCAATGGCTTCAGCAGTCTTTCCAGGTTATCAACCAGCGTATGCCCGTATTTGTTAAAATAATCGTCCATATCTGAGAAATCCAGTGGCCGCTGCTCCTGTTCTGAAATATGGATCTTTTTATCTGACAGCCCCGCCTGCAGAATGGAAAGAAGCGCTTCATTTGTCATTTCTGAATGCCAGATTTCATACCCGTCAAACAGCCCTGTTTCCCCGATCACCTTCATCTCCGATATGTGTAAAAGCTTTTTTGCCATGGCTTCCTCTGTCACATACGGGATCCAGCGGCGCAGGATTGGAAATTCAAACTGGTTCATCAGATAGGCATACAACTGCTCTTCCCAGTTCTTTTTCTCAATAAAAAGGTATTCTCTACTGATAAGTCTTGACAGGCTCACACCCTGATACAGACACTCGCGTCCGTTTTGTATCTTTACTTGATAGTTATCCACCTCCGCTGCCGGCGGAAATGTCTCTATATACTTCCCGTTCTCTATGATTGCAACAGATTCCGTCCCTAAGCCGATATTGGCACATAAACCCGCCACAGACATAAAATCTTCATTAAAGTTTGACAAGATCAGCAGTCTGCCGTCCGCCGCTACTGCATAATATAGATGGGTAATTATATTCCCTGCTGTTACATGCAAATTCTTTTCCTCCTCGTTAAAAAAAACAGGCCCCTGCCTGTTCTCCCTACAATCTGCGTATCATTCCACTATTTTCAATAATCTGGAAGCCAACCTTGGAAAATCGCTGAACTGCCTCTACCATTCTGCCATTCTCGTCCATCCGCATCTCACTTTCCTCTACATTTGTAACCATTCCTCTCTGCAGATGCAGGTCACTGGACGCTTCCGAACCCACAAGCCCCTGCCCGGCGCCGGATATTGCCATCAGATACATCTGTCCTGCATTTGGCATGATCGGGGGCCTGCTCAGGTTATCCGCAATAAATTTCTGCTGTGTTATCTTCTCTTTCACCAGATCATTAAGCGCACTCTTTCCCAGACATCTCTTTGCACGCTCGGCATTGAATTCTTTGTTTTTAAATTCTGCTATATCTTTTTTCTTAGATGGCAGCACTCTTATTTTCTTCCCGTCATACCCTGTCGGCAAAAGCGGGATTTTCTCCGGAGAGTCGATATCCATTTTTATCTTTGCCAGCTGCTCCCCATCTATTGGCCGCTTTTCTGCTTTCCTTCCAATCAGGACCACCTGCTTCCACTTTTTATACTCCTGTTCATGAAAACGGTAGCAGCATTCCGTGATAAAATTCGTGTGCCATGCCTTTAAAAACATAGGCTCGGCCATTACATAATAAGGAATGACAAAAACAAAGATGCCCTGTTCTCTCAGGCATGGTACGATTTTGTTGAAAAATCTCCATTCCAGCCTCTCCCCGTCTTCTTCCCCATAGGGCGGGTTCGCAAAGCAGAAGGAAAATGCGCCTTTTGTGATAACCGCATCTGTCAAAAAATTACCGTAGATACATTCATCAATCAATGGATGATTGATTGCCATATCTGCTGTGGCCTCATTTAACTCTACCCCGAAAATATGTATATTTCCGTTGTTTCGGCGCCCCATGACCGTAATAATCGCATTTCCGTCACCGATAGCGGGCTCCAGGCCGCAGACTTCCTCATTTTCTGGGAAATCCAAAAGCCCGGCAATCCATTGGCAGTGTGCCGGGTCTGTATAATACGCCCCAAGCTTTGCCTGATTCATTCTTGTCTGAAAAAATGAATTCTGTTTCTTTACATGTTGCTCCATAAAAATATCCTCCTTTTATATGATTTCCTGACCGCAAAACGGGTAACAAAAAAGCACCCCGCAAGGTGCCCTTTTACTCTGTATGCATAGACCTGTTTCCAGGAATTCCCCCATCTTTCCAAATCTAAAGATTTCGGAATAAAACAAATCAGGTTTGTTCTAGTTTACCATTCTTTCCCTGAAACCGCAATTCTTTTTTCCGTTTAGATTCTCTTTAGATTCTCTTTGTCATTGTTTCACGGCTCCAGTATCTGCTGTACCCTGCCTACCTGCCCATCATTTAACATGACCTTGATACCTCTGGTATGAACCGACCGGTTAGTAAGTATCCTGTCCACGTACCCCTCTGTCAGCTTACCTGATTTCTGATCCTTCTTTAAAATGATTTTTACCCGGCTTCCCGGTCTGATATTCCTCCGATACATATGGTTCTCCATATATCCACCTCCCTATGTTATCCATTTTACAGAAACTCCTCTCTTCTTACAACCAGGCACATCTGATTTATTTGTTCCATACTGATAGCTGCTGTCCAGCTCTGACGCTTAAAAAATTTTGAATAAAATCTTGCATTATTTGGGGCTATTG
>CAJULU010000062.1 GCA_910587575.1 uncultured Dorea sp.
TTTCCCCGTAAAATGGGAGGTTTTTTTATGAAAATTTTTTAAGCGTCAAAGCTGACTTCTATTATGGAAAATTAATCTGAAGTATGGTACAATTTCATTTGGCGCAGAAAAGGAAAGAGACATAAAGCAGTCTGTTTTGACAGGAGGAAGTGAAATTAAAATGAGATTAACCCAGTTGCTGGAACATTTGAAATATGAAGTTGTAAAGGGGAATGACGGGATTGAAATAACGGAACTGATCAACGATTCCCGGAAAGTAACGGAAGGAAGCGTGTTTGTCTGCATCAGCGGCGCAGTATCCGACGGTCATGCTTATGCAGGGGAGGTGGCCGCAAAAGGTGCGGCTGCCCTGATTGTAGAAAAGGAGGTAGCAGTTTCAGAAGATATCACGGTGATCCGGGTTCAGGACACCCGTTACGCACTGGCGCTGATGTCGGCGGCATACTTCGGCTATCCGGCTGACCATCTTAAGATCATCGGCATTACCGGGACAAAGGGAAAGACGACCACCACCTATATGGTAAAATCCATTCTGGAAGGCGCAGGCCGCAAGGTCGGGCTGATCGGAACCATCGAGGCCGTGATCGGCGGCCGGTCCATACCGGCTAATAACACTACGCCGGAATCCTACACGATTCATCAGTATTTTGCGGAAATGGTGAAGGCAGGATGCGACAGCGTGGTCATGGAAGTTTCTTCCCAGGGGCTTATGCTACACCGTACGGCAGGGATCCCGTTTGAGATCGGAATTTTTACCAATCTGGGTGAGGATCATATCGGACCGAACGAACACAAGGATTTCGAAGACTATAAACGTTGCAAGGGAATCCTGTTTTCCCAGTGCAGGCTTGGGATTGCCAATGTGGATGATCCCTGGTATGAGGACGTATTCCAAAATGCCACCTGCCAGGTGGAGACTTTTGGAATGTCTGAGAAAGCGGATCTTTGTGCCACGGATATTGAGCATATTACAAAGCCGGGGTATCTGGGTGTACGTTATCATGTAAACGGCCTGATGGATTTTGATGTGGAAATTGATATTCCGGGAGATTTCAGCGTCTACAATTCACTGACGGCTATTGCCGTGTGCAGGCATTTTAACGTTCCTGCAGAGAAGATTCAGAAAGCGCTGAAAGTGGCAAAGGTGAGAGGGCGTATCGAGATGGTGAAGGTATCGGACGAATTCACCATGATGATTGATTACGCACATAACGCCATGAGCCTTGAGAGTCTGCTTCACACCTTGCGGGATTATCACCCGCAGCGGATCGTGGCTGTTTTCGGATGCGGGGGCAACCGGTCCAGGACCAGGCGGTATGAGATGGGGGAAGTGTCCGGAAGGATGGCGGATTTCACCATTATCACGTCAGATAATCCCCGGTTTGAAGAGCCGGAGGCAATTATTGAGGATATTGTCACAGGAATGAAGAAGACAAAAGGGGAATACATCTCTATCTGTGACCGGAAAGAAGCGATCCGGTATGCGATTGAACACGGCAGGCCGGGAGACGTGATTGTCCTGGCAGGTAAGGGACATGAGACGTACCAGGAGATCAAGGGTGTGAAATATGACATGGACGACCGCATCCTGATCAGGGAAGTGCTGGAAGAGATCCGGAGCTAGACGGCACGGCGGCCGGCATTTCAGAATATTGGGGGAAATATATGTACGCCGATATCATTGTAGACATTACACATGAAAAACTGGATAAGGTATTCCAATACAGCATTCCTCCGGAGCTGGAAGGAGAGCTTCAGACCGGTATGGAGGTGGTGGTTCCTTTCGGAAAGGGAAATAAGGAGATCAGGGGGTATGTGACCGGATTTTCCGCAAAGCCGGGATATGACGAAGAGAAGATCAAGCCGGTTCTTCGTGTGGCAGAGGGCAGCATGGCGATAGAGGCCAGGCTGGTCGCCCTTGCGGCGTGGATGAAGGAACATTACGGCGGAACTATGATTCAGGCCCTGAAGACGGTGATTCCCATAAAAAAGCAGGAGAAGGCCCGCAGGAAACGGCGTGTCCGGCTTCTCATTGACGAGGAGGAAGGGAGGCGGCAGCTGGAGGGATATCTCCATAAAAACCAGAAGGCCCGTGCAAGGCTTCTGGCAGCGCTTCTTGATCAGCCGGAGCAGGACTATGAACTTCTGACGAAGAAGCTGAATGTTACTCTTGCCGTGGTCAGGGCGCTGGAAGAGCAGAAGGTCATCAGCCTTGAATCTGAAAAAATATTCCGCAATCCCATCCGTCATAGGGAGAAGGGGAGAAAAATACCGGAATTTACTGCAGAACAGCAATATGCGGCTGACGTTTTCCGGGAAGACTATGAGAAGGGGATCCGGAAAACGTATCTGGTGTACGGGATTACCGGGAGCGGGAAGACGGAAGTTTACATGGAGATGATTGCCGTGGCGCTGGCAGACGGCGGACAGGCAATCGTACTCATCCCGGAGATTGCGCTTACCTATCAGACGGTCATGCGTTTCTATGCAAGGTTCGGGGACCGGGTGTCGGTTCTGAATTCCAGGATGTCCCCCGGGGAGCGTTATGACCAGACGGAGCGGGTGAAAGCAGGCGAAGTGGACGTGATGATCGGTCCCCGTTCCGCCTTGTTTACGCCCTTTCAGAGACTCCGGCTGATCGTGATTGACGAGGAACATGAGTCTGCCTATAAAAGCGAACAGGTACCCCGGTATCATGCCCGGGAGACCGCCATCGAACGGGCCAGAAGGGAAGGCGCGAGCGTGGTGCTCGGCTCTGCCACTCCGTCTCTGGAAGCGTTCTATGCCTGCAGATGCGGGCGTTTTCAGCTTCTGGAACTGAAGATGCGGGCGGGCTTCGGGGAACTTCCGGGAGTATTTGTGGAAGATATGAGAGAAGAACTGCGCAGGGGCAACCGTTCCATCATCAGTGACCGTCTGAAGAACCTGATGGATGACAGGTTAAGGAAACGGGAACAGATCATGTTATTTCTGAACCGGCGGGGATATGCGGGTTTTGTTTCTTGCAGGTCCTGCGGATATGTAGTAAAATGTCCTCATTGCGATGTTTCGCTGTCTGTGCACCGGGGTGGTAAGATGGTCTGCCATTACTGCGGGCATGAGGAACCCTGGCTGAACGTCTGTCCTTCCTGCGGCTCTTCCTATATAGGGGGATTTAAGGCAGGAACCCAGCAGGCAGAAGAACTGGTGAAGCGGATGTTTCCGGATGCGCGCGTCCTTCGGATGGATATGGACACCACCAGGACGAAAGACGGGCATGAGAAGATTCTGGAAACATTTGCCAGTGAAGAAGCGGATATTCTGATCGGTACACAGATGATCGTCAAGGGGCATGATTTTCCCAATGTGACGCTGGTAGGGATTCTGGCGGCGGATATGTCCCTTTATTCCGGCGATTACCGTGCGGCGGAACGTACGTTCCAGCTTCTGACCCAGGCGGCGGGCCGGGCCGGACGGGGGAAGCGCCGGGGGGAAGTGGTGATCCAGACCTACAGCCCGGAGCATTACAGTATCGAGAGGGCGGCGGCTCAGGATTACGAAGGCTTCTATGACGCTGAGATGGAATACCGGGAACTGATGGGGTATCCGCCGGTGGAACAGCTTCTGGCAGTGCTGATGACAGGACCCGATGAGAAGCTTCTGGATACGGCGGCAAAGTATCTGAAAGAATTTGCGGTAAGGATTGACGGGAAACAGAGGCTGCAGATTATCGGGCCCGCAGGCCCGTATGTGGCGAAGGTCAGCGACATGTACCGCAGGGTGCTGTATCTGAAAGGAAGAGAAGACCGTATCCTGACAGAGGTGAAAAACCGGATGGAGAGGTATATCGAGGTGAACCAGGGATTCCATGGTATGCGGATTCAGTTTGATTTTAATCCGATGAATGTATTCTGAGATTTTGTATATGATCAATGACAGATGAAAGGGAGAGGAGAGGCTATTATGGCAATCAGAAAGATCCGGGAACTCGGAGACGAGGTTCTCACGAAGAAATGTAAAGATGTAACCAAGATGACGCTGCGCAACAGGATTCTGATCAGCGATATGCTGGACACCATGTATGAGGCGCAGGGGGTGGGGCTTGCCGCACCCCAGGTAGGAATTCTGAAAAAGATCGTGGTTATTGACATCGGCGACGGTCCGATCGTACTGATTAATCCGGAGATCCTGGAAGTGTCCGGGGAGCAGACAGGAGAAGAGGCGTGCTTAAGCGTTCCGGGCAAGGCGGGCACCGTGACCAGGCCGAACTACGTCCGCCTCAGAACGATGACTGAGGATATGGAAGAAATCGAGATGGAAGGCGAAGATCTTCTGGCCCGGGCATTCTGCCATGAGATAGACCATCTGGAGGGAAGGATGTACGTGGAACTGGTAGAGGGAGGCCTGCATGACGCCGTATATGAGGAGGACGAATAGATGAAGATTATCTTTATGGGAACTCCGGATTTTTCGGTGGGGACGCTGAAGGCTCTCATAGAGGCCGGACATGAGATCGTGCTTGCGGTGACGCAGCCCGACAAGCCTAAGGGACGGGGAGGAAAGATGCAGTTTCCCCCGGTGAAGGAGACGGCGATGGAGTACCAGATCCCGGTGTTTCAGCCGAAGAAGGTCCGGGATCCGGATTGTATCGAAGAACTGAGAAAGTATCCTGCGGATATCATGGTAGTCATAGCCTTTGGACAGATTCTGCCAAAGGAAATCCTCCAGATGACGCCTTATGGCTGTATCAATGTCCATGCCTCGCTGCTTCCGAAGTACCGGGGAGCCGCACCCATCCAGTGGGCGGTGATCAATGGCGAGAAGGTTTCCGGCGTTACCACCATGCAGATGGACGAAGGGCTGGATACCGGGGACATGCTTCTGAAGACGGAGGTGGTTCTGGATGAAAAGGAAACCGGCGGAAGTCTTCATGATAAACTGGGCGAGGCGGGAGCCGTGCTTTGTGTCCGTACGCTGAAAGCCCTGGAAGAAGGGACGTTAAAGCCCGAGGCCCAGGGAGAGAGCCCGACAGAATATGCCAGAATGTTAGACAAAAGCCTGGGCAGCATTGACTGGAACGTAAGTGCGGCAGAGATTGAACGGCTGATCCGGGGATTAAATCCCTGGCCCAGTGCATATACGGACTGGGACGGCAGGGTCATGAAGATCTGGGAGGCGCAGGTGACTGCCGGACAGGAGACGGGGGAGACTCCGGGAACAGTCATCGGGGTGGAAAAAGACGGTTTCTGCGTTCAGACGGGACAGGGAGTCCTGAAAGTGCTTGCACTGCAGATTCCGGGAAAGAAACGGATGGATGCAGGGGCATTCCTTCGGGGATATCCGATGAAGCCAGGAACAATTCTGGCAAAGCGTTAGTATAAGAAATCATTAAGAATTGTTAAATTTATATGAAAAACAGGTATTTTATCTGCTTTTCATATATAATACCTTGTATATGTTGATAAATGGTGAATGATAAACCCTAATCAGGAGGTGTATGTGATGTATTATGGAATAGATCCCACGTATATACTGGTGATAATCGGATTTCTGATCTGTCTGCTGGCATCGGCAAAGATGAAGTCTACGTTCAGTAAGTATTCCCGTGTGAGGAATCATTCCGGTATGACGGGACGGGAAGCGGCGGAGCGGATTCTGAACCAGGCAGGTATTTATGACGTCCGGGTGGAGCATGTTCCGGGTGATCTGACGGATCACTATGATCCCAGATCCAAGGTGCTCCGTCTGTCGGATGCAACTTATAACTCTGCGTCTGTTGCGGCTCTGGGAGTTGCGGCACACGAATGCGGGCATGCCATCCAGCATGACACAGGATATGTGCCGCTTCAGATCCGGGGCGCTCTGGTTCCGGTGGTGAATATCGGAAGTACCATTGCATGGCCGCTGATCATTATCGGACTGTTTTTCAGCAGCCGTTCTTCTCTGCTGTTTCTGAATCTGGGTATCCTGGCATTTTCACTGGCAGTCTTATTCCAGATCGTGACGCTCCCGGTAGAATTTAATGCGTCAAACCGTGCCATCCATATTCTGGGCGGCAGTGGGATGCTTTACGAGGATGAAGTGAGTGCAACCAGGAAGGTACTTTTTGCGGCCGCCCTCACCTACGTGGCGGGTGCGCTTTCTTCGGTCCTGCAGCTTCTGCGTATTGTGCTGCTGGCCAATAATAAGAGGAATTAAGAAAATCCGGCATGAAGGAGGATCCCTGCATGGCACAGTCTGTGAATACCCGTGATCTGATCCTGGAGATCCTGCTTCAGATTACCAGAGACGGAGAATACAGCCATATTGCGCTTAAGAATGCTCTTGACCAGTATCAGTATCTGGAGAAGCAGGAGAGGGCATTTATCACCCGGGTGGTGAACGGTACCCTGGAACGGATGATTGAACTGGATGATATCATTAATCAGTTTTCCAGGGTGAAGGTGAACAAGATGAAACCGGTGATCCGTACGATCTTGAGAAGTGCGGTATACCAGATGAAATATATGGACAGCGTTCCCCCTTCTGCGGCCTGCAATGAAGCAGTGAGGCTGGCGGCAAAAAGGGGGTTCGGGAATCTGAAGGGGTTCGTCAATGGAGTCCTGCGCAGCATCGGCAGGAATCTGAAAGATCTTTCCTGCCCTTCCGAAGAGGGGGGAATCCATGCCCTGTCTGTACGGTATTCCCTGCCCGAGTGGATTCTCGGGCAGTGGATGTCGGAATATGACGAAGAGACGGTATGCGCCATGGCGGAGGATTTCCTAAAGGAAAAACCGGTAACCGTGCGTTTCCGGCCGGACAGGATATCGAAAGACGAACTGCTCCGGATGCTGAATAAGGAGAATGTGCGGGTCAGAGAAGACTCTTCTCTTCCCTATGCCCTGCATCTTTCAGGGTTTGACTATCTGATGAAACTTGAGAGTTTTCAGAAGGGATATTACCAGGTACAGGACTTAAGCTCCATGCAGGTGGCAGAGTGGGCGGCCCCGAAGGCGGGCGATTATATTATAGATGTCTGCGCCGCACCCGGCGGCAAGGCGCTTCATCTTGCGGAGATGCTTAAGGGAACCGGATGGGTGGAGGCACGTGATCTGACGGAATATAAGATCGGACTGATCCGGGAGAATATTGGCAGAAGCGGCCTTACGAACATTGAAGCAGTAAGGATGGATGCACGGGTGAAGGATGAGGCATCCGTTGGAAAAGCCGACATTGTGATTGCGGATCTGCCCTGCTCGGGACTGGGCGTACTGGGAAGGAAGCCGGATCTGAAATATAAGATGACGCCGGACATCCAGAAGGATCTGGTGAAGCTGCAGAGGGAGATCCTGTCTGCAGTGGCAGAATATGTAAAACCAGGGGGAAAGCTGGTCTACAGTACCTGTACGATCCATCGGGAAGAGAATGAGGGCAATACAGAGTGGTTTGCCGGGCAGTATCCCGAGTTTCACCTGCTTAGAGCCGGGCAGAGGCTTCCCGGGCGGGATCCGGGAGACGGCTTCTACCTTGCCATGTTCTGCCGGCAGGAAGCAATTTTCAAACAAGCTCTGGAATGACGGATATTACGGTGGGTTTTGTCAGCCGGACCGGTATAGAAAGAATGGTAGAATTGGAAAGTATGAATCGCAGTGATGTAAAAGATATCTGCTCCTTCGATTATGAAGAACTGGCAGAAGAGATCAGAATACTGGGTGAAAAGCCGTTTCGCAGCCGTCAGATTTATGAATGGCTGCATGTGAAATCAGCCGACAGTTTTGATGAAATGACCAGTCTTTCCAGGAGTCTGCGGGAAAGACTGGCTGAAGGTTATGAGATCCGGAAGATGGAACTGGTGGAACGCCAGATCTCGAAAGCGGATCCTACGGAGAAGTTTCTGTTTGAACTTTGGGACGGGAACATGATCGAGAGTGTTCTGATGCGCCATCCCTACGGGAATTCCGTGTGTGTGTCGTCCCAGGCGGGCTGCCGGATGGGCTGCCGCTTCTGTGCATCAGCCATCGGCGGTCTGAAGCGCAACTTAACCCCTTCGGAGATCTTAAGGCAGGTCTACCGGATCCAGAGGCTGACCAAAGAACGGGTTTCTCATATTGTGGTGATGGGGACCGGGGAACCTCTTGACAATTACGAGAATTTTGTCAGATTCGTCCGGATGATCAGCGATGAACACGGGCTGAATATCAGCCAGAGGAATATTACGGCCTCTACCTGCGGGATTGTTCCCAACATAAACAGACTGGCCGGGGAAGGCCTGCAGATCACGCTGGCCCTGTCTCTCCATGGCTCCAGCCAGGAGAAGAGGGAAAGGCTTATGCCGGTAGCCAGGCAGTACAGCCTTCCGGACGTGCTGAAAGCCTGTGATGATTACTTTCGGAAGACGGGAAGAAGGGTGACTTTCGAGTACAGTCTGATCGAAGGCGTGAACGACCGGGCGGAGGATGTGCGGGAACTTACGGCAATCTTAAAGCCAAGGAACTGCCATCTTAATCTGATTCCCGTGAATCCGGTGAGAGAGCGGGATTACCGGAAACCGGACCGGAAAAATGCCGGTGTATTTAAAAATAAACTTGAAAAAAATGGAATTAATGTTACTATAAGAAGGGAAAGAGGCTCAGATATAGACGGAGCCTGCGGCCAGTTAAGGAGACGTTATGCTGCCGCGGACGGGAGAACCAGATGAAGATATTTGCAATGACTGATGTAGGGAGAAAGCGTGAAGTCAATCAGGACTATGTATACGTGACGGACAAGCCCATCGGGCCTTTTCCGAATCTGCTTGCGGTTGCCGATGGAATGGGCGGCCACAAGGCGGGTGACTTTGCGTCAAAATATACGGTGGGCGTACTGCGTGAGGAACTGGAGAACACGCCCCTCAATAAACCGGAAGAGATCCTGCGTAATGTAGTCAGCATTGCAAATGATAAACTGATCGAAGTCGCATCTGCAGACATCAAGCTGGAAGGGATGGGAACCACTCTGGTAGTGGCAACGGTTGTTGGCAATACGCTGTATTTTGCCAATGTGGGAGACAGCCGGCTCTATCTCATTAATGAAAAGATCCGCCAGATTTCCAAGGATCATTCCCTGGTAGAAGAGATGGTAAGGCTTGGGGGCATCAAGGCCGAGGAAGCCAGAAACCACCCGGATAAGAACATCATTACAAGGGCTATCGGCGTGAAGGAAGGCGTGGAGGCAGATATCTATGAATTCCGGCTCAAGAAGGGAGACATCATACTGATGTGTACAGACGGCTTAAGCAACATGGTGGAGGATGAGGATATGTTTGATATCGTCCGGGGGTCCCGGGATGTTGTGGAAGCGGTGCAGATGTTGATTGAGAAAGCAAACAGCAATGGCGGGAGGGATAACATAGGGGTTGTTATTGCAGAGCCACTTGCGGATGAGGTGAGTGTATGAGTGTGAAAGACGGTATTATCCTTGGAAAGCGATACGAAGTGCTCAGTAAGGTGGGGGCGGGCGGGATGGCCGACGTGTACAAAGGCCGGGACCGTATGCTGAACCGTTATGTGGCAATCAAGGTTTTGAAGAAGGAATACAAAGAAGATGAGAATTTTGTTCGTAAATTCCGTTCAGAAGCCCAGGCGGCGGCGGGATTAAACCACCCCAACATTGTGAATGTATATGACGTGGGCGAAGACCGGGGCCTGTATTACATGGTAATGGAACTGGTAGAAGGAATTACGCTGAAAGATTATATAGAGAAGAAGGGCAGACTGTACCATAAGGAGATCATCAGCATTGCGATCCATATGTGTACGGGCGTGGGAGTCGCACATGCGGCGGAGATTATCCACAGAGATATCAAACCCCAGAATATCATCATTTCCAAAGATGGAAAAGTGAAGGTGACGGATTTCGGGATTGCCAAAGCTGTCACATCCAATACGGTCAGTTCCAATGCCATGGGATCTGTTCACTATACCTCGCCGGAACAGGCCAGGGGTGGATTCAGTGACCAGAGGAGTGACATCTATTCGGTGGGCATTACCTTGTACGAGATGGCGACCGGCCAGGTGCCTTTTGACGGGGAGTCCACCGTATCGGTGGCCATCAAGCATCTGCAGGAGGAGATTACACCGCCTTCTGAGCTGGTGCCGGACATTCCTTACAGTCTGGAGCGGATTATTCTGAAATGTACCCAGAAAAACAGTGAACGGAGATACCGGAACACGGATGAGCTGATTCGTGACCTGAAGCGCTCCCTGGTGGATCCGGACGGAGACTTTGTGGTGATACCGCCTCTGCGCAGTGTGAATACGGTGATCATTACCGGTGATGAACTGGACGATATCAGAAGTTTTGATGATGACGACGACTATGATGATTATGGTGACGATGACAGATACCATGACCGGGATGATTATGAGGGCCGGGATGATTACGGTGAAGACGGATATGATGACGATGGCTATGACCGGGATTATGATACCGGAGAGTATGACGATGAAGATGATGAATTTGACGATGACGACTATGATTCCCGGGGAAGAAGACGGAGAGATTCCGATGATGTGAATCCCCGCATGAACAAGGTCATGAAGATTCTCATGATCGTGGTTGCGGTAATTATCGTGTTTATCCTGGTCTTTGCAGTCGGGAAGACTGCCGGACTGTTCAAATTTACCCCGACCCTTAAAACCGAGAATAAGGAAGAGGAACAGGTGAAGGTTCCTAATGTGGTGGGTAAGACCGAGGAAGCAGCAAAGAAAGAGCTGAATGAGAAAGGGCTGGGATTCAAGGTCACAGAACGTAAGGAATCAAATAAGTACGAGGAAGGAACCGTATCAGAACAGAAGACGGAAGCAGGTAAGAAGGTGAAAAAGAACACTACCATTCTGGTAGTGGTAAGCTCCGGGCTGGTAGGCAATAAGATCCAGGTGCCGGACGTCAGCGGCCGCAGCGAGAGCGAGGCGCAGAGTATGCTGACCCAGGCAGGCTTCAAGAAGATCTCTTCGGAATTTGCGTACAGTGACAGCGTGGCAGAGGGTGACGTAATCGAGACTACACCGGCTGCCCATGCGGAGGCAACGGAAGACACCCAGATCGTGATGAAGGTCAGCAAGGGAGCAGAGAAGAAGACGGTTCCCAATGTGATCGGCCAGGCAGATGCAGATGCGCAGAACGCCATTGTAGGCGCAGGACTTTCTGTAGGCACGGTGACCTATGACTATCATGACAGTGTTCCCAAGGGCCAGGTCGTGTCACAGAGCGTGGCGGGCGGTAAGAAGGTACCGGCGGGGACATATGTGGGTCTGGTGGTCAGCGAGGGGCCGAAGCCGCCGGAGAAGGTGAGTGTGCCGCCTGTGACCAATACTTCTCTGGAGAATGCGAAACAGCTTCTTAGCAGTGCAGGGCTGAATACCGGTAATGTCACATACCAGGACAGTGACTCGGTTCCTGCCGGAAGTGTTATCAGTTGCAGCCCCGGCGTGGGAAGCAGTGTGGAAGAGGGAACGTCCGTGAATCTGGTGGTCAGCCAGAAACCGACACAGACGGCTCCCGAGCCGGACGATAACGTTACGCCCGAGGAATAGAGGCGCAGTATGCAGGGAAAGATTGTGAAAGGAATTGCCGGATTCTACTACGTTCATGTAGTGGAATCCGGTGTTTATGAATGTAAGGCCAGAGGAATTTTCCGCAAGGAGAAGGTGAAACCTCTGGTCGGGGATAATGTAGAGATCGAAGTGCTGGATTGGGAGGAAAAGACCGGGAATCTGATCCGGATCCTTCCCCGGACCAATGAGCTGGTGCGTCCGGCGGTTGCCAATATTGATCAGGCTCTGGTGGTGTTTGCCGTATTGCGTCCTGCGCCACATTACAACCTTCTGGACCGTTTTCTGGTTATGATGGAACGGAAAGGAATTCCGGTGGTATTGTGTTTTAATAAAGAAGATCTTGCGGAAAGCTGGCAGACTGAGGAACTTAAGAGAATCTATAAAGCATGCGGTTATCCGCTGATATTTACCAGCGCTCTGGAAGGAAAGAATATAGACCGTGTCAGAGAGTGTTTAAAAGGAAAGACTACAGCCATTGCCGGGCCGTCCGGTGTGGGGAAGTCCTCTCTGATCAATATGCTGACGCCGGAAGCGAATCTGGAGACCGGTTCTGTCAGCCGGAAGATTGAACGAGGGAAGCATACTACGAGACATACGGAACTGTTTCCGGTGAGTGGAGACTCCTATATCATGGATACCCCGGGTTTCAGTTCCCTGTATGTCAATGATTTCGGGAAAGAAGAGCTGAAGGCGTATTTCCCCGAATTTGCTGATTATGAAGGGACATGCCGTTTCCATGGCTGCAGCCATGTGCATGAACCAGGGTGTAAGGTGAAGGATGCGGTAGAAAAAGGCAGAATTCATCCCATCCGTTATCAGAACTATACGGAGATGTATGAGGAACTGAAAAACAGAAGGAGGTACTGAATATGAACTATATACTGGCACCGTCAATACTGGCGGCTGATTTCAGGTCGCTGGGCCAGGAGATGAAAAAGACCTGGGACCAGGGGGCGGCATATCTTCATTTTGATGTGATGGACGGTATGTTTGTGCCAAGCATATCTTTTGGCATGCCGGTGCTTGCCTCTATCCAGGGAGTGACAGAACAGGTGATGGATGTGCATCTGATGGTTCAGGAGCCCATCCGCTATGTGGAAGCATTCCAGAAAGCGGGAGCCGACCTTGTGACCATCCATCTGGAGGCCTGCGAAGATGTAAAGGCAGCCATTGATAAGATCCGTACTCTGGGAATGAAGGCCGGATTATCCATCTGTCCGGAGACGGACTGTGAGTCAGTGAAGCCATATCTGAAAGACGTGGACATGGTTCTGGTTATGAGCGTCCATCCGGGATTCGGAGGCCAGAAGTTTATTCCGGAGTCTCTGGATAAGATCCGCAGGATCCGGGAGATGATAAAGGAACAGGGTCTTAGCGTGGATATTGAAGTGGACGGCGGGATCTATCTGTCCAACGTCCGCGAGGTGCTGGATGCCGGGGCAAATGTGATTGTTGCGGGATCTGCCGTATTTGGAGGAGATCCGGGGAAGAACACGAGAGACTTTATGGAGATTTTAAGAGAATATGAGTAAGAGAAGTATTATTATCAGCGGAGGGGATCTGGACGAAGAACTGACACTGTCTGTCTTAAAGGAGCAGGAGGAAAGATGTGTGATCGGGGTAGACAAAGGAGTGGAATTTCTTTACCGTCACCAGATCATGCCGGATTATATCGTAGGTGATTTTGACAGTGTCAGCGGGGAGATCCGGGATTACTACAAGAACGAGACCAATGTTCCCGTACGGGAATATAATCCGGTGAAGGATGCTTCTGACACAGAGATTGCGATCCGGCTTGCCATGACTCTTGGCAGTAAGAACATGGTGATTCTCGGCGCTACAGGAGGCAGAATTGACCATCTCTGGGCGAATGTACAGAGCCTTATGATTCCTTTTAAGGCCGGAATCGATGCGAAGATCCTTGACCGGCAGAATCTGATTTCCATTATCGGAAGCGGTGAGACGCATATTCGCAGAAGTGAGGCGTTTGGCACATATTTTTCTGTTTTTCCTTTAGGAGAGGATGTTTTCGGATTCAATATCAGCGGTGCCAGATATCCGTTAAAGAACCATACGCTGACCCCGTATAACAGTCTGTGCGTGAGTAACCAGATCGCCGGGGATTCTGATGAGGCTGTCATCAGTTTCCCGTCGGGACAGGTGATTCTGATGGAGACCTGTGACTGATAAGCAGATAAATGAACATAATATTAGGAGTGTAATGGAAGAATGAAATTAGGAATTGTAGGATTACCCAATGTAGGAAAGAGTACGCTGTTCAATTCACTGACCAGGGCGGGAGCGGAGTCGGCGAATTATCCTTTTTGTACCATCGACCCCAATGTAGGGGTGGTTACCGTGCCGGATGAAAGGCTGGATGTGCTGGGCAGAATGTATCACACGAAGAAGATCATACCGGCGGCCATTGAGTTTGTGGATATTGCAGGACTGGTGAAAGGAGCTTCGAAAGGTGAGGGCCTTGGCAACCAGTTTCTGGCCAATATCCGGGAGGTAGATGCCATTATCCATGTGGTCAGATGCTTTGAGGACAGCAACATCGTCCATGTAGACGGAAGCATTAATCCGCTGAGGGATATTGAGACGATTAACCTGGAACTGATCTTTTCTGACCTGGAGATTCTGGAACGCAGGATTTCCAAGACTTCGAAGTCAGCAAGGAATGACAAGTCTGCGGCAAAGGAACTGGCGTTGTTAGAGAAGATCAAAGCTCATCTGGAAGAAGGTAAGCCTGCAAAGACCTTTGGGAAGGCAGAGGATGAAGAAGAGGAGGCGTGGCTTCTGGGATATCATCTGCTGACCTGTAAGCCGGTCATCTATGCGGCCAATGTGGCAGAGGATGACCTGGCTGATGACGGCGCCGGGAATGCCGGCGTACAGGCAGTGCGTGAATATGCGAAGGAAGAGCGCAGTGAAGTTTTTGTTGTCTGCGCCCAGATTGAACAGGAGATTGCAGAACTTGAGGATGACGAGAAAAAGATGTTTCTGGAGGATCTTGGCTTATCCGAGTCCGGTCTTGAGAAGCTGATTAAGGCAAGTTACCGTCTGCTGGGGCTGATCAGCTATCTGACGGCAGGAGAACCGGAGGTGCGTGCCTGGACCATCACCGAAGGAACGAAGGCTCCCCAGGCGGCAGGAAAGATTCACTCGGATTTTGAGCGGGGATTCATCCGTGCAGAGGTGGTTTCCTACGATGACCTGATGGAGTGTAAAAGCCATACGGCGGCGAAAGAGAAAGGGCTTGTGAGACTGGAAGGTAAGGATTACGTGGTGAAGGACGGGGACATAATGCTGTTCCGGTTTAACGTATAGAGAGGAAGGCGCAGGAACCATGCACAGAACCATAGATTTTCCCAATATCGGAATCCATCTGAAGTCGGTAGGCGACCATATCACGATATTTGGGTTTGAAATTGCCTATTACGGGATCATTATCGGAATCGGAATTCTGGTGGGAATTCTGATTGCAGCACTGGAGGCGAAACGTACGAAGCAGAACCCGGAGGATTACTATGATCTGGCAATCTATGCGGTGATCTTTGCGATTATCGGGGCCAGAATTTATTATGTGATCTTTTCGTGGGATATGTATAAAGATCACCTGCTGAGTATCTTTAATATCCGTCAGGGAGGACTTGCAATCTACGGAGGAGTCATTGGTGCGGTCATCACGGTGTTCGTATTTGCACATCTGAAACACCTGTCGGCACCCCTTCTTCTGGACACGGCAGTGCCCGGGCTGGTGGCGGGCCAGATGATCGGGCGGTGGGGCAATTTCTTTAACCGGGAGGCATTTGGAGAATATACGGACTGGCTGCTTGCCATGAGGCTTCCTGTAGATGCGGTCCGGGGATCAGACATCACGGAACTGATGCGGAAACATATGGAGACTGCAGACGGAGTTTCTTATATCCAGGTACATCCTACGTTTCTCTATGAGTCCCTGTGGTGCATGCTGATTCTGATCCTTTTGTTTCTGTACCGGAAGCGAAAGCTGTTTAACGGGGAACTTTTTCTGGTTTACCTGGCCGGTTACGGTTTTGGGCGTTTCTGGATTGAAAGGCTCCGGACGGATCAGCTGCTTCTTCCTGGAACAGGGGTTCCGGTGTCCCAGCTTCTGGCGGGGGTTCTGGTTGTGGCATCGGTATTGGCGATCGTATATAAAAGGCAGAAGGACAGATATTTTGATTAGGCGTCAGATATATGTACATGGGCGGCGGTTCCGGAAACGGAACCGCCTTTTTGTAAATATTGCTAAATCGAAAACCATATCTGGATAAAAAGCAGACGTTTTGCTATAATAAAAATAACTTTTGACACAGATACAACAGCGGAGCGTAATCAGAATGGAAATCAAGGGAAAGAAACAGGGCAGGATATTCCGGTATGTAAAAGCAATATGGAACTACAAGTCATCACATATGTGGTGTTCTTTTGCGCTGGCAATCCTGCTTTCCATGCTTCTGTTGTTCTTTATTACGATGTGGTACATGAAAGACCGGTATTATACGAATCTGATAGAGACAACCTATTCTACGGAGAGAGCCTTATTAGAGTCTGTGGACAAGAATATAGAAAACCAGATGGAGACATACGTGAATTATGGATCCGGAATCTCTGTTGATCTGGAGATCGGCCAGATCATGGAGAGTACAAAAGACGGGGTGATCACCGCTTCCGAGAGGAAAAGCATCAAGGATACCATGAAAAGGACGATCAAGGTATCGAATTCCATTACTGGGATTGCCCTGGCCTCTGAAGAGGGAGTGCTGTTCCAGTATGACAGGCTGGAGATGAACATTGCCGGGGCCAGGGACGTCTGGGAAGAAGAAAGTGAAGACGTGATCCAGGAGACCTTTTCGAAAGTCCAGGAGATGGCGGCAGGGCATGCGGTTCCCCGCTATGAGATCATCACGCAGCCGCTGGTTCATCCCAATGACAACAGCAAGGGACTGATCCACATCGCATTTCCTCTGAAAAGTAATAACAGTTATGCAAAAATGCGCTATATCCTGGTACTCACCTTCGACAGCCAGCCCATGAATACGCTTCTTGGACAGTTAAATCAGAACCAGGAAGAATACATACAGGCTTATATCGAGGATGAACAGGGAAAGATTCTTCTGCATACCGGCGGCAGTGAGTATCTGGGCAGGAGTTCAGACATCTATGAAGACGAAAGCCAGATTATCGACCTGAACGTGGATATAGGGACCTACGGATGGACGCTGCATGCGGTGATCAACGAGGATATTCTGGAAGAAAAGGTCAACAAGATGTATGACAGGATGGTGCTGATCTTTCTGACGGCCATCGTACTGATCATGTTTTTACTGTTCCTGGTTACAAACCGGATTCTCAAGCCGGTGAAGATTATCAGCAGTTCGATTTCCCGGGTCAAGGACGGTGATACGAGAGAACAGCTTAGCATCGAAGGAACCAATGAGATCTGGCAGCTTGCCCAGGAGTACAATGAGATGGTACAGGCCATCAGAAAGGCAGGCCAGGAGGTAGAAGAAGAACATTGCCGGGTGATAGAATCCATGAAGATGCAGCAGCTTGCGGAACGTGAGGCGCTGGAGTCCCAGATTAACGCACATTTTATCTGTAACACGCTGAATGTGATTAACTATGAAGCCATTGACAGCGGGAATTATAAAGTCTCCCTGCTGTTAAAAAAGCTGTCCAACATCCTGCGGTATACCTTTGACCAGAAGCACCAGAATGTATATATGTTCCAGGAAATCTCCTGGATCGAACAGTATCTCTTTCTCCAGAAGGAACGGATGGAAGGAATGTTCGATTACCAGATTGAGTTTGACTCAGACTATGATAACTGGCCATGCAGGAAGCTTATGCTGCAGCCTTTCGTGGAGAACTCCATACTCCATGGATTTGAAGGCAGAAACAGCGGGGGGATGATCCGGATCACGGGTGTGGGATACCGGGAATTCCTTAAGATTTCCATTGAAGACAACGGATGCGGCATGAGCGCTCCAAGAAGCGGCATTATACAGGAGATCCTGGAGAATCCGCCCATTGCCAAAAGTAAGGCGGTGGGGATCGGAATCTCCAATGTGGTTACCAGAATGCAGATGTATTATGGAAAGGAGTTTCAGGTCTCGTTTGAGACGAGTGAAGGACAAGGAACAAAGTTTGTATTTCTGCTTCCGATGCCTTTATCGGCCAGAGGAGGAGAAGGCTTTACAGGCGCTGTCATTACAGGCCGGCCGGAACAGAACCAAGGAGTGGTAAGTTATGAGGATTTTAATTGCGGAAGATGAACAGAGAGCCAGGAGGGGGCTTAAGAACCTGATCATGTCGATCTCGGATGAGTATGAGATTGCGGCAGAGGTGCCAAACGGAAAGCAGGCCCTTGAGATTATGCAGATTGTAAAACCAGACGTGGTATTTACGGATCTGAAGATGCCCTATATGGGAGGCCTGGAGCTGATCAAAGCGGCCAAAGCCGCAGGGATTAAGACAAAGTTCGTGATTGTGAGCGCTTATGAGGAGTTTGAGGTTGCAAGGCAGGCCATCAGCCTGGGTGTCTACGAATATCTGGTAAAGCCCATCATGTTTGATGAGGTGAAGGAACTGATGGAACGCCTCAGGGATAAGAAATCGGAAGACTGCGGTAACTGTACAGGAAGCCTGAAAGAGAAGTATCCCGATGCCCATCCTCTCGTGCGCAAATCTTTAAGCTTTATAGAGTCCGGGTATGCGTCCAAGATCAGTCAGAAGGAGCTGGCGGAAAGCCTGGGGGTTTCCCAGGAATATCTCTGCTATCTGTTCAACAAAGACGTGGGGATGAATTTTACACGTTTTATCAGAACATACCGGATTGACCTGGCGAAGAAGCTGCTTCTGACGGAGGCTGCCCCAAGGGAAGAGATTCCTTACAAGGTAGGATTCTCGGATCCCAAATATTTTAATAAAGTTTTCCGTGAAATCGAGGGAGTCAGTGTGGCAGAGTTCTTACGGGGAAACGAAAAATGATGAGGAAAAGATGATGTGGGTTCGTCGATATAGTAAGATATTGTCGTAAAACATCATCTTTTTTGTTTGAAATAATGAAAAATCTTAAAAAATTCTCCAAATATTAAAAATATCGCCTAAAAAATTCCTCGAATTCCTAAAAAATATGGTTACATTCCTCAAAAAAACTATATATAATAAATTCATATCAAAATGTGAGGAGGATAATATTATGAAAACACGAATTCAGAAACTTACCGCGTTATTACTGATGGGCGGCTTAACGGCAAGCCTGCTGACAGGATGCGGCGGCGGTAACAGTGGGTCATCCGATGGTGACAGCGGCTCATCTTCTGAGGAAAGCAGCAGTTCATCCGGCGGTGCGGCTGAAGTCACATTATGGCATTATTTTGAGCATGAAGCTCCGGATCTGGAAGCGATTGTGGAAAAGTATAATGAGGAGCAGGACAAGATTCACATTACTGCAACCTATGTATCCAGAGAAGAACTGATGAACCAGTATACCATTGGTGCAGTATCCGGTGAGCTTCCGGATATCGGCATGGTGGATTCCCCGGATATGGCTTCTTATGTATCACTGGGAGTGTTTGAGGATATTACAGATGATGTGGAATCCTGGGAGGATCTGGATCAGTTCTATCCTGGCCCGCTTCTGAGCTGTCAGGATGCAGACGGTAAATATTATGGTCTGCCCAACAATTCCAACTGTCTGACACTGGCATGTAACATGGATGTGTTAAGGGCAGCCGGGTTCGAGGAACCGCCTACAACATGGGATGAGTTCAGAGAAGTATGCGAGAAGACAACCAATGCGGCTGACGGCGTATACGGATTCGCAATGTGTGCCATCGGAACAGAGGAAGGAACTTTCCAGCTTCTGCCGTGGATCTGCTCTGCAGGCGGCAACATTGACACTCTTGACAGTCCGGAATCCATCAAGGGAATCCAGTTCCTGACAGATCTGGTACAGGACGGACTGATGAGTAAGGAAGTAATTAACTGGCAGCAGTCAGAGGCTTACAACTCCTTCTGTGCAGGAAAGGCGGCAATGCTGGAATCCGGTACATGGCAGCTTGCTGATATTGACGAGAAGATTAACGGCACGTTCGAATATCAGTATGCACTGCTTCCGAAGGATAAGGAATATTCTTCTACCATCGGCGGAGAGAACTTTGGTGTCTGCACAGGTACGGAATACAGAGACGAATGTGTGGATTTCCTCAAATATCTCATGAGCGCACAGAATAATGCAGACTTTACGGCAGCCGCAGCAAAGCTTCCGGTTCGTAAAGACGCTGTCAGCTTAAACGATCTGTTTACAACAGACGAGAGATATGCAGTATTCAATGAAGGTATGAACTACGCAAGGGCGCGCGGACCTCATGCACAGTGGCCGACACTTTCAGAGGCGTTCTACACAGCTGTCCAGCAGTCCCTGCTTGGCGAGAAGTCTGTAGAAGAAGCCATGAAGGCAGCCGCAGCTACCATTGATCCGATCGTGAAGGAAGATCCGCTTCCGGAGGCATCCATCGGCGGCGGTGTTGCAGACGATGTAAATTAATAATGCAATAAAAGGCTGCCGGGAAATGAACATCATGTTCCGACAGCCCCAGGCACCTCGGAATCCGTCCGAATCTGAGATTGCGGACAATGCCGGGGTGCTTTTTCAATAGTTCTGAAAAGGAAAGGAGCGTTGAGGTATGAAGCTTAGTATGACGGCCAAGAAGACGAAAGAAGCATATATCTTTATTCTTCCTGGATTTATCTATCTGCTGATTGTCTGCGGGTATCCGTTGTTATATAATATTGATCTGAGTTTTAAGAATCTGAATGTTAAGAATTTTGCTTCCGGAGATTCGGTGTTTGTAGGGCTGGAGAATTATAAGACACTGCTGGCAGATCCTACATTCCGGCTGGTATTTAAGAACACTGTCGTGTTTACGCTGGCCTGCCTGCTGATTCAGTTTACGATTGGTTTCCTGTTCGCCATGTTCTTCTCGAAGAAGTTCACGTTAGCAGGCCCGATCAGAGGACTGGTACTTGTGGGATATATGATGCCTATGTCAGTTACCGCTTTGCTGGGCAAGAACCTGTTCCTTCTGGACGGCGGTGTGATCAACGACCTGCTGATGAAGATGCATATTGTCTCGTCTCCCGTTGACTGGCTGGTAAATGGAAGTACCGCACTGGCAGCCGTTATAGCGGTAAACTGCTGGGTCGGAATTCCGTTTAATATGCTGCTTCTGACTTCCGGTCTTACGGGAATCTCGGATGATGTCTATGAAAGTGCATCCATTGACGGGGCAACTTCTTTCCAGAGATTCTTATATATTACGCTTCCGCTGATGAAGTCAGCAATGCTGTCCGTATTGATGCTGGGCTTTATCTATACGTTCAAAGCATTTGACCTGATGTTTATCATGACGGCAGGGGGACCGTTCAATTCAACGGATGTATTAGGGACTTATGCATATTCAAGGGCATTTACACAGTATGAATTTTCACAGGGATCAACGATTGCCATGATTCTGTTTATCTGCCTGTTCTGTGTAGGCCTGTTCTATCTGAAACTGTTAGGGAAGGAGGATGACTAGGATGGAGAAAAACGATATCAGAGAAGCCAGACGTATGTATCTGAAATCCAGAGAAGGACGCAGGAACATCAGAAACTGTATTTTTGCGGTGATTATTGCAATCTTTTTCCTCTTTCCGATTTACTGGCTGATCCAGATGTCTTTCAAGACCGACATGGAGAGTTTCGGAAAGATTGTAACCTATTATCCTCATGAGTTTACCATTGACCCATGGCTTCAGAACCTGCAGGATGCGGACTTTGAGACGTCTTTAAAGAACAGTGTTCTCATTGCGGTCTGTGCGATGGTCATCTCCCTGGGATTCGGAGTTCCCGCCGCATATGGAATGGGGCGTTATAAGGTGAAGGGAACCAAGACCTTCATGCTGACCTTCCTGGTAACGCAGATGCTCCCGGCTTCCGTTATGCTGACACCGATGTATCTGACATTCAGCAAGCTGGGGTTATTAGGTACATACTGGGCTCCTGCCATAGCGGTGGCGTCAGGCTCGGTGCCGTTTATTGTGGTCACGCTGCGGCCCTACTTCAAGAGCATTCCTGTGTCACTGGATGAGGCGGCCCGTATTGACGGATGTAACGTGTTCCGTTCATTTTTTAAGATTATGATACCGACAATCAAGACCGGTATTATCACTGTAGTAGTCATCTCATTCCTGAACGGATGGAATGACCTGATCTATTCCATGACCTTTAACGTAAAGGCGGACATGAGGCCTCTGACAGCGAATATCCATAAGTTCCAGAGCAAATACGGAACAAAATGGAACTGTATCATGGCCTATGGTGCGATTCTTACGATTCCGGTTATCCTTGCCTTTGTATTCCTGCAGAAATATATCGTAGGAGGACTGACAGCCGGAGCCGTAAAAGAATAAATCTGTAAAAGAATATAGAATGAGGAGGTAAAATCATGCCAGATTTTGTAAAAAAGGAAGGGGTAACAGGGGATTTCCGCTCTGATGACCAGTTCCTGCTGGGATATTTTGAAGAAAAGGAAGGCGCATTGTATTACCGTTACCGGGATGAGCGTGTCATAATAGAACCCTGGGGGGAGAACAGCTTAAGAGTCCGTGCGTCCAAGATGCCGGAAATGCCCCAGGAGTTATGGGCGCTGGATGGAAAACTGGCGGATTCACAGTCAGAAGTTACCATCAGTGAATTTTCGGCTGAGATTGTTAATGGAAAGATTAAGGCTGAGATTAATAATATCGGCAAGATTCTGTTCTATAACCAGAAGGGAGAACTGCTTCTGGAAGAATTTGTCCGTAACCGGGAGGATATGTTTGCCAAGACCTGCAGTTCCCTGGAAATGTCGGCAAGAGAATTTAAGCCGATCATTGGCGGAGATTATTCACTGACTATGAGATTCGAGTCCAATCCGGATGAGAAGCTTTATGGTATGGGACAGTATCAGCAGAAGTTCCTGGATGTAAAGGGAACGGAACTGGAACTGGCGCACCGTAATTCCCAGGCCAGCGTGCCGTTTGCTCTTTCTTCCCTGGGATATGGGTTCCTGTGGAACAACCCGGCGGTAGGGCGTGTCAGCTTTAATAAGAATGTGACTACATGGGAAGTACAGTCTACTAAGAAGCTGGATTACTGGATAACGGCAGGAGATACCCCGGCTGAGATCGAAGAGGCATATGCCGATGCCACAGGAAAGGTTCCCATGATGCCAGAGTACGGCATGGGCTTCTGGCAGTGCAAGCTGCGCTATCAGACCCAGGAAGAGCTTCTGGAAGTGGCAAGAGAGTACAAACGCCGTGAGATTCCGATTGATGTCATTGTGGTCGATTACTTCCACTGGCCGAAGCAGGGCGACTGGAGATTTGACCCCACATACTGGCCGGATCCGGATGCCATGATCGCAGAATTAAAGGAGATGGGAATTGAGCTGATGGTATCCATCTGGCCCATGGTGGACTATAAGAGCGAGAACTTCGATGAGATGCGCTCCAAAGGCCTGCTGACCAGGGTGGAGAGAGGCGTCCACATTGATCATCTGTACATGGGCAATACGGTTCACTATGATACCACCAATCCAGAGGCAAGAGAGTATGTATGGGAGAAGGCTAAGAAGAACTATTACGATAAGGGAGTGAAGATCTTCTGGCTGGATGAGGCAGAGCCGGAGTATACGGTCTATGATTTTGACAATTACCGTTATTACCTGGGGCCAAACAACCAGGTTGGAAATATCTATCCGGTGATGTATGCCAAGACCTTCTTTGACGGAATGAAGGCAGAAGGACAGGAAGGAATCGTGAACCTGCTCCGCTGCGCATGGGCAGGATCCCAGAAGTATGGCGCATTGGTATGGTCTGGAGATATCCACTCCACATTCGACAGCCTTCAGAATCAGTTTGCTGCCGGCCTTAACATGGGAATCGCAGGAATTCCATGGTGGACCACCGATATCGGCGGATTCTTCGGCGCAAGTATCTATGACGAGGAATTCCACGAGGTACTGATCCGCTGGTTTGAGTATGGCGCATTCTGTCCGGTCATGAGGCTTCACGGAAACCGTATGCCGTACCAGCCCCAGTTCGGAACCACAGGCGGAGCGGAATGTGTATCTGGTGCACCCAATGAGATCTGGTCCTTTGGAGACAAAGTGTATGAGATCTGTAAGAAATACATTGAACTGCGTGAGGCAATGCGGCCGTACATCCGTACACTGATGGAGGCAGCCCATGAGAAGGGAACTCCGGTTATGCGTCCACTGTTCTATGACTTCCCGGCAGATTCCGTATGCTGGGAGAATGAATCCCAGTATATGTTCGGACCGGACATTCTGGTGGCGCCGGTTATGGAGAAGGGACAGCAGACGAAAGAAGTCTATCTGCCGGCAGGGGCCAGATGGACCAATGCATGGACGAAGGAAGTCCTGGACGGCGGACAGACCGTTGTGGTTGACACGCCGATTGACCAGATTCCGTTATTTACAAGAAATGACTTTGTATTAGAAGTTTAATCTGAAAAACGACTGCTGCACCGTGCCGCACACATTGACTGCGTGGCGCGGTGCTTTTGCAGGCGGCGGCCGCTTTGTGATCCGGCAGGAACAAAAAAGGAAATGAGGAGAAGGTATGGTGAAAAAAGAAAAACGTGAAAAGAATATATTTGGATTTGGCGGAAGCTTTGTGTCAGCCTGTGATAAGCTTTTTGACATTATGGCGCTGGGCTTTCTGTGGTTTCTTGGCAGTCTTCCGGTTCTTACGATCGGAGCGTCTTCGGCGGCATTATACCATACAATGGTGAAATGTATCAAACATAACGACGGGTATATTTCAAAGGAATTCTTCCATTCTTTTCTGCTGAATCTGCGGCAGGGGGTCATTCTGTGGGTGCTGGTGGCGGCGGCCACGCTTGCCATGCATCTGAATATCGGGATTCTGATGAAGGAGACGGACGGATACGTGGGGCTGTTCTTTATCTGCGTGTATGCCCTGGTCTGCGTGTATCTTCTGGCAATGGCCTGTTATCTGTTCCCCGCATTGTCCAGATACGACATGAGCTGTGGGTGGCTGGTGAAGATTTCTATGTATATGGTGGTGCGTTACTTCGGAACCACGCTGGCGCTTTTCCTGGTATTGATCTGTATTGGCGCCATAGTCTGGAAGTTTCCCATGGCCATGTTTTTTGTGCCAGGCCCTATGGTGTTTATCATGTCAGATTTTCTGGAGCGGGTGCTGAAGAAGCATGAACCTAGTACATCATTGCATTAATTCTTGAGTAATCAGCACTCGCTATCCGTGCAATCAGCACGCCTGCTAACCTAGATGTAGCCCGCTACACCGTCGGTTAGCAGAAGCACAGCTGACACG